>JAZNBR010000001.1:0-8319 GCA_045587105.1 Ruminococcus sp.
TTAACGATCTGAACCTTTTCTGTAAGTCCCTTTGCAGCGAATTCTTCCTCAAGCTTTGCGATAAGCTTGGGTGAACCGGAAGAAGTACATCCTGTACCGCCGCACACGAGAACGTGTCTTTCATATTTTGAAGAAGCGTTGCCATGAGTTCTGAGAGCTACTTCGCCCTCCATAGATTCTCTGACAGCCTTGAGTTCTTCAAGAGTCTTCATAAGTAAACCTCCTAAATGGTAATATGTTAATTAAGCGTATTTTGCGATAATCTTGTCTACATCATCAACTGTGAGACGACCGTAAACATCCTCGTTTACTGTGAGGACAGGTGCAAGACCGCAGGCACCGATACAACGGCATGCTTCGAGAGAGAACTTACCATCAGGTGTACATTCACCGCCGGCAATGCCGAGCTTTTCCTGAAGCTTGTCATAGATATCTCCAGCGCCCTTAACGTAGCAGGCTGTACCGAGACATACGGAGATTGTGTACTCACCCTTCGGGAAGAGAGAGAACTGAGCGTAAAATGTTACAACGCCGTAGATTTTCTCCATGGGGATACCGGTGTTGTCGGAAATAATTTTCTGTACCTCGATAGGAAGGTAGCCATAAATTTCCTGAGCCTTCTGAAGAATAGGCATAAGAGCACCCTGAGTGTCCTTCTTTTCTTCGATGACCTTGAGGAGCTGTGCTTCCTGTTCAGGAGTACCCTTGAACGGAACAGTAGATTTAGCTGAATTCATTAGATGAACCTCCTTGAATATATCTGTGAAAAATGTAACAATGTCATATACAATGACAGCCACATCCCACATATCTGAATCTATTATAACATATATATAAAAAAAATGCTATTATCATTTCTAACTAATTTCGATATATTTTTATGTCGAATTTGTACAATTCAACAGTTATACTATACTAACATTTTTGCAATTTCAATAAAAAATCACTGTATTTATCGTGCAGAAATAAGTTTTTTCGTCATTTCCTGACTGTACGCATAAACGTCACAGATATAACCATATTTTTACTTTGAAAGTTTTCATAAGAATGTCGGAATTTAATTCGTTTTTTATAAAAAATCCTTGCATTTATATTCAAAATGTGATATAATACTAAATTGACAAAAATATAACGGAGTTGAAAATTATGGAATCGTTCAACAAAATAGTTGAAAAAATTGATAATATCGTCTGGGGAGTCCCTCTGATACTGCTCATATTCGGCTGCGGAATCTTCCTTACAATACGAGTCAGTGGAATACAATTCCGGAAGCTCGGTTCTGCTTTTAAATATATGTTCAAGGATGAAAAAGACGGTTCAGGCGAAATATCAAGCTTTGCAGCTCTCTGCACTGCTCTTTCCGCAACTATCGGAACCGGAAATATTGTCGGAGTTGCAACCGCAATTGCCGCCGGAGGTCCCGGTGCCCTGTTCTGGATGGAAATCGCTGCTCTGTTCGGTATGGCTACAAAATACGCCGAAGGTCTCCTTGCTGTGAAATACCGTGTAAAATCCAAGGACGGAAAAATGCTTGGCGGTCCATTCTATTATATAGAGAACGGCTTGGGCAAAAAATGGAAATGGCTCGCTGCTACTTTTGCCGCTTTCGGCGTTGTCGTTGGTCTGCTCGGAATCGGAACATTCGCTCAGGTAAATAGCATATCTTCCGCCGCAAATGGCTTCTTCGATCCTGAAAAAGCTCATACAATAGAACTTTTCGGCACAAACTATACATACGCTCAGATCATATCAGGTCTTATCATCACTATACTCGCCGGTCTTATCATCATCGGCGGAATAAAACGAATTGCCTCTGTATCGGAGGTTGTAATTCCTGCAATGGTTGTGATATACGTTTCATGCTGTCTGATAATCATATTTACACATATCACTGAAGTTCCTGCTGCATTTGCTGAGATCATCAAAAGTGCATTCGGTCTGAAGGCGGCCGCCGGAGGTGCTCTCGGTGCTGTAATGGTATCAATGCAGAAGGGTGTTGCAAGAGGAATTTTCTCTAACGAAGCTGGTCTTGGCTCGGCACCTATCGCCGCAGCTGCCGCAAAAACAAAAGAACCCGTCCGACAGGGACTTGTTACAATGGTCGGAACTTTTATTGATACTATTATAGTATGCACAATGACTGGTCTCACAATTATAATCTCCGGATGTATAGACAAAAATCCTGATCTGGAGGGGGTACAGATTACTGACGCAGCCTTCCGCTACGGACTCCCCTTCCCTGAAAGAATTTCATCATTCCTTCTTATGATCTGCCTTATGTTCTTTGCATTCACAACAATTCTTGGCTGGAATTACTATTCTGAACGCTGCCTTTCCTATCTTACCGGATCAAATAAAACGGCTTCTATTATATTCAAGTGGCTCTACATTGCAGCAGTATTTATCGGCCCTTATCTTACAGTAGCCGCTGTATGGAATATCGCTGATATCTTTAATGGTCTCATGGCACTTCCTAACATTATAGCTCTTATTGCACTTTCAGGAATTATCTCATCCGAAACAAAAAAATACTGTAAAAAAATAAATTCAGAAAAAAGGAGTTAATTAAAAATGTCGGATACCTCTAATTTTGCAATATATGCCAGTGATATAAAAAAATGCAATAAAACATTTAACATAATCCCGATAATCTACATTGCATTGTTTGCAGTTTATTTTCTCGTATCAGGACTTTTCCTAATTTGCGTAAACTACTCTGCAATATTTTCATTTATTGACGGTCTGATCTTCGCACCATTAACCTGCTATCTCGGATTAATAGGCTCATATCGCAAGCATGATCTCGCCGCAATTGCTGTACCGGCAATTTCAATGTTTAACGTTTTTGTTTTGAAATACGGTGCATCACTTAAGATGACATTTGATTACGGATCTCCGTCAACAAATGTCGCCGCACTTATGTATAAGTTTTGTATAGTTATTTTTATTATATCTGCCTTCTTAGCGTACATTAATTTAAAGGCAAACAATAAGTTCCGTTTTCTCGAAAAACAGGTCGGATTCCCATATTTTAATGTTCGATACGAGGAACAGCGCGTAAATAAAATCAGACATGAAATCAAAGACCCCTTCCAGATAGAATACGAAAGAAGAATGAGAACATCAACATCTGAAATGTCAGGTTTAGATTTTCCGGAAGCATCAGAAAATACTGACTAATAAATCAATCATTAAACAAGCGTTTCTGTAATAAATTCCAGACAGATACGCTTGTTTTTTTCAGCATAAAATACTCCCCGCAGCTTATCAAAAACAAGACTTACATAAGGCTGAATTCACATAAAAATTCGGCAAAAAAATCTATTTTTAACAAATTGTATCAATCGTAACCAATTTATTTTATTTACAAAAAAGTCACATTTCATATTGTTTAAAATTCATTGACAAAACCCGTTAATTATTGTATATTTATCTTATACAATCAGCTTTTCTGCTTCGTATATTTAAACAGTCAGGAGGTGCTGCATTATATGGGTATTCCCAACGATCCGGCCATTCTTCTCAGCTTTATAAATACTCAGCTCAGAGACACCGGTCAGGATCTTGACGATCTTTGCAAAAGCTTATGTGTAGAAAAAAATAAGATATCAGATAAGCTTTCGTCAATCGGGTATGTCTACGATCCAGAATTAAAACGCTTTAAATAAATCAGTGGGGGGACTGATTTTTTAAAGCAATACCGCACAGATTCTGTGCGGTATTGCAAAATAGAAAACATGAAAAATTACGGAGGAAAAAATGAAAAAACTATTCAACAGATTAACAGCAACCTTCACTTCTGCTCTTCTTGCAGTCGGTGTACTCGGCAGTATGCCTGTCTCTGCCAAAACTGAAACAGAAGAAGTAACTATCCATTTCGATCTCAGCGGAGACGGCGTTAAGGTCGAGGATAACCAGTACGGAAATCCTCAGTATATCGTGGATTTCAGCGGTGTTCCAGGTACATCAAGATACCTTTCTGATGTCGGTCTTGAAAGATCAGGATACACCTTCATGGGCTGGACCTTCGATGGCGTACAGGCATATTCTCCAGGATCTGTTATTCAGTTCCCTGAAACTGACGCAACTCTTACTCCGGTATGGAGCAAGAAATCGGATTCAAGAAAATTCAATATCCACTACGAGGCTGTATGTGATCTCGGAACCTTTGACAAAGAAGGCCGTCTTCCGGATTATGAATTGAAACCCGGCGAACTTGTTGAAATTCCGCTTGATGTTTTCTATCATCCTACTCACAGCTATACTCAGATCGGTTGGGTATACGATGGAAAAACCTATCTCGGACAACAGAAAATAATTATGCCGGAACACGATATCGAGCTTACACCAAGCTGGCATAAATACTGCAAATTTGAATACAGCGCCGGCGACGTTGATCGTATTGTCGGTGTAACAGGTCAGGTACTCGAAAGGATTGCCGGTTTAAAGACTGAGCTTGCTGAATCTTCAAGATTATCTCGCATAGGCTTCTATCTCTCTGGCTGGCATTGCAGTGTTGATGATAAGGTTTATTCACCAGAATATTCCTACCTTATGCCCGATGAAGATGTAGTATTCACAGCTGTCTGGGAGCCTAAAACATATACTCTTGTTTTCCGTCCTGAGCTCCATGCTGAAGATTATTTCATAAAAATTGACGCTAAAACTGATACCACTGTAATATGCCCCGATATTAATATGCAGAAGCCCGGTTATAAGTTCGGCGGCTGGGACTACAAGGGTACAATATACCAGCCCGGTGATGAATTCCTCGTCTACGGAGAAATTGCTGGTCTCGGAATTCCTCTTGAAGGTGTATGGATCGCTGACAACGAACCCAATCCTTCTGCCCTCGTTTACGGTGACGCAAACTGTGACGGCAACGTTACTCTTTCCGACGCTATTCTTATTATGCAGTCCATAGGAAATCCGGACGCTTACGCGGCAGGCGGTTCTGACGCTTCTGCCCTTACTAAACAGGGAATGATAAACGCTGACTGTTATTCACCCGGAGACGGAGTTACAAATCTTGACGCTCTTGCAGTTCAGAATCTCTGCCTGAACGTTATCCAGAAACTCCCCGTAACAGAAATCAGTGAATAAAACACTTATAAACAACAATTATTTTTAAGGAGGTTCCATTATGAAAATAATATACAATCGATTTACTGCATCAATCCTTTCTGCAATGATTTCATTATCTTCGGCAACCGCATTTCTGTCTTTTGCAGAATCCGGTGAATCTGAAGTAAAACAGATAACTGTTCACTTTGACATAAGTGAAGAAGGTGTCACAATCAGTAAAGATGAGGATGGTAATACCGTTGAGCTTACAGATATTGTTTCCAATCCGAACAGCTCAGTTCAAATCCCGGAATGCACCCTTTTAAAAGATGGCTTTGTTTTTTCCGGCTGGACTGTTGACGGTGTAAGAGGCTATCCTTCAAACACAATTATGCAGGTCGGTGAAGAAGATGTTACTATGAGTCCTGTATGGACTGATTCCACCGACAAGGATTATCACCTCGTTAAATATGAAGTCGAACACATTGAAGATCCTGATGATCTCCCAGTTGCTATTCAGCCTGTCGGCGAAAAAAAAGGCTCATTTGTTGAGGTTTCACTGTTCTCCTTCGATCATCCTGAAAACACTCATATTCAGCTCGGATGGAACTATGATGGAACAACTTATCTCGGTCAGCAATATATTATCATGCCTGATCATGATATCGTTCTTACTCCGAACTGGCTAAAATTCTACAAGCTCACATATACTCCCGGAGATGTTGACCGTATCGTGGGTACAACATCAAGTATATTTGACCGAGTTGAAAAACAGCAGACAGATCTCGCGGAAGCCGGAAGATTTTCACGAATCGGTTTCAAAAACACAGGCTGGAAATGCGATGCAGACGGTAAAATATACGCTCCCCTTTCAGCCTACATGATGCCCAGTCAGGACGTAACCTTCACGGCAGTATGGGAACCGATCAATTATGTTGTGGTATTCAACAGCAGTACAGGAAACTCTGATGACAACTACAAGATTGAAGGAAAAACTGATACGACTATAATCTGTCCTGAAATGAAGGCTACAAAATCCGGTTATTACTTCGATGGCTGGAAATTTAGTGAAAAAATCGACGGCAAGACTGTTACCACAATTTACAAAGCCGGCGATGAATTCCTGATCAAGGGAGCAAAGCCCGGTCTTGGTATCGCACTTACAGCTGTATGGGTGAAAGGCGAACCGCCGACGGATACTCCTGACGTAAAATACGGCGACGCAAACGCTGACGGAAATATCGCACTATCCGACGCTATTATGATTATGCAGGTAATTGGAAATCCCGACAGCTATGGCATGGGTGGCTCTGATCCTTCCGCTATCACTGAAAATGGCTTCAAGAACGCAGACTGCTGCAATCCCGGAGACGGCCTTACAAATCTTGACGCCCTCGCAATTCAGAAATATCTCCTTAAGCTCATCCCTGAGCTTCCTGAAACAAACTGACATTAAAAGATATTCCCCTGCTCCGGCATGGGAATATCTTTTTCTTTTAACAATCCTGATATCTTGACTATATCACCTTAAAATGGTATAATATATTCATCCGGATTAATCGGAAAAATTCAGAAAAGGAGGACAACCAAATGGAAAAATCAATGATCAAAAGGTATGCAGCTGAATGTATCGGTACCTGCGTACTGGTGCTCATCGGATGCGGTGCAGCTATGTCAGGATTAGGAACACTCACTATCGCTCTTGCTTTCGGTCTTTCTATCGTAGCTATGGCTTACAGCATCGGAAATATCTCCGGATGTCACGTTAATCCTGCCGTTTCTTTCGCAGTTTACATGAACGGCGGTCTCAACACCAGAGAATTCCTCGGCTATGTGATCTCACAGTGTGCTGGTTCCTTCATCGGAACTCTGCTCCTCAGACTCACATTCATGCTTGCCGATATCAAGGATTTTACTGCACCGGAAGACAAGGACTGGGGTATGGGTGCCAACACTCTTGCCGGAGTAAACGACAGCATCATTGCCGGACTTATTATCGAAATAGTTCTTACATTCATTTTTGTACTGGCTATTCTCGGTGTAACATCAAAGAAGGCTAATCATGGCTCGTTCGGCGGACTCGTTATCGGTCTGACACTCACACTTGTTCACATCCTTGGAATCGGTCTTACAGGAACATCTGTAAATCCTGCAAGAAGCCTCTTCCCTGCAATCTTTGCACTCGGCGATGCACTTATTCAGGTATGGATCTTTATCATTGCTCCGTTTATCGGTGCTGGTCTTGCTGCACTTGCATATAAGTGGCTCGATGCTGACAACAAGTAATTATCCACATGAATCAAAAAAGACAGTACGGTATCATCAAAATACAGTACTGTCTTTTTTTTATTGCCAGAATATCAGCAGATCCTCTACTGTATCGTAAAGGTCCGGAAAACGTCTCATTAGACTGCCGTCTTTTACCTGAATTGTCAGAAGCCAGCTTATAACAAATGTTGCAGCACATGAAGCAACTATCATACCATATCTCATTGTGTGCTTTTCGGGATTGCTGCTTCCGCGAAGTATACACAGCAGAACACCAATCATCAGAAGCGGCATAAAATCAATTACATATCGTGTAACCGCTCCGCCGAGACAGAAGTCCTGCCATGCTATAAACAATGCCATTGCAAAACAAAGAATAATAACCGACTTCTGCTGAATTGCTGTTACACCGCAATTATTACTGAATCTGTTCTTTTTGAGTGCAGACGGTATCATCAGAAATCCTGCTGCAATTACAGGATATGTAAATACCCCTATACAGTCAGCAAGGTATGTGTATTTCTGATAATTATACAGTATACAATATGTAGGCTCAAAGAACGGGAAAACAGACACTGCTCTCGGAAGCTGGAAGAAATAATGGTACAGCATCGGCGGTAATCCCGCAAGACTAAGCTTATTCGCAGAAACATCGCTTACAGTAAGCTGATATCTGAAGCCGAAATCAAACGGAGATCCAAAACGTGCATCATTATATAACATCAGAAGAACTCCGCCTATCAGCAGCGGTACACAGAAGCAGGCTGCCTGTGCTCCACGGAACACAGGCTTCTGCTCCTTATTGCGGAGAATTCCTATGAACAGAGGAATAAGTATCACACTACAAAGTGCTATTCCGGGACGAGACGCAGCACAAAACGCAAGAGAAATACCCGAAATAAACAACAGAACAAGTTTCAGCGGCTTTTTTGAGGTCAGACACGCTTCAAAGCCTGTCCAGAGACATAGGAACAGCCAGCACAATCC
>JAZNBR010000002.1:0-6375 GCA_045587105.1 Ruminococcus sp.
CTGCTCAGATGGATGGTGCTATCCTCGTTTGTGCTGCTTCAGATGGTCCTATGGCTCAGTCAAGAGAGCACATCCTTCTCGCTCGTCAGGTAGGCGTACCTGCAATCGTTGTATTCATGAACAAGGCTGACCAGGTTGACGACGAAGAGCTCCTCGAGCTCGTAGAGATGGACATCCGTGACCTTCTCTCAAGCTATGATTTCCCTGGCGACGATACACCTATCATCAAGGGTTCAGCTCTTGCAGCTCTTAACGCTCCTGATGATATCAATGATCCTGCTTACGCTCCTATCATCGAACTCATGAACGCTGTTGACGAGTACATCCCCAGCCCTGAGAGAGACGATGCTAAGCCTTTCCTTATGCCTGTTGAGGATACTATGACAATTTCTGGTCGTGGTACTGTTGTTACAGGTAGAGTAGAGCGTGGACGTCTTAACGTTAACGAGCAGATCGAAATCGTTGGTCTTTCCGACGAAAAGCTTACAACAGTATGTACAGGTCTTGAAATGTTCAGAAAGACTCTTGACTTCTGTGAAGCTGGTGATAACGTAGGTGCTCTCCTCCGTGGTATCACAAGAGACCAGGTTGAGCGTGGACAGGTTCTCTGTAAGCCCGGCTCAATCCAGCCCCACACAAAGTTCTCTGGTCAGGTTTACGTTCTTAAGAAG
This sequence comes from Ruminococcus sp., assembly GCA_045587105.1. Taxonomy (GTDB): domain Bacteria; phylum Bacillota; class Clostridia; order Oscillospirales; family Ruminococcaceae; genus Ruminococcus. The sequence goes on from JAZNBR010000002.1 coordinate 672, forward strand.
GAAGAAGGCGGACGTCACACTCCTTTCTTTAACAATTACAGACCTCAGTTCTACTTCAGAACAACTGACGTTACTGGCGTAGTTACACTTCCTGCTGACAAGGAAATGTGTATGCCTGGCGATAACGTTTCTATGAACGTTGAGCTTATCACTCCTATCGCTATCGAAGAAGGACTTCGTTTCGCTATCCGTGAGGGTGGTAGAACAGTTGGTTCCGGCGTTGTTACAGCTATCAACGAATAATTCGGTATTGCATTAACTAACGTTTGATATGTACAGGCGGTTTGGATTATTCCCTACCGCCTGTCTTATTTCATTGTGACTTTAATTCACTAATATGATAAAGGATTATAATATGAATTTTATTCTTCAGACAGATAACTTGTCAAAAAGTTATAAAAAGAAAATAAATGTACTCAATAATGTGTGCATGAATGTTCCGGCTGGATCTATTTATGGATTCGTCGGCAAGAATGGTGCCGGAAAAACTACTCTTATGCGTGTTATCAGCGGACTTAACAATCCCACAAGCGGCACTTATTCACTTTATGATACAGACTATAAGGACAGTAAGATCGGCGAGGTCAGAAAAAAATTCGGTGCTGTTGTTGAAACACCATCAATTTACCTTGATCTGACCGCAAAAGAAAACTTACTTCTTCAGTACAAGCTTCATGGTATAAAACCTGATGGTCTTGATGACCTCCTGAATCTGGTAGGTCTTCCGAATACAGGCAAGAAAAAGGCAAAAGACTTCTCTCTCGGTATGCGTCAGAGACTCAGTATCGCTTTTTCTCTTATTTCCAACCCGAACTTCCTCATTCTCGACGAACCTATCAATGGTCTCGACCCGGAAGGAATCGTTGAGGTCCGTGAGCTTCTTCTCAAGCTCAACAATGAACGTAATATAACTATTCTTATTTCAAGTCATATACTTGATGAGCTGTCAAAACTTGCTACTCATTACGGATTTATTGACAGGGGCAGACTCATAAAGGAAATGAGTGCCGAGGAACTTGAAAATGCCTGCAAAAAATCCATGTGTCTTACAGTCAATGATACAAATTTACTTGCTAAGACTATGGAAGAAATGAATCTCAACTATACTATTATTTCTGAACATGAGGCTGAAATATATTCAGATACAGAGGTTACCCCCCTTGTCCTTGCTCTTAATGACAACGGATGCAATGTAATTTCTATGACACAAAATAATGAGAGCCTCGAAAGCTACTTCATTAAGCTTATCGGAGGTGCTCACAATGCGTAATTTACTTAATGAATCTTTCTCACGTCTTTTTAAAACAAAAAGCTTCTGGGTTTGTCTTATACTCGTAATATTAATCCCAGTTTTGATAATTTCTATTTCAAAATATCTGTTCATGCAATTTGATGATGTCGAAGTTGACATGACAGCAGACAGCTGCTTATTCTTCATGTTAGGTATGCTTCCACTTTTCATTGCGATCTCACCTGGATTTTTCATTGCAAAGGATTTTCAGCAGAACACTATCCGCAACAAGATTATCAGCGGTTATTCAAGAACATTTATCTACATGACAAACTGGATAACCTGTTCTTTTATTACTCTCCTGTTTCACATTACATCAACTATCATCGCAACAGGGTTGGCTGCTGTTTTATTTGAAACCGGTGACCTTTTCACAAAGGTAAATCTTTATTACTTCCTCGCCTGCATACCAGTTCTTCTTTCAATTAATTCAATCACCGTTGCTATGACAATGAGTATAAGAAATACCGCCGGAGCTATTTTCTCATACTTAATTCATGAAGTTACAACTATGTTCCGTATTGTGATACTCTTGATAAAAAACGAGACTATTGTAGAGTTCCTGAACTACTTTGTACCAATGAGCCAGCTCGGTATTATTCAGTCCCGCAGCCCTTATGGCGGATTCGCAATGATGATGGAGGATATAGATATTTCTGACATAGATGGATATTTTATTCCCAAGGGATTTGACGCAGCTGCACTTCCGCTTTATGCTGTTATTCTTGCCGTAGCTGTGACTGCACTCGGAATCTGGCATTTTAATAAAAAAGACATTAAATAATTGTGCTGCTCTTGCAGAGCTATTCATGTATATCGGGGGAAATCTTTCCTCAGAAAGGTTTCCCCCGATAAATACAAATAAAATCCTATAAAAGTATAACTGTTATTAATGCAATACCGCACAAAGTACACTTGACGTCTTTGTGCGGTATTGCATTAATTATATTATATTACACTCTGCGGATTATCAAACAGGTGATATTATCAATACCTCCTCTTGCAAGAGCAAGTTCAACGAGATGCTGTGCAGCAAAATCATCATTATATTTCGTCATCACCTTGAGAATCTCCTCATCTGTACACATATCTGTCAGACCGTCACTGCAGAGAAGAAGCTGTCCCCTGCTGATATCAAGAGGCTCATACGCAAGAGCCTTCAAGCCGATATTTCTGCTGTCCACGCCAAGAAACATTGTGATCTTATGAGCATCCGAACTCATTCTTGCTTCTTGTTCGGTGTATATATTCGCCTTCAGCTTCTTCATAGCCAGCGTCTGATCCTCAGAAACCTGACGTATACCGTTCTCATCAATATAGTAGATTCTGCTGTCGCCTATGCTGAATGTATACGCAAGATCTCCCCTGACGCACGCCATAACAAAGGTACTTCCGCTGAGCTCAGCCTGACGTTCCTCTGTCATGCGGCAGATTCTGTTATTTGCCTCGCAGGAATATTCATTTACCGCAGTATGAAGCTTTTCCGGAGAAGAATTCTTGATTTTTTCTGAAAAGTCCTTCATTGCAAGTACGGCGAGTTCCGATGCGATATCTCCGAACTGTTCTCCGCCCATACCGTCGCAGACTCCGAATACATATCTGTCCGAATGGCTCAGAACACGATGACCGCAGAGATTTTCCACCTCACGGATTCCAAGTATATCGGCATAAAAGTTATCTTCATTGGCAGTTCTCACCTTGCCCTTATTGGCAGCAATGCTTACAAAAACAGGAAATCCTGCCACAGATTTATTTGTTTTTCTCATATTATCTCCTCATAAGACGCGATTTATTGCTTTTCTTTAAGCCATTTCTTCAGCGTCATAGCCTTTTCATCAGAATCCATTTCCGATTTATATGTACAATATCCAAGCAGAAGCGTTGCATCTACTCCATTAACAAAACCGTCACCGTTTATATCTGCTGCTTTGATCTGTTTTTCAGAAAACGAGCTTTTCTCTGCACTTATAAGAGTATATTCCTTGAGCAGCAAGGAAGCATCAGATTCAGTTATTACACCGTCGCCATCCACATCGCCAAGAGAATATGCAGAGCCGGATTTTCTGTTTCTGTTATTATCATCGTCGTCATCTTTTCTCGTAAGTAGGAAAATAATTATTGCAATTACCACAAAAATCAGAAGAAGCAGTATACGCCGTGACGATTTTCTTTTTTTCTCCCTCTTAAAGTGGGATTTATGAAATTCCAATTCCGGCTCCAGCGGAATTGAACGTATATCCAATTTGTCACTTGGATCCGCAGAATCTGCATAGACTGTATTATTTTCAGGAAGCTTTCTTACAGGAACAGGCTGAAAATTCCCACTGCCTGATGATTCCGGAGCATCTGCGTAAACAGTGTTGTTTTCAGGAAAAGTACGCATACTGTCAGGTATTCCTGCACTCCGGCAAGCCCTGAGATTTTCAAGATCGCGCAGCATTTCATCCATATTATTGTATCTCATTGCCGGATCATAAGCACATGCCCTGAATATTATCCGTCCGAAATCAACAGAGGCATTTTTCGGAAGCTTAAACAGCTCGCCGTTCATTCGTCTTTCAACTGCCTGTTCTGTACTGCATTCTTCCTCAAACGGGAAGAAAAAGTCATTCATAAGCTGATAAAGGCACATTCCGAATGAATATATATCAGCTTTGTCAGTATATTCAACATCTCTGGTATTTATTGAATTGTATATCTCCGGAGCTATATAGCCAGCTGTTCCGGAAGCAGTACGCAGTAACTCTTTTGAACCAGAAATATTAAAATCACCAAGTCTGAAGGTTCCGTCCGGTGCTGCAAAGAAATTTGACGGCTTTATATCACGGTGATGTATTCCCAGCTTATGTGCGGCATTAAGTCCCCTGCCTATATCTGACGCCAGACGCAGGATGTTATCTTCTGTCGGATTGAATCCGCCTTTTTGCATAAGTGCAGGAAGCTCCATGAGATATTCAGTGCGTATCAGCAGTACATATCCGTTCATACAGCTGAGCGGAAGAATATCCTCATCAAGATATCCGGCGATATACGGGCATTTTATCAGATTGTGCATCACCTTATTCTCTTTGACGATTTCCTGGCGCATTTCCTCCAGAAGAGCCTTTTCCTGCTCCTCGCTGTATGTTATTTCATTATTGTCAATCACAATCGGCTGTATTTTAAGAGAAGAATAGTCGATTCGCTCCGATTTCACTGCTTCAATTTTGTAAACTTCACTGTGGACTCCCGATTCAATTTTGTCCTTGATATACCAGCTCCCCCATAGCGGCTGAGGTATTTCATCAATAATTGCTCTGAAATCAACCATATGTCTTATTCATCCCCTTATTATTAAGTTATCACGAAAAACACTTTTATTTATTATATCACATTTTCTTCTGATAATCAACCCTGATAATATATCATTTCACGATTTTCTGTAGGATTACAATAGATATGAGACAATTTACAAAAAAAGGTAGCGGAGCAGCATAGACCTGTGTTACAGTTAAGTTGCGAGAAATAAAAGCAACAGGAGGTTAGCTGATCCGCTATGAATACTATAACACAAATAACCCGTCGTCGTCAAGCAGTAATCGAATATGCCAAGAAAAAAGGAGCAACAGCTGCAGCAAGGCGATACAACGTAGGTAGAGCAACGATATACCGCTGGATGAAACGATATGACGGTACATTAGAATCGCTTAAAGATCGTTCTCACAGACCGCACAGCCACCCCAATCAGCACACTGAGGAAGAAATAAAGCTAATAAAAGATATGCGTAAACGAAACACACACACAGGACTGGTCGTGTTCTGGGTTAAGCTCAGGCAGAAGGGTTATACACGCTCTATACCAAGCTTATGGAGAATGCTCCGCAAGCTTGAATTACAGCCAATCAAACCGCCAAATCCGAAGTACATTCCTAAGCCTTATGAAAAGATGCAGTATCCAGGGCAACGTGTACAAATAGATGTTAAGTTTGTTCCTGATGCTTGCATAGTTGGTGATGCGAAAGCTGAAGGGCGCAGATTCTACCAGTACACAGCCATAGATGAATACTCACGTTTCCGTTATCTGGAAGCTTTTGAGGAGCATAGTTCTTACAGTTCGGCAGTCTTTCTTGAGCATATGCTCAAGGCTTTCAGGTTCAAAGTGGAGTGTGTTCAGACCGATAATGGACAAGAATTTACTAAACGTCTTGGTAGTTCCGAGAAGCCGACGCCCACGCTGTTTGAGAAGCTTCTCAAACAGCGTGGCATAAGACACAAGCTCATAAAACCATATACACCCCGACATAACGGCAAGGTTGAGCGTTCTCATCGCAAAGATAATGAATACTTTTACGCTACCCACAAGTTCTATTCATTTGATGATTTCAAAAAGCAATTAGCTGTTCACAGCAGAAAATACAACAATTTCCCTATGCG
>JAZNBR010000003.1:0-21066 GCA_045587105.1 Ruminococcus sp.
GAGCAGACCGTTCCGAGTAAATCGGGACGGTCAATCTGTTCAGTGCGATGGCTTCATGATTGAGATTTATGACAGCAAAGAAAAGAAAAACGCTGTCGACATCATCTATGCAGCAGTCGGCTATGAGCTTCTGGAAAATGACATCCATGAAGCAGAGCAGCTGGCAAAGGATTATATCGATAGCGAAAAGCTTGATCTGAGAGATATGATGGAGGAATATCATGGCGATGAATAAGAAACCGAAATGTGCGCTGATTGGGGCAAACGGAAATATCTATAACCTTGCCGGTTTGGCAACAATTACTCTTAAGGAAAATGGTATGAACGAGCAGGCAGAGGAAATGCAGAAAAGGATATTATCCTCTAACAGCTATTATGAAGCACTCAATGTGATTGGAGAATATGTGGAAATCTGCTCCGCCGAGGAAATGAACGAAGAACCCGACGAGGGTATGAGCATGGTGTAAACCGAAAACATGGAGGGAAAGAATATGATGATTTCAAAAACAACATTTGTGAGTATGATTACAACAATGTGCATTGCCATTGACGAGTCGAGATGGATGTGCGAAAACTGCAAGCGACTGACCGAGAATGATAAAAAAGAGCTGATGGAGGGATGCGATTATCAGAACGATCTGATTACAATGCTCACTGTGGTAACCTTCGATCGCTTCGGAGTAATCCGTGACTACCTCTACGACAGAGATGAAAACGGAGAATACTTTTTTGGCATCCCCAAGGACAATAAGATTGAGGTCTATCTGCTGACTTCTGCAGAGGATCTGTACGAATACCTTGCTGAGGAAAGTGAGGGGTTCAGGTTGATTGCAAGAAAAGAAACTCTGACCAACTGAGGTCGGGAGGCGGAAGTCGTTACCGTTAAGCAAAAAACAAGCTCTCCAAGCAATGAAATGCTTGAAAAACCTCGTAGAATCGTGATTTTCGGCGGTGATCAATTTCGTCACGTATTGACATTTCTGTCCAATAAAATTAACAGAGCAAAAAACCACGCATCTGCGTGGTTTTTTGCTATTAATATAATCGGTAGTTCAAGATACTTGTAAGTTCTACCACTTGACATTAAAATAAAAAAAGGTTATAATATAGTTCAATAGAAATCAATAAATACCGAAATAATACGGAGGATTTATATGTTCAAAAAGTTTCTTATAGGCATAACATCGGTTATCGGTGCAGGTGCTGCTCTGTTCCTCGGAGGATTTACAGCAAGTGCCGCAACCGTTGAGGATGTATGGCAGGCTGCCCGTGAAGCCGGCTATCCAGAATATTTCATACAGGATATCTATAATCAGGCTCTTGCAGAATATGGTCCGGAATACTGGACATCTGAAAATATGCAGAAGGTTATTGATGCACTCCATGCCGAAAGCCAGAATCATCTGACTACAGGACCTCAGGTTACTCAGCAGGTTACAACAACTACAACAGTTGCTGTAACAACTACAACTCAGACCAAAAACGAAAATCCTGACACTCCTGCCGCAACAGAACCTGCAACCACTGAACCTTCAAAGAACGTCATTACTCTTACTATGGCTGACGGAACGACCTTCACCCGAATCAGCAAGCAGGAATTCATTGCTCTCTCCTACGAGGGAAAGCAGTCATACATCGCAACATTCCCACCGGAACAGCAGCAGGTAATCATTAATAATCTATCACCAGAAGAACGCCGCAGTCTCCTTAAACAGCTTCCGACTGATCAGAAGCTTGATACAATCAAAGGCATGGCTGATGTTGCCGGAGAAATGGGCGTAAAGCTAACCGTTGAAGATCTCAATGATGATACGATCAAGCTCACACTTCACGATGAAAACGGCGTAGTAATCGGACATTCAAGTGTCGGTGCAGATATCGTGGAAAATACCGGCTACGACCGCCGCTGGGTATTTGCCGCAGCAGGCGGACTCTTCCTTGTATCCATTGCAGGAATTATCTTTATACTCCGCAGATCTTCATTAAAGGAAAGAACAACAGATGAAAAATAACAACACACAATCAGGCGGACTTCTCATACACATTGCAACGCCATTTATTCTTGCCGCCATATGCATGGGCATTATTATGATAGCACTTATCAAGCCTTCCGACAAGCTCCAGCGATACAAAGGTCTTGTTTTTATGGATGAACTCAGGCTTGATCCGGAAAATATCAACTCCGGACTTATTATCAAAGACAACAAGATTGAAACCGATGACAAGGATTACACCTCCGATGAAGGAAAGGTTATACGTCCTGTATTTGCAGAACACTATGCTGATCTTTACTGCGACTCCTTTGAGACAACTGTTCCTGTTTACTGGGGAAGCGATGTTGAGCTTTTTGAAATTGGTGCCTGTCAGTCATCCGGTTCTTCTGTATTCGGTGAAGCAGGAAATTCTGTTGTAAGTGCTCATGTAAATACTTACTTTGCTGAACTTGACAAGCTTGATACCGGCGACAAAATCACTGTTAAAACAAACTACGGACGCTTTGTCTATACAGTCCGCGAGACTATCTCCTTCAAGGATACAGATAAAAGGTACGTTATTCCCACTGAGGATACACGTCTCACTCTTTATACCTGTTCAAAGGATATTTTCGGTGCTTCCGACCAGAGAATCGGCGTTATCTGCGATCTGACAGAATCAAAATACTACAATGCAGAGGAGGTCAGATAACATGAAAAAGCTCAGTGCATATATCCCTTCACTAATTGTTTCTATCTTTCTCGTTCTGCTTATGATATGCAGTGTAGGTATTATAATCGTTGACATCAATGTAAACGCAAAGCGCACAATCACACTTTCTGAAAAGAAAAACATCGCCGCAAAAACATCAGATCAGATTGACCGGAAGTTTCGTGATCTTTCAGGTGCATCCGGAATTCCTGTTGAAACATACACAGCCAGTCTTGATGAAGAATATATACAATCCGTAATAGACGTATACATCAACGAGGGATACAGCGTGCTGAAATCAGGAGAAAAATTCAGTCCTGACATACCGGAAAACGCTGAAATGAATAAGGCGATTGATGATTTCTTTACCAAAACTGCTGATGAAACTGGCTATGAAAAGAACGAGGATTTCTACAAAAAGCTTGAAAATACCAAGGAAAATGCCTATAAGTTAATCGGTGGTGAATGCGATATCTACAAATTCTCTGCCCTTGAAAAGCATGGTGTTCTCAAACCTGCTTCAAAGGTATACAAAATGCGTCCCCTTCTGACTTTTGCTTCAATCGGCGGAACAGTACTTATGATACTTTTCCTAATTTTTGTGAATTTCAGAGAAAAGAAGGCTATCTTCTACTGGACTGGAATCTCTGCCGTTATTGCCGGAGCTATCGGTATGATTCCAAGCATTTACCTCCTTTCCACGAAATATTTCAACGCATTTTCAATCAAACAGCCTCAGATTTTCGCCTCATTTACAGGTGCGATGTTCAAGCTGACAGAAGCATTTATGGCTGCAAGTATCGCTGTATGCGTTGCAGGTATAGCAATGATCGTGCTTTATACAGTACTCATCCGTCAGAATAACACTCAGCAATCATCTCCCGAAAAAACAAAAGAAGAATAAAATAAGTATCACAAGGGCAGCATTTCATTAAGATATGCCGCCCTTGATTTTTTATTCTATTTCTGTATCATATGTCCTGCCTCATAGGTGACTGCTATTTCACCATTTACAAGACTCACCTCTGCTTTATCTCCCCGTGCAATCTGTGAAGTTACTATCATCTGTGCAAGTCTTGTCTCTATAAGCTCGGTAACGCATCTCTTTACCGGTCGTGCTCCATATTTTTCCGTACCTGATGCCGAAGCTACCGCCTCAACTACATCAGGTGTATAACTAAGACTTATACCTATTCCGTCAGCACGCTTACGGAGATCCTCAAGAGCAATACGGCTTATTTCACTGATCGTATCCTTTGAAAGAGGATTGAATACTATAATCTCGTCAATTCTGTTGATCAGTTCCGGTCTGAAATAGTCACGGACTCGCTGCTGAACAAGCTCATAAGCCGCACGGCTGGTATCTCCGGTAAAGCCGAGTCCGGAATTTCCGGCATGATTTTCTGCTCCGATATTGGTTGTCATAATAATAATACAGCTCCGGAAGCTGACCCGACGCATTGACGAATCCGTAAGCATCCCGTCGTCAAGAATCTGCAAAAGCAGATTGAGTATTTCCATATCAGCCTTCTCTACCTCATCAAAAAGAATCAGGGAATATGGATTTCTCCTCACACGTTCACACAGATTGCCGCTGCTGTCCTCATATCCGGCATATCCGGGAGGTGCGCCAATCAGCTTTGATACAGAATGCTTCTCCATGTATTCTGACATATCAATACGGATGAGACTGTTTTCTGAGCCGAAAAGACTGTCTGCAAGTGCCCGTGCAAGCTCTGTTTTTCCGACACCTGTCGGTCCCGCAAACATGAATGACGCCATCGGACGCCTTCCGTCACGAAGCCCCGATTTCGCACGACAAACAGCGTCTGTAATCCTGCTGACTGCATATCCGTGACCGACAACACGACGTGACAGCTGATTTTTCAGAAAATCGAGATGCTTTTCCTCCTCCACTGATATTCTGTTGAGAGGAATTCCTGTCCTGAGACTTATTACAGATATAAGATCTTCTTCCGTAACCTTTGGAATTCCGTTTCCGTGAATAACCTTTCTCAGAGTATTCAATCTGATTTCCTTACTGTCTATTCTTATAAGATCGGAATCCTCCGTCAGCACACCTGAATCACACCTTATTTTTGCACTTGCACAAGCCTCGTCAAGGAGATCTATCGCTTTGTCCGGAAGACAGCGGTCTGTGATATATCTCATGGAAAGCTCGACTGCCATCTCTGCAATTTCTTCACTTATCTCAACCTGATGAAAGGCTTCGTAATTGCTTTTCAGTCCGTTTATTATCCTTATACAGCTTTCCTTATCCGGCTCGTTTACCTGAACCGGCTGAAATCTTCGTTCAAGTGCAGAATCCTTCTCTATATTCTTTTTGTATTCGTCAAAGGTAGTAGCTCCGATAACCTGAAGTTCACCTCTTGCAAGACGAGGTTTCATTATGTTTGCGGCATCTATCGCCCCCTCAGCAGCTCCTGCACCTACAATCGTGTGTATTTCATCTATAAAAAGAATTATATTGCCTGCATTGACAGCCTCCTCAATACAAGCCTTTATCCTCTCCTCAAAGTCGCCGCGATACTTTGCTCCGGAAAGAAGTGCTGTGAGATCAAGAGAAAAGATGAAACGATTTTTAAGAGAATCCGGTACAAGATTCCTCACAAACAGTTCTGCCACACCCTCAACTATTGCAGTTTTTCCTACTCCTGCTTCGCCTATGAGACATGGATTGTTCTTCGTCCGACGTGCAAGCACCTGCATCACTCTCCCTATCTCCTTGCTTCTTCCGATAAGCGGATCATTCTTCTTTATTGCCGAAATATCTGTGATATTCCTGCCATAACGAAACAGATTCGGCAGATGAGAAGCCTTGGGTTTAAGAGATTCATACAGCTCACTTATAACCTCAGGTGAATTTATCATGTCAAGTCCCTGACAAATACCTGTCTGATCACCTCCCGTCTTGCGGATAATTGTACACGCACTGCACGATGTTTCCTTCATTATTGACGCAAGGATGTGTTCCGGAGCCGCCTGCTTTTTCTTATCTCTTTGTGCAATCTGACAGGCTGCTTCAAGAATCTTACGAGATGCTGTTGTAAAATAACGCTGATTGAGCATTGATGGTGCTCCCTGACCTACAAGATCAATAATTGCTCTGCGTATTTCCTCGTCAGGAACTCCGTTCTCAGTAAGAATATCGGACACCCTTGACGCTCTGTCCTCTGCCATTGCCAGAAGAATATGCTCACTGCCGATATAGGTATGTCCCAGCTCTGAGGCAATACGCACCGCATCCTCAATAATCTTTACTGACTTCCTGCTGAACTTATCTGTATTTATCATGTATTCTCCCCTTTCCTGTTTATACTGACTCTTATCAGTATCAGCACTATAATATTATGCCACGAGTGCAGTGCGATAACAGTCGAAAAGAATAATCCTGAAAATTTTTGTAACACTTTTTTCGCCATAGCATACTATGTACTATGAAGCGAAGACAAAAACGCTTCAAATACATCTTTTAAGGAGTTGTTCTTTATGTGTAATGGAAACTTTGGCTGTGGAAGTAACTGGTGTCTTATCCTTGTTGTAATCCTTTTCGTGATCCTCTTCTCTAACAACGGCTGCGGCTGTGGCTGCGGCAACGAGTGCGGATGCGGCAACAACAACAATGATTGTGGCTGCGGCTGCTGATTGATGTAAAAAAAGCTCTGTACCTCGGTACAGAGCTTTACATATTTATATAAACAATAGCGTGCAAAGCCGTATGGCGTGCTTTGTGCGATGTTGCCTTTAGTATTACTGCGGAAGCTTTACTTCCTTATTTCTTCTGTTGATAAGCACGGGTTCTGCATCGTTAAGTACACATTCTGCATTTACGATTACCTTTGCTATACTTCCGTCAGACGGTACTGCGTACATTGAACGCATGAGAATTTTTTCAAGTATTGAGCGAAGTCCTCTTGCACCTGTTTTCTGGGATATTGCTTTCTTTGCGATCTCAATAAGAGCTTCTTCCTCGATCTCAAGTTCAACGTCGTCGTACTCAAAGAGTTTCTTATACTGCTTTATAAGAGCATTTCTCGGCTCGGTAAGAATTCTCACAAGTGCAGCTTCATCAAGTTCCTCAAGAACAGAGATAACCGGCAGTCTTCCGACAAATTCCGGTACCATTCCAAACTTTACAAGGTCCTTAGGTACAACCTTTTTGAAGATATTCTCTGTTTTTTCGTTTTTGGATTTGACATCAGCACCAAATCCTAAAGCGGACTTATCAGTTCTCTGCTGTATCTGCTTTTCAAGACCATCAAAAGCTCCTCCACAGATAAAGAGAATATTTTTTGTATTTATCTGGATACACTCCTGATTCGGATGCTTTCTTCCGCCCTGAGGAGGTACATTTGATACAGTTCCTTCAATAATCTTAAGAAGAGACTGCTGAACGCCCTCACCGCTTACATCACGGGTAAGAGATGTATTTTCAGATTTTCTTGCAATCTTGTCAATCTCGTCAATATATATAATTCCTCTTTCAGCTGCCTTGACATCAAAATCTGCTGCCTGAAGAAGGCGGACAAGAACATTTTCTACGTCATCGCCGACATATCCGGCTTCGGTAATTGTTGTTGCATCTGCAATAGCAAACGGCACATTGAGGAGTTTTGCAAGCGTCTGAGCAAGGAATGTCTTTCCGACGCCGGTAGGTCCGAGCAGAAGCACGTTGCTCTTCTGGAGCTCAACGTCATCTACCTGAACATTGCCTTCGTCAGCTTCCTGCTGCTCCTTGCTGAGAATACGTTTATAGTGATTGTATACAGCAACTGCCAATGATATCTTGGCTTCCTCCTGACCGATTACATACTCATCAAGGAATGTCTTGATTTCCATCGGTTTGAAGAGCTTCATTTCAGAAAGCGACTGCGTTTTTTTCTTCCTGGAGGCTTTTTTCTGAGCACTTCCCTGAGAAGATCCGAAAATCATTTCATAGCAGTAGCAGACGCATTCGTCGCATATATTGGAGGAACCGGCTGAAAACATACTATGAACCCTGTTTTCACCCTTACCACAGAAGCTGCATGATTTAAATGTTTCTGCCATTCAGATTTCCTACCTCTTTTCGATCACTTTGTCAATGATTCCATATTCCATAGCTTCCTGAGCTGTCATATAATTATCACGCTCTGTGTCAAGCTGAACCTGTTCAAGAGATTTGCCTGTATTTGCGGCAAGCATCTCGTTCATTCTCTGACGGATTCTCACGAGATGATCAGAGTGAATCTTGATATCGGTACACTGACCGGAAAGTCCGCCTGAAATAAGCGGCTGGTGAATCATTATTTCACTGTTGGGAAGTGCAAAACGCTTGCCCTTTGCTCCGGCAGCAAGGAGAAAAGCTCCCATTGAAGCAGCCATACCTATACAGATAGTTGATACATCACACTTGATATACTGCATGGTATCGTATATAGCCATACCGGAAGTAATTGATCCGCCGGGACTGTTTATATAAAGGGATATATCCTTTTCCGGATCCTGACTTTCAAGATAGAGAAGCTGAGCTACTACAAGACTTGCGGTAGCATCATTCACCTGATCTGAAAGCATAATAATTCTGTCATTGAGGAGACGTGAGAATATATCATAGGAACGTTCTCCACGGCTTGTCTGTTCAACGACATAAGGTACTAAACTGCTCATAATTTCACTGCCTTTCTTAAAATACTTGTCCCACATATTCTGTGGGACAAGGTGGTTTATCTTTGATTATTCAGCGTCTGCCGGTGCTTCCTCTGCGGGAGTATTGTCAACAACGGCATTCTCCTTTACGAAGTCAACAGCCTTCTGAACCTTGAGATCATCAGCAAAATCATCTACACTGATGAAACGCTTGATTGTTTCAACGTCCATATTGTTTGCTGAAGCCATTTCAGAAAGTGAATTATTGATATCTTCCTCAGATACTTCAATTCCTTCAATCTCAGCGATCTTTTCAAGAGCAAGACGGAGCTTAACCTCGCCTTCAGCTCTTTCTCTGTATGTGTCTCTGAATGAATCCATATCCATACCTGTGTACTGGAAGTAGAGCTTGAGATCCATACCCTGCTGACGGAGCTGCTGATTGAAGTTGTTGATAAGAGCATCTATTCTGCTCTCAAACATACAGTTCGGGATAGGAGCATCAACCTTCTCGATAAGCTTTGTCATAACAGCATTTTCAAATGAAGCCTCTGCCTGATTTACAGCAGCTTCTTCAAGCTTAGCCCTGATGTCGTTTCTGTATTCTTCAACAGTCTCGAACTCTGTTGCATCCTTTACGAGATCATCGTTGATCTCAGGAAGCTCCTCGTAGCTGATAGCCTTGAGCTTTGTCTTGAATGTAGCAGCCTTGCCTGCGTAATCTGCCATCTGGTAATCTGCAGGGAATGATACATTTACATCGAACTCGTCGCCGATATTGTGGCCAACGATCTGGTCCTCAAAGCCAGGGATGAACTGACCGCTGCCAAGACGAAGCGGATGATCCTCGCCCTTACCGCCTTCAAATGCCTCGTCACCGAAGAAGCCTTCAAAGTCGATAACAACTTCGTCATTGAGCTGTGCAGCTCTGTCTTCAACAGAAACAATACGAGCGTTCTTCTTTCTGATCATTTCAATCTGCTTGTCGATATCTTCTTCATTGATCTCTGTAACCTGCTTGGGAGCCTTGATTCCCTTATAGTCAGCGATCTCGATCTCAGGCTTTGTGATGCAGATAGCCTTAAGCTCAACACCCTCTGCCTTGTCGATAGATACAATTTCAACGCTGGGTCTGTCAACGAGAACAAGACCTGTTTCCTTTACAGCAGCGTCAATCTCAGGACCGAGGAGAGAATTGATAGCACCTTCATAGAATGCACCCTCACCGAATTCCTTTTCAGCAAGTTTTCTTGAAACCTTACCCTTACGGAATCCTTTGATCTGGATATTCTTCTTCTGGTGCTGGTACTCTTTTTCAACAGCAGCCTCGAATGTCTCAGCGTCGATTGAAATAACTAACTCAGTAGTATTCACATCTGTTTTGTTTGATGATTTTAAGCTCATTTATATATCCTCCATTGTAATTATATTACATACTTAGCATATTATACCACATTCTGAAAATTTTTTCTACTAAAATTTAACAGTTCTGTGTTACTCACAAATCACATCACCTTTTCAGGGATAAACTGTAAATAATCACCAGAAATAAGATGGAAATTTATGTCATCATAAGTATTTGTCACACATAATTCATGTGCAGATCTGCCATGAATATGACCATAATAGCAATCGCTGATATTGTAACGATAGAGTATCTCAAGAATATCGTAATTAAAATTCGTTGCAAAGATCGGCGGATAGTGCATGAATACAAGCGGTCTGAGATTTTCAGCAAGTGCTGATTGTATCGAAGCTTCAAGCCTCTGCACCTCTCTCCGGAGTACCTTTTCATCCTGCGTTTCTCCGGGCATATTCACCCATCCCCGTGTTCCGCAGATACCATATTCACCATATCTGTAATGATTATTATGAAGTATCCTGAGCGTGGAAAAACCCTCCGCTTCAAAGAAATCCTCCATTTTCTTCATTGTAGTCCACCAGTAATCATGATTGCCCTTGAGAATAATCTTCGTTCCGGGAAGCTTGTCTATATAGCGGAAATCCTCTGCTGCTCCCTGAAGCGACATTCCCCATGAAATATCTCCGGCAAGAACAACAGTATCCTCCGGCTTTATGATATCCATCCAGCTTTGCTCAAGACGTTCCTGATAATCGTCCCAGCCTTTGAAAATACTCATGGTTTTGCCGGGATCTCCCTTGCACAGGTGAAGATCACCGATAACGTACAGGCTCATGATCAGATACCAAGCGTACTGAGCACATACTGCTTCTGATCGGACTTTTCAATAACATCATTGAAACGCAGTGTCTTGTTCTTAAGATCTGCAAGTGCAGCAGGAACAGGAAGCTTTGAAAGCTCTGCGATACGATCTACCTTTGCGTATTCGTCAATGTCAGATTCAGCACCCTCAAGAGCTTCAAGAACAGCTGCACTGAACTTGTACGGACTTGCAGTAGAAGCAATAACAGTCTTTGTTGTATCTCCCGTAGCCTTCTTGTAATCCTCATAAACCTTTACTGCAACAGCTGTATGAGTATCGCAGGTGTAGGAATACTTGCCGTAAACAGCATTGATTGTTTCCTTTGTTTCATCATCGTTACAGCATCCTGCCCAGAATTCATCTGCAAGCTTTGCCTTCACATCATCAGTAACCTCGTATCTGCCCTCGGATGAAAGCTTTCCGAACCATTCACGGATAACTTCATCATTCCTGTCAGTCATAAGGTAAAGAAGTCTTTCAAGATTGCTTGAAATAAGAATGTCCATTGAGGGTGATACTGTTGCATAGAACTGACGGTTTCTGTCATAGATACCGGTATTTATGAAATCAGTAAGAACATTATTTACATTTGAAGCGCAGATAAGCTTGTTTACAGGAATTCCCATGTGCTTTGCGTAGTATGCGGCAAGAATGTTTCCGAAGTTTCCTGTTGGAACAACAATGTTGATCTTTTCGCCAAGCTCAATTTCTCCATCCTTTACAAGTTCAGCATAGGATGAAATATAGTACACAACCTGCGGAACGAGACGACCCCAGTTGATTGAATTCGCACTTGAGAACATAAGTCCGGCATTTTCAAGCTGATTTTTAACATCCTCATCAGTGAAAATAGCCTTAACACCGTTCTGGCAGTCGTCAAAGTTACCCTTGATTGCACAGACACCTACGTTTTCACCCTCCTGAGTTTTCATCTGACGCTTCTGCATGGGGCTTACGCCGTCCTCAGGATAGAATACAAGAATGGAAGTTCCCTCAACATCCTTGAAGCCTTCAAGAGCGGCCTTTCCCGTATCACCGGAAGTTGCAACGAGAATTACTATCTTCTTGTCAAGATTTATCTTCTTTGCTGATGTTGTAAGGAAGTAGGGAAGAATCTGAAGTGCCATATCCTTGAATGCACAGGTAGGACCATGCCAGAGTTCAAGCATATATGTTCCGTCAAAAAGATGTGCTATCTCAGCGATGCTCTCTGTCTCAAAATTCTTTGTCGAATAAGCATTATCTGTACAGTAACGGATTTCAGCGTCTGTAAAATCTGTCAGATATTTTGAAAAAACATATGCAGCTCTGTCGGCGTATTTCATCTCGCCTACCGCTTTAATCTCGTCAGGAGAAAGCACCGGAATACTCTCAGGCACAAAAAGACCGCCCTCTACTGAGATTCCCTGAGTAATAGCTTCTGCACTGCTCACCTTGACATTACTGTTTCTTGTGCTGTTGTAAAACATAATATCACCTTTCAGAATATAATATTATAGCCTGTCGTATCGAAGGCATTTTCTATATAATCAATCCGGAGAACCCTTCCGTTATCTGCAATGACCTGTGCCATATCAAAACGTGGCTGGAACTCATTCGGATGCCTTATACAATATTCAGCGGCAGCCCGTATCAACAGACCTTTTTTCCGCTTAGTAACCGCTTCAAAACCTGTCACCATACTGTCAGATCTGCGGGTTTTCACTTCAACAAATGCGATATAAAAGCCATTTTCGGCGATTATATCAATTTCTCCTCCCCTGATGCGGAAATTTCTCGCTGCAATTCTGTAACCATGTGCCGCCAGATATTCGCAGACCTTTTCCTCACCAAGCTTTCCTGTATCACTTATCTTCATGGATCAGCTTTTTCAGGAAGGATCGGCGGTGTATATCAGATATACCGTATTTTTCAAGCATTTCGTAATGCAGCTTCGTACCGTATCCCTTATGCTTTTCAAAAACATACTGCGGATATTTTTCTGCAAGCTCCTTCATGTAGCGGTCTCTTGCAACCTTCGCCAGAACCGACGCCGCAGATATCGAAGCTGATGTAGCATCGCCCTTTATCACAAAGCGTGACGAACATTCAAGCTCAGGCAGACGATTTCCGTCTATGAGTGCAAGATCAGGCTTTATGCCAAGACCTTCAACTGCTCTTTTCATCGCAAGCATAGCCGCATTCAGAATGTTTATACTGTCGATTTCCTCAACAGAAGCTGTTGCAATGCAATAAGCCTCCGCTCTTTCTATAATAGTATCATACAGCTCTTCACGGCGTTTTTCCGATATCTTCTTGCTGTCATTGAGATATTCTATCAGATCACCGTCTCTGAGAACAACAGCTGCCGCATAGACATCACCGGCAAGAGGTCCTCGTCCTGCTTCGTCCACACCGCATATTACAGGGAATTCCTGACGTAGTGCACTGTCATATTCAAAAAGCTCTTTGTGAATGATTATTCTTGCCATATCATTCTCTTTTCTGCGGCATTTCAAGAGTGATCCGTCCGAGCTTTCCGCTTCTGAATTCATCAATTACGGTAATTGCCGCACGCTCGGTATTTATCTCGCCGCCCGAAATCATCATGCCGCGTTTTTTTCCGACTGCTTCAAGCAGCTCAAAACCAGTCATTTCCGGATCCGGCTCAACCTTGTAGCGTTCTCTCAAAGAATCGGGATATCCCTGTGCAAGGAAGTAAAGAAGCTTCGCTGCAAGTGTCTCTATATCGAGGATATCATCACTTATCGCTCCTGTGAAGGCAAGGCGTACCGCAACTTCCTGATCCTCGAATTTCGGCCACAGAACTCCGGGCATATCGAGAAGCTCAGTGCTTTTATCGAGCTTTACCCATTGCTTTGTTCTTGTAACACCGGGACGATCCTCAGCCTTTGCGTGTTTAGCACCAGACAGACGATTGATAACTGTTGATTTTCCGACATTCGGGATTCCCACCACCATAAGACGCACAGCTGCTCCTGACATTCCGTTTTTTTCACGCTTTGCCATAAGCTCAGCAAGAACTTTATTCTTTACAGCGGGAAGTATATTTTTAAGTCCTTTTCCAGATTTACAGTCCACAGCAACAGCCTCTGCACCGTTGTTTTTAAAGTAATTTATCCAGCTCTGGGTAGCCTTTTCGTCCGCAAGATCACACTTATTCAGTATCACCAGACGAGGCTTTCCTCTCGTGAGAGAGTCCATTTCCGGATTTCTGCTGCTCAGCGGAGCTCTTGCGTCAACTATCTCTGCAACGGCATCCACGAGCTTCAGGTTAGCAGCTATCAGTCTTCTCGTTTTTGCCATATGGCCGGGAAACCACTGTATCTGCTTCATATCTGTATTATCCACATGAACCTCCTGTATTTTCAGGGGAATTCCCCTTGCTTTCCTTTTATCAGCCGTCTATCTTCCCGAATGGTGATATTCCAAATACCACCTTGCCGATTATATCATCTGTCGGGACAAATCCGAGTTCCTTGGCACGGCTGTCTATTGAAGCACGTCTGTTATCACCCATGACAAAGACAAAGCCTTCGGGTACAGTTATGGGATATTTTCCTGTAAATGCTCCCTGATCGCTGTGCGTAAGTCCGCTGATATACGGTTCGTCAAGTTCTTTGCCGTCAACGAAAACCTTTCCGGCTGAGAAATCAAAATCGACTGTCTGTCCCTCAACGGCAATAACACGCTTCATCAGATTCTGCCTGATACCGGCGGAAATGACAAGTCCGCCGTTTTCATCGAGAGTTACTGCGTCAGAAGCATAAAACACAACGATATCACCCTGTTTCGGGTTGTTACAGAAAGCAGTCATAATAACCTTGTCCCCAGTTTCGAGAGTATCACTCATCGAATCCCCGCTGACTTCGACAATCCGCAGTAAATAGGTAAAAACCAGACTTACTGCAAGCAAAGTAGCAAATAGTAATTCAATAAATCCGAAAACTGCTTCAAGCGGTTTGGGGAGTTTGTATATTTTTCTTTTAATTTGATGATTCATCTTCTGTATCAAACAGGAACTTGAAGTCGCTGAAAGGAGAATATCTTACAACCGCCTTACCGTAAACCTGTGATTTCTTGATCAGACCGACATCAGGATGACGGCTATCAGAGGAATGCTGACGATTATCGCCCATTACAAAGTAATATCCCTCAGGAATTGTAATCGGGTAATTATTATCAAATCCGGACATAGGATTTGTCAGTGCCCCCTTAACTACATATGGCTCGTCAAGTTCCTTGCCGTCAATATATACCTTACCGTCACGGATGTCAATTGTCTGACCTCCGACAGCAATAATACGCTTGATTATACATTCATTAAGCTGCTTTCCATCAATATTGACAGCGACAGGCTCTCCGTTTGCGTCAAGATCATATGCCATATCGTTGTCTACGATGACAATATCGCCATATTCCAGTTTGAAATATACTGTTGTCATAAGGATTCTATCGGTATCCCTGAGCGTTGGCAGCATGGATTCTCCCTTAACGTTTACGGGATGCAAAAGATATGTAAACACCAGCATAATAACGAATATAGTTGTAATTGTAGATTCTGCCACATCAATTATATCCGTCATAAGCTTATTTTTTTTCTTCTCAGGCTTTTCAGCTGCTTCCTCTGCAATTTCTGCTGCTTCTGATTCAGGCTCTTTTGCAGGAGCATCCTCGTCTTTTTCTATTTCAAGTTCTTTATTTTCTTCCATGATAATCCTCCTGTAATAAAATAAAAAGCCCGTCCCTTGTGCATCGCATAGATCGGGGACAGGCTTTCAGATTCAAGTCATCACCGCAAAAACGGAAAATCCGGCGGCGTGTTTCAGGAAAAATGTGAGTTATGAACCTGCATTTATAGAGAAGACATAGCTTCCCTTATAAACACAGATTCCAAGCCGGAATACACCGGCAAAAACTCCGTCTGCATCCGATTAGCGGATCTGCTCCTTAACCTTAGCAGCCTTACCAACTCTGTCTCTGAGGTAATAAAGCTTAGCTCTGCGAACCTTACCACGTCTTATAACCTCAACCTTGTCTACAACAGGGCTGTGAAGGGGGAATACTCTTTCGATTCCGCAGCCGTGAGCAACACGTCTTACAGTGAATGTTTCGCTGATTCCGCCGTGCTTCTTAGCAATTACTGTACCCTCAAAGATCTGGATACGGCTCTTATCGCCTTCCTTGATCTGAACGTGAACCTTTACAGTGTCACCGATGTTGAACTGGGGTACGTTTTCCTTCATGCTTGATTCGCTGATTAACTTGAGTGCATCCATTTTAATTTCCTCCTAAAATTTCCGGACATTCTTACCCGTTCCGCAAAAGCCGTTCAGCGTATGGCAGTGCGGAAAAATAAAAATAAATATGCGTCATAGAGCGCTGTTACGGAATATCCCGTAATTCAAGGCAGCGGACTGTCCGATTTAATGTCTTTCGGCATTAACCCTCGCCTGTACATAAAAATACACGCGGAATTTCAAATGCTTTTATATCATAACACACTTTGGAAGAAAATGCAATAGCTTTTTTAAAAAAATATTTTTAATTATTTCACTTCTTTTTCAGGACAGCCCACGCAGCAAAATGAAGTATATCAAAACATTCAGGAGCTTCCTTATTCAGCATTTCCATGTGTTCTCGCTCCCATGCAGCTGTTTCTTCATCAGACAGAGATGCACCTACGCCACGACAGGCTTTCATTCTTCCGTTCCAGCTTTCACGGGTAAACGGAACATCAAGGTCATATTCCTCAGTATATTCAATATCGAAATATTCATTTGCTATATCAGGAATGTATACAGGATTGCGCACATATCCCGCACCAGTCCACTTTGGATTGTACTTCAGGACAAGTGATTCACTTTTTCCCGCTATGGTATCCTCATAAGGCAGCCACGCCATGAAAAGTATCACAAGTCTGCCGCCTTTTTTCAGAAGTTTTGCAAGTCTGGGAATAACAACGTCATAGTCAAAATAGAAGAAACACTGACAGGCAGTTATCACGTCAAAGCTTTCATCAGGAAAATCAAGTTCTTCTGCCGATGATACCACAAAATCTATGTTCATTCCATCTTTTTCAGCAAGTATTCTTGCTTGGGATATCTGGTTCTCCGAAATATCAGATCCTGTCCACTTCGCCCCGTAATTATACATATTCCTCGGAACTACGCCTGTTCCTGTTCCGATATCAAGCACACGCTGTCCCTCAACGCACAATCCTCTCTCAGCAACCTTGCTGAAAAATACAGGCGGATAAATATCACGGTATTTAGCATAATCCGAAGATGTTCTTCCCCAATCAAATGCTTTTCCGCCGTCTATATCATTTCTGAAAATATCCATGAGCTTCCCCTTTACTCAAAAGCTTTATTATCTGCACGAAGAATTCCTGTTCTGCATATTTTTTTCACTGAAAACGGCTGTGAACCGGCATTTTTCAATGAATCAAGGAAAAGCGACGGATTGTAATTCGTCTGGGTTCCGGCTGGCAGTCTCATAACGATTTCCAACGCAGAATCATTTGCTGTACACTTCACGATTTCTGTGTCAGGCTTTATATTTACAGTTTTGAAGCCTCTTTTGGTCTTCTTTTCAATAAGTATCTCATCCGAAGCCATAAGTGCCTTTACATCAGCAAGAAGCTTTTCCGGATCAGCTGTCTCCAGAGATACCGCATATTCTGCCTTTGCAATTTCCGTGATCTTCTTACGCTGAGGCTTGACTGAAATGATCTTCATTCCCTCCGGCATAACTTCGTTGAGTCTGTCACGGATCTCCTCCATTGACATTTCATCATCAGTGATGTTGAAGTCAAGGATCTCGCAGCTGCTCTCGAATCCGAGAGAAAGCGCAAGGGCAAATGCATAGTAAGGGTGCGGATTATATCCTTCAGTATACCATATCGGCAGTCCTGAACGGCGGAAGATCCTCAGCATACATCTGTTGAGGTCAAGGTGCGAAATGTATTTTGCACGGTCTTTTTTCTCAAAAACGGCTCTGACTCTATTCAAAACATTTCCCTCCTGTTCTTGCTGTCACACCGCAGCCGGAGCATTTCTGACGGCAGTTCGGTGTTGTTACTGCCTGATGAGCAGTCTTGTTCTCACGGATGAAAAACTCCTTTGAAATATAGTAATCAAGGTGATCCCAAGGCAGTATTTCATCGTAATCAAAGCGTCTGTTTGCATAGAAGGACGGATCTATACCGCATTCCTCAAAAGCCTCCAGCCACTTGTCGTATTTGAAATATTCATCCCAGCTGTCGAACTTACAGCCGTTCTTCCATGCAGCATAAACAGCTTTACATAGCCTTCTGTCGCCCTTTGCAAGAATTGCTTCAAGCATACTTACATCCGGATTGTGATAGCTCACCCTGATTTTCTTTGTTTTTACGGAATCCATAAGCAGCTTCTGCTTATGCTCGATCATTTCACGGGTATCCTGCGGCTCGAACTGGAACGGCGTAAACGGCTTAGGTACAAAAGTCGCTACACTGATGGATATCTGCACACTCTTGCCCTTCGGACGATTTTCAATGCTGTAAAACAGATCAACAATCCTCTGTGCAAGATCAGCAATACCAACGATATCCTCGTCAGTTTCAGTTGGAAGTCCCATCATAAAATAAAGCTTTACCGCCGAGTATCCGCCTTCAAAAGCAATACGGCAGGTGTTCATGATTTCTTCCTCACTGACATTCTTATTGATAACGTCACGAAGACGCTGTGTACCGCCCTCAGCAGCAAAAGTTAGCCCACTTTTACGTACTTTCTTGATTTTTTCGAGAAGCTCCTCAGAAAAATTATCTGCACGGAGCGACGGCAATGAGAGATTTATCCTCTCCTCAGCCGTGTAGTCTATGAGCTTTGTGAGCATTTCGTCGATCTGCGAATGATCGCTTGTACTCAGTGATACAAGAGAAACCTCATCATATCCGGTATTACCGCAAAGAGCCTTTGTTTCTCCGCAAATCGTATCCGGAGTCTTTTCACGGAACGGACGGTAAATGAATCCAGCCTGACAGAAACGGCAGCCACGGATACATCCTCTCAGCACCTCAACTGATGCACGATCATGAACAATCTCAGTAAAAGGAACAACAAAATTATCCGGATAATACACCTTATCAAAGTCCTTGATGATCCTCTTGCGGACAACCGCCGGAGCTCCGTCCTTTGTTTCAACTCCGGAAATAGTTCCGTCCTCGTTATAATTGAAGTTGTACAGTGACGGAACGTAAACGCCCTCGATCTGAGCAGCTCTGATAAGGAATTCCTTTCTCGCTGCACCACTTTTCTTCATCTCATTGTAGAGATCCATAAGCTCAAGATTTACTTCCTCGCCCTCGCCGAGAATGAAAAGATCGAAGAAATCAGCAAGCGGCTCCGGATTGCATACGCACGGACCTCCTGCAACAACTATCTGGGTAAGCTCGTCTGTTCTTTCAGACGCAAATACCGGTATTCCGGCAAGATCAAGCATATTAAGTACATTCGTATATGAAAGCTCATACTGCATAGTAAATCCGATAAAATCAAAATCCTTTATCGGATCGAGACTTTCAAGTGCGTACAGAGGAATATCATTTTCACGCATTACAGCCTCAAAATCCTCTGACGGTGCAAAACAACGCTCACACCAGTAATTCTCACGTTCATTTATAAGGGAATAAAGTATCTTCATTCCGAGATGTGACATTCCGATATCGTAGGAATCGGGGAAGCAGAATGCAAAACGCACATCAATCTTTGAAATATCCTTGATTATGCTTCCTGTTTCGCCGCCGATATAGCGTGAAGGCTTCTGCACCTCAAGAAGGTGCTTTTCTATTTTCTCTTTTAACATAATTTCTCCTTATATTTTCCGGAAATATTTATTTTATACTTTCGCCGCTGAAGCTGATCGGCATAAAATCAGCCAGCCGGAACCATCCATCGGACAGTATTATAACAAAATCATCGCCGCAGTACTCCCTTAAAACCTGCAAACACGCACCGCACGGAACACATCTTTTTGAAAAATCTCCGCTGCTGCTGCCTGCAACTGCTATCGCTTTGAAATCCCTTACGCCTTCTGAAACTGCCTTGAAAACAGCTGTACGTTCCGCACAATTCGTCAGGGAAAACGACGCATTTTCTATGTTACAGCCAGTAAAGATCCTGCCGTCTGCGGTCAGAAGTGCCGCTCCCACCCTGAATCCGGAATAGGGACTATAGGAATTCTCAGCTGCCTTTACAGCCATTGAAAAAAGCTCTCCGTTTGTCATAGAATCACCCGTTTCTCTCTAATTTACGTTTTTTTCCATCCGGAGTCATAATATATGTATTTCGGAGCTGAGCCGCAAGATTTCCGGTAACAGATCTCCTGTACTCATCACGAAGAAGCTTCTGTTCCTCTTTTTCAGCTTCTGTAAGTCCTTCACTCCTTGATTTACGGGCAAGCTCATTTATACGATCAATTTTTTCCTGATTCAAAAAAATCACCTCTCAATTCGATTATCAACCTGTTTTTCCAAAGATGCGTACCGCATACAGATAAAAACAGAAATTATATACAGGCATTATATCATATTTTAATTATTTTTTCAAGTATTGCCACTGGATTTTCACGTTATTTTATGATATAATTGAATCATCTGCTAATATGGAGGGATTATCATGTCAAAAACAGCACTTATAACAGGCGGAACAGGCGGAATCGGTGAAGCCATCTGCCGTCGTCTCGCTGCTGAAGGATATACTATTTTTATTAATTATTCTCGTTCGCACGAAAAGGCTAAGGCTCTTGCAGATGAACTTCACGGAACCGCTCTCTGTTTCGATGTCGCAGATCCGGAAAAAACTGCCGAAGCCATAAGAAACGCCGGCAGAATTGATCTTCTTGTGAATAATGCCGGAATATCGGAAATAGAACTTTTCACACACATCACGCCGGAAAAGGCAAGAAGAATCATGGAAGTCAACCTCTGTGGAACTATGAACTGTTCCCGTTCTGTTCTCCCGTCCATGATAAGCCGCAAATCAGGCTGTATAATCAATATTTCCTCTATGTGGGGACAGTGCGGTGCTTCCTGCGAGGTTGATTATTCCGCCTCAAAAGCAGGCATAATAGGCTTTACAAAAGCTCTTGCAAAAGAAGCTGCTCCGTCCGGAATAAGAGTCAACTGCATTGCTCCGGGATTTATCATGACTGAAATGAACAGCCGTTTTTCCGCTGAGGATCTGGAGCTAATAAAAGAGGAAATTCCACTCGGAATCTTCGGAGAACCGCGTCACATAGCCGATGCAGCAGCATTTTTGGCATCAGATCAGGCTGAATATATTACAGGACAGGTTCTTGCAGTAAACGGAGGAATGATTATATAATGTGAAAACTATGTTAAATCTGCACAAAACTCAGTAGGTTTTATAACGCACTATTACCAATACGCCAAAAATAATTACAAAATTGTGATAATTCCTTTGAAAGCTTGAACTTTATCTTATTTTGTGATATATTATAAATA
>JAZNBR010000004.1:0-45302 GCA_045587105.1 Ruminococcus sp.
TGCTGACGCACATTCCTATGTCCGGCATGGTCAGTAAAAGCTCGCTCGCTTAAACTATTACCTCGGCAGCAGCGTGACGCTGCACCCGACACCAGCGATGCCCCCGGCAGAGTGACGCTGCACCCGTCTCACGTTTCCGTGCTTCGCACTCACTCTGTACGGAGAGGTAGTCTGCTATCGCATACGGCAGAAATATCTGACGATAATTTGTAGGGGCGGACCCATGTGTCCGCCATTTATATATTTTGCGTTATGCTGACGACCAATGGTCGTCCCTACATATTCATTCCACCTAAAATGATTTTTCAATTTGTCGGAGAATGCCGACACCACAATTCCGAATTCCGCATTAAAAAGGGCGGATATCTCCGCCCCTTAATCACATATCAAATTTCTTTTTCAGCTTTTCGAAGAAGCTCTGTCTCTTGGCGTAATTCTTTTCAGTCAGTGAATTTTCAAACGCTTTGAGCAGATCCTTCTGCTTCTTGTTCAGATTCTTCGGAACCTCAACATTTACCTTCACATACTGGTTACCCCTGTCTGTCTTGTATACCTTCTGGATACCCTTGCCCTTAAGCCTGAATATTGTTCCGGTCTGAGTTCCCTCGCTGATGTTGTACTTTACATCGCCGTCGATAGTCGGAACGATAATTTCCGCACCGAGAACAGCCTCCATATAGGTAACAGGAATATCGCAGTGGATGTCGTATCCCTCTCTCCTGAACAGTGTATGAGGCTTTACATTGACGTTGATAAGGAGATCTCCGGAAGGACCGCCGTTTGCACCGCAGTCGCCCTGACTGCCGAGACGGATGGTCTGCTGATCTGCGATTCCTGCCGGAATATCAACAGAAACAGTTTTCTGGGATCTTATTCTGCCTATGCCGCGGCAGGAATTACAGGGATTCTTGATGATCTTGCCCTTTCCGCTGCAGTGAGGACATACCTTGGTTGAGGATATCGCACCGAAGGGAGTTCTCTGGGTTGCCTTTACAGAGCCGCGTCCGTGACAGTCCGGACAGATATCGGCAGTTGTACCATCATGAGCACCGGTACCCTTACAGCTGTCGCAGGTACACATTCTGTTGACGCTTATTTCCTTTTTCACGCCCTTGCAGGCATCCATGAAGCTGATTGTAACGGATTCCTGAATATCTGCGCCTCTTTTGGGAGCATTAGCAGAAGAAGCTCCACGGCCTGCACCGCCGCCGAAGCCGAAGCCGCCGAAGATACTTTCAAGGATATCGCCCATATCTCCGAAGCCGCCGAAGCCGCCTGCACCGTCAGCCCCGCCGTAGTTGGGATCTACACCGGCATGACCGAACTGATCATATCGTGACTTCTTGTCGGGATCGTTAAGTACTTCAAAAGCCTCGTTGACCTCCTTCATCTTTTCCTCGCAGGTAGGATCATTGGGGTGAAGGTCAGGATGATATTCCCTTGCCTTTTTCTTGTAGGCTTTTTTGATTTCGTCCTCGGAAGCTCCCTTCTGGACGCCGAGCACTTCATAATAATCTCTTTTATCAGCCATTTATTTCTCCGTTCTGCGGCGGAAATCATGCCGCAATAATATTTCCTGTAACGCACCTTAAGGGCGAAAGAATTTTCCGCCCTTAATCGTTTATATATTGATTATACTTCTGTGAAGTCAGCGTCAACAACGTCGTCGTTACCGCCGTTTGCCTGACCGCCTGCCATGTCAGCGAACTGTGAAGGATCAACACCGCCCTGACCGTTGGGATTAGCCTGCTGGTAGAGTCTTGAAGAAAGATCATAGAAAGCCTTCTGGAGATCGTCCTTCAGAGACTTGATCTCGTCGTGGTTGTCAGCCTCAACAGCAGCCTTGAGAGCTGCACACTTGGACTCGATAGCTGCCTTTTCGTCAGCAGATACCTTATCGCCGAAGTCTGTGAGAGCCTTCTCGCACTGGAACAGGAGATTTTCAGCTTCATTCTTTGTATCAACCTGTTCACGGCGCTTCTTGTCCTCAGCTGCATACTGCTCAGCTTCCTTGACAGCCTTGTCGATATCCTCCTTGGACATATTTGTAGAAGAAGTGATAGTGATATTCTGCTCTTTGCCTGTACCGAGATCCTTTGCAGAAACATGAACGATACCGTTTCCGTCGATGTCGAAGGTTACCTCGATCTGGGGGATTCCTCTCGGTGCGGGAGCGATTCCGTCAAGGAGGAATGTTCCGAGCATCTTGTTATCCTTTGCAAATTCACGCTCACCCTGAAGAACCTTGATATCAACAGCAGGCTGATTATCAGCATAGGTTGAGAATACCTGAGACTTCTTTGTGGGGATTGTAGTATTTCTTTCGATCATTCTTGTGCAGATTCCGCCGGCAGTCTCGATACCGAGAGAAAGGGGAGTTACGTCGAGGAGAAGGAGACCGTTTTCAACCTCGCCGCCGAGGATTCCGCCCTGATATGCAGCACCGAGAGCAACGCATTCATCGGGATTGATGCCCTTGAAGGGATCCTTGCCGGTAAACTTCTTTACAGCTTCCTGAACAGCAGGAATTC
Source organism: Ruminococcus sp. (assembly GCA_045587105.1). Taxonomy (GTDB): domain Bacteria; phylum Bacillota; class Clostridia; order Oscillospirales; family Ruminococcaceae; genus Ruminococcus. The sequence continues at coordinate 2,532 of JAZNBR010000004.1, forward strand.
TTGAAGAACCGCCGACCATAAGAACCTTGCCGATCTCTGAGATTGAAAGTCCGCTGTCGCTGAGAGCCTGACGTACAGGACCCATTGTTCCTTCTACGAGATCAGCTGTAAGCTCGTTGAACTTAGCCTGTGTAAGAGTAAGATCAAGGTGCTTGGGAGTACCTGTTGCGTCAACAGTGATGAAAGGAATGTTGATAGAAGTTGTTGTTCTGGAGGAAAGCTCAATCTTAGCCTTTTCAGCTGCGTCCTTGAGTCTCTGACCAGCCATTTTGTCCTGTGAGAGGTCGATTCCCTCGGATTTCTTGAATTCGTCAACTATCCAGTTGATAATACGCTGATCGAAGTCGTCACCGCCGAGACGGTTATTTCCGGCTGTTGCAAGAACCTGCTGAACATCCTCTCCCATTTCAATAATGGAAACGTCGAATGTACCGCCGCCGAGGTCATAAACCATGATGATCTGTTCTTCTTCCTTGTCGATACCGTAGGAAAGAGCAGCAGCAGTAGGCTCGTTGATGATACGCTTTACTGTAAGACCGGCGATCTGACCTGCGTCCTTTGTAGCCTGTCTCTGTGAGTCTGTGAAGTATGCGGGAACTGTGATAACAGCTTCTGTTACAGGCTCGCCGAGATATGCCCCTGCGTCAGCCTTGAGCTTCTGGAGAGTCATAGCAGAAATCTGCTGGGGAGTGTAGTTCTTGCCGTCGATAGTCACCTTGTAGTCAGAGCCCATGTGTCTCTTGATTGAAGAAACTGTTCTGTCGTGGTTTGTGATAGCCTGTCTCTTAGCCACCTGACCTACAAGACGCTCGCCTGTGTTTGTGAATGCAACAACTGAAGGAGTTGTTCTTGCACCCTCGCTGTTGGGGATAACTACTGCGTTACCGCCCTCCATAACAGCTACGCATGAGTTTTTTGTACCAAGGTCAATACCAATAATCTTTGCCATAATAAAATCCTCCTAAAAAAGTATCATATATTTATTTGTACAGCGGGATTCCGCTGATTGTTTTTGTGCATCAGACTGCAACAGCAACCATTGCCGGACGTATAAGCTTATCACCGAGCATATAACCCTTCTGGTAAACGGCACATACATAACCGGACGCATAATCCGTTCCCTCCTGCTGCTGGATTGCATTGTGGAAATTCGGATCGAACTCGCTGCCGAGTGCTTCTATTGCGGTAACATTCATTTTCTCCAGAAATTCCTTGATTTGTCCGAAGATCATAACCATTCCGTTTTTGAAGTTCTCGTCGGTACACTCGAATTCAAGCGATCTTTCAAAGCTGTCGATAACAGGGAGAAGCTGTTCTATGCACCGTACAGAAGCGTTCTGATAGGTTTCTGTTTTTTCCTTTGCCGTTCTTTTGCGGTAGTTGTCATACTCTGCAAAAAGGCGGATGTATTTATCCTTTGATTCCTGAAGCTCTTCTTCAAGCTCTGCATACTGAGAAGCCGTATCGTTGTATTCACTTACAGCGTCGTCCTCGTCGGTAGAAGCTTCAAGGATATTGTTTATAAGCTCCTCGTTGATTTCAACCTGAGGCTCTGCGGAAGCTTCTTCAGCTTCTTTGGTGAAGTTTTTATCTTCCATCGGTATGCTCCTTTCTACGATTCCTGATCGTTTGTATCATAATCACCGCTGCCTGACATGATGCTTGAAATTTTCTGAGTCAGGTAGTCAACATAGGGGATTATCTTTTTATAGTCAACTCTCATAGGACCTATAACGCCAAGTGAGCCGGCTTCCCTGCCGTCCTTTTTGTATTTTGATACGATGAGACTTGAATTTCCGATAGCAAAGCTTCCTGATTCTGAGCCGAATTTCACCTGTATTCCGCTGAATGCGTCCTCTAAAAGCTCAGTGAATTCATTTTTATGCTCGATGAATCTCACGACCTCCATTTTATCGAGATCGTCGCAGGAGAGAAGCTTTTCTCCGCCCCTTACGGTAAGCTCCTGATGGCGGAGATCCTCAGAAAGCTCGCAGATTCCCTTCACCAGAGGCGAAAGTGAAACCATATATGTGCTGAGTGCCGCCACCATTTTGTCAAACATTTCATCTGAAAGCTCGCTGATGGAAACACCGTTGAGATTTTCTTCTATATAATGCCTGAAGAACTCAAGCTGTTCGTGGTTGAGATCAAATTCCAGACGGCACGCTTTGTTCTTTATGCTTCCGCTTGATGTGATAAGCAGGATAACATAAAGTCTTTTGCCGGTCGGGATAACTTCAACCTTTGAGATAACCGAGAATCTCGGTGCTGTGTTTACTGTGACAGCCGCACAGTGCGTAATTTCTGTGAGAGCCGCAGCGGCATTCTGAACAAGAAGCTCCTCGGTGACATCATCGCCGCCAAGCATTGCGTCAAGACGTTGTTTTTCGTCATCGGAGAGTTCCGGAAGCGTCATAAGCTCGTCAATGTAGAGTCTGTATCCCATGAAGGTGGGAACTCTTCCGGCTGAAGTATGGGGCTGTTCAAGGTAGCCCAGCTGTTCAAGAGCTGCCATATCGTTGCGGATAGTTGCCGCGGAAACCTTTATATGCTCCAGCTTTGAAATCGCCTTGGAGCCGACAGGCTCGCCGGTTCTGATATACTCGTCAATTACAGCAGCAAGAATTTTCAGCTTTCTGTCATTCACGAATCATCACAACCTTTCTCTATACAATGCGTAATTAAGTCGTTAGCTATCAGCTGTTAGCCTTTAGCTTGTGGTGTCCCTTCGGGACGATTTAAATTATTATATCGTAAAATTATATGAACCCAATTGTAGGAGACGGCGTCCACGACGTCCCGCATACGCACGGAAACGTGAGCCGGGTGCAGCGTCACGATTTCATATACAAACCGACGTTTTATATTTCTTTTGTATGCGATAGCAGACTGTCTCTCCGTACAGAGTGAGTGCGCAGCACGGAAACGTGAACTGGGTGCAGCGTCACGATTTCATATACAAACCGACGTTTTATATTTCTTTCGTATGCGACAGCAGACTGTCTCTCCGTACAGAGTGAGTGCGCAGCACGGAAACGTGAACTGGGTGCAGCGTCACGCTGCCGGGGGCACCGCTGGCATTTGAAAGTTAATGCCGAGGTAATAGTCTAAACGAGCGAGCTATTACTGACCATGCCGGACATAGGAATGTGCGTCAGCACATGGGAACGTGTATCGGGGGCACCGCTGGTGCTCTTAGCACTCGTAGTGGTTGAGTGCTAAATATAATTTATCATTATTATTGCTCTTTGTCAAGGGATTTATACATTTTCAGCATTTTGCATTATTTTTGCAAATACGTCTTGTATCGTTTCGACAGATTGACAATAAAAAAGACAGCCGCTGGCTGTCTTTTAAATAATGTGATTTGCTGCTGATGATTACATTTCACCGGAATATCCGTTGTCATCCTCTGCGGAAGCTTCATTTGTATCTTCAATTGTATCCTCGCTGAAATCCTCCGTAGTATCCTCACTGGAATTATCGGTAGTATCTTCATCAGAATCATCGGTCAGGGATACGAGATTTTTCACTATCGGAGTGCCGTCATTGTAAACGGTAACGATAAAGCCGTCGATGTTGTTGCCTGATATGCTGTATTCCTTTCCTGCCGGAACTGGAACAGTAGTCTTTTCGGCTCCGTCATCAGAGGGAACGAAATAGACCTCATAGCTTCTGTTATCGTGATCTGTAAATGTCAGATGCTCGCCGTCATAGGGGTGATTCTTTCCGATAAGCTCAATGTATTCTTCAAGGCAGAGATTGTTCTTTGTCATGTAGTACGCATGGGGAATTCCTACATAGCGGAAGTGCCACGGCTCGTTGGGTATCTTTGTGATATCCTCTTTTTCTTCGGTATAACGCACGATAAATCCGTATTTATAGCAGTTTTCGTTAATCCACGCATGATTTCCTATGCCCATGTAATCATAGTTTACAGTTTCGCTGAAATCAAAGGCATAACCTGTTTCATGCTCGCTGAAGCCCGGCTTTGCGGCAATCTCAGGTCCCTTTTCGTCAAGGATTTCCTGCTGACGCTCGGTGCTTCTGTAAGCTCCGTATATAATAAGTGTACCGTCCCAGTAAAGGTGATAGAAATCCTCTATCAATATCTCCATAGGATCGTAAACAGAAGCAAGAATCAGGTCGTCCTCCTCGTCTGTATTGGGATCAGCAAGTGCGGAGAAGAAGAAGATTTCCTTCTCATTGTTCTTTTCGATGATGCTTACAAGCTCCTCGTCGCCGCCGAAATACTGGTGATCCTCGTTGACAAGAATGAGATCACCCCTGTATTTGCTTTTGGTATCGACCATAAGTGATTCATATATCACCTTGTTGGGATCAATAATTTCCTCCGGCGGAATTGTTGTCGGTTCTGTAACCTCAATGATATTCGATGTATTGTCTGCTCTCTGTATTGTCTGAGAACGCTTCATGGCACCGCTGATAAGGAAAACTGCCGCCGCGATTATTCCGGCACAGATAACGAATTCTGTCAGCAGCTTTGTTCTTCGTATACTTTTTGCTTTGCTTATTTTTCTGTTCATATTATTTTTCTCCTTTCTGCCATATGGCGCAGATGTCTCTTTTGTTATACGGCTATATTATAACACATCTACAAAAAAAAATATAGTACCTTCGCACCATATTCGTGATTCTGCTGTATTTATTTATCTGTTGCGACGTTGGATTTGTAAGTAATAAACCAATGACGTGTAAGAGTCTGTGTCTATTATGCACAATTTTTGTGTTTAAAATTTTTCTTTTTATACAATGTTTTCTTAAACCTATTGAAAATGATTGAATAAGATGTTATAATTATAATGTATTCACTATTCAGAAGGAGTGATATTATGACGTGCCCTAAATGCGGCAACGAGAATCCGCCTAAACTTAAATTCTGTGTTTCGTGCGGAACTAATCTCGAAAATCCGCAGGAAATAAACTACGAACAGGTTGACATGGGTAATTACCATTCCGAGGAGGAACAAAGCTCCGGAGGATTCAGCCTGAGCAGCGGAACCTTTACTATCTGCGATACTGCACGAAGCGTTGATTCGTCTTCTGATTTCTACACCGCCGACGAGCTTAACAGCGATGAGGAAGATTTTGACTTCAGCAGCTTTGACGAGCCTTTCATCCCGAAGCTCGACGCAGACAGACTTTCGCTCCCGTCTATGGGAAAACAGGCACCGCCGCAGCAGTCACCTCAGCCTCAGACTCAGCCTCAGCCGCAGGGAATGCGTGGATTCCCTCAGCAGCAGCAGCCTCAGCCCCAGCCTTACGGACAGCAGCCTCAGATGGGCGGAATGCAGTCTATGCCGGCTATGAATGGTATTCCACAGCCTATGGGCGGGATGCCGCAGATGCAGCAGTATGGTCAGCCTCAGCCGCAGATAATCGGCTACGATCAGAACGGAATGCCGATTTACGGTCAGGCACAGCCTATGATGTACGGTCAGCCGCAGATAATCGGCTATGACCAGAACGGAATGCCGATTTATGGTCAGGCACAGCCCATGATGTATGGTCAGCCGCAGATAATCGGCTACGACCAGAACGGAATGCCTGTTTACGGTCAGCCACAGCCTATGATGTATCCGCAGCAGCCTGTTCAGCCTGTGCAGAATGATATGTATGGTATGCAGTCTATGCCGAGTATGCCTGCAATGCCTGCTATGGGCGGAATGCCGCAGATACAGCCGTATGGACAGCCGCAGCAGCCTGTTCAGAATCAGCCAGCAAGAAGCGACAGAGTTCAGGTATCTGATGATTTCTGGAAATTCTTTGACGGCGGAAAAGCGTCCGAACATAAGGACGACGATGATTTCTTCGGCAATAATGGTGCAGGGAATGCTTCCGCAGATGGTCTTGATGTCAGCCGCCTTAAGCGTTTTGAACGCAAAAAAGATGAGTTCATGAGCGATACCCCTATTGTTGACGGCTCCAAGCTTGCCGCAAATACAGAGGCAAAGTACAATAAGTTCTACATGAAGCCGACAGAAAAAGTTAACGCTGATGAGCTTGGATCCAATGATAAAGAACATAAGCAGGATATCATGAACGTTACAAAGGATGTTGACGCAGAAAAGATACAGGAATATAAGCGTTATAAATCAAGAATTTCAATGGAAAATACCGAGAATACCAACGCTGACGAGCTTGAAGCTTATGTACCTGAGCATACAGAAGCTATAATGGCACAGGCAGATCATGCTGTTGAAGCTATGCCGAAAAAGAAGGAAGCATACGTTGACGAGATCGACAAAATTGAGATTCCTGAATATATGCAGGCAAAAAAGACTGTCCGTGATGAAAATCCGCAGATTCCTGAGCTGCCGTAATTAAAAAAATAGAGGAGAAATATACATGAAAAAGTTTTTAGAAGAATTCAAGTCATTTGCTCTTAAGGGCAATGTAATGGATATGGCTATCGGTGTGATTATCGGTGCTGCATTCGGAAATATCGTTACCGCATTTACAGAGGATTTTATCAATCCCCTTATCGCCTGCATAGGCGGTTCTGAAATAGGCGGAAGAACAGAAATCTTTGATACCGGACAATACATTAACTGGGGACATTTCATTACAGCTATAATTAATTTCCTTATTATGGCATTCTGTATCTTCCTTATGATGAAGGCTGTCAATAAACTCCTTACAGTAGGAAAGAAAAAGGCTGAAGAAGCTCCCGCTGCTCCCCCTGAGCCTACTAAGGAAGAAATTCTCCTTACCGAAATCAGAGACCTTCTTAAGGAAAAGAACTGATAAAAGCAAGATCTATATAAAAAATCAGAACTCCACGTTACCGTGGAGTTCTTTTTACATATCATTTCTATTTTCAAGAGCCTTGAACAGGGTAATTTCGTCAGCGTATTCAAGTATACCGCCGACAGGGAGTCCGAATGCAAGTCTTGTCACCTTAATCCCCATAGGTTTAAGGAGTCCTGCGACATACATTGCAGTTGCGTCGCCTTCAACAGTAGGATTCGTTGCCATGATAACTTCTTCCACGCTGCCTGCTGAAATTCTCGCCAAAAGCTCTCTTATACGGAGCTTGTCCGGAGTTATTCCGTCCATAGGTGAGAGCAGACCATGAAGAACATGATACACGCCGTTATATTCCCTTGTCCGTTCAAATGCCGTTACATCCTTAGGACCTTCCACAACGCAGATAACGCTTGCGTCACGCTCGTCGTCGCTGCATATGGGGCAGATATCCTTTTCCGTCAGATTCTGACAGCATTTACAGCTGTGAACGTTCTTTTTTGCGTCGATAAGAGCTTTTGCGAAGTCCCTGACAGATTCCTCGTCCATAGACATAACGTGATAGGCGAGTCTCTGTGCGGATTTCATACCGATACCGGGGAGTGAAGCGAATTTTTCCGCAAGAATGACAAGCGGAAGTGCGTTATGATCTGCCATTCAATCAGAACAGACCGGGGAGAGCAACGCCACCGGTAATCTTGCTCATTTCGCTCTCAGTAGTAGTTTCAACGTTGTTGATAGCCTCGTTTACTGCGCTGATAATGAGATCCTGAAGCATATCAATATCCTCGGGATCAACGACCTCAGGCTTGATTGTAAGAGCCTTGATTGTCTTTTTGCCTGTTACTGTAACTTCAACAGCACCGCCGCCGGAAGTAGCGGAGAATTCTCTCTCCTCGATATCTTCCTGAAGCTCAGTGATCTGATCCTGCATTTTCTGAGCCTGCTTTATCATCTGGTTCATGTTCTGAGCGCCGCCGCCCATATTCTTTGGAATTCTTGCTTTCATTTGAATTTCTCCTTTGATTTTAGTGTTATATTAATGCAAACGTCGGTATACCGGCATTTACGAATTATCAACAGCAGTTTCGATATTGCTGTCAATCGCCTTTTTTATAAGCTGTTCCGCCATGCTTTTCTGCTGATCGACAGTAGTTGCACATCTTGCACGGATGATGTATTTCTGTCCGAGTATGCGGTTTATAGTTTCTCCGAGAGCCAGAGCGTTTTCCCTGACCTTGAAAAGCGTGATGAAGAAGCGGTTCTGCGAGGTAATGAAGATAACATTTCCTGCGGTTGCCGCCGTAGATCCGTCAAGACTTCCTGCAACTGCCGGACAGACGTTTCTGAATTCCGTCAGAACCTCATCCCAGCGTGTGCATGGTCGGAGATCCTCCGGACGAAGCTTTCTGATATCGACTGTCGGAACAGGATCTGCTTCTGTTACGGGATTTGAAGCCGTAAGCTCCTCACGTTCCTTCTTTGCCGGAGCTGTTCTTGGCTGATTTGCGGCATGGCTGATTTTTTCTTCCAGCCTTTTTATTTTATCATATATTTCAGAATTGTCAATAGATTCTCTGCGATTTCCTCCGGAACACATGGTAATAAGCGTCATTTCAAACTCAACACGCTTGTTCATGGCACGCTGCATACGTTCACGGCAATCCTGAAGCATGGAAAGACGGTTCATAACTGCGTCAAGATCAGCATTTTCTGCGAGCTTCCTGAGTCTTTCGAGCTCATCGGGAAGGCAGGCGATAAGATTTTCAGCCGTCTGTGGCGATACCTTAAGAAGCATGATGTTCCTGAGCTGTGTGATTATTTCCTCGCAGAGACGGGTGAGGTCCTTCGACATATCGTAAAGCTCACCTGTGATTGAAAGAGCCTTTGAAGCGTCAGAATTCTCAATGGCTTCAAGGATACTGTACAGATAATCTCTGCCTGCTATTCCTGCCGAAGCTGAAACAGCCTCTGCATTTATGACATCGGAGCAGGCGGAACACTGATCAAGAAGCGAAACAGCGTCTCTCATACCGCCGTCCGCAAGACGTGCAATAAGTGCCGCACCGTCGGGAGTGAGGTTTATATTCTCCTGCTGAGCGATGTAGCTGAGACGTGAAGCGATATCATCCGGCTTTATGCGTCTGAAATCGTATCTCTGACAGCGTGAAGCGATAGTTGCCGGAACCTTATGGATTTCCGTAGTAGCGAGGATGAATTTTACATAAGCCGGAGGTTCCTCCATAATTTTAAGGAGTGCGTTGAAGGCACTCGGCGAAAGCATATGAACCTCGTCGATGATATACACCTTGTATTTTCCTCGTTCCGGCATATAGACTGCACCGTCGCGGAGATCGCGGATATCATCAACGCCGTTGTTGGAGGCTGCGTCGATTTCGATGATATCGGTCAGAGCTCCTGTATCTGCGTCACGGCAGATATCACATTCAAGGCAGGGATTTCCATCCTTCATGCTGCGGCAGTTCACGGCTTTTGCAAGGATTCTTGCACAGGTAGTCTTTCCGGTACCTCTTGAGCCGGTAAATAGGTAGGCATGAGCTGTTTTTTCGCCTGTAATCTGATTTTTCAGCGTTTCGGTAGTCTGCTGCTGGGAGATGACGTCATCAAAGGTCAGAGGTCGCCACTTCCGATATAAAGCCTTATACACTTCCATGCCTCCTTATCCGCAATATTCAGCATATCATAACAAAAAATTCCGGAACATAGATGTGCAGGCTTACTGCGGCACACAACACGCACCGCTTAATGCTGCTCGGTCTCCCGCCTGACATGGTTCACGGGGTCTTGTTGCACAGGGCCCACACATCTATATTTCGGAATTTACTGTCTGTAATCTCCTGATTGAGCCTACGATTATGCTCTGCAATCAATTATATCATATAATTTTCTATTTGTCAATACCTTTTTTGGGCACCGCTGGTGCCTTCTATTTAATGCGGAATTCGGAATTCGCCGACAAATTGAAAAATTATTTTCGGTGGAATGAATATGTAGGGACGACCAATGGTCGTCCGCATAATATCCAATGAAATACAACGGGCGGACACATGGGTCCGCCCCTACGAATTAACATTTAAATTTTCTATCGTATGCGATAGCAGACTGCCTATCCGTACAGAGGAATGTGCGTCAGCACATGGGAACGTGTTTCGGGGGCACCGCTGGTGCCGGGTGCAGTGTCACGCTGCAAAAAATCCCCTGACCAAAATCAGGGGGATTTTTGTTCTATTATTCAATATTCACAGAAACCTTAAGATCCTTTTTAGCTGCACCGGCACGCATAATTGTACGGAGAGCCTTTGCGATCCTGCCCTGTTTACCGATAACACGTCCCATATCGTCGGGAGCAACGGTAAGGTGGAAAACGATAACGCCTTCCTCATCGGGTTCGTCCTCGATAATCTGTATAGCAGACTTATCTTCAACGAGTCCTGCTGCAATAGCATAAAGTAAATCCTTCATAAAATATCCTCCAAGTTCTGTGCGGAACAGAGGCAGAGACAGTAGTCTCTCCTCTGCCGTAGAGCAGTGATTAAAGAACGCCTTCGTTCTTGAGGATGCTCTTTACAGTATCTGTGGGCTGTGCACCCTTAGCGATCCAGTCCTTAGCCTTATCAGCGTCAACCTTAACAACTGAAGGGTTCTTTGTGGGATCATAATAACCGATCTCCTCAACGAATCTTCCGTCTCTGGGGTATCTGGAATCAGCAACTACAATACGATAGAAAGGAGCCTTCTTAGCACCCATTCTTCTGAGTCTGATTTTAACTGCCATTTTAAATTCACCTCCGTATAAAAATTTTTTGTATATCAAGCAGTGAAAGCTGCGTTGAACCGTGAATCAGAGGGTAACTACGAGAAAAACAACGGCAATAGCGATAATGAAAACGCCGATAAATCCGTAGATTATTCTTGTACCGGTTCTTCCGAAAAGAGTCATGAAAGGCTTTGCCTTGTAATTATTCATGAACCAGTCCCAATTGCATATTGCTCCGGCGAGTGAGAAAGCACCGGCGGCAATCATAATAATTGCAAAAAGTATTTCCATAATGTAATGCCTCTGTCAATCAGAATCCGGGAAGATTTCCGCCGCCCTTGCCGGTCAGCTTATCGAAATTCATTCCGGCGAGCTGTTTTCTTGCCTTACGCAGGGACATCTTATTGTTTTTGCCTGTAAATCGCTTCATCATCTGCTGCATCTGGTCGAACTGCTTGAGAAGTCTGTTTACATCCTCGACCTTGGTACCAGATCCCTTTGCGATACGTCTTTTGCGTGAGGGATTGATAATCGAAGGCTTTGCACGTTCTGCGAGAGTCATCGAGGTGATAATCGCTTCGATTCTGTCAAGCTGTTTTTCGTCGATATCCGCGTCCTTGATCTTATCGCCGACTCCGGGGAGCATTCCGAGGATAGACTTCATTGAGCCGAGTCTCTTGATCTGCTTCATCTGATTGAGGAGGTCGTCCATATCGAACTTGTTCTCCTGCAGTTTCTTGGTAAGCTTTTCAGCTTCCTTCTGGGACATAACGTTTTCGGCTTTTTCGATAAGGGTAAGAACATCGCCCATACCGAGGATTCTCGAAGCCATACGCTCAGGGTGGAACTGCTCGAAATCGTCAAGCTTTTCGCCCATACCGACGTATTTGATAGGCTTTCCGGTAACTGAGAGAACGGACAGAGCCGCACCGCCTCTTGTATCGGAGTCAAGCTTCGACATAAGAACGCTGGTAATTCCGACCGCCTCATCGAATGCCTTTGCAACGTTTACGGCGTCCTGACCGGTCATTGCGTCAACTACGAGCATGATTTCGTCAGGCTGGGTAAGTTCTTTTATATTCACAAGCTCATCCATAAGCTTTTCGTCGATATGGAGACGACCGGCGGTGTCGATAATAAGGATATCGTGACCGTAGTCCTTAGCGTGGGAGAGAGCCTGTTTTGCGATGATTACGGGATCAATCTGTCCCATTTCAAAAACGGGCACATCCGCCTTCTGACCTACAACCTGAAGCTGATTTATAGCCGCAGGACGGTAGATATCGCAGGCTGCGAGAAGCGGACGGTGACCTTCTTTTTTAAGGAGCTTTGCGAGCTTTGCAGAATGAGTTGTTTTTCCCGAACCCTGAAGTCCGCACATCATGATAACCGTGGGCGGCTTGGAGGAGAAATTGATTCTTGCGTTGCTGTCTCCCATGAGGGCACAGAGTTCCTCGTTTACTATTTTAATAACCTGCTGGGCGGGGGTAAGGCTTGAAAGAACTTCCTCACCGACAGCACGTTCTGTTACCTTCTTTACGAATTCCTTAACTACCTTGTAGCTTACATCAGCTTCAAGGAGGGCGAGGCGTACCTCACGCATAGCCTCCTTAACGTCGCTTTCGCTGAGCTTTCCTCTTGATTTCAGTTTTTTAAAGACGCCGTTGAGCTTTTCTGAAAGTCCTTCAAATGCCATGCTTATCTCCCCTTTAAAGAAGCTCCATACCCGTGGTGATTTCATCCATGAGCGATTGACGGAGCTGCATATCATCTATATTTTCTGCAAGAGCCGCGATATTCCCGAAGCAGTCCTTCATTTTTCCGAGTCTTGCGGCAAAGCCGAGTTTTTCCTCGTAGTTGAGAAGGATACCTTCGGTACGTTTGATAAGGCTGAGAACTGCCTGACGGGTAATTCCCATAGGATTGCCGATTTCTGCGAGCGACAGATCCTCACAGTAGTAAAGCTCCATAACGTTGCGCTGGTGATCGGTAAGAAGATCGCCGTAGCAGTCGAGGAGCAGAACGAATTGAAGTTCCTTAGCCATAATCACGGACCTCGCTGGTGTAATCTAAAAATACTTTACACATTTTATCACATAACTTCCGGTTTGTCAAGGGGGGCAGGGACGAAAAATTCATATATGTGAACAATCACAAATCTGCATTATGTCCGGCAGCCTGATTTGTTGATTTTTTCTTGGACAATACCGCATGACTTGCTCAGTTTTTTCGGGCGAACACATGGGTTCGCCCCTACTTGTCATGGCAGTGCTTGCATATAATAAAAAAGTGTGATATAATATGGATAATTACTTATAAGGGAAAAAGAAAGGGGCATTATTTATGAACAGAGAAACCGTTCTCAGATATAACGCACCGGCAGAGAGCTTCAACAGTGCACTTCCAGTCGGAAACGGAAGAATCGGCGGAATGATCTTCGGCGGAGCCGCTGACGAGCTTATACGTCTCAATGAGGATTCCTTCTGGTCCGGAAGTCTGCGTCACAGGATAAATCCCGATTCTCAGGAGGGACTTGAGGAAGTCCGCACGCTCCTTAAGGAAGGGAATATTCCCGAAGCTGAAAAGATTTCCTTTGAAAAGCTTCAGGGTGTGACTCCGGAAATGCGTCGTTATCTGCCTCTGGGCGATCTCAGGCTGAATATGGATATCTCCGGCAGACCGAAGGATTATCACCGCAGTCTTGATCTTGAAAGTGCCTGTGCAGAGGTAAGCTTCAGTGCAGACGAAGTGAGTTTTGCAAGAACGGTATTTGTTTCTGCTCCGGACAATGTAATGGTTATAAAGGTAAGTGCGGATTCTCCGGCTTCTGTAAGCCTTGAATGTTCAATAGAGGGACGTGACGACAACTATGACGACAATCGTCCTTGCGGCGAAAATATGATCCTTTATACAGGCGGAAACAGCGGTATATCGTTTGCCGCAGTTCTCGGTGCAAAGTCATCTGGAGGAACTGTAAGAACAGTCGGAGGAAGGATTTCTGTAAGGAATGCCGACGAGGTAATGCTGATTCTCTCCGTGAGAACGAGCTTCTACGGAAAGCACTATACAGAATCTGCCGAGGTTGACGCTGAAATGGCTCTCCAGTGCGAATGGGATGAGCTTCACTACCGTCATGTGTGCGACTACCGCGAGCTTTTCGACCGTACCTCCCTTGAACTCAACGACAACAGCGACGCTTCCGTTGCAGATATGACTACTGATGAACGTCTTGAACGTCTTAAGGGAGACGAGCTTGACAGCAGGGAATGTCAGCGTCTTATCCACGACAACAAGCTGATAGAGCTTTACTTCAATTATGGCAGATACCTGATGATATCGGCAAGCCGTCCCGGAACACAGCCCATGAATCTTCAGGGTATCTGGAACGAGGATATGCACCCTATCTGGGGAAGCCGCTATACAGTAAACGTTAATACGCAGATGAACTACTGGTGTGCAGAAAGCTGCAATCTGCCGGAATGTCACCTTCCCCTTTTCGACCTTGCCGAACGTGTATGCGAAAACGGCAGAACAGCCGCAAAGGAGATGTACGGCATATCAAAGGGCTTTGTGTGCCATCATAATACTGATATATGGGGCGACTGTGCTCCTGCCGACCTCTGGATGCCGGCAACAATCTGGCCCACAGGCGGAGCATGGCTTGCACTGCATATTTTCGAGCATTACGAATATACTCTTGACAGGGATTTCCTTGAAGAAAAATACCATATCCTCAAAGAGGCGGCAGAATTCTTTTCGGAATATCTCATGGAGGACGATAAGGGACGTCTCGTGACGTGTCCTTCTGTATCGCCCGAAAATACATACATCACCGACAAGGGCGTAAAGGGAAGTCTCTGCATGGGTCCGTCAATGGATTCGCAGATTATCACCGTGCTTTTCAGCAATGTTATCAGAGCTGCCGGAATTCTTGAACGTGACTTTACCTTTGTGAAGAAGCTGAAGGCAATGCTTGAAAAGATACCACAGCCGCAGATCGGAAAATACGGTCAGATTCAGGAATGGGCTGAGGACTACGACGAGGCAGAGCCGGGACACAGACACGTTTCCCAGCTTTTTGCACTTCATCCGGCGGATATTATAACTCCTCACAAAACACCGAAGCTTGCCGACGCCGCAAGAGCTACCCTTATAAGACGACTCGTTCATGGCGGCGGACACATGGGCTGGAGCTGTGCATGGTTCGCAAATATGTGGGCAAGGCTTCATGATGGCGGAATGGTATACGAGAATATAAAGCAGCTGCTTCTCAACTATACCAATCCTAATATGCTGAATACTCATCCGCCCTTCCAGATTGACGGAAATTTCGGCGGTGTTTCGGCAATAACCGAGGCTCTGCTTCAGAGCTGCGGCGGAGAAATCAATCTTCTGCCCGCACTCCCTGACGAATGGAGCAGCGGAAGCGTTAAGGGACTCCGTGCAAAGGGCGGCTTCGGAATATCAATGGAATGGAAGAACGGAAAGCTCAGCTCAGCCGAGATAACCTCCGATAACGGCGGTGAATGCCGTCTCCGTGCGAACTGCGTTGCAAGTATTCTCTGCGACGGAGAGAGCGTCGGCTCAAAGATAGAAAACGGCGTGGTCGTCTTCAATACCACAGCCGGAAGCACATATACTGTCAGGACTTAAGGAGAAGTCAGATGAATATAAAGAAATATGCGGCTTTTGCGGCGGCGATGCTCATGGCGGCGTCGTCCGTCTGCGGATGCAGCCAAAAAAAGAAGAAATCCGATACGGCAAAGGACGCTCCGGTACCGGTTGTCGAGGTTGAAACCACAACAGAAGCACCGACGCAGGCTCCCACTGAGGTAGAGACCTATCCGGAATATCCCGTTGCTGTTCCGGAGATAAAGAAGCAGGATACAGGAGACTTCTACGAGGCAGAAAACGCTGATTTCCCGAAGGCTCTCAGGGTGGAAAGCAAAAAGGAGAATTTCAGCGGCGAAGGGTATGTTACCGGTTTTCCTTCCGGAGGAAACGCTTCTGTTACGTTCAGCGTGGAAGCTCCGAGCAATCAGCACTATGATCTTTCTTTCAATATAGCCTCGCAGAGAGAAACTGAATGTAAGCTCTCACTGAACGGAAAGCAGCTTACAGCCTTTAAGACCGTAAAGGGCGGAAAATTCAACCAGATTACTGTTCACGGAGTATTCCTTGTAAAGGGAAAATCCGAAATATCCATAAGTCCGTCAGACGGAAATATCTGCCTTGATTACCTCAAGCTTACCGACAGTGCTTCTCTGGGCGATATAAGCTACGAGGCGAACGGCGATACCTCCAACGAAAACGCCGGAGAAGCCGCACAGGATCTTATGAGCTTTATTTCCGGATGCTACGGAAAATACATCATTACCGGTCAGTATGCCGCAGATTCCGACAACTCCGAGCTTGACCTCATTTACAGGACAACCGGAAAATATCCCGTAATACGCTTCTCCAACCTTACTGTCCCAAGAGGCTCCTACGACGACAGCCACAAGGATATCGAAGCGTGTGCCGACTGGTACAGAAACGGCGGAATTTCCTGCGTAAGCTGGTACTGGAATTCCCCGTCTGAAAAAAGCTCGTTCAGGACTGAGGAGACTGATTTCAGTCTTGCCGACGCTATGACAGAGCTTGATATTGCAATGCTCTCTCAGGAGGAAATCAGAGGTCTTTACGGCGAGGGAAATATTTCCGGAGAATGTTACAGTCTTATCCTCGATATCGACAGCATGGCAGGACAGCTTACATCGCTGAAAAACAAGGGAATCCCCGTGCTGTGGAGACCACTCCCCGAAGGCAGCGGCGACTGGTACTGGTGGGGAGCATCCGGTGCAGATGCCTATAAATGGCTGTGGAATCTGCTTTACACAAGGCTTACCGGCTACTTTGAGCTTGATAATCTTATATGGATCTGGAACGGTCAGAGCAAGGGAACTCTTGTGGACGAATCCACATTTGATATCGCCGCTGTTGATATCTACCACAACGGCGAAAAGGATTACGGCAGTACCTACTACGAGAATTTTGCGGCTGTCCAGAAGTTTGCCGGAAGCAAGAAGCCGATAGCTCTCAGCGAATGCGGAAGTGTTCCGGATATTGACAGTGCTTACAGGGATAACGCTTTGTGGTCGTTCTTCGGACTGTGGTTCGGCGAATACATTGAGGACGAAAACGGCGGATATTCCGAGAAATACACAAGCCGTGACAGGCTTATAAAAACATACAATTCCGAGGGTGCACTGACTCTGGATGAATTCACAGAGCTTCGGGGCGAAAAGGAAATTCCGGAGATAACCGTGCAGACGGAAAAGGTTACTGAAACAGCTTCGGCTGAGGAGGAGACTTCCACGCAGACGGAAACCGTCTCACAGACAGAAGCTTCCGCACAGACCGGAACGGAGGGATGATATAATGTACATCGACAACAGTCTGAAACGTCAGCCGACCGCCGCACAGACGGCCATACTGGACAAAATGACAGCTGAGGTACGCAGTGCCGGCAACAGGGCGGTAAGCTTCAGGATGCAGGATGTTCTCGTCATGACTCCTTTTTCAGAGGAGTATGACCTCTTTCTGTTCATGGAGGATGATTACGCTTCCTTTAAAACGGGAAAGAAATCCTTCACAGAGCTGCGTCTTGCGGCTCAGGAGGCGGCACTGAAAAAATGCGAGGTATATCCCCGCGTGACGCTGGAGCTTATTTATGATATTTTCGCAAAGCTCAGCGGAATAAGTCCCTCCGGAAAAGAACAGCTTATGCGTCGTGAATGTGAACTCATTGAGTACTTTTCATTTCCGAGGCAATGCGGAAAAACTCTTTTCCGTGAAGCCAAAGCACAGAACAAGCGTACAATAATATTTTCCGAGTCGGTCTATCCGGCGGATGTTGTGAAGAATATCCTTGAAAAATGCGGATATGGCTCATATGATGGTCTTGTTATAGTTTCCGAGATAAAAAAGTGTACCGCCGAAAGCTGGTACGACGCCGTTCTTTCAAAAGCGGGAGTATCTGCCGACAAGCTTCTCCACATCGGAAGCAGTGTTGCATATGATATTGAACTTCCCATTATAAAGGGATCAAAGGCTTTGCTTCTTGCTCCGGCGATACAGCTTATGGAAAAATCAGGCAGGATTCTGGGATACATCCGGAAAAAGCATTTTTACAGCTACGACAGCACGAAATATCTTACTCTCCACTGCGTTCTGGGACTTTATGCGGCATACGGCTTTGATATGCCGCAGAACAGAGAGGCTCTCAGCGATTTCTGCGGCGATCCGTGTCTGATTGGTTTTCTCGGAGCCGGAGCAGCGTCGCTTGAACAGGCTAATCCGGCAAAAAAGTATAAAATGCGTCCGGTTATTGCAGAAGCTCTCACACATGACGAAAAATTCCTTGACGGACTTGACGACTTCAACAAAATGCTGGAGGATCACTTCGGGAGCAATCTTGAAAAATACGGCAGCGAGGGCTGCGGCGGTTTTCTTGACTTCCTTGATGAATGCTGTGCCTCGGCGGACAGGAAATTCTTTGTTCCGTATATGTCAACATCAGCCCTGAAAACGTGGGCATCATCCGTGAAGGAACCCGAAATAGTTCCGTTTTCCGGCAGAAATCATAAAGAAAACTCACTGAACCGTCTTGCAGACAAAATGTTTCCGCCCGGAACCAGAGTCCGCAATATAGCCGACGGAATCCTTGCGAAGGGGCACAAAAAGAGAAGATAACCGCAGAAATTCCATTTTTATACATCTTCCGGAGCAGCAGTGCTTTTTCGCCGGATATCTCCCGAACATCAGCCATTCTGATAAAATATTCCGTTGCGTCATTAATACTCCATGTGATATGATAATATCACCACAGAAAAATGCAATTTTTTATAACATGGAGGTCTAAAATGATGAATGGTAAAGTAAAGGTACTTATTGGCGACGACTCAGCTGAAACAGGCGTAAGCACAGCGAACAAGCTTCGTGAGCGTGGAATGTACGCCTACACAAGAAGAAAGGACTGCGGTATAATCCTTGAATCTATCAAGAAGGATCCGCCTGATGTTGCCGTACTCGACATCAGTGCACAGAACGGCGATGTTGTGACTATAATGAAAAGAGTGAGGGAGCTTGGAGTAAAGTTTCCGGTATTCATTATAACATCGTCCTGCGACAACGAATTCATTGAGCGTCAGGTAATGGACAACGGAGCTTCAAAGTTTCTGCTGAAGCCCTACGACGCCGATGATCTCTGTGCCGCAATAAACTCGGCTCTCGGCGACAAGGCAAGCAGTCTCAGCGATGATATGGAAATTGTTGTAACGGATATAATCCACCAGCTTGGTGTTCCGGCACATATCAAGGGATATCACTATCTGAGAACAGCGATACTCTATTCAATTGAGAACAAGGCACTTCTTGACAGCGTTACAAAGCAGCTTTACCCGACCGTTGCGGAAATGTACGATACTACCTCATCGCGTGTGGAGCGTGCTATCCGTCATGCAATTGAAATCGCATGGGATCGTGGAAATGTAGATACACTCAATTCCTTTTTCGGATATACGGTTGATACCGGAAAGGGCAAGCCGACCAATTCTGAATTCATAGCTCTTATCACCGACAAGCTGCGTCTGCGGTATAAATCGGCTCTGAGACAGAACTCTGAGTTCAAGGTAAAAAACTGATATTACAGGAGACACAGCCTCCTGTATAATGTATAGTATAAGGAGGAAAATCTTATGTCATTCAGAAAAATCGAAATCAGCGAATTACAGTTCAATCCATTCACTAAAATCGGAAAGGAATGGATGCTCGTCACCGGCGGAAATATGGACAGCTTCAACACTATGACAGCCTCATGGGGACAGCTTGGCGTACTCTGGAACAAAAATGTTCTTACCTGCTATATCCGTCCCAACCGCTACACATATGAATTCATCGAAAAGGGCGGCAGCTTTGCCGTTTCGTTCCTTGGCGAGGAATTCCGCAGTGCACTTTCATTCTGCGGCTCTCATTCCGGAAGGGACTGCGACAAGATAAAGGAAACAGGTCTTACTCCCGTTGAAACTGATGGCTGCGTGGCTTTCGGCGAAGCTGATCTTGTGCTTGTATGCCGCAAGCTTTACAGCTACGACATGGAGGAGGCAGGCTTCCTCACCGACGACGGAATTCCGGCTCAGTTCTTTGGAAAGGATCCCTACCACAGAGCGTATATCTGTGAAATCACCG
This sequence comes from Ruminococcus sp., assembly GCA_045587105.1. Lineage (GTDB taxonomy): Bacteria > Bacillota > Clostridia > Oscillospirales > Ruminococcaceae > Ruminococcus. Next base: position 22,306 of record JAZNBR010000004.1, read on the forward strand.
CTGCATACTGTAAATAAATCGTGTTACCCATAAGCCTGCCTGCATTATGACTATGCAGGCGGGTTTTGTGCATTCTGACGGAAAAAGATAAAAAATCTTGTAAATCCCAACAGATGTATTGACATAATATCGGCAATTTGTTATAATTATGTAGTATGCTTGCAGGCGTACAATTTATTAAATGATAAAACAAAAAGGAGATAACATCCCGAAAAGTGTTATCGTAAATAATTATGAACAGTAAAAGAGACAGATACAAAAGATTTATCTCTTTCGGCGCTGCATTGGTGCTTCTTGCTGTGCTTACGGGAATTTTCGCCTTCATCTGGTACAAATATTACAGCGAAGCTATTGTTCTGCCCTACTACCGACGAGGAAACTGGGTGCTTATCGGTATCTACGGGCTGCTTACAATCCTCTTTTTCAAGGCTTACGGCGGTTTCAAGCTGGGATATCTCAAAAAGACAGATATGCTGTTTTCTCAGCTGATATCAATGGCTTGCGTCAATACCGTGGCGTATTTCCTCATAAGCCTTATCGGCAGACGCTTCATGGACGGTGTTCCTCTTGTCCTGATGACCTTTACCGATTTCGGAGTGATTTCCCTGTGGACGGTCTTTACGGGAAAGCTGTATTTCCTCATGTACCCGCCGAGGAGGCTGATTATCCTCTACGGAAGCAAGCAGGCGGCTTCTCTCGTTATGAAGATGAGCCAGCGTGTGGACAAGTATATGATCTGCGAATCAGTCAGTGCAGACGAGGATCCCGACAGGATAAGAGAGCTTATTCTGAAATACGAGGGCGTTATTATATGCGATATCCCAGCCGAACAGAGAAACGACTATATAAAATTTTGCTTTGATAAATCACTCAGAGCGTATATTGCTCCTAAAATTTCCGATATTATCGTAAGAGGTGCTGACGATATCCGGCTCTTTGACACACCGCTGCTTCTCTGCCGCAACTACGGTCTGGACTTTGAACAGCGTTTCATCAAGAGAATTTTCGATATCGTGTTCTCACTTGTCGCTATTATTCCGGCACTTCCGGTTATGCTGATCTCAGCCGCCGCCGTGAAGCTCTACGACAGAGGTCCGGTATTCTACAAGCAGAAACGCCTTACTATCGACGGAAAAGAATTCTTTGTGTATAAATTCCGCAGCATGATCGTTGACGCCGAAAAGGACGGCAGACCTCAGCTTGCGTCCGATGAGGACGACCGTATTACTCCGGTGGGAAAAATACTCAGAAAATTCCGTATAGACGAGCTTCCGCAGCTTCTGAATATCCTGAAGGGAGATATGTCCGTTGTCGGTCCGCGTCCGGAACGTCCAGAGCTTTCAGAGGAATACAAAAAGCATATGCCGGAATTTGAGTTCCGCCTTAAGGTAAAGGCAGGGCTTACAGGCTATGCACAGGTTACGGGAGTGTATGACACAACTCCATACGACAAGCTGAAAATGGATCTGATGTACATTGAAAATTACTCAATGCTGCTCGATCTTCAGATAATTCTCATGACTATAAAAACGATGCTCTTTCCCGGCAAGACAAACGCTGAATCAGGCGAGAGCATACTGAACACAGGAAAAGAGGATAAGGATAAATGAAAATAACCGCAGTTATAATGGCAGGCGGCAGAGGCGAACGTTTCTGGCCGAAAAGCAGAAATTCCTGCCCTAAACAGTTCCTCTCGCTCACGTCAGACGGCGAGACTATGATTCAGAAAACCGTAAAGCGTCTCAGTCCCCTTGTAGCGGCAGAGGATGTCTTTATCGTTACAAATGCCGCTTACACTGAGCTTGTAAAGGATCAGCTTCCGGATATTCCGGCTGAGAACATCCTTGCAGAGCCGTGTGCAAGAAATACTGCTCCGTGCATAGCCTTTGCGGCAGCAGTTATCGGCAGAAAATACGACGATGCAATTATGCTTGTACTCCCCTCGGATCATCTCATCGGCTATGAGGATATCTACGTCAGCACGCTGAAAAAGGCTGTTGCTGTTGCTGAACAGGGAAAGAATCTCGTTACTATCGGAATTACTCCGACATATCCCGAAACAGGCTACGGATACATCAATTTCGGAACGGAAACAGGCAACGCATACATGGTTGAACGCTTCGTTGAAAAGCCTGATCTTGCAACTGCCAAAAAATATCTCGCATCCGGAAAATATCTCTGGAACAGCGGTATGTTTGTGTGGAAGATTTCCTCCGTTATGGCGAATATAAAGGAATTCATGCCGACAGTCCACGAGGGTGCCGTGAAAATAGGTGAAAGCTTCGGAACTCCGGCTTATGAAGAAACTCTTGTGAAGGAATTTACTGCATTCCCCAGCGAATCGGTGGATTTCGGCATTATGGAAAAGGCTTCAGATATCTACACTCTCCCCGGCAGCTTCGGCTGGGACGACGTAGGAAGCTGGCTCGCTGTTGAACGCATCAACGAAACTGATGAAAGCAAGAATTTCATCAGCGGTGATGTTATCGCTGTTGATTCCGAAAGAACTACAATCTGCGGCGGAAAACGTCTTATTGCAGCTATCGGTACTGAGGATCTCATTATCGTGGATACTGATGATGTGCTTCTTGTATGTTCCAAGAACAACACTCAGGACGTCAAGAAGGTAATCGCACAGCTCAAAGAAACAGGCAGAACAGATCTTGTGTAAATAATTAAAAAGGAGAAAAATATATATGAAAAACGCACTTATTACAGGTATTACAGGTCAGGACGGCTCATATCTTGCTGAGCTCCTCCTCGAAAAGGGCTACAACGTTTACGGTATCTGGAGAAGAAAGGCTACTGTTGATTACGGCAACATCGCTCACCTCAAGGACAAGGTTACACTTATCTACGCAGATATGACAGACCCCGTATCTCTCGTCTCCGCTATGAAGATCTCTCAGGCTGACGAGGTTTATAACCTTGCTGCTCAGTCATTCGTTGCTACAAGCTGGGATACTCCCCTCGGAACCGCTGACATCGACGCTATCGGCGTTACAAATATGCTCGAAGCTATCAGAATCGTAAAGCCTGAGGCTCGTTTCTATCAGGCTTCCACATCAGAAATGTTCGGTCTTGTACAGGCTATTCCCCAGTGCGAGACAACACCCTTCTACCCCAGAAGTCCCTATGGCGTTGCTAAGCTTTACGGTCACTGGATCACAAAGAATTACCGTGAAAGCTACGGTATGTACGCTTGCTCCGGTATCCTTTTCAACCACGAGTCTGAAAGACGCGGAATCGAGTTCGTTACAAGAAAGATCACTGACGCTGCTGCAAGAATCAAGCTTGGCGTACAGGAGTACATGGAGCTCGGAAACATGGATTCAAAGCGTGACTGGGGACACTCAAAGGACTATGTAAAGGCTATGTGGCTCATGCTCCAGCAGGATACTCCCGATGACTACGTTATCGCTACAAACGAGACAAGAACTGTCCGTGAATTCGTTGAGACTGCATTCAAGCACGTTGGAATCGACGTTGAATGGCAGGGCGAGGGCGTTGATGAGATCGGTATCGACAAGGCAACAGGCAAGACTATCGTTAAGGTAAACAAGAAGTTCTTCCGTCCGGCTGAGGTTGATATCCTTCTCGGAAATCCTGCTAAGGCTGAGGAAAAGCTCGGCTGGAAGCGTGAAATTTCATTCTCTGACCTTGTTGAGAGAATGGTTAAGAACGATCTTGAACTCGTTGAAAAGGAAATCAAGATCAAGGAAATTACAGGCTGATTTTTACAGGGCGGTCAATGACTGCACAGAGATTGTTGAAAAATTATATAAACAAATAATTATGGGATTCCAAAGGGTTTATAACCCTTTGGCGGAGTCCAGAGGCAGCGCCTCTGGCAGGGTGTGGGACAGCGTCCCACATTTGCCTTAGAAGCGCTTCGCAAAGGGTGAATTGAAAAACAGTCCGGTGGACTGTTTTTCAAGAGGGAACGCCTTGCAAGTGAAGGCGTTCCCTTAAAACATCTTGCTTGTATTTTTTCGACAGACTGAGGGCGGTCAATGACCGCCCATTTGCAATATACTGATAGTAAAGGAGTTGCCGGAATGAAAATTACTTTTGACGCTGTTCCGCTTATTGCCGACAAGATAACAGGTATCGGCTGGTGCGAAGCCGGTCAGACCATGAAGTTCGCAGAGCTTTATCCGGAAATCCGCTGTGAATACAGCTTTTTCGCCGACCGCAAAGGAAATGCAGTCAGACAGATAAAGCAGTTTTCCGGCAAAAATATCGCACTGAACAAGTCACGCTTCCCGAAAAAGCTCTACCGTCTGCTGTCGGTGCTGCTTCCGGTGCCGTACTCTGCATTCTTCGGGAAAAAGTCCGATATCACGCATTTTTTCAACTATATTATTCCGCCCGGAGTAAAGGGGAAAACTGTTGTTACCGTTCATGATATGGTTTACAAGGCTTTTCCGGAAACTGTCAGGGGACGTACACGCTTCATGCTTGACACCGGACTGAAAAAGTCCCTGAACCGTGCAGATATCGTTGTTACTGACTCGGAATTCTCACGCACTGAAATTGTGAAGTATTTTCCGTGGTGCGAAGATAAGCTCAGAGTTGTGCCGTGCGGTGTTGATACTGAGAGATTCCACCCGTGTGAGGATTTACAGAAAATAGCCGGTGTAAAGTCTTCTCTGGGGATTGAGGGCGAATATTTCCTGTACCTCGGAACAATCGAGCCGAGAAAGAATCTGGAGCGTCTTATTTCGGCATACAATGCTTTCTCAAAGAAAGTCAGCGATCCCCCGAAGCTTGTGCTTGCCGGCGGAAAGGGCTGGCTGTATGACGGTATCTTCAATCGTGTGAAGTCACTCGGACTGGAGGATAAGGTTATTTTCACGAAATATGTCCCTTCCGAGGACATGAACGCTCTCATGTGCGGAGCACTTGCATTTGTATTTCCTTCTCTTTACGAGGGCTTTGGTATGCCGCCGCTTGAGGCTATGGCTTGCGGAGTTCCCGTACTTGTATCGGGGGAGGCTTCGCTTCCGGAGGTAACGGGTGACTGTGCTGTTATCGTTGATCCCTACGATGTGAAAAGCATTGCAAAAGGATTATACAGACTGTATACAGATGAGGAGCTTCGCCGTGAACTCAGCAGACGGGGAATTGAACGTGCCGGAGAATTCACATGGGAAAGATCGGCACAGATGCTTCACGACATCTACAAGGAGTTGTTATCATGACAAAAAAACTGCGGATACTCGAAGTAAATAAAGCGTACTATCCTCATGTCGGCGGAATCGAAACGCTTGTGAGACTGTATTCCGAGGAGCTTGGCAGAAGCTATGACGCTGATGTAAAGGTTCTGGTATGCCGTGACGATCGCGGAAAGACCGTCAGACAGAGAATCAACGGCATTGAGGTCACCCGTGCCGCAAGCCTCGGAACGTTCTTCAAGTGTCCGATTTCCTTTACTTTCATCAGACTTTTCAGAAAAATGGCGAAAAAGGCAGATGTAATCCACATTCATATGCCCTTTCCCCTTGCGGATGCTGCCGCACTGCTGTCAGGTTTCAAGGGAAGAATCGTTCTGTCGTGGCACAGCGATATCGTAAAGCAGAAGAAACTCATGCTCGTCTACAAGCCGTTCATGAAATGGCTTCTCAACCGTGCAGACGCAATTGCAATTGCAACTCAGGGACATTATTCCGGCTCTGATTATCTTACCGATTACGGTGATAAATGCCGGATTGTTCCATATGGAATTGCTCCGGAGAAGTATCTCGGCATCGAAAGAAAGCCGGTTCTTACCGAAAAATGCAGTGATCCACAAAGCGTGAAGGTGTTCTTTACGGGACGTCTTGTCTACTATAAGGGTGTGGATGTGCTTCTGAAAGCGTTCCGAAGAGTTAAGGGCTGCGAGCTTTTTATCGCCGGAACAGGCGATCTTGAACCTACACTCAAAGAATATGCCCGCAAAAAAGGGCTTGAAGATAAGGTTCATTTTCTTGGCTTCCTCTCAGACCGTGAGCTTAAACAGGCTTATGCCGACTGCGATATCTTCGTGCTTCCCTCGGTGGAAAAAAGCGAGGCATTCGGTATAGTTCAGCTTGAAGCCATGATCTACGGAAAGCCTGTTATAAATACTTTTCTGCCGTCGGGAGTTCCCCATGTCAGCCTTGCCGGAGTTACCGGTCTTACCGTGAAAAAATCAGATCCGGCAGGACTTGCGGATGCTATAAATACACTTGCAGAAAACAAGGAGCTGCGTGAAATCTTCGGGAAGGCGGCAGCTGAAAGAGTCTGCACGGAATTCAATGAAAAAATCGCTCTGGAAAGCCTGTATCAGGTATTGTCCGGAAAGGAGACCAGCTGATGAAAGCTCTTATTATAGGCGGTGCCGGCTTCGTGGGTGGATACCTCATCCGTGAACTCAGCTCCGCAGGTCAGGAAGTCTTTGCGACCTGCCTTGAAAATGAAAAAATCACCGGTGAATGTACCGTCCGCACGCTGAATATTCTCGATGCAGACGCTGTCAGTGAGGTTATCGGTGAAATACAGCCGGATGTGATATATCATCTTGCGGCACAGAGCTCTGTTTCCCTGTCGTGGAAAAAACCGCAGCTTACAGCGGATATTAACGTTATCGGTACGATAAATGTTCTTGAAGCCGTGAAAAACTGCGAAAAAAAGGATATCCGCCTGATTCTTATCGGCTCCGGCGAGGAATACGGCTTCATCCGCAGTGATGCCTGTCCGCTTACTGAGGAAGAACCTCTCAACCCCGGAAACATCTATGCCGCAACAAAGGCTTGTCAGGGAATGCTCGGCGAAATATACGCCCGTGCCTACAAAATGGATATCGTAATGGTGAGAGCCTTCAATCACTCCGGACCGAGGCAGCTCCCCATGTTTGTTATTTCCGATTTCTGCCGGCAGATTGCAGTAATCGAAAAAGGTGATGCTCCGGCTGTTATGAGCGTCGGAAATCTTACTGCAAAGCGTGACTTCACGGATGTAAGGGATATCGTGAGAGCATACAGGCTTTTAGGCGAAAAGGGCATCAGCGGACGCACCTACAATGTCGGCAGGGGAAAAGCTGTTGAGGTACAGTATATCCTTGATACGGCACTCAGACTTTCGCGGAAGGAAATAGAGGTAAGGCAGGATCCGGCAAGAATGAGAGCGTCTGATATCCCGCTGATTGAGCCGGATGTTTCAAGGATTTATGAGGATACCGGCTGGAAGGCTGAAATATCTATGGAACAGACAATTGAGGATACTTTGGATTACTGGAGGAACAACGTATGAAAAAATTTCTGACAATTCTGCTTGCAATGTCGATGATGTCGTGCACATTTGCTTCATGCGGAAAAAAAGACAGTGACAAGGAAGATAAGAAAAGCTCTGCATCTGAGGCGGAGGAAGAAAGCAATCCTGCAGTCGGCAGATGGGAGCCCGTTGACACAGATGATGTGATTTTTGATATATACAGCGAAAATGAAGCTTCTATCTGTGCTGTAATGGATCTTTCAGAGGACATTTGCTTTGAAGATGATAATTTCATGTTCAGCGGAGAGGCATTTACCGACAATGATTACGATTTTGACGGCGAAACCTTCGTGCTTCATGCTTTCAGCGACAACGACCTTACCATGAAAAAAACTGACGGAAGCGAGGAGCTTTACGGCGAATATCAGTGGATAAGCGGCGACGCATATGAATCAATAGCAACAGGATTTGACAACAAAGCTGCTGAAAATAACGACGATGAGACTTTTGAAGACCATAATATAAATATATTCGTGAACTTCGCTGAGGATTCTACTATCCTCGAAATAAGAATGAATGTTGATGACTTTGAGCTTACCGATGAAACTATCACTATCAGCGGTTCAGTTTTCGGTGAAGATGAACTCAGGGACGCTGAATATTCCGTTGACGGCGACAAAATGATTATTATAAACAACAGCGGCGAAGAAGTAGAGCTTGAAAGAATCACAGACGCTGAATGAGGTGACAATTATGGCAGAAACAAAGCTTACCAACGAATTTGTCCGTTCCTTTGACGGACATGAAAAGGTCAGGATGACAAAGGCGGCAGAAAAACTGACGGAATTCGGCGAAAAGCAGAATGATGTCAATGAAGCTCTTGCCGGAAATATCAACAGTCTGATAAAGCGTGTATGCGCTCTTGAGGACAAACAGATGAAGAATACAGAAATAATGAAGAAAATTGCAGAGGAGCTTGCCGCTTTCAAGCGTGAGCTTGACAGGGTAAGACTTACGGAAAAGCTCAATTCCGGAGCAATCGAAAGACTGTCAAATGCTATGTCTCTGGCATCTGCTCCGGCTGAGGAAAGCTCCGGCGAAAACGGTGGGGAATAACTGAGATTTCATTGGTATGTGTAAAAAATTGCAGGCAGATATATTTTATAGGTTTATAACTTATGTAGGGGCGGATGCCTACATCCGCCCGTTATGAATGTAATTTGTCTGCGGTGCGATGTGGGCATCGCACCCTACATTGCATATATTTATTTTACATATATATTTCACTGTAAGCCCTTGACATTTACTGCATTTTGTTATATTATTATTAGTGGAAACTGCTCTGCAATATGAAGCAGGGCTTCCGCTGATTCTGTACGGATAAACGGAGGGTTTCGTGACTCTCCGTTTTTTATTTATTATGAATGAGGGTGCTTGTATATGGATATTGCTGAAAAGCTCCTTGAGGAGCTTGAATGCCGTGTAGCCTTTACCATACCGATTTTCGGGGGAATCCCCGTTCCTGAGTCGTGTGTCATGACGTGGGGAATTATGGCAGTTATTGTACTTTTCTGCATACTGTTTGTACGCAAACTCAAAACTGTTCCCACAGGAACGCAGAGTCTCATCGAATCGGGAATAAACTGGATGAACAAATTTTTCCTTGACATTCTCGGGCCTAAGGGAAAGAAATATCTGCCGATACTTGAAACGATGCTGATTTATATCGGTATATCGAATATTGTCGGAATTGTGGGACTTCGTCCGCCGACAAAGGATCTTGGAGTTACCGCAACACTTGCGATATTCGCAATACTGCTGATACAGTTCTGCGGTATCAGGGAACGAGGCGGAAAGGGCTGGCTTCACAGCTTTATCGAGCCTATGCCGCTTCTTCTGCCAATCAAGATACTGGAGCTTTTTATCAAGCCGCTTTCGCTCTGTATGCGTCTCTTCGGAAATATCCTCGGAGCATTCGTTGTAATGGAGCTTATAAGGCTTGTTGTTCCGGTGGGAATCCCGCTGGTACTCGGAGTATATTTCGACATCTTCGACGGATGTATTCAGGCGTATGTATTTGTATTCCTCACCTCGCTGTTCATGGCAGAGGCGATGGAGGAGGAAGAATAATTTTTTGGAGGATTTATTATGGGAGCAATCGCATTAGGTGCCGCTATTGCCGTTTTAACGGGAGCAGGCGCAGGAATTGGAATCGGAATTGCAACATCAAAGGCTGCTGAGGCAATCGCACGTCAGCCGGAAGCCAAGGGAGATATCAACAAGGCACTTCTTTTAGGATGTGCTCTTGCTGAAGCTACGGCTATCTATGGCTTTGTAATCGCAATACTCATCATCTTTTTCCTTAAATAAAACGGAGGGTTACTATGGGAGCAATCGCATTAGGTGCCGCTATTGCCGTTCTTACGGGAGCAGGCGCAGGAATCGGAATCGGAATTGCAACATCAAAGGCTGCTGAGGCAATCGCACGTCAGCCGGAAGCCAAGGGAGATATCAACAAGGCACTTCTTTTAGGATGTGCTCTTGCTGAAGCTACGGCTATCTACGGCTTTGTAATCGCAATACTCATTATCTTTTTCCTTAAGTAAAATCGGGAGGAAGAACTTTTATGCTGGATATAGACCACTGGAACTTTATATGGGCGGCAGTAAATTTCATACTGCTGTTCATACTGCTTAAAATCTTCCTTTTCAAGCCGGTAAACAAGATCATGGATGAACGTACCCGTACTATTCAGGATGATCTCGACGCTGCAAAGAAGTCAAAGGAAGAAGCCGAAGCTCTGAAAAAGGAGTACGAGGACAGCATCAGCGAGGCAAAGGAAAAGGCTCAGGCAATTATCATGAAAGCTCACGAGGACGCAGAATCAGAGAAAACTGCTATTCTGAAAAAATCTCAGGAGGAAGCAGACCAGATGATTTCCGACGCAAACAGAACAATTGAAAACGAGCGTAAGAGAGTTCTTGCACAGGCACAGACTCAAATTGCCGACCTTGCTATTGAAGCCGCCTCGAAAATTATCGGAGAAAATCTGGACGACGAGAAAAACCGCCGCCTTGTGGATGAATTCTTATCCGGGGAGGAGGCTGACGCTGAATGAGTACCACAGAAAAAGAGCTTCTCAGGGAGCTTCTCCGTCTTGATATCACTCAGGATGACGCAGAAGCCGCAAAGCATATCTTTACAGATTGTAAAGATGTTGCCGATACTCTTTCAAATCCGCTTGTCACCTCAGATGAAAAGCGTTCGATAATTTCACGGCTTTTCCCCGAAAGTCTGCACAGATTTCTGTTTGGTGCCGTAAAGAACAGAAGTATAGAGGCTGTTCCTGCCGCACTGGAGGAATACAATGATGCACTTCTTGAAAAGCAGGGGTGTATTAAAGCTGTCGTACGCTATGTTACGCCGCTTACGGAGAGTCAGCAGGCTGATCTCCGCAGATATATAATGGAAAAATTCGTCAAGGATGATATTTCTATCGAGTACAGAAAGGATCCCGATATCATAGGCGGATTTATCCTCACTGCCGGCGATGTCGAATACGACAAGAGCTATCGTTCCTCCCTGAACCGTATGAAGGAAAGCCTTCACAGCAGAGCTTCTGAATATACGGATAGTAATAAAGAAAAAGCCGTTATCGGCTCTATGAACGATATCATCTCCGTGCTGAAAACGGAGATTCAGGATTTCGATGTAAAATCCGGAGCCACTGAAACAGGCTTCATTACACGTCTCGGAGACGGAATTGCTCAGGTAAGAGGGATGAATTCCGTTATGTACGGTGAGCTTGTTGAGTTTGAAACAGGAATCAGGGGAATCGTACAGAATATCGAGGAAAAAACAATGGGTGTCGTGCTTCTTGGCGATGACCACGGACTTACAGAAGGCTCCTCCGTTATCAGAACGGGAAAGCGTGCCGGAATCGGCGTGAGCAGCGGGCTTATCGGACGTGTCGTTGACGCTCTCGGTACACCGGTTGACGGCGGTGAAAGAATAATCGCCGAGGACTACTTCCCTATTGAACGTGAGGCTCCCGGAGTTATCGAGAGAAAGCCGGTAAATGTTCCGCTTGAGACGGGAATTCTTGCCATTGACTCCATGTTCCCTATCGGACGCGGACAGCGTGAGCTTATCATCGGTGACAGACAGACAGGAAAGACCTCAATTGCCATTGATACTATCATAAATCAGAAGGACAAGAACGTTATCTGCGTATATGTGGCTATCGGTCAGAAGAATTCTACTGTTGCACAGATCGTGGGAACTCTCAGAAAGCACGGGGCCATGGATCACACTGTTGTAGTTTGTGCTTCTGCAAGCGATCCGGCACCGTTCCAGTATATAGCCCCCTATTCGGGAACTGCGATCGCTGAATATTTCATGTCAAAGGGACATGATGTCCTCATTGTATACGATGATCTTTCAAAGCACGCAGTAGCATATCGTGCGATGTCTCTGCTGCTTCACAGACCTCCGGGACGTGAGGCATATCCGGGCGATGTATTCTATCTGCATTCAAGGCTTCTGGAGCGTTCAAGCCGCCTTGACGATGAACACGGCGGAGGCTCTCTGACTGCTCTGCCTGTCATCGAGACTCTTGCCGGCGATATTTCGGCATACATTCCTACGAATGTCATCTCTATCACGGATGGACAGATTTTCCTTGAAAGCGAGCTTTTCAATGCCGGACAGCGTCCTGCGGTGAACTACGGACTTTCAGTGTCCCGTGTAGGAGGAGCCGCACAGACAAAGGCAATGAAAAAAGCTGCCGGAAATCTCCGAATCGACCTTGCTCAGTACAAGGAAATGGAAATTTTCACGCAGTTCTCGTCGGAACTCGACCAGTCCACCACTGAGCTTCTCAATCACGGAAGAATGCTCACGGAACTGCTAAAACAGCCATTATACAATCCGCTTCCGCAGTATGAACAGGTAATTCTGCTCTATGCGGCACAGAAAGGATTTTTCAAGGGGATTCCCGCCGCAGAAATCAAGGATTACTGTGCCGATCTTATGAGCTACATCGGCACATACGGACAGGATATCATAGCGGAAATCGAGCAGAACAAGGTGCTTACTGACGACCTTTCCGAAAGAATCGAACGGATTGTCATTGCATTCGAGGAATAAGAGGTGAGCAGATATGCCTAATATGAGAGAGATACGGGAACGTATCGACAGCATAAAGCAGATACTGAAAATCACTAACGCTATGTACCTTATATCCTCGTCGAAGCTTAAAAAGGCACGAAAAGCACTTGATGCAACAGAGCCTTACTTCTACAAGTTACAGGAGACAATTGAAAGCGTTATGGAGCATACTCCGCACATGAGGCAGATGTACTTCGACCGCCGTCCGGATATTTCTCCGGAGAAGCGTAAAAAGGGATATATCGTCATTACTGCCGACAAGGGACTATGCGGAAGCTACAACCACAATATCCTTAGATTCACCGAAAACGAGCTTGCAAAATCGCCTGATATCAACAACTGCTATCTTTTCGTGCTGGGACAGGTCGGAAGAATATACTTCACAAGCCGTATGAAAAACAGCAGCAAGCCCTTCGTGGATGGAGAATTCCTCTATACCACGCAGAATCCCACGCTTTACAGAGCTATGGAGATCGCACAGCTGGTGCTTGAAAAATTCAGCAGCCGTGAGCTTGACGAGGTGTATCTCATCTACACCGATATGGTGACCTCAAATGTACAGGAAGAAAGAATGATACAGCTCCTTCCGTTCAGACGCAGACATTTCGGGAAGGCTCCGGACGGAACCATGAAAAATCTTCCGGAGGCTTCATTCCTGCCGTCGCCGGAGAAGGTTATGGCAAATCTTATTCCGAACTACGCCAAGGGTATCATCTACGGTGCTATGGTTGAAGCCTTCTGCTGCGAACAGCAGTCAAGAATGACGGCAATGGATTCTGCAACCACCAGTGCAAACGATATGATAAAAGAGCTGTCATTGCAGTATAACAGGGCAAGACAAGGGTCTATCACGCAGGAAATCACCGAGGTCGTGAGCGGCTCTGTCAGCCAGAATCTCCAGTGAAGGAGCTGAAAGCATATACACATGGAAACAGGAAGAATCATACAGGTTACAGGACCTGTTGTAGACGTTGTGTTCAGCAGCGGAAGACTCCCGATGATAAGGGAAGCTCTTACTGTTGAAATCGACGGAAATAAACGCTTCATGGAAGCCGCACAGCACATGGGAGACCGTATCGTCCGCTGTATCATGCTGGCTTCCAGCGAGGGACTGAGCAAGAATATGGAGGTTACTGCTACGGGAGGCTGTATAAAAGTTCCTGTGGGAGAAAAGACTCTCGGACGAATGTTCAATGTTCTCGGTCAGCCCATAGACAAAAAAGGCGACTTGGAAGCCGGAGAATACTGGGAAATCCACAGAAAGGCTCCCACCTTTCAGGAACAAAGCTCAGTTGTTGAGGTGCTTGAAACGGGCATCAAGGTAATCGACCTTATCGCTCCCTACGCAAAGGGCGGAAAAATCGGACTTTTCGGCGGTGCGGGAGTCGGAAAGACAGTGCTCATTCAGGAGCTTATCCGCAATATAGCCACTGAGCACGGCGGATATTCGATATTTACGGGAGTCGGCGAAAGATCCCGTGAGGGAAACGATCTCTGGAACGAAATGCAGGAATCAGGTGTTATCAGCAAGACCGCACTTGTTTTCGGTCAGATGAATGAGCCGCCCGGATCGCGTATGCGTGTGGCACAGACAGGTCTTACAATGGCGGAATACTTCCGTGACCGTGAGCATAAGGATGTTCTGCTGTTCATCGACAATATCTTCCGTTACGTTCAGGCAGGCTCAGAGGTTTCGGCTCTGCTGGGACGTATGCCCTCCGCAGTCGGTTATCAGCCTACCCTCGCAACTGAGGTCGGAGAGCTTCAGGAACGCATAACATCCACGAAAAGCGGCTCTATTACGTCAGTTCAGGCGGTATACGTTCCGGCTGACGATCTTACTGATCCGGCACCGGCAGTAACCTTTGCACATCTTGACGCAACTACCGTTCTTTCCAGAAAAATCGTGGAACAGGGTATATATCCGGCTGTTGATCCGCTTGAATCAAACTCACGCATCCTCGAACCGGAAATCGTCGGCGACGAGCATTATCAGGTTGCAAGACGCACACAGGAGCTTCTCCAGAAATACAAGGAGCTTCAGGATATCATCGCTATTCTCGGCATGGAGGAGCTTGACGAACAGGATAAGCTTGCCGTATACCGTGCAAGAAAAATCCAGAAATTCCTGTCGCAGCCGTTCAACGTTGCAGAGAACTTCACCGGTCTTAAAGGAAAATATGTTCCCGTAAGCGAAACAATCAAGGGCTTCAGTGCAATAATCGAAGGCGATATGGACAGATATCCGGAATCAGCCTTCCTCATGGCGGGAACTATCGACGATGTTATCCACAAAGCACGTCAGATCGGGGATGTATAGTCATGGCAAAGACGTTTCACCTTGAAATCATCGCCACAGACCGTATTTTCTATCAGGGAGAATGCGAGCATCTTGTAATTACCGCTATTGACGGACTTCTCGGAATAATGGCAGGTCATGAACCGCTTGTAACGACGCTCCCCACCGGTGAGCTGAAATACATGGTGGACGGAAAATGGCACTATGCCGCTATATCTGACGGCTTCATACAGGTGATGCCGGACAGCTCGGTTATCCTTGCCGATACCTGCGAGCTTCCGGAAGAAATCGACATAAAGCTTGCTGAGGAGGAACGCCGGAGAGCTCAGGAAAAGCTCCGGCAGAAGCAGAGCATCCACGAGTACTATCAGACTCAGGCGGCACTCAACCGTGCTATCAACAGGCTGAAGATATCTCAGAAGCATTTTAAGTGACCTTCTGGAAATATGTGAATTATGATAAAAATCACACAGCGTAATTGTGCAAATTCTTGAAATATTTGCATTTAATGGATGCAGGCTTGACTTTTTTAAAAAAATATTGTACAATGTTAGTAATTGTCAAAGTGACAGATTATAAAGAACCTTTCTTGATATCATAAAGCAGAAAAAGGTTCGGAATTTTTAGGAGGCATGACCGTGAAAAGAATTGGAAAACCCACTTTCTTCATCGTCGTTGCTTTGATCGCACTGTTCACATTCTCTGCCGTTTTCGGTCTTGATTACAGATTCGGCGACAACAAGAAGCCCGTTATCAAAGGCGTTGATGATGTCCGTCTCGGTATCGACATTCAGGGCGGCGTTGACGCTACCTTTGAACCGGCAGACGGCTTCGACGCAGACAAGAATGAGCTTGAAGCTGCAACAGTTGTTATCAAAACAAGACTTTCAACTCTCGGTATCACCGACAGCGAAGTTTACAGCGACACAAAAAGCGACAGAATTATCGTACGTTTCCCATGGGAAGCAGGAACAACTGACTTCGACCCCGACAAGGCTGTTCAGGAACTCGGCACAATGGCTGAGCTGACCTTCCGTATGGGTACAGAGCAGACTACTGACGAAACAGGACAGGCTGCCTATACAGGTGAAATTGTTCTTACAGGCTCTGACGTTGAATCAGCAGATCCAAGAACAATACAGTCCAACGAAACAGCAACAGGTCAGCAGATCGTTGTTTCCCTTGAGCTTAAGGAATCCGGTAAGGAAAAATTTGCAGCAGCTACACAGAATGCTATGAACTCCGGCGTTCCGATTGCTATCTGGATGGATGATACCCAGATCTCAGCTCCTTCTGTAAACGAGGTTATTACCGACGGAAGTGCTATGATTACAGGCGACTTTACATACGAAGAGGCTAAGTCTCTCGCTGATAAGATCAACGGCGGTGCTCTCCCCTTCAAAATGGAAATCACAAACAAGAGAACTATTACTCCTACAATGGGTTCAGGTTCACTTGAAGCTATCCTTCTTGCTGCATCTATCGCATTTGCATTCATTGCAGTTTATATGATCTTCCTTTACAGACTCCCCGGATTTGTGGCAGTTATCGCCCTCATCGGTCAGGTTGCAGGAAGTATCGCATTCGTAACAGGCTGGTTCGGCTTCATGCCCGGCTCAACTCTCACAATCCCCGGTATCGCAGGTATAATCCTCGCTGTCGGAATGGGTGTTGACGCCAACATCATTACCGGTGAGCGTATCAAGGAAGAAATCAGAACAGGAAAGTCTCTTGACGCTTCTATCAAGATTGCCTATAAGAAGGCGTTCTCCGCTATCCTTGACGGTAACGTAACTAACGTTCTTATCGCTATCATCCTTATGGGTGCATTCGGTGTTCCGTCAAGCTTCTTCTCACAGATTCTCAACAAGACAGTATTCGCTGCATTCGGTGCAACTGCTGAAGGCTTTGTATACTCCTTCGGATTCACTCTCCTTGCAGGTGTTATCCTTAACTTTGTAATGGGAGTTTTCGCAGCAAGACTTATGGTGACATCACTTTCAAAGTTCAACTGCTTCAAAAACAGAAAGCTTTACGGAGGTGACGAGAAATGACGAAGAAATCCAAAAAAGAAATTGCAGCTCTTATGCCCGCGAAGGTTTATAACTTCTGCGGAAAGAAGAAAATGATCCTCGGTATCGCTATCGCAGTTATCGTTGCTTTTATCGTCGGACTTATCGTCAGAGGCGTAAATCTTTCAATCGACTTCAAGGGCGGTTCTGAAATCTCTTACAGCTACACCGGCGATATCTCTGCAAATGATGTTGCAGACGCTGTTGATGATCTTATCGAATCAAAGGTAAATGTAAAGCTTGGTTCTTCAATCGGTGACGACGATAAGAAGCAGATTATCATCGCTTATACATCTTCAGAAACTTTCGACGTTTCAACAGATTACAGCTATAATTTCAGCTATACAGGCGAAATTACCGCTGACGATATTAATAAGGCAGGCGAACTTATCAAGGGAGTTGATGCAAATATCGAGCTCTCTGAGCCCTCAGAAGGTACAAATATCCTTACAGTTAACTTCACAAAGGAGAATTTCAGCACTGATGAGGCTGAAGCTCTTACGGCAACACTCACTGAGAAGTTCCCTGGTAAGGAAATCAAGTTCGTTGATTCTGTAAACAAGGTTCATCCCAACGCACTTACAGAACGTCTTATGGAAAAGTTCCCCGATAACAACATCGACAGCCCGAATGTAAATAACGTAAGCTCATCAACAGCTCGTGAGGCTCTTCTCAAGTGTCTCGTTGCCGTTATTTTCGCAGCTATCGTTATCATCATCTACATCGCTATCAGATTCAGAAAAATCGGCGGATGGTCAGCTGGTTTATGCTCAATTTTTGCTCTCTGCCACGACCTCGTTGCAGCAATTGCAGTAACTATTATCTTTGGTTTTGAATTCGATAAGAATACCGTTGCTGTACTTCTTACAATTCTCGGTTACTCTATCAACAATACTATCGTTATCTACGACAGAATCAGAGAAAACCGTTCACTTTTCCCGAAGGCTACACTCAGCGAGCGTATCAATATCAGCTGTACACAGTCACTGACACGTTCTATCAGAACATCAATCACAACTATCAGTACAATGCTGATTATCTCTGTTGTTGTATTCATAACAGGATATCATTCACTTCTCAGCTTCTCTGTTCCGCTTATGTTCGGTCTTATCTCCGGTACATATTCTTCAATCTTCGTTGCACCTGTAACATGGTCATGGATGAAGAACAGAGCAAAGGCAAAGAAAGCTGCTGAAAAGAAAAAGTAATATAAAAAAGCTGTACCTTGTGTACAGCTTTTTTTGCGTGTATGGACGGTGTCTGCATTATATTATATGCAAATGAAAATGGGCGGACACATGGGTCCGCCCCTACGAATTAACGTTTAAATTTTCTTTCGTATGCGATAGCAGACTGCCGTCTGTACAGAGTGAGTGCGTTTACGCACGAAAACGTGAACTGGGTGCAGCGTCACGCTTCCACATACAAACCGACGTTTTATGTTTCTACCGTATGCGATAGCAGACTGCCTGTCTGTACAGAGTGAGTGCGTTTACGCACGAAAACGTGAACTGGGTGCAGCGTCACGCTGCTGCCTTAGAAGAATGTTGCCACCTGTTTTTCAGGAGGTGCGGCAGGATTTACTTCAAGAATTTTCAGGACAGGACCCTTTCCCTTGTAGAATTTATGCTTGCGTACTTCAACAGACGCTTTCGCAATAAACCAGCTTCGTTCACCGAGCTTCTCTGCATCGTCCATTTCGCATACAAACCAGCAGAATGTAATATCATCAACACAGCAGGTCATGACATTTCTGCCAAGAGCAAGGACGTTATCAGGAAACTTCGGATTGCGTGCGGCAAGCCCCTTGAAGGTAAGAGTCTTTCCGTCGTATTTCTTCGGCTCCTCCATGATATCACGGTAGAACAGAGCATAATCGTTATCCTCAATCACTATATTGTCAGCCTCGACATCAAACGGCAGAGGATCCTCAATATCATCATAAGCCACAGTACCGTCAGTATATTCGTAGGCTATCTCTGTACGGCGGCTTGTTCCACGCACAATTTTGTGGAATTCCTGCGGATCAAAGGATTTATCCATTCTGTTGAAAACGACAAGCTCGCAGATGTTCAGCTTATCCACTACAAGACTTCTCATGTTGGCATTGTAGCTCAGGAAGGTCGCTGCATCGGCAAAAAGCATCACCTGATAGATAGCCCATCCTTCGGGCATTGCCTCGAAAAGCTCGTTGATAAGCCACATTCCGTTGTATTCAATCACAACTCTTTCGGCTTTACATTCATCTGCCATCCGCTGGAGATTTGCCTCGTTCAGCTCGTTCTTGTCGTCTATCGTGCGGATGAAAACATTTTTTGACGGATATGAGGACATATCATATTCCTCAACGCCCTCCTCGCAGACGAGAAGCAGAGTTCTTTCACCGTTATTGAATCTCTTGTCCTCAAGAGTTTCCTGAATGAATTTAGTCTTGCCCGATTCCAGAAATCCCAGAAAGAGATATACAGGCATTTCTTTCGTATTGTTCGGCATTAAAAAGTCTCCTTCCGGTTATTTTTCGGCACGGAAAAGCTTTGCGACTGCTTCCTCATTAATCTTTGAGCCGATAACGCAAAGTCTGCCGATTGTACCTGCACAGCCTGTACGGACATCCGGAATACCGGGTACATAGTCAAAGTGAATCCAGCTTCCGTCCTTTCCGGCAACGATGCCCTTTGCACGGAGAATCATGCCATAAGCTTCCTCGTCGCCGAGAGCATTGAGTGCGTCGGTGATTTCTTCTATTGTATATGCGGCAGGAGTTTCAGCTCCCCAGCTTGTGAATACATCGTCAGCATGGTGATGCTCATGGTCATGGTCATGACAGCCGCAGGAGCAATGCTCGCCGTGTTCGTGGTGGTGATGCTCATGTTCTTCGTGATCGTGGCAGTAGCAGTGATCGTGATCATGCTCTTCATGGTTGTGACAGTCGCAGGAGCAATGCTCATCGTGTTCGTGGTGGTGATGATGATGCTTAGCCTCAGCAAGAAGCGATTCAAGCTCGCTGTCGAGAGTGTTTTTCTGCGTCATTGCGTCAACAAGCTGCTGTCCGGTAAGCTGATCCCAGTCGGTAGTAACAATCGGAGCCACAGGATTAAGCTCCTTCAGTCGATGAATACAGTCCTCAAGCTTTTCCTCGGAAAGTCCGCCTGTATGGCTGAGAATCAGACAGCTTGCATATGTTATCTGATTGTTAAAGAATTCACCGAAATTCTTCTGATACATCTTGCACTTCTTTGCGTCAACAACGGTTGTGAAGCCGTCAAGAATAACGTCATGAGCGTCGATGTTCTGAACGGCACGGATAACGTCGCTGAGCTTTCCTACGCCGGAAGGCTCAATAAGAATACGGTCGGGAGCATAATCGGCAAGAACCTTTTCCAGAGCCTTTCCGAAATCTCCGACAAGACTGCAGCATATACAGCCGGAATTCATTTCAGTAATTTCGATTCCGGCATCCTGAAGAAATCCGCCGTCAATGCCGATATCGCCGAATTCATTTTCGATAAGCACAAGCTTTTCGCCCTTGTAGCCTTCTGAAATCAGTTTTTTGATAAGAGTAGTTTTTCCGGCACCGAGAAATCCGGAAAAAATCGTGATTTTAGTCATGCTGAATACACTTCTTTCTTTCATTTATTATGTTATTGTATACCTCTATATTATACCACTTTTTATACAGGAATGTAAAGGGTTAAAATAATATTTCCTGAGAAGTTCAAATAACAACTATTGACTTTAACTGGGTTTTATTGTATAATAAATATAAATTATCTGCGGAGGACTGATTTTTATGTCTAAATTCAAGTATACGAATAAAAAAGGACAGGTAAATATTATCCTTAAGCTTGCCCAGAATGAAAGTATAGATGTCGGAGTTGCCGGATATTTAGCAAATAACAGACTCAGGGGCTTCCTCACTCCTGTTCCGGAAAAAAGCGGCGGTATTCTCTATTCCGGTGCTCAGGGAATAGCTCTCAGCCAGTTTCTGGCACGTCCTATAAATAAGGATCAGTTCTATATTATCATTGCACATCTCCTTGAGGCTTATAAAACTATTGTATCAGTCAACCTCAATCCGGCAATGATAAATCTTGATCCCGATTACATCACAATATCAGAAAATACGGGTGAAATCTACCTTGTATATCAGCCGGTAAACAATTGTCAGACTCAGAATCAGGGCTTCATGCGCTGCTTCGGACAGATCTGTTCTATGCTGAAATATGCTTCTCCGCAGGATCCTGTAAGTATCGGTATGTTTATATCCTTTGCAAAGGGACTTCCCGCATTCTCTGTAATTGATATAGAAAAATTTATTATGGAAAATTCGCCGAACACATATAACTTCGTACAACGAATGCCATTCAACGATCCCATGGCTGCTCCTTCTATACAAATTCCGCAGCGTCCTGTGCAGAAAAAAACATCCATCTCAGAGACTGCTAATGAGAATACAGTATTGGCTTCTGACAATATAGACAATTACTCAGAAGAAACTATTTTCCCTGAAATGTCTGAATTTGCACCTCCCATAGCACGGAAGGTTGTTCCCGAACAGCCGGCTGCTCCTGTGGTGCCTGAGATTATCCCTGAGCCGGAATTTGATTCCGAAGTGACGGAATATATCCCTGAACCGGATATCGACATGACAGTTGAAATTCCTGTTCCTGAAATGCCGGCTAAGCTTGTAAGACGCTCAAACGGCGACAGCTTCCTTATCGGCAGTGATACCTTCGTGATAGGCAAGGAACGTGCAAGAGTAAACTGCTGTATTCCGGGAAATAATACAATCAGCCGTGTTCATGCGACAATTCTCCGCAAGACAGACGGATATTATATCATTGATAACGATTCTACCAACAAAACTTATATAAACGGCTCGCAGATTCCTGCCCTGACCGAGTTCAGGCTCAACAGCGGTGATACCATTAAGCTCTCAAACGAGGAATTCGACTTCACCTGCTGATACAGGATACAGGAAACTTGAGAAGCAGGAGTAATTCAAATGAAATATATAGTTGCCGCCGAAACGGATATCGGCATTACAAAAAAAGTAAATCAGGACAGCGTCTGCGTTAAAAACGCTGAAACCAAACAGGGAAAGGTCGCTCTTGTTATGGTCTGCGACGGTATGGGCGGACTTTCCAACGGCGAGCTTGCCAGTGCTGAGGTTGTCCGCAGCTTCTCCGACTGGTTCGATTATGAGCTTTCCTATGAGCTTGAAAGCTGGGACTGGCGTAACGTGGGACAGAAGGTCATGAACAGACTGAAAACTCTTAACGCCAGAATAATCGACTACGGCAGCCGAAATGGCGTTCAGCTCGGAACGACTGCAACAGGTATCCTTGCCGTAAACAATCAGATGATGACCTTTCATGTCGGGGATACCCGTATCTATAAGCTTTCACATCATCTTAAACAGCTTACTGAGGATCATACCTTCGTAAACCGTGAGGTTAAAAATGGAAATATGACTCCCGAACAGGCAAAGAACGATCCCAGACGCAATGCACTTACTCAGTGTATCGGCGTTTCCGGAGATATCACGCCTGAAATTAAATTCGGCACAATAGAAAACGGTACTAACTATCTTGTCTGCTCAGACGGATTCCGCCACGTTATCACGGAGGATGAAATATTCAGCGGACTTTCACCGGAACGTATCACCACAAAAAGCTCAATGCAGGCAAAGCTCCGAGGACTTATAGATACTGTCAAGAGCAGAAAGGAATCCGATAATATATCTGCTGTAATGTTCAGGGCAGAATATTGAGATCAGAGGAACAACAATGACTAAATACGAATTAATGGTTATAGCCGCTGCAGCGGCGGCTTTCGTCCTTATTAATATCATAATGTGGAGCATTATTATTGTCAGGGAAAATAAATCCCGTGAAAAAAATGCCCAGACTCAGCCTGCTGTGCCGCCTCAGAATGTCGTACCTGCAGCGGCTCCGGCTTCCGGAATTATGACCTCGCCTGCACCTGCATCTGCACCTTCACCCGTGCCGCAGAAACCTCGTGTGAAGCATAACGGTCTCGTCCTTATTGACGATATCGTGATTACCCATACGGACGAAAGAATTGACTGAAAACAGAAAAACAGGGTTTCCGAAGATATTTCTCACGGAAACCCATTTTATTGTATGATGTTATGTACGGGCGGATGTAGACATCCGCCCATGTTTTTAGTTGTCAGGGGACGCCTTCACTTGCAAGGCGTC
>JAZNBR010000005.1:0-53590 GCA_045587105.1 Ruminococcus sp.
AGGGTATCACTGAAGTTGTATTCGACAGAGGCGGCTACCTTTATCACGGACGCGTTAAGGAACTTGCAGAAGGCGCACGTGAAAACGGATTAAAGTTCTAAGAGGGAGGTACAACAATGGCTAATATTGAAACACAGGCTCCTGAATTCGTTGAAAAGGTAGTTGCTATTAACAGAGTTTCCAAGACTGTTAAGGGCGGCCGTGTAATGAAGTTTGCTGCACTCGTTGTAGTAGGCGACGGAAACGGTACCGTGGGCTTCGGTCTCGGTAAGTCCGGAGAAGTTCCGGACGCTATCCGTAAGGGAATTGAGGACGCTAAGAAGAACCTTAAGAAGATTGCTCTCAAGGGAACTACTATCCCTCATGAAATCGTAGGCGAATTCGGTGCAGGCAGAGTTCTTATGAAGCCCGCTGCACCCGGTACCGGCGTTATCGCAGGCGGTCCCGTTCGTGCCGTGATTGAAGTTGCAGGTATCAAGGATATCAGAACAAAGTCACTTCGTTCAAATAACCCCTGCAATGTGGTAAGAGCTACTATCAACGGTCTTACAAGCTGCGTATCCGCTAAGGAAGTTGCTGCTAAGAGAGGCAAGACTGTTAAGGAAATTTTAGGTTAAGGAGGCAGTAACACATGGCTAAGAACATCAAGCTCGTAAAGAGCCTTATCGGAAGAAAAAAAGACCAGATTGCTACTGCTCAGTCACTCGGCCTTAAGAAGGTCGGCGACGTAACAACCCAGCCCGATAATGAGCAGACACAGGGCAAAATCAATAAAATCTCACACCTTGTTGAGGTTACAGAAGCGTAAGCAAGGAGGTGCACACTAAATGAAAATTCATGAATTAACTCCGGCACCCGATTCAAACAAGGCTGTAAAGCGTGTAGGCAGAGGCCATGGTTCGGGTAACGGTAAGACTGCCGGTAAGGGCCACAAGGGCCAGAACGCACGTTCAGGCGGCGGTGTAAGAATTGGCTTTGAAGGCGGACAGATGCCCCTCACAAGAAGAATCCCTAAGAGAGGCTTCAATAATATCTTCGCTGCAAAGTATGCAATCGTTAATGTTTCAGATCTTAACGCATTCAAGGATGGTACTGTTGTTGATACAGAGCTTCTTATTGCATCAGGTCTCGTTAAGAAGGCATATGACGGCATCAAGGTGCTCGGCAACGGAGAGCTTACTGCTAATCTGACAATAAAGGCTGCTAAATTCTCACAGAGCGCTATCGAAAAAATCGAAAAGGCTGGCGGGAAAGCAGAGGTGATCTAATAATGTTTCAGACCCTGAGAAAGGCTTGGGGCGTTCCTGAGATCAGGAAAAAGCTTCTTTATACATTATTCATGATCATCATCTTCAGATTCGGAAGTGCTGTAACGGTTCCTTTCCTTGACTCCAACGTAGTTGGCAGTTGGATGGACAGAAACGCAACAGACGGAAACTTCCTCGAATATCTGAATATCATCACCGGTGGTGCGCTGTCACAGGCAACCATCTTCTCACTCTCGATCACACCGTTCATCAACGCTTCAATTATCATGCAGCTTCTGACATACGCGCTTCCACCACTGGAGCGAATGCAGAAGGAAGGCGAAGAAGGACGTAAAAAGATCCAGAAAATAACATCATTCGTTTCTATTGCACTCGCATTCTTCATGGGTTACGCTTATTATGTAACACTTTCAAGAATGGAGGATGAAAACGGAAATCATGCTGTTAAGTATCTCAAAAAGGATTTTGACCAGTTCTTCTCAGCAGCAGTTATCATTCTCTGCTTCGTAGCAGGTGCTGCACTTGTAGTATGGATGGGTAACAGAATCAGCGACAAGGGTATCGGAAACGGTATCTCAATGATTCTCTTCGCAGGTATTGCTGCAAGATTCCCTACCGATGTAGGAATCCTCGTAGATCTTACAAAGCAGAAGCCTGAAAAATATCTCTTCGTTTCAATTGGATATCTGATCTTCGTAATTGCTGAGATCGCATTTATCGTATTCATGAACGAGGCAGAAAGACGTATTCCGATCCAGTACGCTAAGCGTGTTGTCGGAAGAAAACAGTATGGCGGTCAGAAGACACATATTCCGATCAAGGTATGTATGAGTGGCGTTATGCCTATCATCTTCGCTATGTCGTTTATGGCTCTGCCCCAGACAATCCAGCTTTTTGCAGGTGAGCCTGAGAAAACATCCGGTTTCTACTATCACTTCTGCAACTTCTTTGACAGATCAAGCTGGTCCTATGCAATTATGTATTTCCTGCTTATAATTGCATTCAACTACTTCTATGTTTCAATTCAGTACAATCCTGTTGAGATTGCAAATAATCTTCGTCAGGGCAATGGCGGTATCCCCGGCATCAGACCTGGTAAGCCCACATCCGATTACATCCAGAAGGTTCTTTCAAAGATTGCTCTTGTTGGTGCGATCTTCCTCGGAATCATTGCTATCATCCCCGTAATCATGGGTATTGCAGACGCAAACCTGCAGGCACTTTCAATGGGCGGTACAACAATCCTTATCTCGGTAAGCGTTGCAATTGAAACAACCCGCACACTTGAATCACATCTTATGATGCGTCATCATAAGGGCTTCTTAAAGTAAAAAAGGAGGAACGATATATGAATCTTATCTTTTTAGGCGCTCCCGGCGCAGGTAAGGGAACACAGGCTGAGGTCGTTTCTGAAGCACTGAATATCCCCCAGATCTCCACAGGCAACATCCTTCGTGAGGCTGCCAAGAACGGTACTGAGTACGGTCTCAAGGCAAAGGCTGCAATGGATGCAGGCGCTCTTGTATCAGATGAAATCGTTATCGGAATCCTGAAAGAGAGAATTGCTCAGGACGACTGCCAGAACGGATTTATCCTTGACGGCTTCCCGAGAACAGTTCCTCAGGCTGAAGCTCTTGACGCAATGAATATCAGAATCGACAAGGTAATCGAGATTAACGTGGCTGACGAAACAATCAAGCAGAGAGTTTCAGGCAGACGAGTATGTCAGGGCTGCGGAGCTTCCTACCATGTTGAATACAAGCCTTCAAAGGTTGAGGGCGTTTGCGATAAGTGCGGCGACCAGACTGTAATCCGTAAGGACGATCAGCCCGATGTCGTTCTCGAAAGACTTGCAACTTATCACGAAAAGACAGCTCCTCTCAAGGACTACTACGAAAAGCAGGGTAAGCTTGTTACAGTAGAAGGTCAGGAAGAGGTTGCAGATACTTCAAAGCTTACACTGGCAGCAGTAGGAGCATGAGGTAATGAGCATAACCATAAAATCAAAGTCCGAGCTTGCCATAATGCGTGAAGCAGGTAGAATTACCTGCGGCGCACTGTGGTATGCGGGCGAAAGATTAAAACCGGGAATGTCCACGCTTGAGGTGGATAGGCTGATCGGCGAGTTCTTCGCACGGCACGGCTGCAAGTCCGGTTTCAAGGGCTTATACGGATTTCCCGCAAACGCTTGTATCTCGGTAAACGAGGAAGTAATCCATGGAATCCCGAAGGCCGGCCGCAGGCTTGAAGAAGGCGACATAGTAAGCATCGACACCGGAGCCATCTATAAGGGCTTCAATGGCGACAGCTGCTGGACCTTCCCTGTGGGTAAAATTTCTGATGAAGCTAAGGCATTGCTTGAGGTAACTGAGAAAAGCCTTTACGAAGGTATTGCTCAGGCTCAGGTGGGCGCAAGAATCGGAGATATTTCTCATGCTGTTGAAGAGTACTGTGCTTCACGAGGCTACGGAATCGTAAGAAATTACTGCGGCCACGGTATCGGCAGAGAGCTTCACGAATCGCCGGAGGTCCCGAACTGGGGAAAGGCTGGGCATGGTCCCAGACTGGTATCCGGTATGACAATATGCATTGAGCCTATGATCAACCAGAAGGGCGACGATGTAAAGGTTCTCAATGACGGCTGGACTGTGGTTACAAAAAATGGTTCACTGTCAGCTCATTTTGAGCACACAATCGCAATAACTCCTGACGGTCCCGTCATTCTGACTCAGCCCTGACGGAGGGACGTATTGTGAAGCTGAATAAAGGCTCGGTTGTCAGAGCAGACGCCGGACGTGATCAGGGAGGCTTCTTCGTGATTGTATCGGCAGAAAAAGGATACTGCTTTATCGCAGACGGAAAAAGCAGAAAGCTTGCTTCACCGAAACGCAAGAATATAAAGCATATCAGTCTGACAGGCGGCATGATAGAATTAAACGATATAACTGATAAAAAGCTCAGAAAAATGCTGGCTGAGTTCCGGCAGGCTGAGTAAAGGAGGTTATCAAGGTGTCCAAGGAAGATGTAATCGAGGTTGAGGGCGTTGTAACAGACGCACTGCCAAACGCAATGTTCAAGGTTCAGCTTGAAAACGGTCACGAGGTACTTTCCCACGTTTCCGGCAAGCTCAGAATGAATTATATCAGAATCGTGCCCGGTGACAAGGTAAAGCTTGAAATGTCACCCTACGACCTTTCAAAGGGCCGTATTACATGGCGCGTTAAATAATGAATACAGGAATGCAAAAACATTCCCATCCGCTATAAGGAGGTATTTTCAATGAAAGTCAGACCTTCAGTAAAACCTATTTGCGAAAAGTGCAAGGTTATCAAAAGAAAGGGCAGAATCATGGTGATCTGCCAGAATCCAAAGCATAAGCAGCGTCAGGGTTAATCCCCGAAGCGCATTTAATGGAGGTGCAATTTTAATATGGCAAGAATAGCCGGTGTTGACCTTCCCAAGAATAAGAGAATCGAAATCGGTCTCACTTATATCTACGGAATCGGTCGTCAGACTGCAACAACTATCCTCGCTAACACAGGTGTTGATCCTGACGTAAGAGTAAAGGATCTCGCTGAAGAGGACGTAGCTAAGCTTCGTGACTATATCGACGCAAATTACAGCGTAGAGGGTGATCTTCGTCGTGAGGTTGCTCTTAATATCAAGAGACTTGTAGAAATAGGCTGTTACAGAGGCGTACGTCACAGAAAGGGTCTCCCCGTAAGAGGTCAGAGAACCAAGACAAACGCAAGAACCCGCAAGGGCCCTGTAAAGACAATCGCTAACAAGAAGAAGTAAGGAGGTTATGAGCTTTGGCACAGCAGAAGGGTAAAAAGGTTACTACTGTCAGAAGACGTAGAGAACGCAAGAACATCGAAAGCGGCGCAGTTCATATTCAGTCCACTTTCAATAATACAATCGTAACAATCACAGATACAGCCGGCAACGCTATTTCATGGGCAAGTGCAGGCGAGCTGGGCTTCAGAGGTTCAAAGAAGTCTACTCCTTTCGCAGCACAGACAGCAGCAGAAACAGCTGCTAAGGCTGCTATGGAGCACGGTCTTAAGAACGTTGAAGTTTATGTAAAGGGACCCGGTGCAGGGCGTGAGGCTGCTATCAGAGCACTTCAGACTGTAGGTCTTGAGGTTAAGATGATCAAGGACGTTACTCCCATTCCTCACAATGGATGCCGTCCGCCCAAGAGACGTCGTGTCTGATCAAACAGGAGGTGTTTTAAAATGGCAGTACAGAAAGAACCAATTCTTAAAAAGTGCAGATATCTGGGCATCAGCCCCGCTGTTTTAGGCGTATCCAAGAAGGAGTCAATCCGCTTCAAGAACGTTCAGAACAGAAAGAAGATATCTGAATATGGTCTTCAGCTTAAGGAAAAGCAGAAGCTCAAGTTCATCTATGGCGTACTCGAAAAGCAGTTCTATCACTACTTTGAGATCGCTTCAAAGATGGAAGGCAAGGCAGGTGACAACCTTATCACTTGTCTCGAAACAAGACTTGACAGCGTTGTTTTCAGAATGGGACTCGCACTCACAAGACGTGAGGCAAGACAGCTGGTTGTTCACAGCCACTATACTGTAAACGGCAAGAAGGTAAACATTCCTTCATACAGAGTTAAGCCTGGCGATGTTATCGCTCTCCGTGAAAAGGACAGAACCTCCGATAAGTTCAAGGCAACTGTTGAAGAAACTAAGGACAGACTCGTTCCTGTATGGCTCACAGCAAACAAGGATGATTTTTCAGCTACTGTAAATCGTCTTCCCGGCGCAGAGGATATTGATTACGAGGTTGCAACACACCTTATCGTCGAGCTGTACTCCAAGTAATAAAATACTTGACTTGTCAGAACTCGAAAAAAACAGTTATTGTGAAATAGGAGGGTTTTTATGCTGGAAAAAATTAATAAGCCTGATATTGATATTGTCGAGCTTAAAAGTGACGGCAAATACGGCAAATTCGTTTTAGCACCGCTGGAGCGTGGATACGGTATAACACTTGGAAACAGCCTCAGACGTGTGCTGCTCTCCTCACTTCCGGGTGTTGCTGTGACCTCTGTAAAGCTTTCGGGCAAGGACGGCACAGTTCACCACGAGTTGTCAACAATTCCGGGTGTAAAAGAGGATGTCACAGAGATAATCCTCAGCATCAAGGGTTTGACTGCCAAGCTCTATGGAGAAGGTCCGAAAACGGTCTATATAGAGGCAGAGGGTGAATGCGAAATTACCGCCGGAGATATAAAAACCGACTCTGAGGTTAATATCCTCGATCCAGGTATGCACATCGCAACACTGGGTAAAGACGCAAGACTCTACATGGAAATAACTCTCGACAGAGGCAGAGGTTATGATTCTGCTGAACGTAATAAGAAGCAGATCAACCTTCCTGTTGATGTTATCGCAGTAGACAGCATCTATACTCCTGTTCTTAAGGTAAACTACACAGTCGAGGATACTCGTCTGGGTCAGGTTACCGACTATGACAAGCTGACCATGGAGGTATGGACAGATGGAACAATCTCCGCAAAGGAAGCATTGTCACAGGCAGCCAATCTCCTCAACGAGCATCTGAAGCTGTTCATTGACCTCTCAGAGGAATCTGGACTTGCTGAGGTCCTTGTTGAAAAGGACGAAAAGGGTAAGGAAAAAATCCTTGAGATGACCATTGAGGATCTTGACTTGTCGGTACGTTCCTTCAATTGTCTGAAGCGTGCCGGAATAAATACCGTGGATGACTTGATCAATAAGTCAGAGGAAGAAATGATGAAGGTTAGAAACCTTGGAAAGAAGTCCTTCGATGAGGTTAAGGAGAAGCTCCAGTCACTTGGCTTCGAACTTAGCTCTGAAGAAGAATAAACCTATATAATGGTGCAAACAGGCACCGAAACGAAAAGGAGTGAAATACAATGCCGGGTACAAGAAAGCTGGGCAGAACAACTGACCATAGAAAAGCTATGCTCAGAGGCATGGTAACTTTCCTTCTCGAAAACGGTCAGATCGAAACAACCGTAACGAGAGCTAAGGAAGTTCGCGCTGTTGCAGAAAAAATGATTACTATCGGTAAAAACAATGATCTGCACTCCAAGCGTCAGGTATTGGCATACATCACAAAGGAGTCCGTTGCAAAGAAGCTTTTCGACGAAATTGCTCCCAAGTATGCTGAGAGAAACGGCGGTTATACACAGATCGTAAAGATCGGTCCACGTCGTGGAGACGCTGCTGAAATGGCAGTCATCAAACTCCTTTAATCACTGGTTAAATGGGTTCCGGATATTCAGCAATCTGGCTGAGATTCCGATCATAAATAAAAATAAAAAGACGTCCTTCGGGGCGTCTTTTTTGATATTTCAGCAAATTATGAAATAATTTATAAAAAAATCATTGACATTGATGTGAATTTGGTGTATAATTAATAAAGATTATATGATGAGTAAGACTCATCTTATTTATAACGTGATGTACTATTAATCTATTACAATATTGATAAAGAAATGGGGTATAAAAATGTCCAATGAAAAAAGTCTGAAGGTACTGATAGTTGACGATGATAAAAATATATGCGATCTTCTGAGACTCTATCTCGAAAAGGACGGATACAGCGTAATTCTTTCGCATGACGGCGAGGAGGCAGTTGTAAAATTCAACGCTCTTAAGCCGGATATGGTTCTCCTTGATATAATGCTGCCTGGAATTGACGGCTGGCAGGTATGCCGTGAGATCAGAAAGAAATCCAACGTTCCGATTATTATGATTACTGCAAAGGGCGAAACTATCGACAAGGTTATCGGTCTTGAGCTTGGTGCGGACGATTACATCGTAAAGCCGTTCGACGCTAAGGAGGTTATCGCAAGAATCAATGCCGTTACAAGACGTGTTGGTACTGCAAACTCAGAGCCGGAAATCAAAGAGGTTCACTATGATAAGCTTTCTGTCAATATGACACGCTACGAGCTTAAGGTCAATGGAAAAACTATTGATACTCCTCCAAAGGAGCTTGAACTTCTTTTCTACCTTGCCTCCAATCCGAACAGGGTGTATACCCGTGATCAGCTTCTTGACGAGGTATGGGGCTTTGAATACTACGGTGATTCACGCACGATTGACGTTCATATCAAGCGTCTGCGTGAAAAGCTTGAAGATGTTTCCGATAAGTGGGCTCTGAAAACAGTATGGGGCGTCGGATATAAATTCGAGGCAGACGAGGAAGAATGATAATCCTTCGCATTGATATCGGATGACAGGGAGGACGCTTTGTCCTCCCTTTTTTAAGGAGGCGTGTTGCTTTGAACTACAAGGAAAGCTCTTACTACAAGCAGTTTAAATATTCTCTTATCACCATATCCTCTCTGCTTGTATTCGTCAGCATTATTCTTGTTATGATTACAGTCGGTATATACAGGAAATCAGAGCTTGACAGGCTTGAACAGTCCGGCGGACTATATATCGAAATGTTCGGGGATGAATATAAAAGATCCGGTCATATATCCAGTCAGGATATGCAGAAGCTCCATTATAACTTTTCAAATCAGGAAAAGCTGAAAATATTTATATACGATGAGGACGGCAAATGTATCTTCGCTGAGGGAGACTACGACCAGAATGTTATCGAGGCGGACAATCGCTTTTCGGTGTCCAGCAAGAAGGAGACTCCAAGCAGCGAGGTCAAGGATCTTGTATCGGATATAAAAAAGGAAGTCAACGGAAAGAAAAAGAAGTACCTGAAATTTGATTCAAGAAATCTTCTGAAAAGCGAGCCATATCTGCTGTACTGCACAAAAAAGACTTTTGTGAACGGTGCCGGAGAAAGAGACAGAATGTATATCCTTTTCTGCGGCAGAACAGATGATCTGAACAGCTTTACGCTGAAAATAATTATAGTTGTCAGCATAATTACGCTGATAGTGCTGTATCTGCTGTATCTTTTCCTTAGCAAGCGGACTAAGAAGCTCACAAGCTATGAATACGACTTTCTGAGAATAAGCGAGATGTACGTCAAGGGCGATTTCTCGGAGACGCTCAGTACTGATATTGACGGTATCCCGAAGGAAATTACACAATGCGTCAACGCACTTTCAGAGAACGTCAAGAACAGCGAGGAAGCTTCAAAGACCTTTATCGCAAATGTCTCCCACGAGCTGAGAACACCGATAACGACGATAGGCGGCTTTGTATCAGGAATTCTTGACGGAACTATCCCGAAGTCAAGGCAGAATGAGTATCTTGTAATCGTGTCGAAGGAAATCCAGCGTCTTAAGATGCTTATTTCATCTATGCTCAACATGACAAAATTTGAGTCGGGAACAATGACTCCTAATTTCCGTGAGACAAATCTTACTGATCTTGTTATACAGACTGTATTGATGTTTGAAAAGAAGATAGATGAAAAGAATCTTGAGGTACTCGGTCTTGACAGCCAGAGACTTGTGGCTGTTGCCGACACTGATCTTATGCAGCAGGTGATCTACAATCTGGTAGAAAATGCCGTTAAATTTGTAAATCACGGCGGAACGCTGACATTTGAATTTGAAAAGCTTGACGGAATGAACTGCGTGAGTATTAAAAATACCGGCGATGGACTTCGTGATAACGAAATACAGCAGGTATTTGACCGTTTCTACAAGACGGATGCTTCAAGAGGCAAGGATGCTGCCGGTCTTGGACTGGGACTTGCAATTTCCAGAAAGATCGTTCATCTGCATAAGGGACATATCGTTGTCAGAAGCGTACAGGGCGAATATACTAAATTTATAATACAGATACCTGATCTTGATATCGGGGCTGTGGACGAGAACGAAAGGACAGACTATGGACGAAAGAGATAACAATATTACAAGCGGTATATCAGATTCCGGAGAAGCTGAAAGCAGACCGGATTACAGCGAAGCTCCCGATTCCGGAGCCAAACAGGAAGAAAGCATAGATCAGCCGGTATATATATCACGTCCGGAGCATACGACATACGACAGCTTTATGTATGAGTCTATCGGTCTTGAGGAAATGAAAAACATCGGTAATGATTCTCAGCAGAACGGAGAAGAAGCAGCTGTGAAAAAATCCGGCGGAGCAACAGCGGCAGTTGTGATGTTTCTTGTTCTCATGGCGGCAGCCTTCGGATTTGCAGCATTCGGAATTGTCAGCGATATGATGAACAGCGAGAAATCTCTTGAAAAGCTTGCCGACCGGAAGCAGATCGTGATGTACAAGGCAACGAACAGAAAAGTCTCTGCTGATGAACTCATGAAACCGGATAAGAACGGAAAATATTCTATCGAGGGTGTTGCCGAGCTTGTAAAGCCTTCCATTGTTGAGATATACACATATCAGAACAGGGCGGATTACAAGGCAGGAGTAAGCTGCGGTTCGGGTTCCGGAGTAGTGATAAGCGAGGACGGATATATCGTTACAAATACTCATGTTCTGTACGAAAACGGCGTACACATAATAAATACTGTTGACGGCAAAAGCTATGAAGCAGAGGTTGTCGGCAGAGATGTCAAAACTGATATTGCCGTTATCAGGGTTAGCGGAGTAAAGCTTCAGCCGGCTGTTTTCGGAAATTCTGATGATGCCGTAGTAGGAGAACAGGTTATCGCAATAGGAAATCCGGTAAGCCTGTCCTTTACCGTGACTGATGGAATTATTTCTGCTGTTCACAGAATGATAAGGACTGATGAAACATCATTTGAAATGGAATGTATCCAGACAAACGCTGATATCAGCCCCGGAAATTCCGGCGGAGCTCTTGTTAATATGTATGGCGAGGTTGTCGGAATAACTTCATCAAAGTATGTAAGCAGCAGCTATGAGGGACTCGGCTTTGCTATAACATCAAACGAGGCACTTCCTATTATAGAGGAGCTTATTGACCATGGATA
Source organism: Ruminococcus sp. (assembly GCA_045587105.1). Taxonomy (GTDB): domain Bacteria; phylum Bacillota; class Clostridia; order Oscillospirales; family Ruminococcaceae; genus Ruminococcus. The sequence continues at coordinate 11,152 of JAZNBR010000005.1, forward strand.
TATCAAGGGAAGATTCAGAATCGGAATACAGCTTATTGATATGTCGGATAAGTCGAAAAAGCTTCTCATTGAGGAAGAACTCGGCTATGCAATTCCGGAAAACTTCTACGGAATATATATCGACAGCATCTCCGAGGATTCTGATATCAAGAATACAGATCTGAAACCGGGCGATTTCATTACTGAGGTTGCCGGAGTAAAGGTCAGGACGTATAATGAATTCTATACCGCAATAATAAATAACTATGGTGTCGGAGATACCGTGCCTGCTTCCTGTGCTCATATTGATGAGGACGGAACTATAACTGAATATGATATAAAATTCAAACTTCTGGAAGATAAGTCGGGAAATTACTGAGATTAATATCTGCCTGTTTATAGCGGTGCTTTTATAAGATTTTTACACGCATTGTCGAGGAAAACCCTTTTGAAAAATGGTTCTCCCAACGGGAGCCTGTCCCCTCTATCAGCTACGCTGATATCTCCCCGCAATGCGGGGAGATGTCCGAAGGACAGAGGGGACAGCCGCTGTTGGCGGAACCTTTCCTCAGAAAGGTTTCCCCCGATAATTCATATAAAGATTTTTATAAGAGTATCACTGAAAACGGGGGGGATAATTAATCCCTGAGATTTTTAGGACGCTGAGAGTTAACGCCGGTAATACCGCCGACAGCTCCGGCAGAGACAAGTAGAAGGAGCTTACTGAAATGCGAGGGGCTTCCGGAGAGAAGGATACCTGCGGCAGAGATAACGGCATAGAGGAGCAGACCGCAGATAATACCGGATATCATACCCTTGCGGCGGCGATATTTTCCGCATATATATCCAGCGGAGAAAGCTCCGGTGAAAACGGGGAGCATAGAAATAATACGCAGAAGCCGGAAGTCAGATATAAAGAAGAAGGCGAATCCTGAGACAGCAAGAACTGAAACAAAAAGAACAGCGATACCCGAAAGAGCAGAAAAAAACAGACTAAGCCTGCTGTGCGACCATAGACTCCTGCGGTGACGACGCATAAAAATCCCTCCATAGAAAGTGGTAATACATTCTATGGAGGGATAACTGTTATTATTCTTCTTCAGCGTCTTTTTTCTTGTTCTTGGACTTCTTCTTATCGGAAGTATCCTCGTCATCATCGGCAAGCTTTGCAGAAGCGACTCCAGCTGCGTCAGCCTTTTTGGAAGCGGCAGCTGCCCTCATTTCCTTGAAGCGTTCAACGGCTGTAACATTTTCAGTAATAGCCCACTTCTTGATTCTGAGCTTGTGTCTTTCGCCGCCTGTTTCAATAACGACTGTATCTTCACTTGTGCGGACAACGATACCAACGATACCGCCGCCGGTGATGATTTCGTCACCTACTTCGAGGCTGTTCTGCATTTCCTTGAGTTCTTTGTCTCTTTTCTTCTGCGGTCTGATAGCGATGAAATAGAGAAGAAGGAACATAAGAATAAGAGGAAGCAGGAAACTCCAGATGCTTCCGCTTTGCTGCTGTGAGCTGCCGGAAGCTGCGGTTGTCTGAGCTGCTTCATCTGCGAATGCAGACATTGCGGTGAAAGCTGCCAGTGCAGATGTTGAAATTGCAGCGGTCAGGGATGAAATAAACTTTTTAAACTTCATGATTCTCTCCAATCTGAGCATTGCTCGTTCTATAAATGTAAATAATATTATACCATATATTGAGGAAAAATGCAAGTGTTTTTTCACTTTAAAAAATACGTCTGCCTATAATATGAAACGCCTGTAATCGAGGCAGAGCGTTTCAACATAATCATAAACATATTGTGCAAAATCATGAAAATAGCGGAATGCACTTGATTTATTGCGAAAAGGTGGTAAAATATAATTAGCACTCATGTAAAGAGAGTGCTAAGAGAATTGAGATTTAATTTGCAATTACTTAAGGAGGTATATATTATGACAATCAAGCCCTTACAGGACAGAGTTGTAGTAAAAATGGTTGAGGCAGAGGAGACTACAAAAAGTGGTATCATCCTCTCGGGTTCAGCTAAGGAAAAGCCGGAGGTTGCCGAAGTAGTAGAAGTAGGTCCCGGAACAGCAGACGTTAAAATGGAAGTAAAAATCGGCGATAAGGTTCTTATCTCCAAGTATTCCGGTACAAATGTGAAGCTTGAAGGACAGGAATTCATCATCGTAAGAATGGAAGATATTCTGGCAGTTGTAGACTGATTACAAAAGCATAAATTATATTAAGGAGATTGATTATTATGGCTAAAGATATTAAATACGGCGAGGACGCAAGAAAATCCCTTCAGGCAGGTATCGACAAGCTTGCTGATACTGTAAGAATCACAATGGGCCCCAAGGGCAGAAATGTAGTTCTCGACAAGAAGTTCGGTGCTCCCCTTATCACTAACGACGGTGTTACTATCGCTAAGGATATTGAGCTTGAGGATGCTTTTGAGAACATGGGCGCTCAGCTTGTTAAGGAAGTTGCTACAAAGACAAACGACGCTGCCGGTGACGGTACAACAACAGCTACACTTCTTGCACAGGCTATCGTTCGTGAGGGAATGAAAAATATCGCAGCAGGCGCTAATCCTATGATTCTCAAGAAGGGTATCGCAAAGGCTGTTGACGCTGCCGTAGAGGCTATTACAGCTAACTCAAAGGCAGTTGAGGGTACAGAGGATATCGCAAGAGTAGGTGCTATCTCTGCTGCTGACGAGAACGTAGGAAAGCTTATCGCTGAGGCTATGGAAAAGGTTACAGCTGACGGCGTTATTACTATTGAGGAAAGCAAGACTGCTGAAACATACAGCGAAGTAGTTGAAGGTATGCAGTTCGACCGTGGATATATCTCACCCTATATGGTTACTGATGCAGACAAGATGGAAGCTATCTACGATGACGCTTTCGTGCTTATCACAGACAAAAAGATTTCTTCTATTCAGGAAATCCTTCCTCTCCTCGAGCAGATCGTAAAAATGGGCAGAAAGCTCGTTATTATCGCTGAGGACGTTGAGGGCGAAGCTCTCACAACAATCATTCTCAACAACCTGAGAGGAACATTCAAGGTTGCCGCTGTAAAGGCTCCCGGCTTCGGCGACAGACGTAAGGAAATGCTCAAGGATATCGCTATCCTCACAGGCGGCGAGGTTATTTCTTCTGAGCTTGGTCTTGAACTCAACGAGACAACTATTGACCAGCTTGGTCAGGCTAAGCAGATTGTAATCCAGAAGGAAAATACAATCATCGTTGACGGTGCTGGCGACAAGGATGAAATCAAGTCAAGAGTAAGCCAGATCCGTGCTTCTATCGAGACAACAACATCTGACTTCGACCGTGAGAAGCTTCAGGAAAGACTTGCAAAGCTTGCAGGCGGTGTTGCTGTTATCAAGGTTGGTGCGGCTACTGAGATTGAGATGAAGGAAAAGAAGCTCCGTATCGAGGATGCTCTTGCAGCTACAAAGGCAGCTGTTGAGGAAGGTATTGTAGCAGGCGGCGGTACAGCATATATCAACGCTATTCCTGCTGTTGCAAAGCTTATTCCCAATCTTGAAGGCGACGAAAAGACAGGTGCTAAGATTATTCTCAAGGCTCTTGAAGCTCCTGTTCGTCAGATCGCTGAGAATGCCGGTCTTGAAGGCAGCGTAATTGTTGACAAGATTATCCGTTCAAGAAAGGTTGGCTACGGCTTCGACGCTTACAAGGAAGTTTACTGCGATATGATTCCTTCCGGTATCGTTGATCCTAAGAAGGTTACAAGAAGCGCTCTCCAGAACGCTGCTTCCGTTGCTTCAATGGTTCTTACAACTGAAAGCCTCGTTGCTGATATCAAGGAAGATGTTCCGGCAGCTCCCGCAATGCCTGCTGGCGGTATGTATTAATTCGGTTATATGAAAATTTAAAGCGGATCCGTATGGGTCCGCTTTTTGTTTAGTATAGTTCTTGTTCGAGATTCTTGAAAACATCGGTATCAAAAAAATCAGTTATTGAAATATCAAGACCGTCACAAAGCTTTTTTATTGTAACTATTCCGATATTTTTGGCACGATGATTTACTATATCATTAACTGTTGACTGTGTCACACCAGAAATGGTGGAAAGTTTGTTTACTGTAATATTATTTATACGGCATAATTCAATAATGCGTTCAGCAACAGCTTGTGAAATATTCATATCAATGCTATCCTTTCATGTGTTTTTTACATAAATAATAATAGCATTTTTTGTGCAAAATAATTGTCGGTAAACCGTTGACTTTTGAAGAAGATTCTGTTATAATATAATCAACGGTAAACCGTTACTTGTGGCGGCTATTGTTAATAATAAATAGGAGGAAATTTTATGAGATTTTTTAAAAAAGCCATGTGTACGTCTTTGGCGGTGCTTACAATTACAGTAGGTGCTTCGTTACCCAAGGCGATTGCTCCTGAAACCTACGGTTCAAGCTCTGCTGTTATCCAGATTATAGATGCTGATGCCGCTTGTGCCGTAAAGAAAGGATATTTTAATGGATACAGCTATTGGACAGGAGATATACGTGTATATTCAAAAAATATGAGCAAGAAAGCTAAGTTGAAAATATGTACATTCGATAAGGCGGGCTGGCGAAGTGGAGGAAATATAGATATCAAAGTTTATAGTCCGAATGGTAGCTGCATTAAATCACTTACAAATATTGATACTAGTTACACATTAACTCTTCCAAAGGGGTATTCATATTATAAAATTAAAATTAAACCACATAATTATGGTAATTCTATTTGGGGACAGGGGAAAAATTTTACTAATATCGGAAAATGTGTAATGTGGAGTATGGATGCTAAATCTAATTGTGCATTTTAATTAGTTAAATGTTATTGTAGCGGCGACCATTGCGTTCTCCCGAAATAATATCAATAATTAACTGAGGGCAGCCGTAAAGGCTGCCCCTACAATTTGTCTCCAAAACATATTATATTTGATAGTTTGACATTTTCTGCGTTTCATGTTATAATCTATATATCATTTTATGGGAGGTCAAATATGAAACGTGAATCTATCAGAAGCATATTTTTCAAAGGCATAATGGCTGGAATTATGATCGGCATAGGTGGAATAATCTACCTTATGGCTGAGAACAAGGTGGTGGGATCGTTCCTGTTCAGTTTTGGACTTTTCACCATTATCCGCTACGGATTTGCCCTGTATACCGGCAAGGTGGGATACATCCCCGAAAATAAGCCGTACTACATACTTGAAGTTGCAGTGACCTTTGCAGGAAACGTCTGCGGAACAGGTCTTGCTGCCGGACTTGTACTGCTTACCCGAATTGGTGACAAGCTCCACGATAGTGCGTCGGTTATAATGGATACAAAGCTTGGCGACTCTATCGAAAGCCGCTTTATTCTCGGAATATTCTGCGGACTGCTGATGTATCTTGCAGTACAGAATGCAAGAAGCTGCCGTGAGACAGGAGACGATACATCGCTTGTATTCGGTACAGCGATACCGGTAATGATATTTATTCTCAGCGGATTCAATCATTCAGTTGCGGACTGCTTTTATTATTTTGCTGCATATCCTACCGTGGACGGAATTTTCTATCTCGGTATAGTAGTGCTTGGAAATGCAGTCGGCGGAATGCTCGTACCTCTTTTCAAGAAGTTTGCTTTTGACAAGCCGGAGGCTAAATAAAAAAATGATCCCCCGATATGAAGTCGGGGGATTTTTTATCAAACGATATTATGATCGAATACAAGAACACGATATTCCGTATTATTGATAACTCTGGAAATCGTTCTTACTGCTTCGGTAAGAAGGGGACTCTGACCATCGACGAGAGTCTGATATTCAGGCGGATTAACGAGGAGGAAGTATTCCTTCTGCCCCTCCTGATCCTTATACCAGTTCAGTGATGACTGATAATGTCTTTTAGAAACACCGTAAGTGTCGATATTTACGTCACGGACCTTGACTTCCGAATCAGTGATAAGCGTGATAGCGTTAGCCTGCCAGAAGGTTGAATATCCGTAGGTGAGACCCTCATCTTCAAGGAAATCAGCGATACCGTAGAGGTTGTTTGCCTTGTGGTAGTCCTTTTCGATATCCTTGACAGCATTAAGGTTAAGGATTGAAACAATAAGGACAGGAACCGAAAGGAAGGCGGCAATTCTCTGAACTGGAGTATTCGTGGATATTGCCCAGTGAACGAAGAAGATAGAGAGGATAAGTGAAGTTCCGAGTATAGGAGTAAGTCTCCAGTCAGCGCCGGAAAGCACGCCGAAGAAATATCCCATAAGAACGATAGCAGTACAAGCCCAGTGCATCCATACGAAGATACGGATCATGTGACCGTCCTTAGCGTCCTTGTATTTAGGATAGAAGCAGGTTGCGATGATCGGCATAACAAGAATAATCAGTGAAGCAAGAACGTAAAGGAGATTCTGGATTCCTTCAATATCGGAGATCTTTATAACCTCGCCGTTATCCTTTCTCATATAGACAACATCCTGTACGCCGTTGAGCTTCAGCCATGCAAGTGGGAATTTATGTGTATTGTCTGTCCATTCTGCTATGGGAGAGAAAACAGAGTAAGCGTCCTGATAGCCAGCGGAGAGATCACCAACCCATTTTTCGTTGAGCTTCATGCCGAGGATTATCATCATACCGAAAATTCCTACCATAAGGATAGTTTTAAGAGCCTTTTTGTTTGCGATATTGTTGCACGGATTTACGAAATACTCAGCGAACAATGCGGCAATAAAGGGGAGAGCGAAGATAGAGAGTGCAGATATGCCGTCTGTTGCCGTGAACATAATGAATACGGCAAGGAGTATGAAAACTATCATAAACCGTGCGAAGGTGATTTTGCCCTTTGTATCCTTCGGATTGAGACTTTTCAGCTTTTCCGAGAGATTTACCATGTGGAAGTACATATAAAGTCCGATGACGATAAACAGTATACCGAGAGTGTAGTAAATGGTATGCTGCCAGAAGATTTCTCTCAGCTTCTGGGATGAAAGCGTCATTGAGAGGAAAACGGAGCAGGCGATAAGGATACTGCGGATATTCCAGTGCATTTCCTTGAGCATAAGGCAGAAGAAAACGACGAGAAGAATAAAGTAGCTCATCATGCCCCAGATATGAGCCTTCATGGTAAGACCGAACATACCTATGAGAGGCTGCATTATGATGTTTATGCCGAAGGGCAGGAAGCAGGCGTAGTTGAAATCCTTGTCGTAAACAGCGTTGCCTTCAATGGAGGCGTTTGCCCAGAGGATAGTATCTGTACAGTCAGAGTGGAATTCTGCCCTGTATGCGGATGTGATGAAGTAAATAACGATTGAAGCCACATAGAGGAAGATAAGCACGGGAATGATATAGGAAATCACTGTGGCGACCGGCTTTTTGTATTTGTTGAAAACGGCGGCAGCTTTTCCGCCGTAGAATTTCATTTTTTCCGGAAAAGTTGACGGGACGATAACAGGGTTATCGTCCGTCTTTTTTTTCTGAACCGGATTTTTTTCCGGCTGTGCTTTTTGGTTTCCGGATTTTATATTTTTATTTTTTTCCATTGTTTGTCCTCGTTAATCAGGAATTCAATAAATTCCGGTATGTTATTCGGTTTCTTTTTTGGTGAAAAGAAGTATCTTTCGTGCAAAGAAGTTCCAGAAGAATGCCGCACCGGTTGAAACGATCTTAGCGAGAATCTGGAAGGCACTTGTCTTGTCTGCGAGCCACAGTTCAAAGAGCCATGTTATGCCCATTGTTATGAAAAGTCCGACAAGACCGATAGCCGCAAAGCCGAGGAATTCCTTCAGCTTTGATTCTACTGCTGAATTCTTGAAGATCCAGAAGGTGCTTATGAGATAATTTACAGCAAGACCGGCAACAAACGAAAGTGAGTTGGCGGCGATAGCGTATTGTTCGTTAAAAGCAAATCTGAACAGAAGGTAAGACACTCCCCAGTCAACGACAGTAGCAAGTCCACCCACGAAAAGATAGCGGAAGAACTGGATAAAGGTATTTTCTGTATCTCCCACGAACAGCTTTGAGAACTGCTTTGCACGGAGAATATCCTTTACCTCCTGAAGATTGGAGTTGTTCATTACTTCTTCTCCTCGTGATATTCTTTTTCTGTATTTACGTTCCAGATATTGGACTTGTCCTTTTCGCCGGACCTGATATTCTTTACAGCCTCAAAGGAAGTACACATAGAGTGGTCGATATTATTATAACGGTGCTGACCGTTTCTGCCGACGCAGTAGAGGTTGTCGATAGTATTGAGGTAGTCGATGAGGGTATCCATATCGTCGTATGTGTCGAAGTATGCAGGATAAGCCTTCTTTACCTTTTCCATGTGTGTATCAAGAACCTGATCTGCACTGTCGATAAGACCGAGCTTTACCATTTCCTTTACGCAGAAGTCAGAGAACTGCTTTTCTGTCATATTCCAGAACTTGTCACCTTCGCTTACGAAGTATTCAAGACCGAGCCATACAGTGTTCTTGAGATCCTTTACCATGTAGGGAGACCAGTTGTTGTAGATCTGAAAGCGTCCCATTTTAACACGTCTGTCCTGAACGTAAACCCAGCAGTCGGGAACGATATTTCCGACAGTTCTCATAGTAGTTTCGTTCTTGAGGTTGAGCTTGGGAACGAGTACGCCGAGAGTCATGTAATCACGGTAGGGGAGACCTGCTGCGATTCTTGCAGGCTCGTCCGGAACATCGTTCATGCCGGCAACGAGATCCTTGACAGGCATTGAGGAGATAATGCAGTCGCCGTCGAGAGTGATTTCCTGACCGTCCTTGACGTAGGTTACGCCGGTAAGGAGATTTTCCTCATTCTTGTGGAGCTTTTTAACGCCGGCGTTCATGATGATGCTGCCGCCGAGCTTTGTGATTTCATCAGCAGTAACTTCCCAGAGCTGTCCGGGACCGAGCTTAGGATATTTGAATTCTTCGATAAGGGAGGTGTTGACCTTGCGGTTCTTTACCTTGAAGATCTTGCCGAAGAAGTCCTTGATGATACCCACAATAGAGAGTCCCTTTGTACGCTGAGCACCCCATGATGCGTCGATTTCGCTGGGATGTCTGCCCCAGAGATTCTCTGTGTAGTTTTCAAAGAACATGGAGTAGAGCTGTTTTCCGAAGCAGTTGATGTAGAAGTTTTCGAGGTTGTCCTCAGGACGCTTGTGGATAACAGCGGCAAGATAGCTGAAGCCAACCTTCATTGTTGTGAAGAAGCCGAAGTTCTTGATTGTTTCGGGTTTGAGTGAAACGGGATAATCGTAGAACTTGTCGTTAAAGAGAATACGGGAAACACGTCTTCTGGAGAGCATTACGCGGTTCTTTTTCTGGGGGTCAGGACCATCCTGCATTGTGGCGACCTTTCTTCTGAGGAGAAGATCGTCGTAGGAGGGGGAACCCTGCATAGGAAGCATATTGCTCCACCAGCTGTTTACCTCCGGAATTTTTGAGAAGAAGCGGTGACCGCCCATATCCATGCGGTTGCCCTTGTAGTTTACAGTTTTCGAGATGCCGCCTATCGCATCAGTTTCTTCAAGAATAGTAACGTCGTATTCGCCCGAATTATCTTTAAGAAGCTCATACGCAGCCGTCAGGCCGGCAGGACCGGCACCGATGATAATAACTTTTTTCATAGTTTTCTCCTTTTGTATTTGTTTTTAAGTCAATACACTCACAATTTTTGTGCGTTATCGCTCTTATTTCAGAATCATTATAATATGACAACCTATATTATAACATAAAACATACATAATTGCAAGTTTTTTTATAAAAAACATAGATATTATTCTAAAGTATGATTCCATCATATAATTAGTCGCTGAAAACTGTGTAATTATCGCACATATTCAGAAAGATTTGTAACAGTTCACAAACAGGAAGTTTCTGTTTTATGCAAAATGGGAGAAAGTTTGTTTTATTGTTAAAAATAAAATATTTGTTCGATTCCTCTTGACAACACGAAACTTTTGTTCTATAATATAAATTACAAGGAATAAATGTTCGATTGCGGGGTGCTGCTCCACCAATTATACCTTGTCAAAAAGAAGAAAGCAGAGAAAATTTTTTTCTGCCAAGTATTTGATGGCAAGGTTTAGTTGAGGGAGCAATGAAAAGCTCAGGGAGGTAAAAAATGAAACAGATGATAAAAGCTTATGAATATAGCTGCGAGCTTGCAAAACAGCGGATCGTTCAGCTTACACAACAGAAAAATCAGCTGAAAACCGAGGGGATGGAAGCGATGATTGACGAGCTTGACCTTGAACGCCGTATACGTCTCCTTTATACGGAACACAGCCAGATGAGAGAAATTATACTCCACCTTACGAACTATATGAGGAGGGTTGAACAGCGTGCCGAAGCTTGAATGCTACTCAGATATCTTTACTGGCGAGCAGGATAGTGGACTGCGTGCAATAATTGAGGATGCAGATGAATCGGAATCAAGGCAGAAGCTAAGGAAAATACTGTTAAATGTTATAAAAAATGAGCTTACTCCGAGACAAAAGGAAATAATTATGCTATACTATTTTAAGAACCTTGATTCAATTCAGATAGGAAAGCAGCTCGGTATTACACCACAGGCGGTTTCGGCTGCTATGTCAAGAGCGAAAATGAGAATTTTCAGAATTCTGAAATACTATATATGACTGCAAAGGATGATATATATGACAACTCCGATTTACGATTTTATACAGAAATACGCTTCTTCCGGAATACTCCGCTGCCATATGCCTGGACATAAGGGTATCGCTCCGATAATCGGAGCAGAGGCTCTTTTCAGCGGGGATATCACGGAAATCTCAGGTGCGGACAGTCTCTTTGAAGCGGACGGAATTATCGCAGAGAGCGAAAAAAATATGGCGTCACTCTACGGAGCAGCGGCTTCGGCTTATTCTGCCGGAGGCTCTACGCTTTGTATACAGGCAATGCTGACTATAATGAAGCAGGAAAACCGCAGGATAATTGCTGTACGCAATGTTCACCGGAGCTTCCTGAATACGGCGGCTCTCCTTGACCTTGACGTGGAATGGATTCTTCCACGCTATACAGGCGGAATCCTCTCCGGAGAGCTTGATATTTCCGCTGTTGAGGAGAAGCTGAGTTCCTGCGGAGTTCCTTCCTGCCTTTACGTCACCTCTCCGGATTATACGGGAAGGCTTGCCGATATAAGGGGACTTTCGGCTGTGTGCCGCCGTTACGGAGCAAGACTTATTGTTGACAATGCTCACGGAGCGCATCTTCATTTCTTTGAGGACAGTCTTCATCCGATATCTCTCGGAGCCGATATGTGCTGTGATTCTGCACACAAAATGCTTCCGGCACTGACAGGAGCAGCTATGCTTCATACGTCACGTCAGGAACACGCACCTCTTCTCAAGCCGTCAATGAGCCTTTTTGCGTCCACAAGTCCGTCCTATCCGGTAATGATGTCGCTTGATCTCTGCACCGAATATATCGCCGGAGATATCCGGAAGGATATAGCGGATAATCTTGTTTATATCGGACGCCTTCGTGAGAAATTTTCCAAACGTCTGGAATTTGCTGATTCAGAGCCGTTCCATATTACCGTGAAGGCTTCGGAAAGCGGCTATGACGGATGTGAACTTGCAGAGCTTCTGCGGAAAAACGGCGTGGAATGCGAATATGCGGACAGTGAACTGGTAGTACTCTTGTCGTCGCCCTTTTTCCGTCCGGAGGATTATACAAGGCTGTCGGAGGCTCTTGAAAAATCGCTTGATTCTGCCGGATACTGTGAAAGAAATATCCGTGAATTTTCTATGGAGCTTCCCCGCAAGGCAATGGGAATCCGTGACGCTGTTTTTTCCCCGAACGAGGATATAGACGTTGAAAAAGCTGAGGGAAGAATCTGCGGAGCTGTGAGAGTTCCGTGTCCTCCGGCAGTTCCGATAGCGGCAAGCGGAGAAATAATTGACCAAAACTGCATAAATATTTTCAAAAGCTATGGAATTTCAACTGTAAATGTGGTAAAATAGAAGAATGACGGCACGCTGTAAGGTGCTGTGTATAAGAGGTCTGATATGAAAAAAATTTATGGAAATGATTATCTGCTTTCTACGCTGAAAAATATGGTCCGCAGGGATAAAGCGGCTCATGCAGTGATGTTTTACGGCGAAAAGGGAAGCGGAAAAAAGCTTCTTGCAAGATATTATACAAAGCTGCTGCTTTGTGAAAATCCCACAGACGGAGAGCCGTGCGATTGCTGCACCTCCTGCCGGAACGTTGAAGCCGGATTTCATCCGGATGTGATATATCCCGAAAAAAGCGGAAAATTAGGCGGATATTCCGTTGAGACAGCCGGATCCGTCGCAAACGACGCCTTCATAAAGCCGAATAACAAAACCGGCAGAAAGGTGTATATCTTCGCAGACTGCCGTAATTTCGACAGTCGTCCGCAGAACAAGCTCCTGAAGCTCATAGAGGAACCGCCGGATTATGCCTACTTTATCTTCACAGCGGAATCCAAATCTGTCTTTCTTCCTACGATAATTTCACGCTGTGTATGCTTCGGAACATCAGTCTGTACGGAAGAACAGTCAATGCAGGCTCTCACTGACGCCGGATATTCTCAGGAGGAAATAAACAGTGCAGTGAAATGCTTTCACGGTAATATCGGAATGTGCATGAGCTATCTTTTTGACGACTCGCTCCGCAGAAAAGTGGATTTGACAAAATCGCTTGCAGATAGTATAATAAGAAGAGATGAATATGCGATGAACTCGGCATTCTATACCGTAGCAAAGGACAGAAACGAGGTCGGAGATGTTCTTTCAATGCTTGATAAGCTGATACGGGATGCTGTTGTGCTGAAAAAATCTCCGGAGACCAGAGGAATCAGTTGTTTTGCAGACGGTGCCGGAAGGCTTTCCGAAAGACTGGAGATCTATCAGGCGGCAAAGCTTCACCGGTATCTCGAAAAAGCTAAAAGTGCCGTGGATTGCAATGTGAGCATTCCGCTTGTTCTTGCGGCTCTCTGTGCAGAGATCATCGGTACAGTATAAAGGCAATACCTTGTGAAGTATTGCCCTTGCAAAAAGGAGAAAAATATGAAAGAAATAGTGGGAATACGCTTTAAAAGCGTCGGAAAGATATATTACTTCTCGCCTGGCGATATAAAGGCAAATGTCGGCGATTACGCTATTGTTGAGACAGTCCGTGGAGTAGAGTGCGGAGAGGTTGTTATCGCAAACAGGCAGATAGATGATAATCAGATATCATCGCCCCTCAAGCCTATTATCAGAATAGCTACCGAGGCGGATATGAAGACCGCTGAAAAAAACAAACAGCGTGAAAAGGAAGCTTTTGCTGTATGTCAGGAGAAAATAGCCTTCCGTAAGCTGAAAATGAATCTCGTGGACGTTGAATGTACCTTCGACAACAATAAGATACTTTTCTATTTTACAGCAGAAAACCGTGTTGACTTCCGTGAGCTTGTAAAGGATCTTGCGGCTGTGTTCAGAACACGAATCGAGCTGAGACAGATCGGCGTCAGAGACGAAGCTAAGATTCTCGGCGGCATGGGTATCTGCGGCAGAGAATTCTGCTGTAAGGGATACATGGGCGATTTCCAGCCGGTATCCATCAAAATGGCTAAGGAACAGGGACTTTCACTTAATCCTACAAAGATTTCCGGTACCTGCGGCAGACTTATGTGCTGTCTTAAAAATGAGCAGAATGTCTATGAGGAGCTTCTAAAGATCACTCCCAAGATAGGAGCTATTGTTGTTACTCCTGAAGGCGATAAGGGCAGGGTAGAGGATGTAAATCTTATCACCGGCAAGCTTAGGGTAAAGACTGAGAAATCTGAGGTTCCGGTAACTCTCGACAGAAGCGAGGTAAAGCTCCTGAAGGACGTTGAAATCAGGGTAAACAAGGACGAGCTGAGAGCACTCAGGAACCTTGAGGATAAATAATGAGCAGAGTGAATTACGGCAGAATTCTTGACGAGACTATTACTGCTCTTGAAAAAAGCGGTGAAAAACCGTCGCTTCTGCTCCATGCCTGCTGTGCTCCGTGCAGCAGCCATACACTGACGGTTCTGGTGAGGAATTTTGACCTTACGCTTTATTTTTACAATCCCAATATTGCTCCTGAGGAGGAATATCAGTTCCGGTGCAGCGAGCTTAAAAGGCTTGTCCGTGAAATGGGACTGGATGTGAAAATAATCGAGGAAAAATATGATCCGGCACCGTTTTATGAACTTGCAAAGGGGCTTGAAAAGCTTCCTGAGCGAGGGGAACGCTGTCAGAAATGTATATCCTGCCGTCTTGAAGCTTCTGCGGCAAAGGCTGATGAGCTGGGCTGTGATTACTTCACAACTACGCTGACTATCAGTCCGCATAAGGATTGTACCTTCATCAACGAGAGGGGCAGGGAAATTGCCGGAAATTATAATTCCGACTATCTCTGTTCTGATTTCAAGAAGCACGACGGCTATAAGCATTCCATAGAGCTTTCAAAAAAATATGGCTTGTATCGTCAGAATTACTGCGGATGTATATACAGCAGAATGAATTCCGTACAGACAGAGAAAAAAACGGAGGTTGAAAATGGCTAAGGAAGCAAAAACGAATGCCATGCGTTTTCTTGACAAGTCAGGGATAAAATATGAATACAATACATATCAGTGTGATGAGTTCATAGACGGTGTTACTACCGCAAGAACTCTCGGACAGCCGCCTGAGGAAACCTTCAAGACGCTCGTAGCACAAGGAAAGACAGGCACTTACTACTGCTTTTTGATTCCTGTTGCACTGGAGCTTGATCTGAAAAAAGCAGCAGTCAGCGTAGGAGAAAAATCCGTTTCACTGCTTCATGTGAAGGATATCACAAAGGTTACGGGATATGTCCGCGGCGGATGTACTCCTATCGGTATGAAAAAACAGTTCATGACTGTTGTGCATTCTTCGGCTGAGGAACTTCCGCTTTTCTATATAAGCGGCGGAAGAATTGGTTTGCAGATACGTCTTTGTCCGGCAGAGCTTGTATCCTCTATAAGAGGAAAATTCAGCGATATAGTAATGAATTAAGGGCACCGGCGGTGCCCTTTTGTATTTGATCAGTGTGCTTCTCGTGAATGATATATAATAGGTCTTAACTGGATTCCCTTCATAGCCGCTTCTGCAGCCCGCGGAATCATGCTGAATTCCGCAACAAGCGACGCAGGCTTGTTGATCCAGTCATCCTGAATCATAGGTACAAAATAATAATTTTTCCGGTTGAACAGCTCACCGAGATTCTTTGCCGAGCCTAAAAGCGAATCGTTGGAGGCAATCGCAAGAAGCACAGGCTTCCCACTGCGAAGATGTGATTTTACTGCCATTGTTGCGGCACCGTCCGTGATACCGTTCGCAAGCTTTGCGGCAGTGTTTGACGTACATGGAGCAACGATTATAAGATCAGTCATATCTTTCGGACCGATAGGTTCAGCGTCTGCAATGGTCGTGATTATTTCACGTCCGGATATCTCTCTGAGCTTTGCAAGATTTTCTTCTGCCGTCCCGAAGCGTGTACTGATGGAAGCCGCGTTCTCTGACATCACCGGAATCAGTTCTGCTCCTGCTTCTTTAAGCCGCCGTGCCTGTTCAAAGCTCTGACTGAACGTACAGAAAGAGCCGGTCATTACATATCCTATTCTGAGTCCTTTTAATATATCAGTCATGTGCCGCCTCCATTTCCGCAATCATGTCGATAACCGTTTCGGCGATGATTTCTCCCGATGTTACCGGTGCTGTTTTTCCGGGAAGTCCGAGTGCCCATATCGCTTTTATTCCAAGCTCTGCGGCGGCGTCGAAGTCCATTCCTCCCGGCTTCGAGGCAAGGTCGATGAACAGTGTGTTTCTGCTGAAGCTGTCAAGAAGCTCACGGTCAAATATGGTGTGCGGAACAGTATTGAAAACAAGATCGTAGCTGTTGTCCATTTTGTCGGTGCAGACTGATTTTACACCATGAATCCTTGCGTTTGCCGTTCCCTTTGCATTGCGGACAGCGGCAGTTACATCCGAGCCGAAGCCTTTGAGAATTTCCGCAAGAGATCGTCCTATGCGTCCCATTCCGACTATGAGGATACGCAGACCGCTGAGTGTTACAGGAAGCTCCTCAAGAGCGATCTGTACTGCTCCTTCAGCGGTGGGAACTGCATTTTTCAGATTCAGAGATTCGCTTTCCATGTAGTCGCAGAGCTGATATCCCATGAAGGCTTCACGGAGCTTTTCGTCAATTCGTCCGGCGAAGATGACGCTGTCAGGTCTGAGCAATTTCCTGATGTATTCAGCTGATATACTTCCCTTGAAGCATGGAGTACTTATCATGCCGGCTTCGTTCATGGGAAGAACAGGCAGTACGGCATAGTCGAAGGGGAATTCTTCCTCGGCTGGGGCAAATGAGATTCCGGAAGGAATAAGCTCATTGTCAAAACCAATAATGCTGGCTGTATATTCTGATGAAAGACGGCTGGCACAGTAGATCTGACGCATATCGCCGCCGGCTATAAGAATTTTCTTCTTGCTTTTCATATTGATCTCCATTCTGCCGCCGAGCGGCGTTTTTTTTGGAATACCACTTCATTATATGAAAAACAGTCTGCATGTGTTCTGCCGCATGAAATAAACAAGCCTGCCCCGAAAAAGGACAGGCTTTGTAATCAGTCTTCAAAGAAGCCGCTTTTATATCTGACTTCACGGGCACGGTCGCCGTGGCAGTCTATTTCTATAATTTCTCTTTTAATCATAATCTTCATTCCGGCGAACATCACAAGGAACGACAGGGCGTTTGCTATAATGCTGAAATAGATTCTCTTATCCATATAATTGCCGATAAGTCCCAGAAGGATGATAAATACGCATCCGATAACGAGGAGTTCAAAGGCTTTTTTATACGGATCGAAGTATACGAAAGTGAAGCATACAGCTGAGGAAGCCAGAACGTGTACGATATAGAGTGCCAGTGAATACGGGGCATAGAAGCTTTGTACCGTCATACCGTTAAGCTCGCAGAACATCAGGAAGGCTTCCATAACGAGGTAGAGGGAAAAAGCTATTTTAGGTGCTTTTCGCATTCTTACGGCTGAGCAGATGAAATAATCTGCAATTACCAGCACAGTAAATCCTCCGACCTCAACGAAATAAGCGATTATTTCGATAAGCTTTACGATTATATCCGGAGCAGACGTATTGAAGATATAATGATAAAAGAGCGATAACAGCAGGAAAAGCAGGAAAAGTCCGTTGCCGATAATTCCGAGCGTAAGAGCTCTTGAAAGCTTTGCTTGCATAGGCGGCTCCTTAACTGAGTGCCTTAAGAGCTCTCTGACCGATATCTTTTCTGTAATGAGCACCCTCGAAGGTTATCTGTGATACTCCCTTGTAAGCGTTGTCAAGAGCCGACTGGAGATCGCTGCCCTTTGAAGTAACACCGATAACACGGCCTCCGTTTGTCAGGAATTTTCCGTCCTCAGAGAGCTTTGTGCCGGCATGGTAAACAAAACAGCCGTCAACCTGTCCCTTATCGTCCATTCCGTTCATTTCGATACCCTTGGGATAGCTTTCAGGATATCCGCCGCTTGCCATAACAACGCAGGCACAGCTTCCGGTATGCCATTTTATATCAAGCTTGTCAAGCTCGTGCTTGCAGACAGCCTCGAAAACCTCATAGAGATCAGCGTCAAGCATAGGAAGAACAACCTGTGTTTCGGGATCTCCGAAGCGGCAGTTATACTCAATAACCTTAGGTCCCTTGGGGGTAATCATAAGTCCGAAGTAGAGACAGCCCTCGAAGGTGCGTCCTTCAGCGTTCATAGCGTTGATTGTAGGAAGGAAGATAGTTTCCATACATTCCTTTGCGAGTTCCTCTGTGTAGCAGGGGTTGGGGGAGAGAGTTCCCATACCGCCGGTATTGAGTCCGAGATCGCCGTCAAGAGCACGCTTGTGATCCATTGAGGAGATCATAGGAACGACAGTTTTTCCGTCTGTAAAGCTGAGAACTGATACTTCCGGACCTGTAAGGAATTCCTCGATAACGATTCGTGCAGAGCTTTTTCCGAATTTAAGCTCGTCGATCATATCATGAACAGCCTGAACAGCTTCTTCCTCGTTCTGAGCGATAATAACGCCCTTTCCGAGAGCAAGACCGTCAGCCTTGATAACAGCGGGATAGCTGTTCTGCTCCTTAAGGTATGCAATAGCCTTGTCGGATTCAGTGAAAACCTCATAGAAGGCAGTGGGAATGTTGTACTTCTTCATAAGATCCTTTGAGAAAACCTTGGAGCCTTCGATGATTGCGGCATTTGCCTTTGGACCGAATACCATGAATCCTTCTGCTTGAAGAGCGTCTGTCATGCCGAGAACAAGCGGATCATCAGGGGCAACAACGACCATATCAGGCTTGAGTTCCTTTGCGAGAGCAACAACGCCTTCGATATCGGTAGCACCAATATTGAAGCATTCAGCGTATTTTGAGATACCGCCGTTTCCGGGAGTGCAGTAAATCTTGCCAACATGACGGCTTTCAGCGAGCTTCATGATAATAGCGTGTTCACGTCCGCCGCCGCCGACTACGAGTATATTTTTCATGGGAAAATTCCTCCTATAAACTTTAGGCAACACCGCACAAAGCACGCCTGACGGCTTTGCACGAAATCTGGTTGCATATTTTCCGTCATCTTGCACAGAAATCCCTTGACATACGTCAGTATGCTTGCGGAATTTCTATACAATCTGACGAAAAATCTGACTGTGCATCTTTCGCACAAGCTTCGTGCGGTATTGCCTTTACAAAATAATATACCATTATTTTATCATTTTTTCCCTGTTTTGTCAATAAAAAACGACTCGGAATTTACCGAGCCGTAATTTGTTTATTTAAGATCAATACTGTCAAGGATTTCCTGAATATCGGCTTTATATTGTTCTGTCTTATTTGTAGGGCAAACCTCGATAGCCTGATAAATCACGCCGTCATTTTCAAAGATGTAGTAATCAACATAAGCGTCAAGAGAATTCAGATAGTGGATATGTTCCGCCTTGAAGCCCATATAATCGGTTGTATCATGAAGAAACTCCGGTTCATCCATCAGCTTTTCTGCATTGTTTTTTGCGGCAGTTTCCGTATCAGATTCATCCGTAAGTGCACTGAACGAGAATGCGTACATCATATCACTGATATCATTCTGTAAATTCAGCGAAACTGAGGCAAAATCTTTTGTCTGCTTCCTGAAATACCATTTTTCGCCGGCAGTGACTGAAAAATATATGTTGCTGTAAGTTTCCGGCTCAGATTTAAGCGGTTTTCCCTTGTATTCTACCGAATGAAGGATAATATCCGTTTCAAGGTCGCATTTTTCTCTGTTTTCAGGAGTAGATGTTGACATGGTTACAAAGATATCGCCATTGCCGAACTGAAGTGTTGTCAGCGTGTAGAGTATATCATTTTCGCAGTCGGCGGTGAGTCTGTACGCAGGATTTCCATTAATAGTAAGCTCCTCGCCCCTGATATTGGAGTACAGACCGCTGTCCTCAAAGTCGGAGGAAAGTCCGGCTCCCATACCGGCGGCAGTCTGGTGGTAATCTGTAACAGTCATAACGCCTATCAGTGTATCATCGTCGCCAAGATTGAATACAAATTCTGTTTTGTCTATGAGGTCGCTGCTCACACCGTCGGGAGTATCACTGCTGACAGCGAATTCAAAGAGTCCGTCCTCTGTGTCGCAGTATACGATATCTTCGGGAAGCTCGAAGCTGTCCTTCGGAGTATTGCCGGATTCAGAGGAGCTTTTCTTACTGCTGCATCCGCACATGGTAATTCCGAGACAGAGTACAGTGAGGAATGATAAAATTCTTTTGATTTTCATGATAAATCCCCTTATTTTATAGTAGTGCCGTCAATAATTCTCTGCATAGCCGCCGCAACAGTTCCGTCGTCGTTTATAGGTATGCTCGTTGTAACTACATATATATGACCGTTGTGGTCGAAATAATATATATTATAGTTGCAATTCAATAAAGATGAGCTTTCAATCGTATAGGAAAGCCTGTGGGCAGGAATACCGAAAATCTCGTCTGTATCAAGAGAAAGACTATGTCTGAGCTTCGAATTTGATTCGGCTTTGGTTTTGTAGGCGCTTGAAGCATATTCCTCAGCTGTACTGTATTCTCCGTCATTCTCTATACGGATTTTATAGCAGGCAAGATAATTATCCATTGTGTCGCTATGACCGTATCTGAATTTGAATTCGTATCTTGTATCTGTTGAGGGACTGTTGTTTTCAATCCATTCAGGTTGATAATATACCGAAAAGAAATCATTTTCAAACGTCTGAGGCTCTGTGGGATAGTAGAAGTCGGATGTATACTCAATGGAATTGATAAACTCATCAGCAAGCTCTTTTGCTATAAGGTCAAAGCCCTCTGTATACATGACTATTATATCAAATTTTGCATTCTGTTCGCACAGCTGGTAATAGTCACTGAATAGTGTTTTGCCGTCTAACTCTTCCTTATAGGAAACAACTGAAACATCATATTTGTATTCGGGACATTTTTTAAAGCTTACGTCAGTACAATCATCTTCTATAAATTCAACAAAATCTTTAGCATGACCGTAGGACGAAACCGCCCAGCTGGGTCCTTCACAGACAGCAAACATAACAGGTTCGTTTTTATGTTCAAGAACAACATAGCCTTCATCCTGATATTTGTCGCTGAGTTTGTAATTATCTATTATATCTCCGACAGAAAATTCCTCGATTGCTTCTTCAATTGCAGTGTCAACATCCGTAAGAGCTTTAGTTTCATCGGATTCATTGTCCGAATCTGCGTCCGAAGCATCATCCTCGGTCAGATTTTCTTCATCCACGTTATCATCGGAATCGGTTGAAGCTGTTTCGGTAACGCTGTCCTCTGCGGATTCTGAGGACTTTTTGTCATCACTGCATCCGGAAACAGCAGTCAGACATATTACTGAAAGAATGAGTGCAATAATTAGATTTTTATTCATAATTTAACCCCTTATATCATAATGTGAATGGGCTGTTGATTACAACAGCCCGTATATTTATTAGTGGTGGAAAAGACGGATTCCTGTGAATGCCATAGCGATATTGTACTTGTTGCAAGTCTCGATAACGTTGTCGTCACGGATAGAACCGCCGGGCTCTGCAATGTACTCAACACCGGACTTCTTAGCACGCTCGATGTTGTCGCCGAAGGGGAAGAATGCGTCTGAACCGAGGCAAACGCCTGTATTCTGAGCAAGCCATGCCTTCTTTTCTTCTCTTGTAAATACTTCAGGCTTTACCTTGAAGATATTCTGCCATGTACCGTCACGAAGAACATCCTCGTACTCGTCGCCGATATAAACGTCGATAGCGTTGTCACGGTCAGCACGGCGGATATCGTCGATGAACTGGAGTCCCATAACCTGAGGAGACTGTCTGAGCCACCAGTTGTCAGCCTTCTGACCAGCAAGACGTGTGCAGTGGATTCTTGACTGCTGACCAGCACCGATACCGATAGCCTGTCCGTCCTTTACATAGCAAACGGAGTTGGACTGTGTATATTTAAGTGTGATAAGAGAGATGAGGAGATCATCCATCTTGTCAGCCGGGATATCCTTGTTGTCTGTAACGATGTTTGAAAGAAGCTCACGGTTGATGTCGAGTTCATTTCTTCCCTGCTCGAAGGAAACGCCGTAAACCTGTTTTACTTCAATAGGATCAGGCTTGTAGCTCTCGTCGATCTTGAGAACGCAGTATGTACCTTTTCTCTTTGACTTGAGGATCTCAAGAGCCTCATCGTCGTAATCGGGAGCGATAACACCGTCAGAAACCTCACGCTGGATCATCTTTGCTGTGCATACGTCAACCTTGTCAGAAAGAGCGATGAAGTCACCGTAGGATGACATTCTGTCAGCACCTCTTGCTCTTGCGTAAGCGGAAGCAAGGGGAGAAAGCTCACCGAGGTCGTCAACCCAGTAAATCTTCTTGAGATCGTCGGAAAGCGGTCTGCCGATAGCAGCACCAGCAGGAGAAACGTGCTTGAAGGATGTAGCAGCACACATACCAGTAGCGATTTTAAGCTCCTTTACGAGCTGCCAGCCGTTGAGAGCGTCGAGAAGGTTGATGTAACCGGGCTTGCCGCAGAGAACCTCGATAGGAAGCTCGCTGCCGTCAGCCATGTATACTCTTGAGGGCTTCTGATTGGGGTTGCAACCATATTTTAACTGCATTTCATTTGACATAATAATGTCCTCCTTTTATAATTCGTAATTCTTAATGCGTAATGCGTAATTGTTCAGCCGCATAAATAATATTTATATACTTGCTGAATCACTAAAAAATGCCTGCTGGGCAAAGGGGAAAGCAATAAAAGCAATGAAAATAATTGAAAGTGATAATAATAAATAGAATGACCACTTAAAATACGTTTTCTTTTTTGATTTGATTTCATTATATGTTATGAGTACAAATATCAGAGTTATGATAACGGCTGTTGGTCTTACAAGAAAAGGATTGATACCCATAAAAGACATATTACACATGGAATAATACAGGTCAACAGCTTTTTCATATTCCATATGTTTTGCCATGTAATCAAAAAGATAGGATCCGCCGTTAAGCTTTTTTTCTTCTATGAACCAAGAGAGCGTCATAAAGTTCATGACAAAGAAGAATAACGTCAGCGGTAACCAACATATTCTGCAAAAGCAGAGAAGATGTTTATTTGTCATATTATCAGATCTCCGCTATGTGCGAAGTGAATTATCATACAAATCTGTTCAAAGGGCATTATAGCTGTCAGGATAATGTTGAATATCACGAGAAAAAGATATTTCCTGCCGATACTCTCCTTTTTGCGGAACTTTCTGTAAAGAAATATACTCAAAAAGCTGACGAGCATAAAAACTGTAAATATAAGCGGTGTTGTCATATAATTTCTGAAAAACTTTGTTTCGTCAGATGTGAGATATAATGCACCTTCAACAGATGCACCGTAATACCATACCCAATAGAACTGCTGATATACAAGATACAGCACAATTGCGATATCAGCCAAAACGGCAAATGATTTTATGACTTTTATTTTCATGGCTGCGAAGAATTAGTTATTCTTGTTAAGAATTCTTGTCTCCTCGCTGCCGTCCTCAAGATTTACATAGCGGACAAAGAGAGAAACCTTGTTATCCTCGTTGAGGTTGTTCCAGAGCATATCTGTGAACTCGTCGATATTGCCGGAGATTCCTACAAGCTTAGGCTCGCCCTCGAAGCTGGGGAGGGGATTTCCATCGCCCATGTATGTGTGGATGAAGTGACCTTCACCGTTGAGAGGGCTGTTGTAGCTGAATGTATGTCTCTGGCATGATTCGGGATTTCCGTTAGCGCTCTTGAGGATAGACATAGCGTAGTTGAAGCCGTCTTCCTCAAAGCGGAGGATACCGGAAATACGAGGTGTGTAGTTCGGAGCGTCGTCCTCGAATTCTCTTGTGCGGAGAGCCTGTTCAAAAGTGAACTGCTTGTCCATAAGCTCGTAGATCGTATCTGTCTGGTCACCGTTAGTAACGATGAGCTTGTTTCCGAGAACTCTTACAGGAGCGTAGATGATAAGGTGGGGATCGGTAAGCTTTGAAGGATCAAAAGCCTGAGTACGGATTCCTCTGCCTTCCTCAACGAAAACACGGTTACGG
The DNA here is from genome assembly GCA_045587105.1 of Ruminococcus sp. GTDB lineage: Bacteria > Bacillota > Clostridia > Oscillospirales > Ruminococcaceae > Ruminococcus. The sequence continues at coordinate 34,824 of JAZNBR010000005.1, forward strand.
CTGTTTTCGCTGCGTCCCATGATGAAGTAGCCTGTTACAGCGTACTTTCCACAGTCAGATTTACCGATAACGATGCCTCTGCCGGGATAAGCGTTTGTGCTGAGCTCTTTTGCAAGGTCAAGTTTAATCATAATAATTTCTCCTTACTTGATAATGAATGTATAGATACAATCTGCAAAGACTGTAACAACGGTGATAATGGTGATCGCATTAAGTAATCTTGCAGAGGGCTTTGAGAGCAGCCAATTGAAAAAAGGCTGTACAATATACAGGAAAAGCACTCCGCCAAGACCGAATCTCAGTGATGTGCTGAGAGCGATTCTTGCCTGAAAGTTGTATTTGTAATCGGCATACGTCTGCCACGGCCATGCACCGGTAAAAAACTCCAGTATGTAGCTTGCGGCAAGTTCTATGATAGTCGCAACAGCCATACATCCGAGGAAGATAAGCAGCGGTTTGACATATTTCAGCCACGGCGGTGAATCCTTCTTCATAAGTTTTCCGAAGCAGGCAAGGAATGAAAGTGCACCCACTCCGTATACGGGGCAGTATGGTCCGAAAAGAACTCCTCTGTTAGTGAAGCCCCAGCGATATATCACAACTTCAAGAAAAACCTCATAGCACCAGCCGAGAACAGCATACATCATAAAACAGAGAAAAAGCTTCTGTATACGCTGATTTTCTGTAATTACTGACAGCTTCATGGCTTAGTCCTTTATGTAAGCTTTTCCATCAATGATTTCAATCTTATCCTGACAGAAAAGCGATACAGCTTCCGGAAGAAGCTTCCATTCAACGTTCTCCATAATGCGTTTCTGGAGAACTTCGGGGGTATCATCCCTCTGGACATCAACGGTTCCCTGAAGGATTATCGCACCTGCATCGGCTTCCTCGTTGACGAAATGGATTGTCGCACCGCTGACCTTTACTCCGTATTCAAGAGCCTTTTCGTGGACTTTAAGTCCGTAGAAGCCCTCTCCGCAGAAGGAAGGTATCAGTGCGGGATGAACGTTGATTATCTTGTAGGCATAAGCCTTAGTGACACATTCATCAAGAATGGTCATGAAGCCGGCAAGCACTATCAGATCAGCTTTTTCCTCATTCAGTGCGTTTAGTATGGCTTCGCTGTATGATTTGCTGTCCGGATATTCCCTGCGAGGGATAACTCTTGCCGGAATATTATTGTTTTTTGCTCTTTCGAGTGCATATACGCCGTCTTTTGAGGAAATCACGCAGGTGATTTTTCCGCCCTGAATAAGACCGGATTTTTCGGCGTCGATAAGAGCCTGTAAGTTTGTGCCTCCTCCGGAGACGAGGACTACTATATTTTTCATTGGTATCGACCTCCTTTAAACAGAAATCATTATTTTACAGTAATATTTCAGAGAATCGCCAAAAAGACAAGACTCAATATGCAGACGAATATTCCGCATGAAGTCAGGATGATTCCGGGCAGAGAATGCGGCTGTTCCTCCTCAGCGTAGCAGAAGTATTCGGGCATCTTCGGATTAACGCAGATAATCACTGTTTCGCCGACATTGTGGAGAACAATCTGACTGTATCTGTGGTGATTTGCGGTACGGGTTCTGCCATTCATGGTAAATTTTACAGCGGGACGGTATTTTTTGACGAGCAGATGTCCCTGCGGCAGGATTTTTTCACTGATTCCTGTCACTACACCGCTGAAGCTTTCTGTTGAATTTACAGTTTCCTTGTGACAGCGGCAAATTATAAGACCGGCTGCTGCTGAAAGCAGTCCCATGATAAAAAATCCCATAACCTGTTACCTCTTTGTAAGCAGATAGAATAAAAGCATTGCCGCAATAACTCCGCCGAAGACTATGAACCGGTAGTAATCCCTGACGAGTTCATCCTCACGGTCGGAGAAATAGAAGAACATCGGGTTATCGGGATCATAGCATATCATCGGTTCATCGCCGATTTCGTATCGCATCTGTTTGTCCTCAACGGTGTAGACGGAGGTTATTTCCCTGCCTGTTTCCGTTTCAAACCTTACAACGGGATAATATCCCTTTTTCTTGGGGACGTTGGATTCATGGTAATCCACGACTGTTCCGTAGACTGCAATGCTTCCGGACAGACTTTTTTTTGTCTTATGGATGTGATAGATGAATATCACGACCATGAGAGCGTAAATCAGCAGAAAGCCCTGAATGAGCATTCCCTTGCGGAAAGAAATTCCGACGATGAACATGGATATAACAGCCCATGCAAGATCAATTTTTTCAACTTTCATAATTATTTCGGGAACTGGACATGACCCTGAATTATTTCGGTATCGTCATAGGAAAGCGGGATATTTTCGTCAATAATCATCTGACCGTAGATATCCGTTATGCGGAATGTAAACGGTCCGGCGCCCATTTTATCCGATTCGAAATAGTTATAGTGACGGCGCTCTATTTCCTGAAATTGTCCGTTTTTATCAAGGTATTCCAGTCGTGTAATGGGATAACGGTGGTTGCGTACCTGAATTCCGCACCAGAATTCCGTTGTTCCCTCTTTGTATTTGTATGAAACAGGTGCATTTTCTGCCGTATCAAGCGGAATAATCTTCCAGCTTACCGGAACTCTTCCCTTTATCGCAGGAGCGATATGCGGAAAAGCGTCAATATACAGATCAAGATCGCCTTTTTTTCCTTCGGGCAGAAGATCAGTAACGAGCATATTTATAGTTCCCAGCTCTCCGGTAACCTCAATGTATGCTCCGGCGAGCTGTGCGTTATTGTAGTCAGCGGTATTCATTGCAACTATCCAGTAGTCTTTCGAAACAGGATCAAGCATAGCGCATCCGCCGACATATCCGCCGTCGTAGTATGTACCTTCGCCGGTGTGGATAGTTCCCTTTGGTTCAAGGATACAGCTTTCGTCGATTTCAACTTCAACGTCAGGCTCCTGCGGCGGAGCAATGTATTCACCGCCGAGAACGTAGTTCTGTATAGTACTGATTTCCGCAGAGGACATACCTTTTCTTCGTGCCATAGCGACATCAAAGCTGTCGATAACGCCGTCAGGGTATACATCCATAGGGTGAACGGGAGAGCTTGCTGCCGGAGCAGTAACGGAAATCGCTGCAGCGGCAGTAACGCAGGCAAGCAGAGCTGTTTTGATAAGATTCATATATGTAATCCTTCTGAGTTATCAGCAGATGATTACGCCTTCTTCGGATTCAACAAGCTCGCCGAGGATGTATGCGTCCTCGCCGGCAGCCTTGATAGCTGCAACAGCCTTATCAGCGTCGTTCTTGTCAACAGAAACGATCATTCCTACACCCATGTTGAAGGTGTTGAACATATCTCTCTCAGGAATATTTCCTGTTCTTGCGATGAGATCAAAGATAGGAAGAACCTGAACAGCGTTTCTTTCGATCTTTGCAGAGAGGTTTTTAGGAAGTGAACGTGGGATGTTCTCGTAGAAGCCGCCGCCTGTGATATGTGAAACGGACTTCACTGTAACGCTGTCGATAAGCTGCATGATAGCCTTTACATAGATTCTTGTAGGTGTGAGCAGAGTCTCGCCGAGAGTAGCTCCGAGATCATCAAAGTGCATAGCAAGATTCTTTTCGTTTACGTCAAAAACGTTTCTTACGAGTGAGAAGCCATTGGAGTGTACGCCGCTTGACTTGATAGCGATAAGCACGTCTCCTGCCTTCTGGGTATCAGGTCTGAGGATCTTTGACTTGTCCACAACGCCTACTGAGAAGCCGGCAAGATCGTATTCCTCCTCAGGCATAAGACCGGGATGCTCAGCAGTTTCGCCGCCGATAAGAGCACATTCAGCCTGTACACAGCCTTCTGCAACACCTGAAACGATTTCAGCAATCTTTTTGGGAATATTCTTTCCGCAGGCAATGTAATCGAGGAAGAACAGAGGCTTTGCACCGCAGCAGATGATATCGTTTACGCACATAGCAACACAGTCGATGCCGACTGTATCGTGCTTGTCGAGGATAAAAGCAATTTTGATTTTTGTACCTACGCCGTCTGTTCCGGAAACGAGAACAGGCTTTGTGATACCTGTCATATCGAGTTCAAAAAGACCGCCGAAGCCGCCGATGCCTGATACACAGCCGGGGAGAGTAGTTCTTGCGATATGCTGCTTCATAAGCTCAACAGCCTTATATCCGGCAGTAACGTCAACGCCAGCCTTTTTATAGCTTTCAGAAAAACTGTTATTCATTGTAAAAATCTCCTTATATAAATATTTTCATGGGATTACGGATTAATGGGAAACTCCTGCCCACTCCAGCAGTATGAGCAGAGACTGCATTCAGGCATACCGACTGCCTTCTGAGCTCCCTCAAGAGTCTGGAATTCAAGAGATGTGAGCTTGAGTCTGCGTGCAATTTCTTCACGGAGTTTTCTTCCTCTTTCGGTATCAGAGGAGCAGTATTCGGAAATATATTTCATACCCTCATCGCCTTCAAGCTCGTTGATGACCTGACGGGCGATAAGCTCCATTTCCGAGGTGCTTCGTGAGAAATTCAGATATTTGCAGCTGTACATGATAGGCGGACAGGCTGATCTTACATGGATCTCTTTTGCACCGTTTTCGTAGAGGAATTCTACTGTTTCACGGAGCTGAGTGCCTCTTACGATACTGTCGTCGATAAAGAGGAGCTTTTTGCCTGCGATAAGCTCATGTACAGGGATAAGCTTCATTTTTGCAACATGACTGCGCATTTTCTGATTAGAAGGCATAAAGCTTCTTGGCCATGTCGGGGTATACTTTATAAAGGGACGTGCAAAGGGAATTCCGCTTTTGTTTGCATATCCGATAGCGTGTGGAGTTCCCGAATCGGGGATGGGGCATATATAGTCAACATCGGGGAGACGTCCTGCCCTGATATCATTTTCAGCCATGATTTCGCCGTTGCGTGTTCTCATTACCTCAACGTTTATTCCCTCGTATGAAGCAGTAGGATAACCGTAGTAAGTCCACATAAAGGTGCATATCTTCATTTTTGAAGGATCGCCCTTGCTGAGAGTATTACAGCTTGCAGAGGTGATTTCTGCAATTTCTCCGGCGTCAAGCTCACGGAAGATATTGTATCCGAGCTTTTGTGCTGCGAAGGATTCAGTGGTTATGCAGTAGCCGTCGTCACGTTTTCCGACTATAATGGGAAGCCTGCCGTATGTATCTCTTGCGGCGATAATGCTTGTTTTAGTCAGGATGATAAGTGACATAGTGCCTTCTATCTTTTCCTGAGCGTAGCGGATACCTTCAACGAAGGAATCCTTCTGGGCTATCAGAGCACCGATAAGGTCTCCGGAGTTGATACTTCCGCTGCTCATAGTTTCAAAGTTTGCACATCCGTTTTCAAGGAGCTCCTGAACGAGTTCCTCAGCATTGCGGATTATGCCGATAGAGCAGATAGCGTAAAGTCCCAGCTTGGAACGGACGAGAATAGGCTGTGGATCAGTATCGCTGATGCAGCCGATGCAGAGATTTCCCTCCATTTTCACAACATCGTTTTCAAACTTTGTTCTGAACGGAGAGTTTTCAATGCTGTGAATGTTACGCTGAAAGCCCAGCTTTTCGTTATATGAGGTCATACCTCCTCGTCTTGTACCGAGATGTGAGTGGTAGTCTGTACCGAAGAAAACATCGGTCACGCAGTCATTTTCAGAAGCTGCTCCAAAAAATCCTCCCATAGATTATTCTCCCATAATTCTTTATAATTTCCTGAAAGTCCCTGAGCATCCGATATCCGGAGGGCAGGGAAATCAGGTTTATTCCGTGGTATCAGTTCCGTAAATTTTATTTATCAGACGTTTTCAATTTCCTTCTGGAGATCAGCGTCGCTCTGACGTACTCCGTCAGCCATTTTTTCCTTTTCAGCGTCAAGCTTTGCGGCAAGCTCGGCGTCGGAAACTGCAAGAATCTGAACAGCGAGAACAGCGGCATTCTTTGCACCGTTGATACCTACTGTTGCTACGGGAACTCCGGGGGGCATCATAACTGTTGCGAGGAGAGCGTCCATGCCGTCAAGAGCCTTTGACATCATGGGGATTCCGATAACAGGAAGGGAAGTATTTCCTGCTGCTGCACCTGCGAGATGAGCTGCCATTCCGGCGGCACATATGATAGCACCGAAGCCGTTGCTTCTTGCGTTTCTGAAGAAATCTGCTGCCTCTGCTGGTGTTCTGTGTGCACTCATAATGCGGCATTCAAATTCAACACCGTACTTTTTAAGCTCTGTGAGAGCTGATTTTACAACAGGGAAGTCACTTGCACTTCCCATGATAACTGCAACTTTTTTTGACATATTACATACTCCAATCTGTATATTTCCGGATCAGCCTGCAGCTTCAGCTGTGGCGTCCTGAGTTTCGGTATTATTTTCCGGATCCGGCGGTGCAGGGTAATCAGGAGTGCTTTGCTGGAATTTTCCTGAAACTGCCGCAAGATCGTTGGCTGATGTTCCGCAGAATTCGATAATCGCTCTGTAACTGCCCTCAAGAGTCTGAGGCTTGTCCTCGTCGTCAGTGTAGGCTATTTCGGTATTTGCCGTCATTGATACGGTATAGTGCGGCTTGTCGTCATCGGAACTGATTTTGTATATTCTGATATCTGAAAGTCCGGTAAGCTTTTTTGAAAGAATCTTTTTATCGTCGGGAAAAATTGTTGTGAAAACTGATTTTTCATCCGTACGCACATCTGAAAGATACTCACGGCTGCCGGTAAAGGCGTATTCTATGTATTTTCCGGAGCTGACACATAAAGCGTCGAGCATATCGGGATCAAGTTCTGAAAGGATAGTCATGTTCTGGACGCTGAGCTGATAGCCGCAGTCCAGAGCTGTTCCGTTTATAACGGCATTTTTCAGAGTGAGTCCGGTATAGTCCACATTATAAGTGTAGGTTCCGTTTGGGCTGGTCAGGATCATTTCGTCCTCTGCAAGGGAACAGCTTTCCCATGAGCGTCTGAACAGGGGAGCGAAATCTATATCATAGAGAACGCAGGAATCGCCTGCCGCAGGGTAGGCTGTATAAAACACGAAATTTCCGCGGCTTTGCTTTATAATGTCACGGTATATCATGGGGACAACGATATTTCCCTCGTAGTCGATGCAGCCTGTCATTAGCTTTCCGTTAAGACGTCTGGAGACCATACAGAGGTTATCGCCGACGAATTTCAGTTCAATCCACTGCGGCTCTATAACTACACGCTCGTTGGTGTCGATAACGCCGTAAAGACCGCTGCTGTCCTCAAAGATTCTGTTCCCCTTGGAATCGCTGCCGAGCTTTTGCTGTACATCAATTCTGGCAGAGCCTTCGCCCGTGCTTTTTCCTGTATCGGAGTAGAATTTCAGTATTGCGGCAGTGAGAAGCAGTATGACTGCGAAAAGCACCGTGACGATAAATTTCATATGCTTACTCAATGAAGCCGTACCTCCGGAGATTATTCGGTTTCAGCGGAAGAATCGCTGTTTTCTGCGTCAGTCCTGTTTTTTCTGCTGCGGTAGGATTCATCAGTTTCCTTGGCAATGTAGATAGGTCTGCGTTTTGTTTCGAGGTATGTCTTTGAGAGATACTGACCGAGGATTCCCGTGCAGAAAAGCTGGAGTCCGCTGAGAAGGAATATCACGCATATAGTTGTGGGATATCCTGCAACATCCTCGCCGAAGGCGATAGTCTTGAAGACTGTGATGAGCATGAGAATGAAAGCGATGATACAGCTTACAATTCCGAGCAGTGAGGAGATCGCCAGAGGAGCTGTCGAGAAAGCCATGATTCCTTCAAGGGAGTATTTGAAAAGTCCCCAGAACGACCATGAGCTTGTACCGGCAGGACGCTCAACGTTCTTGTATTCGATGTATCTTGTATTGAATCCGACCCAGCTGAAAATACCCTTCGAGAAGCGGTTGTATTCGCTCATATCAAGGATAGCGTCAACCATCTGTCTTGTCATGAAGCGGAAATCCTGAGCACCGTCAACGATTTCGGTCTGGGATATCTTGTTCATGATCTTGTAGAACTTTCTTGCAAACCATGAACGGATCTTCGATTCACCGTCACGGCTTACACGACGGGTAGTTGCACAGTCATATTCTCCGTCACGGACATAGCTGTACATTTCCGGCAGGAATGACGGCGGATGCTGAAGATCAGCGTCCATAACGACGATGTAATCGCCTTTTGCATTCTGGAGTCCGGCATACATACCGGATTCCTTTCCGAAGTTCCTTGAAAAGGAAATATATCTTACACGCTTGTCCTTATCAGCAAGGGAACGCAGTATTTCAAGGGTTTTGTCCTTTGAGCCGTCGTTGATAAAAACGTATTCAAATTCAAGCTCAGGGTATTGCTCTGACATACTGTCAGTAGTTTTTGTTATTTCGTCGTAGAACATGGGCAGAACTTCCTGTTCATTATAGCATGGTACGACAACAGAAACGAGTTTCACGGAATACCTCCTTACTTTCCGCTGTATTTTCTGCGGAATTTCCGGCAGTGACGCTATCACTACCAATACACTATTAATAATACTACAAATCCGGTAAATTTGCAAGAGTAAAATAGCCGATTTTATAAATTTTTTCATACAACCGTATCTTATAGAAAAACACTGTTGATTTTTGTGCAATTTTTTCTTTCTGAATTTTTAAAAAAACGTTGCAGTGACAGGTAAAATGTGGTATAATAACAATGTATATTTTTGAAAGGATCTGAAATTATGATTATTCTTGATGAACTGAGAGTAGAAATGACAGGCTTCCGTAAAGAGATGAAGGAGCTTGCCGATGTTCTGAACATAAAAGCAGCACAGGAGAGAGTTGCTGCCCTGAGCGAGGAAACTGCAAAGGAAGGCTTCTGGGATGATCTCGAAAATTCTCAGAACGTTCTTAAGGAACAGAAATCGCTTGAAAGAAAAATTGAAAAGTACAACAGACTTAACGATAGTCTTGAGGATCTCATCACTCTTATCGAGCTTTCAATCGAGGAGGATGATGACAGCTCCATTGATGAAATAAAGGCTGAATCGGACGCATTCAAGCAGAAGCTTGAGGATGAAAAGCTGTCCACGCTTCTTACAGGTGAGTACGACGGCTCAAATGCGATTCTTACATTCCATGCCGGAGCAGGCGGAACAGAGGCTCAGGACTGGACAGAAATGCTTTACAGAATGTACAATATGTGGGCTGAACGACATAATTATAAGGTTACGCTCATGGACTACCTTGACGGAGACGACGCTGGTGTGAAATCTGCTTCAATCCTTATTGAGGGTGAAAATGCCTACGGATATATGAAGTCGGAGTCAGGTGTTCATCGTCTTGTAAGAATTTCTCCGTTCGATTCGTCCGGCAGACGCCATACATCCTTTGCGGCTCTTGAAGTAATGCCCGAAATCGACGATTCTATCGAGGTTGATATCCGTCCTGAGGATATTGAAATGGAGGTTTACCGTTCAAGCGGTGCAGGCGGTCAGAAGGTAAACAAGACAAGCTCGGCTGTACGTCTTATCCATAAGCCCACAGGTATCGTTGTTTCCTGCCAGACTCAGCGAAGCCAGTACCAGAATAAGGATTACGCAATGAAGATGCTCCGTTCAAAGCTTATTGAAATCAAGGAACGTGAACATCTCGAAAAGATTGAGGATATCAAGGGCGTTCAGAACCAGATTGCATGGGGATCACAGATACGTTCCTACGTGTTCATGCCCTATACTCTCGCTAAGGATCATAGAACAGGCTTCGAAAATGGTAATATTCAGGCGGTTATGGACGGCGATATCGACGGATTTATTAACGCATATCTTAAGTCTCTCTCTCATGGAACTCTTGAGAAATAATGAAAATAACGGACAGCCGAAGGCTGTCCGTTTATGTTTAAGATATTGTATGCAAAACAAAAAGGACACGGCGTGCCGTGTCCTTTAATTTTATTCTTCAGGATTTTCGTTGACGGTCTGAGTTATATCAGGTTTCTGAGCATTTTCGGGGAAAACGACACCTTCATACTTAAGTATAACCTTACGGAGTTCCTGATCTCTTGTAAGACCGTAGGTGATTTTCATTGCGTTGAGAGCATACTTGATATTTTTCTGACCGAGGTAGTATGCAGCGAGCTGTGCTGCAACGTTTACAACCTCCTGATTGGGTCCGAATGTCATATCATACTTTTCCAGAACTTCTGTGATTTTCTCACGTCCGACATACTGAATGGGTGAGCCTTTAAGGTCAGCGAGATGCTGCATTTCTCTTGGAATAGCCGGATTAGGATCAGCCATTACACTTGCTGTATAGAATGCAACAGCATCGTCGAATTCGCCGAAATCCGTAAGGATATATCCCATATTGGCATAGCATCGTGCGATAGCCTGAGGAGAAGAAGCAACCCTGAGAGTTTCGATTGTGAGTTCAATAAGACGCTTTTTATTTCTCAGCTTCTTGTAAACCTCTGCAAGCTCAAATTTCGGGCCGCAGTCAACGGGGTTGTATTCCATAGCCTTCTGGAGTACCGGAATAGCGTCGTAGGGTGATCCTGCCTCAGTGAGGATATAGGCGTAGGTTGTGATGAATTTCGGAAAATCAAAGGGAGTGCGGGTAAGAGTTTTTTCTGATTTGAAAAGCGTCTGGCAGAGATTATCCTCGAAGGGGTTTCTGAATGATACGAATTTTTCCTTTTCAGTTTCCTTGAAATCGAGGATAATTTTCTTGTAGAGCTTTTCTGCAAGGATTTTTGCTTCATTGATATTGCGTTCCTCAATGAGCTTGTCGATTTTTCCGTAATATTCTTCGAGACCGATGCCGTCGATGTGAGTAATACGAAGGAGTTCATCACGCATATCCTCTGGCATATTTTCCATAATAAGCTTAGCGGCAGCATTTGTTCCGTCGTCGTTTCTTTCGTTGAGGAAGCGTTCAAATTCCTTTTTGAGCATAGTCTCATTAGCGGCTTTGTCGTCGGTCATTTTTTCTTTAAGTTCGTTATATATCTCATCGTAAGCCAAAGTGTATACCTCATTTCGTTACAGCAGTTTTTAAACTGCCTGTATTATTTTTTATCAGAAGCCTCTCTTAGCGAGATCCTTCTTGAATTTTGCTGCATATTTATCCTGCTTTTTCTTATCCTTAAGCTCAGATTTTGTCATGAATCTGATATCTTCTTCCGGCTTCTTGTATGCAGGTTTCGGAGCGGAAGGTCTTGCAGCAGGAGATTTGTACTCAGTACCGAGCTTGACCTCTGTCTGTTCTACTTTTTTTCTGTTCTTGAGGGAGTTATCGCCCATCTGAGAGAGGACATCCTCAACGGAGGAAAGAACAGGGGAGTTTGCACGGAGTCCCTGAGTTTCGATAAGATTCTTGTTTGCGTAATCCTTGGAGCTTGAGATAGCGTTTACGAATGCCTTTGAGGTTTCTCTTGCGTGGGGATTAACAGCGATCTTGGAGATGTTTGCAGAAGGCTGGATGTACTGACCGTCTGCGTCCTGAATACCGAGCTTTGCCTTGATGTATGCAGGAGTCTGTGTAGGAGCGTCAAGCTGTACGAAGGGTTTCTGGATATTTGCACCCATCTGTCCGCCCATTGTATTGCTCATACCCATCATAGGTCTGCGCTGAGGTGCCGACTGCTGCGGAACAGGCATCTGCTGTCCAGAAGCCGGATTGTATATAGGCTGACCGTTCTGATCGTAGCCGGTGAGCTGCATCTGTATATATGTATATATAGGCAGACCGTTCTGATCGTAGCCTGTAATCTGCGGAACGTTGATAACCTGCGGCTGAGTGAAGGGAACTGTCTGTGCCGGAGCAGCCTGAACGGGAGCCTGCTGCATGGGGACTGGCTGCACAGGAACCTGCTGAACCGGAACTGACTGCACAGGAATCTGTTGGGTCGGAGTCGGAGCCGGCTGAACGGGTGCTGGCTGTACAGGAGCCTGCTGAACGAAAGGAGTCTGCTGCATAGGTGTCGGCTGAACTGGAGCAGTCTGGGGGGATTCCTCGTAAACTTCTTCCTCATAGGGTTCAGTGTGAGTTTCTTCTTCGTAAGATTCCTCGCGGGATTCATCCTCATAAGATTCTTCGTAGGCTTCCTCGTATGTTTCCTCGTATGTTTCCTCGTAAGCTTCTTCTGCGATGCTTTCCGGAGTTTCAGTAACAGATGAAATGCTGTTCAGTACGGGAACTTCAGGGATTTCAAAGTCATCAAATCCATAATCGGGAGTTTCTTCCTTTACAGCTTCGGGCTGAGGAGTTTCTTCCTTCTGGAATGAAGAAATACTGTTGAGAACGGGAACCTCCGGAATTGCCGTTTCATCGGATGCCGGTGCATACATATCGTCAAGAACAGGAGCAGAAACGCTTTCGTATACCTGAGGTGCAGGCTTGTTGTATGCGGGGGGAGCGATATCTTCAAGAACGGGAGGAGTGATATCATCAAGTGCAGGAAGTGAAGGTTTTTCATCGTTGCTGCGGAATGATTCCGGAGCCGCAGTCTGTGAAGGTATGGGAAGTTCTTCCATTTCTGTGGGCTGCGGTTCAGGTTCCGGAGCTGTTGTGCCTTCAAAACCGAATATCTGATTTGCCACGAAATCCCATTCAGAGCTTTTGTCAACAAGGATTTCAGACACATCTTCCGGCTTTTCCTGTTCGCTGATGCTTATAAGCTCATCCTCGGATACATTTACGATAGTGGTGTCAGATTCGTACATACCAGTGGAATCTTCGTAGCTGTAATTGTCGGTGGACAGATAATCCGGCTGTGCTGGTTCTTCCTTTGGTGTAGGGATAGCGAACTGAGCAAGGAAGTCATCCTGAGCGGCAGGAGCTTCTTCTTCAGGTTCTTCTTCTACCGGTTTCTGGATAGCGAACTGAGCGAGGAAGTCGTCCTGAACTTCTTCCTCTACGGGTTCTTCTTCCTTGGGGATATTTATTGCGAACTGAGCAAGACTGTTGTCGATAGCGACGCCGGTACCGGGGATAGTTTTCTGAATTGCTCCGGCAGCCTGACGTTCAGCGGCATTTCTTGCTTCTTCTCTTGCAGCTTCTTCTTCAGCTGCTTTTTTTGCTTCGGCTGCTTTTCTTGCTGCCTCAGCTTCAGCCTCCTGCTGACGCTTCTGTTCAGGAGTTCTTGTTATTTTAGCGGTAGTATTGCCGAGCGGGATAATACCCTCGTCCTCGATACCCTTTTTGGCTTTTGCACGTTCTTCCTTAAGGATTTTGGCCATTTCCTTCTTATCAGATCTGATAATCTTCTTGGCGAGTCTTTCCTTACATTTTTCGCAGGTAATTTCCTTGAGGTCAGTCATAACGCTGCTGATACGGTATTTTGAGATATTTTCCGGTTTGATAAGAGAAATACCGCAGCCGGTTTTCTTCTTGTCATCGCTGCCGTGTATATCATCATTAAACGAAGATGTTACGAGTAAGATATCCATAATGATCTCCATCCGCCGGTGTGGCTGACCACTCCGACTGCCGCTTAACGGCTGCGGCCTGCCGATTTCCCAAAGTCCGTGAATGGTACAGGAGAATTGCATAAAGCCCTGTCAGAGTTCACGGCACATAAATACATATATATTATACAATATCCTTCAAAAAAAATCAACAGCTTTTTGAAAAATTTCCAGTGCAATTATACTAAAAATTATTTTTTTGGAGAAAATAACAAATTGTTATTGGTTTTTTTGTAAAAATTACACTCATGAATTGCTTCGGACGAGGGGATGTAATCCGCAGAAAAAAACTGCTGTAACAACGTATAATGGGCGTAAAATCATGAGCAGAGCCATTCTGCGATGAAAAATCGGCAGAAATTATGGTCTATATTATCAAATATAACAGTTTTTATCCCTGTAATTTGTGGAAAACCAACTATCTTTGGAAAAGAATATAGACAAATTCTCAGAAACAAGCTATAATATAATGAGTACCAGCGGAGCATCGTCCCGCATCAGAGGCAATGCCTGTTCTGGATATTGCTCCACCAATTAACTCTTGAAGAATTATATGAAGCTTGGGGAGCAAAAGGCAAGGAAGAAAGCCGAAGGAATACTGTCGTATTACAAGGTTTTCTGACGCAGAATTTGGCTTCTCAGGCAAAATAGAAAATTTAAGGGTTAGTTGGGGGAGCAATATTTAACAGAAGATTCAGGAGATGTTTCAATGAGAGTTATTACCGGTATTGCAAGAGGACGCCGTCTTAAGGCTCCCGAAGGACTGGATGTCCGCCCGACCGCCGATAAGGTAAAGGAGGCTGTTTTTTCTGCCGTGCAGTTTCAGCTTGAGGGTACCTATGTACTCGATCTCTTTGCAGGAAGCGGACAGATGGGCATAGAGGCTCTGAGCAGAGGTGCCAAAAGAGCTGTGTTTGTTGACAGCTCCCGTGCGGCAATAAGCTGTATAAACGATAATCTCCGTGCGACAGGCTTTGAACGCTGTTCCGAGGTTATAAGCCGTGACAGCTTCGACTTCATCAGACTGACCAGACAGAGCTTCGGTGTGATTATCCTTGATCCGCCGTACAGACATGGACATATAGACACTGTTCTTCCGGTTGCCGCTGCAAAGCTTCAGGAGGGCGGCTGTATAATCTGCGAATATGAGTCAGAAGCGGATGTTCCCGAAACACCAGAAGGTCTCGTCCTCAGAAAAACCTACCGTTACGGAAAGATAAACGTTACCATCTTTGACAAGCCGCTTCCCGATGAAGACGGCGGAGAGGATGAGGAAATATGAGAAGGATTGCTGTTTGTCCCGGAAGCTTCGATCCCGTGACGCTCGGTCATCTCGATATTATCACAAGAGCTTCAAAGCTCTTTGATAAGGTGATAGTTCTTATCTCCGTAAACGCAGGCAAGACAAATCCGAGCTTTACTCTTACCGAAAGAATGCTGATGATTGAATCAGTTACCAAAGATCTGGACAACGTCGTTATTGATATACTTGACGGACTTCTTGCCGATTATGTGCGGAATGTCGGGGCTATTGCCATTGTCAAGGGACTCCGTGCGGTCAGCGACTTTGAATATGAATTCCAGATGGCTCTTGCAAATAAAAAGCTGTATGCCGGTGCGGAAACTGTCTTTCTTACCACGGCTGCGGAAAATATGTATCTCAGCTCAAGCGTTGTCAAACAGATAGCGTACTTCGGCGGAGATATCAGCCATTTTGTTCCCGAAAAGATTCTTGATGATATAAAACAAAGACTTATTAAAGAGAGGTAATTTTTATGAGTATTGATGAAATCCTTGAAGAAATGGACGAGCTTCTTGATAAGGCGTCCTCTATGCCCTTTGTTGCACATAAGAAGGTTATTGACGGCGAGCGTATGAGAGAGCTTATAAATGATGTCCGTCTGAATCTGCCTCACGAGCTCAAGGAAGCAAAGAAGATCGAGTTCGACTGCCAGAGAATCCTCAACGAAGCAAAGCTCAATGCAGAGGGAATCATCCGCAAGGCTGAGGAAAGAGCTGCTCAGCTCGTTTCCCGTGAGGCTATAATGGCAGAGGCTAAGAAGAAGGCTGTCGATATGCTTACAAAGGCTCAGACAGCAGCAAAGAATCTTCAGCAGAATGCGGCTGTATCTGTTGCAAAAATGCTCAATGATACAGAAAATCACTATTCAAGAAATCTTCAGAATATCAAAATGGTAAAGCAGAAGCTTTCCTCTACTCTTTCTTCCTCAAAGATAAAGAATGACGCAGACAGAATAAACGTATTATAATCTATCATAAGTTAAAAGGACGCCTTTCGGCGTCCCTTTTTCCCGTTGATTGAAAATAAATTATTATATGAAAGGAGCATGATGTTATGTTCAGAACGATATTCTCCCATGTCGGAGAATACAAGAAACAAGCCATACTGACTCCGGTTGCTATAATCGGCGAAGTCGTTATGGAAGTCACAATTCCTCTTGTTATGGCTAAAATCATTGATAACGGCATTAAACAGAGTGATATAGGATATGTCGCCGGAATGGGTGCCCTTATGGTCGCAATGGCTCTGCTGTCGCTTTTCTTCGGAGCGATTGCCGGACGTCTTGGAGCAGTTGCCGGAATGGGCTTTGCAAAGAATCTCAGAGGTGCACTGTTCAGAAAGGTTCAGGATTTTTCCTTCTCCAACGTTGATAAATTCTCGACAGCCTCGCTCACAACAAGACTTACAACAGACGTTACAAATCTCCAGAACGCATTTATGATGCTTATACGAGGAGCATTCCGGTCTCCGATAATGCTTGTCAGTGCAACGATAATGGCTGTCTGCGTCAATCCAAAGCTTTCTATCGTATTCCTGTTTGCGATTCCGGTACTGGGAATTTCTATATTCTTCATCGCAACAAAGGCATTCCCGAGATTTGAGAAAATGCTCAGTCAGTACGACACCATGAACGGAATGGTTCAGGAAAATCTTACCGGAATCCGTGTAGTCAAGGCATTTGCCCGTGAGGATTACGAAACAAAACGATTCAGCGAGACCTCCGATGGCGTAAGACGTGCACAGGTATTCGCAGAAAAGCTGATTATCCTCAATATGCCGATAATGCAGCTCGTTATGTACGGAAGCATCTGCGCTATCCTCTGGTTCGGCGGAAATATGGCTGTGGACGGTGATATCCTTACCGGACAGCTTTCAAGTTTTATTATGTATGTCGGACAGATTCTTATTTCGCTGATGATGCTTTCAATGCTCTTTATCATGTTTGTAATTTCAAGAGCGTCCATGCAGCGTGTATATGAGGTCCTTTCCGAGGAACCGGCAATTGCTGATCCTGAGGGAGCTTCCGTTATGCCGGAGGACGGTTCGATAAGCTTCAGAAATGTAAGCTTCTCCTACTTCGGAGATATGAAAAATCTTGCCCTTGAAAATATCAGCCTTGACATAAAATCAGGCGAAACAATAGGAATTATCGGCGGTACGGGATCTTCAAAAAGTACGCTTGTTCAGCTTATTCCACGTCTTTATGATACCTCTGAGGGAACAGTTCTTGTCGGCGGTCACGATGTCCGTGAGTACCAGCTTGAAACCCTCAGGGATCAGGTTGCGATGGTTCTTCAGAAGAACGTACTCTTTACCGGTACGATAAAGGATAACCTTAAATGGGGCAGCGGCGACGCATCCGACGAGGAAATTATCGACGCCTGCAAGTCTGCCTGTGCTCACGACTTTATCATGGGATTCCCTGACGGATATGATACATATCTCGGACAGGGCGGTGTGAACGTATCAGGCGGTCAGAAGCAGCGTCTCTGTATAGCAAGAGCACTTCTCAAAAAGCCCCGTATCATTATTCTTGACGACTCCACAAGTGCTGTCGATACAGCAACAGACAGCAGTATCAGAAAGGCTTTCCGTGAAAAGCTTGCCGATACAACGACACTCATAATTGCACAGAGAATCTCCTCTGTCATGGATGCAGACAGAATCATCGTCATGGACGGCGGAGAGATCAACGGTATAGGCACTCACGAGGAGCTTATGAGATCAAATGAGATATACCGTGAAGTATACGATTCACAGCAGAAAGGAGCGGATGAATAATGCCTCCTAAGAAGAATATGATGCCAATGCAGAAGCCGGAGCAGGTTTTCGGTACATTCAAGCGTATTTTCAGCTATATGTACGGTTTTAAGCTGCAGCTTGTCATTGTTGTGATAGGTATAGTTATCAGCTCTGCTGCCGGAATCGCCGGAAACTATATGCTCAAGCCGCTTATTGATAATATCGAGGAAAGCCTGAGAACAGGAAAATGGGATAAATCTGAATTTGTCGGAATTATCGCTGTTATCGCCGGAATTTACATCCTTGGATGCATCTCGGCATATCTTTATCAGAGAATCATGCTTAAAGTCTCGACAGAGGCTCTTATGCGTATAAGAAACGATCTTTTCAGCAAAATGGAAATGCTGCCGATACGCTATTTTGACAAGCATACTCACGGCGAGCTTATGAGTCTTTACACAAATGATACTGATGTTATCCGTGAAATGCTCAGCAACAGCGTGGCACACTTCATCAGTTCTGCGATTACGATAGTCGGCGTATTTACGGCAATGCTCATTTACAGCTGGCAGCTTACTATTATAGTAGTAGTGATGTTCATTCTTATCATCCGTGTTATCGGATTTATAGGCTCACGCAGCGGTAAGGGATTCATCGCACAGCAGAAGGCTATCGGAGATGTCAACGGATACATCGAGGAAATGATAGACGGTCAGAAGGTTGTCAAGGTGTTTACTCACGAGGATGAAGCTGTTGCGGAATTCGACAAGCTCAACGAACATCTCTGCGAGGTTTCCACAAGAGCACATACCTTTGCAAATATCCTCATGCCGATAATGAATAATCTTTCGTACCTTCACTATGCCGCAACTGCTATTGCCGGAGGAATCATGGTGGTGAAGGGCATAGGAAATCTTACCGTAGGTACGGTTGTTTCGTATCTCCAGTTCACAAGACAGTTCTCGCAGCCGATAACTCAGATTTCCCAGCAGATGAACGCAGTCCTGACAGCTCTTGCCGGTGCAGAAAGAATTTTCAGAGTCATCGACGAGGAGCCGGAAGCTGACGAAGGATATGTTACTCTTGTAAGTGCAGATATTGCTCCTGACGGAACTATCACTGAAGCAGCAGAGCGTACAGGAAAATGGGCATGGAGACATCCTCACAAGGCTGACGGAACTGTTACTTATACCGAAGTCCGTGGAAAGGTCGAGTTCGACGATGTTGTATTCGGCTATGAACCGGAAAAAACTGTTCTTAACGGAATAAGTCTCTATGCACATCCGGGACAGAAGAT
>JAZNBR010000006.1:0-2747 GCA_045587105.1 Ruminococcus sp.
AAATGTCGAACCTTGTAAAAGTGGTTCGTTTTTTGACTTTCCCAGCGGTAATATATTAGAGGGAACTTTTCCCAGTCGATAGAGTGATGTGCATTTATATGTACATCACTCTTTTTTACATAAATAGAAGGGAGGTTCAAATCAAGAAACAAAAAAGGAGTGTGATAGAATGCAAAAGAAACTACAAACGAATACTGCAGAGGAAATACTCTCAACGGTATACAAACCTATTGAATATTTCATTGACGGACTTCTTGCACAGGGGCTATATATCCTTGCAGGTTCACAAAAGGTCGGCAAATCATGGCTTGCACTTGATATTTGTCACAGTATTGCAACAGGAAGTGATGTTCTGAAAAGGAAAACTGTTCAGGGAAGAATTATTCAACTTGATTATTATTCAGAGCGTGACGGTAGTGACGGTAAAAACGATGATAAAGTTACCGTCACGCAAAGGTATCTTGAAACGTCACAAACGTCTATACAGCGTTGATTGCGGTGCGTGTCAGTAGAAATTTCATTGCAGAGTTACCGTCACGGAATAAAGTTACTGTCACGCACAATTCAGCCGAAATTTGCCCTCCAATTTTCAATAGGGCAGTTACACCACAAAATCAATTGAAGGCGAAATAAGCCACGAATTTGCAGAGTGTGAGCGCAATAAAAACGGAGATAAAACAAGTATCGATTACGCTGAAAATGTGGGGTTCGATAGAGTCCTCTTCAGAGGGCAAGCATAGCATTCGGCAGTCCGCCGAACGCAATATATCGGGAGAACCCGAACCCCTTTTGCAAAACTGAGAGGAGAGATGCTATGAGAAAACGAAACGTAACAATCACAATCCGCTGTACAGAGGACGAGCGTCAGCGGATTTACAACAAGGCTCGTCAGCACAGTTTGACGCTGAGTGACTTCGTGCTACGGTCGGCTCTTGATAAGAAAATTATTGTAGCTGAGGGCATCAATGAAATCGTAAAACAGCAGAAAGCGATCGGCAGGAATCTCAATCAGATAGCTACTCTTGCTAACATGGATAGGCTAACTGTTGTAAACTTGGGGCCGCTTCTCGATGAGCATATCGAATTTACCGAAGCAATCGGTCAGCTTCTTCGTGAGGTGAAGTGATGGCAACTGTAACTGCGATAAGTACCAAAGGCGGCGGAGGTAAAGCAACTCTGGAATATATCTGCCGTGATGATAAGACGGACAATAAAAAATATGTCACGGCTCTCAATTGTTCTCTGCCGACTGTTTATCAAGAGTTTAAAAATACTCGTGAGATGTATGGAAAGACTGGTGGTATTAAGTACTATCATTTCGTACAGTCACACCCAAGCAGATATGAAATTCAGCCTGAGCTTGCTCACAAAATTGCTGTGGAGTTTGCAGAAAAAGCATTCAAGGGATACGAATGTGTTGTTGCAACTCACATTGATGCAGAGCATATTCACTCTCATATTGTTTTTAATTCTGTAAACGCTGACACAGGAAAGAAATATCATTCAAATAAATTTACTCTAAATGATATCAGAACTCTATCAGATGAAATTTGTCAGAAGTATGGAGTGCAGACATTGGAGAAGCCTGTGGTCAATCAGAGGACGAACGGAATCACCACAGGCGAATATCGAAGTGCAATGAAAGGAGAAAGCTGGAAAATTGATCTCATCAATACCATTGATGAGGTTATGAAGCAAGCCAAAACACAAAAGCAGTTCTGCTTCTTGATGCGGCAGAGAGGATATGGCGTGAGGTGGGAGGAATCACGAAAATATATCACCTACACCTGTTCCAATGGTAAACGCTGTCGCGACAACAGACTGCACGAACCAAGATACAGTAAGGAGATGATGTGTAATGAATTCAAAATTAGAGCAGATGAAATCAGTTTCGAAATTCAATCTGGACGAAGCAATGAACACACCGCAAGCGACCTTTGTTCTCGACAGCAACTGGAGAGCAGTGATAGCTCAGCTTACGTTACTCACCCAAGCGATAGAACAGGTAAGCAAGGAAGTCATCAGACTATGACTGCAGAGCAGACAACGAACTCTCTGACGAGCTTAATCAGTCAATCGGAGAAGCTATCATTACAGGCTGGGAAGCTGAACGAGGAATACTGCTCGAAGCTGAAAAACTTAGAATAAAGCAATATAAAACGCAGTCGCAAGCTGATTGGAATAGTTATAGCGATACAATCTGATATTGTGGACAGCGTTGCAAGTGTTGCTTCGATAATTGATAACGCTCCGACTGATCCCGAAGAACTGGAGCGATATATCGAAGCACAGCGAGCCGCACAGAATGCAGGATTATTAATCGGTGCAGCCGTTGCAGCAATAGAACTTTTGTCGGAAAGGCTTGAAGAAATGAAAGTTGATGCAGAAGATATTGATATGGATATCAGCTGATGGAACAAAATGTTCTGTCAGCTTTATTTTAAAGAACGGAGTGATCTAAAAATGTGTAATACGAATACAAACAGAAATAAGATTATGAGAGGAAGCGTGATAACAGTATGGAGAATAAAATTACAATGCTTACGATTAAGGAAGCCGCGGCTATGGTTGAGGGATTAACTGAATATCGTGTCCGTCAGATGTGTGTGAATAAACAGATTCCATGCATTATGGCGGGTAAGAAATATCTTATCAACAAGGATATTCTGCTGGATTTCCTACGAGGCAAAACCAAGTAAAAAACAGACGCATTTCCACTTGACTTGTCACAGGTATAATGGTATACT
>JAZNBR010000007.1:0-24658 GCA_045587105.1 Ruminococcus sp.
CAACGCTTCTTCAAAATATGAAAGACACGTTCTCGTGTGCGGCGGTACAGGATGTACTTCTTCCGGTTCACCCAAGCTTATCGCAAAGCTTGAGGAAGAATTCGCTGCAAAGGGACTTACAGAAAAGGTTCAGATCGTTAAAACAGGTTGTTTCGGTCTTTGCGAAAGAGGTCCTATCCTCATCGTTTACCCCGAGGGTTCTTTCTACTCTCGTGTAGAACTCGACGAAGTTACTCGTATCGTTGACGAGCACCTCATCGGCGGAAACCCTGTTAAGGAATTCCTCTATGAAGAAACTGTTGACGGCGATAACATCAAGTCACTTGAAGAAACTTCATTCTACTACAAGCAGATGCGTGTTGCTCTCAGAAACTGTGGTGTTATCATTCCTGAGTGCATCGACGAGTACGTTGGCCGAGACGGTTACGCTGCTCTCGGCAAGGTTCTCAAGGAAATGACTCCTGAGGATGTAATCCAGACAATTCTTGACTCCGGTCTCCGTGGACGTGGAGGCGGCGGCTTCCCCACAGGTATGAAGTGGAAGCTTGCAAGAAACATCGTTCCTGATGCTGACATCAAGTATGTTTGCTGTAACGCTGACGAGGGTGACCCGGGTGCATTTATGGACCGTTCTATCCTCGAGGGTGATCCCCATGTTCTCCTTGAAGCTATGACAATCGCTGGTTACGCTATCGGCGCAAATCAGGGTTATGTATACGTTCGTGCTGAGTATCCTATCGCTGTTGAGCGTCTTAACATCGCTATCCAGCAGGCTCGTGAAGCTGGTATGCTCGGTAAGGATATCTTCGGTACAGGCTTCGATTTTGATATCGACCTCCGTCTCGGTGCTGGTGCTTTCGTTTGCGGTGAGGAAACTGCTCTTATGACATCTATCGAAGGCAACCGTGGTGAGCCCAGACCCAGACCTCCTTTCCCTGCTGAAAAGGGTCTTTACAACAAGCCTACAATCCTCAACAACGTTGAGACATATGCTAATATCCCCCAGATCATCCTCAATGGTGCTGACTGGTTCAAGGGTATCGGTACAGAAAAGTCCAAGGGTACTAAGGTATTCGCTCTCGGCGGTAAGATCAATAACACAGGTCTCGTAGAAGTTCCTATGGGAACAACTCTCCGTACTGTTATCGAAGAAATCGGCGGCGGTATCCCCAACGGCAAGAAGTTCAAGGCTGCTCAGACAGGCGGACCTTCCGGTGGATGTATCCCTTCAGAGCACTTTGATATTCCGATCGACTACGATAACCTCATCGGTATCGGCTCTATGATGGGTTCAGGCGGACTTATCGTTATGGACGAAGACAACTGTATGGTTGACATCGCTAAGTTCTTCCTCGAATTCACAGTAGATGAGTCATGCGGTAAATGTACACCTTGCCGTATCGGTACAAAGAGAATGTACGAGATCCTCGACAAGATCACAAAGGGTCAGGGAACTCTTGAAGATATCGACAAGCTCGAAGAGCTCTGCTATCACATCAAGACAAACTCACTCTGCGGTCTCGGTCAGACAGCTCCTAACCCTGTTCTTTCAACACTCAAGTTCTTCAGAGATGAGTATGTTGCTCACGTTGTTGACAAGAAGTGTCCTGCTGGCGTATGTAAGGATCTTCTCAGCTTTGAGATCATCAAGGACAGCTGTATCGGATGCGGATTATGTGCTAAGCAGTGTCCCGCTTCAGCTATCACAAGAACAGATTATATTGCTCCCGGCAAGAAGCTTGCAGCTATGGAAATCGACAAGGATAAGTGCGTGAAGTGCGGTGCTTGTGTTGCTTCTTGTAAGTTCAAGGCAATCATCAAGAAATAAGCGGAGGAATAACGATGGAAAATATTACAGTAAAAGTAAACGGTGTAGAGATCTCCGTACCCAAGGGCACAACAGTCCTTGAGGCTGCTCACAAGGCAGGCTTTGAGATTCCCACACTTTGCTATATGAAGGAAATCAACGAAATCGGTGCCTGCCGTATCTGTGTAACAGAAGTAAACGAAGGCAGAGGTTTCCGTCTTGTTGCAGGATGTGTATATCCCTGTACAGACAACATGGAGATCCTTACAGCTTCTCCTAAGGTAATCGAGTCCAGAAAGAAGACTCTTGAGCTTATCCTTTCTACACATGACAGAAAGTGTCTCTCATGCGTAAGAAGCGGAAACTGTGAGCTTCAGAAGCTTGCAAAGGATTACGGTATCGAGGATGCTTCCAAGTATGACGGCGTTATGAATGAGTACGAGATCGATAACTCTGCTGCTCATATGTACCGTGACAACAACAAGTGTATCCTTTGTCGCCGCTGCGTAGCAGTATGCTCCAACACACAGGGTATCGGCGTAATCGGTGCAAACGAGAGAGGTTTCAAGACATATATCGGTTCTGCATTTGACATGGGTCTTGGTGAGACAAGCTGTGTATCATGTGGTCAGTGTATCGCTGTATGTCCTGTTGGAGCTATCTCTGAAAAGGATTATACAAAGCCTGTTCTTGAGGCTATTGCTGATCCTGCAAAGACAGTTCTTGTACAGACAGCTCCTGCTGTTCGTGCAGGTCTCGGTGAGTGCTTCGGTCTTCCTATTGGTACAAACGTTGAAGGCAAGATGGTTGCAGCTCTCAGACGTCTTGGTTTTGATAAGGTATTCGACACAGACTTTGCTGCTGACCTCACAATCATGGAAGAAGCAACAGAGTTCCTTGACAGAGTACAGAACGGCGGAAAGCTTCCTCTTATCACATCATGCTCACCCGGCTGGGTTAAGTATTGTGAGCATTACTTCCCTGACATGACAGAGAATCTTTCTTCATGCAAGTCACCTCAGCAGATGTTCGGTGCAGTAGCTAAGACATACTATGCTGAGAAGATGGGCATTGATCCTAAGGATATCGTTATGGTTTCCATTATGCCTTGTACAGCAAAGAAGTTCGAAACAGGCAGAGATGATCAGAATGCTGCTGGTGTTCCTGATGTTGATTTTGCACTCACAACTCGTGAGCTTGGCAGAATGATCGAGCGTGCTGGTATCAACTTCCTCGGTCTTGAAGATGAGAAGTTTGATGATCCGCTCGGAATCTCAACAGGTGCTGGTGTTATCTTCGGTGCAACAGGCGGTGTTATGGAGGCTGCTCTCAGAACAGCTGTATATACACTTACTGGCGAAACTGTAACAGAGCTTCCTGAGGTTCGTGGAACAGCAGGCATCAAGGAAGCAACATATAACGTTGCTGGCATGGATGTCAAGGTAGCAGTAGTAAGCGGTCTTGCAAATGCTAAGGAAGTTCTTGAGAAGGTTCAGAAGGGTGAAGCTGATTATCAGTTCATCGAGATCATGGCTTGTCCTGGCGGCTGTGTAAACGGCGGCG
Source organism: Ruminococcus sp. (assembly GCA_045587105.1). Classification (GTDB taxonomy): domain Bacteria; phylum Bacillota; class Clostridia; order Oscillospirales; family Ruminococcaceae; genus Ruminococcus. The sequence continues at coordinate 3,371 of JAZNBR010000007.1, forward strand.
GTCAGCCTCAGCAGCCCATGAGCATCAGAAACTTCACAGATCTCAGATCTGAAAGAGCTAAGGTTCTTTACAACCTCGATGCTTCTATGCCTCTCAGACAGTCTCACGACAACCCTGCTGTAAAGGCTCTCTACGATGAGTTCCTTGAAAAGCCGGGCAGCCACAAGGCTCATGAGATTCTCCACACATCTTATGTAAAGAGATCAATCAACTAAGTTTGATAATGTAACAGCGATAAAAAAGGGACGCTTGCAGTGCAGGCGTCCTTTTTATTGACATTCATTAAGTATAATGCTATAATTGGGATTATAAAATCTGATTTTAATGGTGGGGGAGTATGAATTCAACTGATCGAAAGTATTATATTGACAATTTAAGGTGGATGATGCTTTTAATACTGATACCGTATCATACAGCGATGGCATGGAATGTATGGGGGGAGCCGAATTATATATTTTTTGAAGGAAACAAATTAATCAGCAGTATTGTAGTCTTTTTCAGTCCGTATTTTATGCCGGTACTATTTGTTTTAGCAGGAATAAGCATGAGACTTTCACTCCGAAGCCGGACGAAGAGAGAGTATATGACTGAAAGAGTGAAAAAGCTTCTTATTCCTTTTCTGTTCGGAGTTTTTGCATTGATGCCTATAATGACGTACATAGCAGATAAATTCAACTATTCTTATGAAGAAGGATTTTTAAGGCATTACAGCATTTTCTTTACAAAATTCACTGATCTGACAGGTGCGGACGGAGGATTTTCCGTAGGACAGTTCTGGTTTTTACTGTATCTCTTTGTAATTTCGGTTGCAGCAATTGGGATTCTGACATTAATTGAAAGAATCATTCCTGAAGGAGAAAGATCGGCTCCGTTGTGGGGGGTAGTTCTGCTTGGATTACCTCTGCCGATTTTTAGCGAACTGCTTTCTGTCGGTGGTAAAAGTCTTGCGGAATATACATATCTGTTTTTGACAGGTTATTATGTATTTTCAAAGGATGAGATAATAGACAAAACAGAGAAGTACAAATGGCTGATGTTTTGCATTGGAATATCATCGGCTGTTGTGAATGTATACCTTTTTGTATGGTCTGAAAAAGAGTATGCGTTGCTGAATACTTTCATGAAATATATAGCAGAATGGTTCATGATGATTGCATTGACAGGACTTGCGAAAGGATATCTTAACTTCACTGGAAAAGTATCAGGATACATGGCAAAAAGATCGTTTTTGTTTTATACATGGCATTTTATATGGGTGGTTCTGTGTGAGTATGTATTCTGTTCAGTTATTGGAAATAATACCATGATAATTTTTACAGGAACGGTACTGATTTCATATCTGCTTACGTTTATCTGCTGCGAAATAAGTTTAAGAGTTCCTGTTATTTGTTTTCTTACAGGTAATAAATATAGTCACAAAAAACGAATATAAAAATAAATCCAGAGAAAAAGCTTCTCTGGATTTTTTAGTTCACGTTTTTATATTGATACCATATAATAGAAAAAGGAGGTCAGACATCAGCGATATTTGTTACAACTCCCTGTGGAGAGATGTCGATATGTCCGAAGGAAGGCGGTCTGTTATCACGGGGAACGGAAATGCTTCCGGGATTAAGGATATAGAAACCATCTTCATACTTATTGAATCTGACATGGGTATGACCATAGAGTATGATGTCGCAGCCGTGTTCCTTTGCCTTATCCTTGATATCCTGTAAAGAAAAGTTGACGCCATAACGATGTCCGTGTGTTGCGAAGATTTTATGATCCGGAACAGGCAGAACGAAATCATTGCTGCTGAAGCTGCGGTAATCACAGTTGCCTGCAACGTGAATAATTTTCGGAGAAATAACGGGGTGATTAACGATAAATCTGTCAAGCTCTGGTTCGCCGTCGCCAAGGTGAATGATCCAGTCGGCGTCAGTGTTGCGGAGAATAACTTTTTCGAGGGCATTGTAATTACCGTGAGAGTCGGACATGACAATAATTCGCATAAAAACCTCCTGATTGGAATATATTATAATAATTATAACACAAGAGACTGGAAAATGCAATACTTTTGTAAAAACGGGAACTAATACGTCCGCAGATATCATAATGGATTTGTAATATGATTTCTCGGGACAAATGGAGGTATGCAGATGAACAGAAGCAATATTGATCCTCAAAAAGCGGGAGGACTTATCAATGCTATAAGCAAGAAAATCGGAGTTCCGCCAGAAAAGCTTCAGAAGGAACTGAATGATGGTAAATTTGACAGTACATTATCGGCTATGAACAAGAATGACGCCGCAAAATTTCAACAGGTGCTGAATAATCCGAAGCTTGTGGAGAAGATGATGAGTACGCCTCAGGCGATGGCATTGTATAAAAAGCTTTCGGGCGAAAAATGAACCGGAGTGAGTTTGATTGGATGATATGATGGGAAAGATCGGGGAGCTTTTGTCTGATGAAGAAAGCGTCAGACAGCTTTCTGAGCTTGCGCAGATGTTTATGTCGGACTCTGCTTCTGCGGAAGAAAATAATGAGTCTGTAAATGCGGAAGGAAATCAGCAGGAGGGGAACGGATTTGATATCAGTTCTATCATAAAGCTTACAGGACTTCTCGGATCAGCTGGTCAGAGCGACAAGAATACAGAACTCCTCATGGCTCTCCGCCCTCATCTTAAGGCGGAAAAGCAGAAGCGTGTAGATAAGGCTGTTAAACTTCTGAAGCTGATTGCAGTCTGGAATATTGCGAAAGACAGCGGTCTGTTGAATGATATGATATAAAGGAGGGAGAGCATGGCGGCACAGGGCAAAAGGCAGTCAGGAACAGTTGACCGAAGAAATGCTGATTACCATAGTGCCGTCAGCCTGCCTGAATTATCACAGAAAGGGCATGAAGGTAAGCTTCTTGAGAATATCGGTGTATCCGGAGAAAAAATAGTTTACAAGAAGATGGAAAATCATCTTTCCAAGCTTGCAGAGGAGCTTTTCGGCAGTCCTGTCGATACAGATAAACTGCTTGTAGCCGCATTAATACTTCTGTTGTTGAAAGAGGGGGCAGATCCTAAGCTGATTCTTGCACTCGGATATATTTTTATGTGAGAAGGTTGTAACATGGTTAAAATAATCTTTTGGAGTCTGTGTGCTGTTGCTGTTCTTGCTATGACGGTTTATTATGTAACACGTCTGAAAAGGATCAGGACGTTTATTTATGGAGCTTTAACAGGATTTATCTCGCTGTTGCTGCTGAATATGTTCGGAAACAGACTGGGAATTATTATGCCTTTGAATATCTTTAATGTATCCGGAAGCATTATCCTTGGTGTTCCTTTTGTGATCTGTATGGTAATATTAAACGTTTTGTAAATAATTGAGAAAAGTTTTCAAAAATACTTGAAATAATTTTGGTAATATAGTATAATATGATTAATCAGGAGGTGATTTTCGTTGAATGCAATTGATCTGATCAATAAAACGAAAAATGCTGTTCCGCTTACAGACAGCGAAATAAAATGGCTTGTAAATCAGTATACAGAGGGAATGGTTCCGGATTACCAGATGTCTGCGTGGCTTATGGCAGTCTGCCTGAACGGACTGACTGAACCGGAAATACTTTCTCTGACGTATGCTATGCGTGACAGCGGTGAAATTTTACATCTTAACATTCCAATGACAGCGGACAAGCACAGTACCGGCGGAGTTGGCGATAAGACAAGCCTTATTATAGGTCCTGCGGCGGCAGCCTGCGGAGTCTGCGTAGCTAAAATGTCCGGAAGAGGACTCGGACATACCGGCGGAACGATTGACAAGCTGGAGAGTATAAAGGGCTTCAGAACTGAGCTGCCACTTTCAGAATTTGAGGGTATTCTGCGTGAAAACGGTTTTTCTGTGATATCACAAAGCGGAAATCTCTGTCCTGCTGATAAGAAGATATATGCACTGCGTAATTCAACAGGAACTGTGGACAGTATTCCGCTGATCTGTGCAAGTATCATGAGCAAAAAAATGGCAACTAACGCGGATTGTCTTGTTCTTGATGTGAAATACGGCTCAGGAGCATTTATGAAAACACGTTCAGATGCCGAAAAGCTTGCCGGTCTTATGGAAAAAATCGGTAAAGCGGCAGGGAAGAAATGTCGTGCTGTTGTCACAGACATGGATGCTCCGCTTGGAAATAATATCGGCAATGCCCTTGAAGTCGAGGAAGCGATCGATATTCTCAGCGGAAGGACGAAGGGAACTCTGTATGATATATGTATCGGTCTGACAGCTGATATTCTTGAGCTTGCCGGAAAGGGAGACCGTGAAGAATGTGTGAAAATGGCTGAGGAAGCGATATCATCAGGCAGAGCACTTGAAATTTTCCGAAGAACCATTGAGCTTCAGGGTGGAGATTCATCTGTCTGCGACGATGTGACACTGCTTCCACATGCACGCTTTACATACAGGGTAAAGGCGGCGTTTGATATGAAGATATGCGGCTTTGATACTGAGGCGCTTGGAATGGTTTCGCTTATTCTCGGTGCCGGAAGAATTGCTAAGGATGACGCGATAGATATGTCTGCCGGAATTATCATGAATGCAGAGAAGGGGGATACCGTTCTTGCAGGAGATACGGTGATGACTTTGTGTTCTACGGTATGCAGTGATTTTTCTGATGCAGCAATGAGGGCGATAAAAGCGGTAAAATTTGAAAAAATAAATTGTCAGTCCCCCTTGACTTAATCAAAAATTATGGTATAATATAACATATAAATATATTTTCAGGAGGTATTTTTATGGGTTTTATGGATTCTGTTAAAGGCTTTGCGGAAAAAGTCGGAGATTCTGTTGAAAGAGGCGCTAAGAGCGTAAGCGACAGCTCCAAAAAAATGCAGGAAAAATCCCGTATAAAAAAAGAAATAGCAAATCTTGAAGCAGAGGTAAACGCATCATATTTTGCTATCGGCAAAAAATATTTTGAGATGAATTCTTCTGCTCCCGGTCAGGAATACGCTGAGTCTGTTGATAATATTATCAAGAGTGGCGACAGACTTGAAAAGTTCAAGCTTCTTCTTGCTTCACTTGATGATAAGATGGCTTGTTCAGGATGCGGTGCTGACGTAACAAGAAATCAGAAGTTCTGCGATAAGTGCGGTGCAAAGGTAGAATTCCCTGAGGTTCCTATCATTGAGGGATATAATGACGCACCTGCTGCAGCTCCTGTTGAACAGCCTGAGGCTGCTCCTCAGCCTGTTGCAAGCTTCTGCCCATCATGCGGTGCAAAGCTTGAAGCTGGTCAGAATTTCTGCGAGAAGTGCGGTGCAAAAATCTGATTGAGATATTTCTGGAGATAACGGCGGTCTTATGATCGCTGTTATTTTTTTGTTTGTGCATATTGCTGATTATCTTGATATCTTTTTGTAGAATGCGATATATGAAAAGACTTTACTTTTTCGCTTTTTTGTGGTAAAATAAATATATTATGTTCATATAACTGTCAGAGTATTTTGTATATCCGGATATTTCCTATAACCATAAATATCTCAGGAAGGCTCTGAAACAGAAAGGAATTATTACAATGCCAATTACAGATTTACTTAGAAGAAATGCGGAATTATATCCGAACGACATTGCTCTCGTTGAGGTCAATCCCGAAATAACCGAGGTGAGACGCGTTACATGGAAGGATTATGAGCTTATCGAGTCAAATCCTCGTTCATGTTACAGACGTGAGATCACATGGAAGGTTTTTGATGAAAAAGCTAACCGCTTTGCAAATATGCTTCTTGACAGAGGTGTTAAAAAAGGTGATAAAGTAGGAATTCTCCTTATGAACTGTCTTGAATGGCTTCCTGTATATTTCGGGATACTCAAGATAGGTGCACTTGCAGTACCACTTAATTTCCGCTATGCTTCGGCAGAAATTAAGTATTGTCTTGATCTTGCCGAGGTTGATGTACTTATGTTCGGACCTGAGTTTATCGGACGTATTGAGGAAATTGCCGATGATATCAGCCGTAACAGACTTCTTTTCTATATCGGAGAGGGGTGTCCCAGTTTTGCGGAGCATTACGACAGCCTTGTTGTAAACTGCAAGAGCGAGGATCCTATGATTCCTCTTACTGATGAGGATGATGCTGCAATTTATTTTTCATCCGGAACAACAGGATTCCCGAAGGCTATTCTTCACGATCACAGAAGCCTTGTTCATTCTGCCGCTGTGGAGCAGAATCATCATGGTCAGTCTCGTGACGACGTATTCCTCTGTATTCCTCCGCTTTATCATACCGGAGCAAAAATGCACTGGTTCGGAAGTCTTCAGTCCGGAAGCAAAGCTGTACTTCTCAAAGGCGTAAAGCCGAAGACAATTCTCGAAACTGTCTCAAACGAGAACTGTACAATTGTATGGCTTCTTGTACCGTGGGCACAGGATATCCTCGACGCTATCGACAGAGGAGATGTAAATCCAGCAGATTATCGGCTTTCTCAGTGGAGACTTATGCACATCGGAGCGCAGCCTGTTCCGCCGTCACTTATTGCAAGATGGAAAAAGATATTCCCTGACCACCTTTATGATACAAACTACGGACTCAGTGAATCTATCGGTCCCGGATGTGTTCATCTTGGTGTTGAGAACATCCATAAGGTAGGAGCTATTGGTAAGGCTGGATTTGGCTGGGAAGTGAAAATTGCCGATGAAAACGGAAATACCGTTGAAAGAGGACAGGTAGGCGAGCTTTATGTCAAGGGACCTGGCGTTATGAAGTGTTATTACCGTGACGAAAAGGCTACTGCCGATACACTTAAAGACGGATGGCTTCTCACGGGAGATATGGCACAGGAGGATGAAGATGGCTTCATTTACCTTGTTGACCGTAAAAAGGATGTTATCATCAGCGGCGGTGAAAATCTGTATCCCGTTCAGATTGAGGACTTCCTCAGAGCACATCCTGCTGTAAAGGATGTTGCGGTTATCGGACTTCCTGATAAGCGTCTTGGTGAAATTGCGGCAGCGATTATTTCAATCAAGGAAGAATACTCCTGCAATGAAGAAGAAATCAACACTTACTGCCAGAAGCTTCCGAGATATAAGAGACCTCATAAGGTTATATTTGCTGATGTTCCGAGAAATCCCACCGGCAAGATTGAAAAGCCGAAGCTCAGAGAGATTTACTGCGGCGAAAGTCTTGTTGCAGCTCAGATCAAGAACTGATCTGTTGATAAAATGGAGCGATTCCGTACTTTCTTCGGAATCGCTTTTTGTTTTGAAGGCAATATTTACGGAAATTTTTTGTATTGGACAGGGAATGACTGAAATTTACTAAAATTTAAAGAAAAAATTTACAAAAGTACTTGAAATATTTTCAGGAATGGTGTAAAATATAAATGTTGGTTGTTATAATATTAACAACATATCTTTATAAACGAAAGGATGTCATACCAATGGCAGGATTAAACAAGGTTACAGTAGAAGACGTTAACGTTAAGGGCAAAAAGGTGCTCGTAAGAGTAGACTTCAATGTTCCGCTCAAGGACGGAGTTATCACAAATGATAACAGAATTCAGGCAGCTCTTCCCACAATCAACAAGCTCGTTGAGAATGGTGCAAAGGTTGTTCTCTGTTCACACCTCGGAAAGCCCAAGAATGGTCCTGAGGCAAAGTTCTCACTTGCTCCCGCTGCTGCAAGACTTGCTGAACTCGTAAATACAAAGGTTGTTTTTGCTGCTGACGATACAGTAGTAGGCGACAACGCAAAGAAGGCTGTTGCTGAAATGGCTGATGGCGAGATCGTTGTTCTTGAGAACACAAGATTCCGTGGTGCAGAGGAAACAAAGAACGGTGAAGATTTCTCCAAGGAGCTTGCTGAGCTCGTTGACGGCGAAGTATTCGTTATGGATGCTTTCGGCTCTGCACACCGTGCTCATGCTTCAACAGCAGGCGTTACAAACTTTGTTAAGGAAACAGCAGTAGGCTACCTCATGCAGAAGGAAATCCAGTACCTCGGAAATGCAGTAGAAGTTCCTGAGAGACCTTTTGTTGCAATCCTCGGCGGAGCTAAGGTTGCTGATAAGCACAACGTTATCTCAAATCTCCTTGAAAAGTGCGATACACTTATCATCGGCGGCGGTATGGCTTATACATTTATCAAGGCACAGGGCGGTTCAATCGGTACATCACTCGTTGACGACGAGAAGCTCGATTACTGCAAGGAAATGCTCGCTAAGGCTGAGTCACTCGGCAAGAAGATCCTTCTTCCTGTTGATACAACAATTGCAGCTGAGTTCCCGAATCCTATTGACGCAGAGATCGAAGTAGAGGTTGTTGACTCTAATGCAATTCCTGCTGACAAGATGGGACTTGACATCGGCACAAAGACTCAGGAGCTCTTCGCTGAGGCTGTTAAGTCTGCAAAGACAGTTGTATGGAACGGACCTATGGGCGTATTTGAGAATCCTACACTTGCTAAGGGAACAATCGCAGTAGCTAAGGCTCTTGCTGAGACAGACGCTACAACAATCATCGGCGGCGGCGACTCTGCAGCAGCAGTTATGCAGCTCGGTTTTGCTGACAAGATGAGCCACATCTCCACAGGCGGCGGTGCTTCTCTCGAATACCTTGAGGGTAAGGTTCTTCCCGGCGTTGCAGCTATCGCTGAAAAGTAATTATACAGACAATAGGGCGGATAGTAATATTCGCCCTTGTTGTGATAATTGACGTATCAGGATGGAAATTCTGATATCTTAATTCCTTGATATAGGAGGATAATATGAACGATAATATGGAAAAATCACAGCAGAACACAGCTGTGGCAGTACTTATTGCAATTATCAGCTTTCTGGCAGGAATTGTAGCCGGAATGCTTCTTTCTCCGGTAAGGGGAGGAATTTCTCTGAACGGCTTCAATGTTTCACTTGGAAGCCATAACGGAAACACTTGCACAAAGGATTCCGAATGCGATTGCGATTGTGACTGCGACTGTGAGTGTGACTGTGAATAATTGAAAAAGTATAGGGATACGAGCAATACTGTACAAAGTCCGTCTGACAGATTTGTAATGTATTGATTTAAAAAATATGGGGTGAAAATACAAATGCTTTTCATTATAGTTCTGCTGTATAATGTAACTATTCTGTATATGCTATGGCTTGCTGTCAGAAGCCTGATGAAAAAGAGCCTGAATCTTCCGCCATGCGGATTATTCTGGGCAAAGGTCAGTGTAGAAACCGTAAGTGAAAAGGATGTCTTATTAGCCGGTGAATACAAAGCTGATCCGATACAGGATATGCATTATCATATATCAGGAAAAAGATATTCATCTGTTCCGACAGAGCACACTGCAAAATACAGTAAACTTAAATATGTTTATGACGGGAAATCCTACGAACTCAAAACGACAGCTTACAGTTCCGGAGACATCGACACCGGAATTTACTGCCGCAAGAATAATCCCGCAATTACAAAAATTTTCAAGCCGAAGCCTGCATTAATGACCGAAGCAGCAATAGGAATGCTGTTTGCTGCCGGATTTATGATATTATGCGAAATTGCAGTGCTTCTGTAATTTATAAGCTAATAATTATAAGGAGTAAATTAATATGAACAAGTCAACAAGAAAGGCAATTATTGCCGGAAACTGGAAAATGAACAAGACAAGACCTGAAGCTAAGGAGCTTCTCGAAGCTATCAAGCCTCTCGTAGCAAACGCTGAGGGCAACGTTGAAGTTATCGCTTGCGTACCTTTCACAAACCTCGAAACAGCTATCAACACAACAGCTGGTTCAAACGTAAAGATCGGTGCTGAGAACGTTCACTTTGAAAAGAGCGGTGCTTTCACAGGAGAAATTTCTGCTGATATGCTCGTTGAGCTTGGCGTTGAATACGTTGTTATCGGTCACTCTGAGAGAAGACAGTACTTCGGAGAGACAGACGAGACAGTAAACAAGAGAACTCTTGCTGCTCTCAACGCTGGTCTTAAGCCTATCGTATGTGTTGGCGAGCTCAAGTGGGAGCGTGAGTGCAACATCACTGAGGAAGTTATTGCACGTCAGATCAAGCTTGATCTCTGGAGCGTAACTGCTGATCAGCTCAAGAATGTTGTTATCGCTTACGAGCCTGTATGGGCTATCGGAACAGGTCTCACAGCTACTCCCGATCAGGCTGAGGAAGTTTGCGGATTCATCCGTGCACAGCTTGCAAAGCTCTACGATCAGGCAACTGCTGACGCTGTAACAATCCAGTACGGCGGTTCTATGAATGCTGCAAACGCTGCTGAGCTTCTTGCTAAGCCCAACATCGACGGCGGTCTTATCGGCGGAGCTTCACTGAAGGCTGCTGACTTCAACACAATCGTTCAGGCTGCTGTTGAGGGCTGATTATTAATATAATAAGCGGGCGGAGAATATCCGCCCCTATATTTAATCGGCAGAGCTTTGACCATGTTATTGATTAATATTCAGTGTAGTTATAGATTCTGTTTTAGTATAGGTAAGGGGATTTTATGGATGAACGTAAACAGAAAAAAACTTCACATTAAATACATTAAATAAAATCATAGTGATTCTTTATGTATTTACTGGATTTGGAATATTTCTTACATTTTCTGTTATTAGAATATGGAAATATCTTATTATACCATTTATCGCTCTGAATGCAGCACTGGCTGTATTATACAAGAAAAACAAGGAATACGGAATACATAAAAAGGCACTTATCAGAGTGCGTATTATAACTATTTTATTTACTCTGTTATGTATTTCACTGCCATTTGTATGCATATGGTTTGAAAATGTAAGAATTATGTATCAGGCAAAAAAGATTGTATTTTGTTATGGAGTGCGTGCTGAAAGCAGCTGGAATATGAAAAAGTTTCCTAACTTCCTTCCGAAGAAATGCGAAGATTATTATTTTGAAACAGACTGCTGTGTGCATGCACCGGATAGTTCAACGGAAGTATATCTGTCTTTTTATACTGATACTGAGTCTCTGAAAAAACTTGAAAAAGAATGTATAAATAAGAACAGATATAACTCTGAATCTGAAATGAATTATGATGAATACATAGCTTCACTCAATTTAACAGATGAGCAGAAAAGCGATCCGGAATATATGAATATTATGCTGCATTCTTATCTGAGAGAAATAAAAGGAATGTACGGTGGTGTTTTTCAACGTCTGGATGATAAAAAAATCAGTGAGCTTGATGAAAATACAGTTATATACACTTATTTTTTATCAGATGGTCATGGTTATGCTTTTGATTATGACAGCGGATTATTTATAATGTGGGATTAAGATCTCAAACTTTAAAAATTAACTATAAACAGGAGGACAATTATGTCTAAAAAACCCGTAGCACTTATAATTATGGACGGCTTCGGATACAATTCCTCTGATTACGGCAACGCAATCACAGCCGCAAAAACACCTAATATCGACAAATATATGCAGGGACCGAATACACTTATCGGCGCAAGCGGACTTGATGTAGGTCTCCCTGACGGACAGATGGGCAACTCAGAGGTAGGTCACACCAACATTGGTGCAGGACGTATCGTATATCAGATGCTCGTTAAGATTTCCAAGGATATCAAGGACGGTACATTCTTCAATAATAAAGCAATCCTTGACGCAATGAATAACTGCAAGGATAAGAATAGCTCACTTCACCTCATGGGACTTCTTTCTCCCGGAGGAGTTCACAGCCACATGGAGCACCTTTACGGTATCGTAGAAATGGCTAAGAAGAACGGTCTTGACAAGGTTTACATCCATGCCTTCCTTGACGGACGTGATGTTCCTCCGTCATCTGCTGCTGATTATATGGCAGAAACAGTTGCAGAACTCAACAAGATCGGTCTTGGAAAGATCGCAACAATCAGCGGACGTTTCTATGCAATGGACAGAGACAACGCATGGGATCGTGTTGAAAAGGCATATTCTGCACTTGTTTACGGCGAAGGCGTTAAGGAAGCTGATCCTGTTCAGGCAATCAGAAATTCCTATGCAAATGAAGTTACAGATGAATTCATGCTTCCCACAGTAATTGATGGCGGCGATACTATCAAGGCTGACGACAGCGTGATTTTCTTCAACTTCCGTCCTGACCGTGCAAGACAGATCACAAGAGCGTTTGTTGATCCTGATTTTGCCGGATTCACAAGAAACAACGGATTCTTCCCTGTTCAGTTTGTATGTATGGCTCAGTATGACGCTGCAATGCCTAATGTTACTGTTGCATACCCTCCGGAGCAGCTTACAATGACTCTTGGCGAATATCTCAGCAAATCAGGCAAAACACAGCTTCGTATTGCTGAAACACAGAAGTATGCTCACGTTACATTCTTCTTTAACGGCGGCGAGGAAATGCAGTTTGAGGGCGAGGACAGAATCCTCATCAAGTCACCTGATGTTGCTACATTCGATATGAAGCCTGAAATGAGTGCATACGAGGTTTGCGATGCTGTTGTTGAGGCTATCGAAGCAGACAAGTATGATGTTATCATTCTCAACTATGCAAACTGCGACATGGTTGGACATACAGGTATTTTCGACGCAGCTGTAAAGGCAGTAGAAGCTGTTGACGAGTGCGTAGGACGTATGGTTGACGCTATTCTTGCAAAGGGCGGTGCTGCTCTTATCACTGCTGACCACGGAAACGCTGACAAGATGTACGAGCCGGACGGAAGTCCTTTCACAGCTCATACAACAAATCCTGTTCCGCTCATTGCAGTCGGAATTGACGGTGAGCTTTGCGACGGCGGTGTTCTTGCAGACCTTGCACCTACAATGCTTGAGATACTTGAGCTTCCTCAGCCTGCTGAGATGACAGGAAAATCTCTTATCAAAAAGTAAAAAAATACATAAGTGCCGGCTTTTTGTCGGCACTTGCTTTTAAATAATGAATATGATTATTAAGAAAAAACTGATCTGTGCAGTTTGCGTTATGTTATTGACAGGCTGCGGAAAACGCAATGTACCGCCGGCTGCGGAGAATTATTCCGACAGGAACGTCTTTGCAATGGATACTTTTATGACTGTCCGTGCTTATGGTGATAACGGCGATGAAGCCTTGAAATCAGCTGAGGAGAAGATAAAATATCTCGAATCCATTTTTTCGGTCACAATTGATGAAAGCGATATTTATAAAATTAACAATTCTCATGGCAGCACTGTTGATATCTCTCCGGAGACAGCGGAAATCCTTGATGAAGCAGTAAAAATGTGTGAAAAAACTGACGGTGCACTTGATATTACGCTTTATCCGGTGCTGAGTGCATGGGGATTTACTGCCGATGAATTCAGGGTTCCGGCTTCTTCGGAGATTGCCGGACTTCTTGAATATGTGGATTATTCAGAAGTTTCAGTTGACAGGCAGAACGTAACGGTTCCCGAAGGTTTTCAGCTTGATCTCGGAGCGATTGCAAAGGGATATGCTTCAGATGAAATAGCTGATGATCTGCGTGAAAACGGCGTAAAATCAGCAGTTATAAATCTTGGCGGAAATATCAGGACTCTCGGAGAAAAGCCGGACGGTTCTCTGTGGAAGATAGCAGTCCGTGATCCATTTAACACAGAAAGTGATATGTGCGTTCTTGAAACGGGAGAGACATCAGTTGTGACATCTGGAAATTACGAGCGTTTTTTTGTTGGTGAGGATGGTCAGAAATACTGGCATATACTTGATCCTTCGGACGGATATCCGGCTGACAGCGGACTTGTTTCAGTGACTGTTATCGGAGAAAGCGGATTTTACTGTGACGCGTTATCAACGGCATTATTTGTCATGGGGAAGGATAAGGCAGTGGAATTCTGGCGTGAAAAGCGTGATTTTGATATGATTCTTGTGACAGAATCGCATGAGATAATGTACACTTCCGGTATAAGCAGATGTTTTAAAAATCTCACAGATATGACTGCGGAGGTGATTGCTGGTGACTAAGGGCGTAAAAATCTGTCTCGGAGCAGTAATCGTTGGTTTTGTTATTTCTGTTATAGCTTCATTTATTTTATTTGCTCCGAGGGATAAGGATTCTGCACAATATGTGGAGATACTCAGCAATAATGAAGTCGTCTGTAAGCTTGACCTTAATAAGGAAGAAAACAGAAGCTTCCGGATAGAAAGCGAAAATGGCTGGAACGAAATCACGATAATGGACGGTACAATATGTGTATCTGACGCAGACTGTCCCGATAAAACGTGCATAAAAAGCGGAGAGCTGAGAAATGAGCATCTTCCGATAATCTGTCTGCCGCATCGTCTTGTGATACGTTTCAGTGAATAGGGAGAACAAAATGAAGGTAAAACGACTTACTGAGCTATCGCTTCTTACGGGACTTGCACTGATTATTTTTGTGGTGGAACTGAGATTTCCAGATATCATTCCTGTTCCGGGAGTAAAGCTCGGACTTGCAAATATAATCACGGTATATGCCGTTTATAAATATAAAGCGTCAGAGACTATTCTTCTTGTGCTGGCGAGAGTTATACTCGGCACATTGTTTGCGTCCACATTTTCAGCACTTATTTATAGTCTGTCAGGAGCCGCCTTCTGCCTTGCCGGTATGCTTCTTCTCCGACGAGTAATTCCGATCCGATGGATGTGGCTGTGCAGTATTATCGGTGCGATTTTACACAATACCGGACAGATTGCTGCGGCGGCAGTGGTAATGAAATCTTTTGCAGTTCTTGCGTATTATCCGTTATTGATAATTGCAGGCTGTATTGCAGGAGCATTTACAGGAGTATGTGCTCAGCTTGTAATAAAAAAGACTAAAGAAAAGAGGATATGAATATGATAAATCCGGCGTCATTGCTGAATCTCAAACGCTGCTTCGGAGTTTTCAGAGATAATCATCCGAAAGCAATTCAATTTGTCGAAGCGGTTTCAGGCAGGGTTACTGAAGGAAGTATAATTGAGGTAAACGTACAGTTTCCTGACGGAACATCAGCAAAAACGAATATAAAAGTAAACAGAGACGATACTGAGCTTTTTAATGAGCTTCGGAAGGCAGTGGGAAGATGAGCGAGATGATAAATAAGCCGTCAGTAGTATTTTTTGATATTGACGGAACCCTCGTTACAGAGGATGCAACCGGAACTATTCCGGAAAGTGCAAGAGAAGCTATTGCAGAAACAAGAAGAAGGGGAAATCTTACATTCGTTAATACCGGACGGACAGCCTTCAATGTAAGCAGCAGAATCAGAGAGCTTGGATTTGATGGATATATCTGCGGATGTGGTACATACGTCGAATACGGCGGAAGAATAATATCTGAAAACCGTCTTGATCAGGATTTCTGCAGGAAAATTGCAGGTATTATGAGGGAATGCAGAGTTACTCCGGTATATGAGGACAGAGACGGATATTTTTTTGATGAAGAAACTTTTTCCAGTGAAATTCTGAAGGATTTTCTTGAAGTATTTGTTGAGCCGGATATTGATATCAGCGGACGTGTTGGTGATGATGATTTTATCTTTGATAAGTTTGTTGTGTGGATGGATGAAAAAACAGATGTCGAAAAATATCGTTCAGTAGTCGGGAAATACTTCGATATTATTGACAGAGGCGGAGGCTTCTACGAAAACGTTCCGCTTGGATTTTCAAAAGCCACAGGAATAAGATTAATACTCGACAAGCTTGGAATTCCGCTGGAAAACGCTTATGTTATCGGTGACAGCATGAATGATCTTCCGATGTTTCAGGCAGTACCGAATAGTATTGCAATGGGAGGAGCGGAACAGGTTTATCCATATGTTTCGTACATTACAACAGCTATTGACGATAACGGAATTGCAAATGCACTTAAGCATTTTGGGCTTATATGATGAAATTTGCGTTGTGTGAAGTATTTTATCAGATAATGGTTGAAATTTGTCGCATGGTGTGATATAATTAATGTATTATAATGTTATGCGGGGTGTTTTTATGAACATAGCAATTGCTCAGTCAGGTGGACCGACCTGTGCTATAAATGCTTCTCTTGCGGGAGTATTGCGTGCTGGTCAGCGATCAGGAGAAATAGACAAGATCTATGGTGTCATGAATGGAATTGAAGGAATTCTTGAAAATCGTCTTGTTGATCTTTCTCAGATCATAAGCGATGAAGAAAAGTACCAGCTTTTGCTGAGAACTCCTTCTGCCGTACTTGGATCATGCCGTAAAAAGCTTCCTGATTATGAGGCGGACAGTATTATATACGAGAAGATAACGGAGTCGCTTCGTAATGCCGGAATAGGCTGTTTCTTCTACATAGGCGGAAACGATTCGATGGATACAGTTGCAAAATATTCGTCGTATCTGCGTGAAAAGGAAATAGAGGATATAAAGATTATCGGAATTCCAAAGACAATTGACAACGATCTTTGTGTAACAGATCACTGTCCGGGATTTGGTTCTGCTGCAAAGTATGTATGCACTACTGTTCAGGAAATTGCAAGGGACAGTAATGTATACAGTATGCCGTCCGTTACAATCATAGAGGCAATGGGACGTCATGCTGGCTGGCTTGCTGCGTCTGCGTCTTGTATCAGAGTAAACGGTGAACAGGCACCGCAACTCATATACCTGCCGGAAGCTGTTTTCAGCAGTGAGAAATTCATAGCAGATGTAAAGGAGAAAATGAAGGAACATAAGGCAGTTATTGTTGTTGTTTCAGAAGGCGTCAAGACAGCTGATGGAAAGTTTGCCGCAGAGGAATATCAGTCAGGACAGAAGGATGTTTTCGGGCATTCATATCTTGCTGGAATCGGAAAATTCCTTGAAAAGCTTGTCTCAGAGAAAATCGGATGCAAGGTAAGATCAATAGAACTCAACGTTATGCAGAGATGCAGCTCTCATATTGCATCTGCGGAGGATATTGAATCGTCTGCTGCAATAGGTGAAGCAGCTGTTGGAGCAGCTCTTGCAGGAAGCAGCGGCTGTATGATGACATTCATCCGTGAGTCGGACAAGCCGTATAGTTATAGTATCGGTACAACTGACGCAGCTGCTGCCGCAAATTCTGAGAAGCTTTTCCCGTCAGAGTGGATAAATGAGGATGGAAACGATGTGCTTCCTGAATCATATGATTATTTTATGCCTCTGATTCAGGGCGAGATTTATCCTGTTATGAAAAATGGTATGCCAGTACATATAGTTATATAAAAATGAGCGTGTACACAGAAAATCGTGTACACGCTTTTTTATCAGAAATTGAAATCTTCGTAATCTTCTTTGATGAACCGATGGTAAGTTACATGGGTGCTTCCATCAATTTCCTGATCAACGGTCAGGCAGTATAGATAATCATCAGGGATACCGTTCTTAAAATAGACGAGATACTGAAATTCATCGTTGTCAGTTTCGGTTACGGATACAGAATCAGAAAATTTGCGGAAAACAGCAAGAATATCATCCAGAGGGAGATGCTGACGAACTGCCTCAACAAGTGCGGAGATAAAGCCGTTTCCATCGTTAAGAGTGTGGACATATGCCGTTCCTTCCGGTGGAACAGTAATACAGAAGCCGTTTTTAATGTCGGTTATTGTAAGCTTTCCTAATCGTGGAGCTGTATATTCAGCAAAATCAGAAAGAGTCTGTTTTATATCTTCGCTGGAAAGTTTTTCTCCGAGGAGATGTATCAGGGAATTTTTAGTATAGTTCAGGCTCATGGATCTTCCCTCATATCCAAGCTTGACCTGAGCTTCAAGAATGTTGTCAAGTATGTGTTTTTCAAGGCGGCTGAAATCGGGCATATAATCATTCCTTTCGATATTGCTCCACCAATTATATTTTAACCTTTTTTCGTGAAAAAGTCAAGATTATTCCGGAATGGACTAAATATTGCTTTATGGCTGATTAAATATTGCTGAATTTTAAAAATCCTCTTTACAAAATGTTCATAATATGCTATTATATACAAAGTGTAGGAAAGAAATTTTAAGTTAACAAAATTTATTATTAATTTTGCTCTTTACTTTTGTGTAATAATGTGTTAAAATGTAAAGTATGAAATTATCTGAGGTATGCTTGCATCCTCTGAAAGGAAGTACTACAATGATAGACAAAATCAGATCTGAAAGCATGGATATGCTTTTCAAAGCTATTCTTACACTCGAAACCGTTGATGACTGTTATAAATTTTTTGATGATCTCTGCACAAGCATTGAACTCAAATCCTTTGCTCAGCGTATTCAGGTGGCAAAGCTTCTTGATGAGCATAAGGTGTATAACAGTATAGTTACAGAAACAGGAGCAAGTACTGCAACAATCAGCCGTGTAAATCGCTCACTCAAGGACGGAAACGACGGCTATGAACTTGTATTCAAAAGACTTGCAGAAAAAGAATAATCAATATCAGCATCTTTAAAATTGCGGAAACGATCAGATATGTATGGCATAAGAATATTAAACTATATGCCGCACTTATCTGATTTTTTCCGGAATCAAGTATATTTTAGGCAACATTGTTTTAAGATTTAAATTGGCAAAGCCAATTAAAACCTGCATTGCAGGAAGTTTCTGTGAATCCTATAATGTGAGATTTACAGGGGGAATTAAATAAATTGAAAGGAATGCTTATTTTGAAGAAAACCACTTTATTTAAGAAGTCTGTTGCCTGTGCATCTGTATCGGCAATGCTTCTGACTGCCTCTCCGGTTGTATCTGTCAATGCAGCTGTTACAACTCCTGGTCAGCCGAACAATTACGACAACTTTGCCGAAGCCCTTCAGCTTGCACTTTGTTTCTATGATGCAAACAAGTGCGGAGATGAGGTTGCTGAGGACGGTTACTATTCATGGCGAGGCGACTGCCATGTAAAGGATGGCGTAATTCCGCTTCAGCCTATGGATCCTATGCCTAAGGTGAATTCCGGTAAGCCCGTTGACGACGAGAAACCCTCTGACGATGATGAAGACGACAAGGGTGCATATGATGGAACAGGCGACGGCGGTGCAAGTGCTGCTGAAGGTCTTTATGTCGGCGTAAATATGTCTCAGAAATTTATCGACGCTAACAAGAAATATCTTGATCCTGACGGAAACGGTACACTTGATCTCACAGGCGGCTGGCATGACGCCGGAGACCACGTTAAATTCGGACTTCCCGGAAGCTATTCTGCTTCAACACTCGGCTGGGGATATTATGAATTCCCTGAATCATATAAGGAACTCGGACTTGACAAGCACGTTGAGGATGAACTCCGCTGGATAAACGATTACTTCATGAAGGCGACTTTCCTCGATGATGACGGAAAGGTTGTTGCATACTGCTATCAGGTAGGCGAAGGAAACAACGACCATAACTACTGGTGTCCGCCTGAGCTTCAGGTTGATAATACCGTAGTTGCATCATCTTCATGTGCGGTTAAGAGACCTGCATACTTTGCTACAACTGAAATGCCCGCATCCGATCAGTGTGCCGGTGCATCTGCATCACTTGCGATCAACTACCTTAACTTCAAGGAGTCCGATCCGGAATACGCAGAGGAATGTCTCAAATATGCACTTGCTCTTTATGACTTTGCCGTAGAGATTCATTCTGAGGACTGGGAACCCGGTTCAACACCTACAGCTACAAGCCTTGGCTATGACGGCGGCTTCTACACCTCAAGCTATGACTATGACGAACTTGCATGGGCTGCTGTATGGCTTTACTACTGTACAGAAAATTACGATTACATTGAAGATATCATCGCAGTTGACGAAACTGTAACCGGTGATATGGGTGCACATCCCTACACAGGATACATGAAGCGTATCATCACTGATACAGGAAACTGCTGGCAGAATATCTGGGTTCATTGCTGGGATACAGTATGGGGCGGCGTTTTTGCAAAGCTTGCACCTGTTACAAATATCTCCCGTGACTGGTATATCTTCCGCTGGAATCTTGAATACTGGTCAGGAATGACTCCTGCTGATGCAGAAGCTGCTGAATTCGATGTTCCTGTTACAGAGCATAAATATTTCGGACAGGATGACGTTATCTGGAATACAAAGATCACAGCTGAAGAAATTGCTGATCTTCCCACAGCTGACGGAGCATGGCTTAAAAAGACTCCTGCCGGATTTGCAATGCTCAACGATTACGGTTCTGCACGATACAACACAGCTGCCGGACTTCAGGCAATGGTATACGCAAAGGAAACAGGCGATATGACTTTTGCTGAATGGGCAAAGGATCAGATGGAATACATCCTCGGAGACAACCCCATGGGATACGCTTACGAGATCGGTTATGGCACAAACTTTGCTTCACAGGGACATCACCGTTCATCACACTGTTCTGCAACTCAGAGCATGGATGATCCGATAGTACAGGTTCACACACTCTGGGGAGCTCTCGTGGGAGGTCCTGATGCAGACGACTTCCACCGTGATGAGACAAAGGACTTCATCTATAACGAGGTTACCGATGACTATAATGCTGCTTTCTGCGGTGATCTTGCCGGACTTTATCACTTCTATGGTGCAAAGGGCAAGGAGCTTGAAGATAAGAACTATATCAAGCCTGACTTCAATATGTCTGAAAATGCTATAGGCTACGATCAGGTAGATGCTGACGGAAACCCTCTCCCGACCGGACTTTTCGTTTCCGGAGGAAAGAGTCAGGAAACAGAAGCAGGAATTCAGATAAAGATTGTTGTTCACAACAGAACAGTAAATCCTCCTAAATTTGAGAGCGATCTTAAGGCAAGATATTATTTCAATATCGGTGAACAGGTTGAAAAGGGCGAGGATATAAGCTATATCTATACCCGTATTGACTACGATCAGGAAAAGAGCTTCACTGATGGTAAAAATCAGGCACTTATTTCTGAGCCTGTAAAGTATGATGATAATGGCACATATTATATTGAAATCTCATGGCAGAACTGTGATTTCTATGGAAGCCGTGTATATCAGTTTGGTCTGCTCAACAAGATGAACGAGGAAACCTACGATACTGTATGGGATTCCACAAATGATTACAGTTACAGCGATCTTGTAAGCTTTGAAGATGATAATGACGCTGCTGCTATCACAGAAAAGATCACTCTTTATGCAGGCGGAAAGCTTGTATGGGGCGTAGAGCCTGACGGTACAAAGCCTGAGGATGTTGTTGATGAGCCTACTGCTGATGTATTGTACGGTGATGCAAACTGTGACGGAAAAGTAACACTTTCCGATGCAATTCTTATCATGCAGGCTATCGGAAATCCTGACAGCTATAATGTTGGCGGTTCTGATAAGAGTGCTATGACAAAGCAGGGAGCAGTCAATGCAGATTGTAGTGAACCTGGTTCCGGACTCACAAATCTGGATGCTCTTGCAATTCAGAAGTATCTCCTCAAGC
>JAZNBR010000008.1:0-9487 GCA_045587105.1 Ruminococcus sp.
GGCAACACATTCCTCGTATGTAAAGCAGTCAAAGCTCAGAGGAGAGATGGTTGCTCTCGCTGAAGAAATGGCGGGAAATCAGAAGATAGTCAAAGCATTTGTCTATGATTCCCGTGCCGAAGAACGCTTCGATACAATTAACAGAGATTACGGAAAAATTGGTGCAAAAGCTACTTTTTTCAGCTCTATGACAAATCCTACAACAAGATTTGTAAACGGTCTGATTTATGCTGCCGTCGGACTTCTTGGTGCTCTTGGTGCAATAGGTTCTGTATCATTCATCGGAAAAATGTCTGTCGGCAAGCTTTCAAGTTTTCTTGCTTATGCAAATCAGTATACAAAGCCTTTCAATGAGATTTCAGGCGTTTTCGCAGAGCTTCAGAATGCTGTTGCCTCTGCTCAAAGAGTTTTTGACGTACTTGATGAAAAAGAAATTCCCGATGATTCTGATAAAGAAAGTCTCGTCAATTGTGACGGTAAACTTAAATTTACTGATGTTGAATTTTCCTATTCACCCAAAATCAAACTTATAAAAAACTTCAGCCTTGAAGTTGGTTCAGGTGAACGTGTTGCTATTGTAGGTCCCACGGGCTGCGGCAAATCTACTATAATAAACCTTCTGCTGAGATTCTACGATATAAACAGCGGTACAATTGAGATTTCAGGAAAAAATATTTCAGATATAACAAGGAACAGTCTCCGCAGCAACTTCGGAATGGTTTTACAGGAAACATGGGTATTCACTGGAACTGTTGCCGAAAATATCGCATATGGCGTTCCCGACGCTACAAGGGAACAGGTTATCGAAGCGGCAAAATCCGTGTATGCTCACGGTTTTATAAAAAGGCTTCCTGACGGATACGATACCGTAATAAGCGAAAACAGCGGGCTTTCTCAGGGACAGAAACAGCTTATCTGTATTGCGAGAATTATGTTGATGGATCCTCCCATGCTCATTCTTGACGAAGCTACAAGTTCTATTGACCTTCGTACAGAACAACGTATACAGAAGGCTTTTGCAAAGCTTATGGATGGCAGAACAAGCTTCATAATCGCTCATAGATTATCAACAATAAAAAATTCTGATACTATTCTCGTTATGAAAAACGGCGATATAATCGAACAGGGAAATCATAATGAGCTTATGGCAAACGCTGGATTTTACTATGAGCTTTACAGCAGTCAGTTTGAATCATAATAAAAAAGCGTCATTCTAAAAATGACGCTTTTTTTATATCAATCGTTTACAAATACAGAAAATGCTTTGTATGCCATGTATGTGTCAATCTTTGAAACAATTTCATAAGGAGCGTGCATTGAAAGCACCGGAACACCAAGATCAATCGTATCAACATTAAGATTTGCAATATATGAGGCAACAGTTCCGCCACCGCCTTCATCTACCTTACCAAGCTCTCCTGTCTGCCAGATAACATTATTTTCATTCATAAGACGTCTGATTTTGCCGGTGTATTCAGCAGACGCATCAGAAGTTCCGGATTTTCCTCTTGAACCTGTATACTTTGTGATAACAACACCCTTATTGATGTATGCACAGTTATTTCTCTCGTTTACTTCTGGGAACGTAGGATCAAATGCAGCATTTACATCGGCAGAAAGACATTCAGATGCTGAAAGTACTGTTCTGCCGTCAGAACCAAGGGCTTCTGCAAGATCGTAAATAAAGTATTCAAGGTATGATGAGCAAAGACCTGTGTTTCCATCGCTTCCTGTTTCTTCTTTATCAGTAAGAACGGTAACGACTGTATGAACAGGATTATTACATTCAACAGTTGCACGGAGAGCAGTATATGCACACACCTTGTCATCGTGACCATACGCACCAATCATACTGCGGTCAAAGCCTATATCCTTTGCCTTGAATGCAGGGACAACTTCAAGCTCAGAGGAAATAAAATCTGCTTCTGTAATGCCGTATTTTTCATAGAGAATATTCATGATATTAAGTTTTACAGCACCACTTTCTTCATCATCCTTGAACGGACGTGATCCGATAAGAATATTTAATTGTTCACCTGTTATTCCTCTTGCAAGAGGCTTAGCCATCTGAGCGTTTGCAAGATGCGGAAGAAGATCGGTTATACAGAAAACAGGATCGTCTTCATCTTCTCCTATGGATACAGAAACCTCGGTTCCATCAGCCTTGCAGATCATACCATGAAGAGCAAGCGGAATAGCTGTCCACTGATATTTTTTGATTCCGCCATAGTAATGCGTTTTAAATAGTGCTAATTCCTTATCCTCATAAAGAGGATTCTGCTTGAGATCAAGACGTGGTGAATCAATATGGGCTACACAGAGTCTGACACCATCACTTATCGGTGCTGTACCTATAACTGCAATAAGAACTGCTTTTCCCCTGTTATTGCTGTATATTTTATCTCCGGGGTTGAGCTTCATTCCTTTTTTGTATTCAACATAGCCGTTTTTCTTAAGAAAATCAATACTGTATATAACAGCTTCACGCTCGATTTTTGCAATGTCCATGAATTTTTTGTAATCTTCACAGAAGCTGTCACAATCTGCAAGCTGTTCATCTGTCATATTGTAAACAGCATTCTTTTTTTTGAGAAAAAGCTTTTCTTTCATATCTTTTATCATTTCTTTTGTATTTTTCATAAAATACTCCTTTCAAATTACTACGGATTGTCCATCACAGCTGATGTTTGCCAAATAAATTTCCTTTATCTTATCAGAAACTTCCTTGGATATATCGTTAACTGTTTTAAGATCTCCGTTATTATGTATTATATAATCAGAATGTGTTTCAAAGAACACATCATCAAGCTGTGAATTCATTCGTTTTCTGGCCTGCTCGTCAGTAAGACCATCACGGAGTATTATCCGTTTTCTACGGATTTCCGGATCTGCAAGAACAGAAATAATTATTTCGCAGAAATCATCGGCACGGCTTTCAAATAGTGTAGGTGCATCGAGAAGTATGAGCTTCTCATTTCGGGAGGAATGAAGTCTGATTAATTTCAAAATAGAGGCAGTGATGTATGGATAGATAATTGTATTGAGTGTCTCCAGCTTACTTTTGTCGGAAAAAACAATCGCTGCGAGTGCCTTACGATTAAGAGTACCATCAGTATTTATTACATCGTTACCAAAGAAATCAGCGATCTCTTCAAGACATCTGCTCCCCTTTTCTACAACTTGCCGTGCAACGTTATCTGCGTTTATAACGGCAAATCCATTAGAAGCGAATATTTTTGATACAGTGCTTTTTCCAGCACCGGTCTGACCGGTAAGACCTACTACCATTACTCCATTCAGACTATTCATAGCTTTATCACCTCAAATCCCGCCGCCCTTATTAGACGGTTATATACGGCAAGACCTACTCCGTCAACGGATGGTGCACGAACAAAAACTTTTTTTACTCCCAGTTCATCGAGTTCTCTTAATCTCTGGAAAAGCCAGTGTGCCTGATCCGAACTGGTGCTGCCGTATGTCATATATTTGTACGGGAAATATTTCCCGTCTTCGTCATATATCAATGAATATACGTCCATTGAATTGTATTTTGCTACATATTCTATAAATTTTTCAATATCTCCTTCAATCATAACAACGTCTGCACTCGGAGAATAATGCTTGTATTTCATTCCCGGAGATGAAGCTGTCTGCCCTTCTTCAAGATCATGAAGTATAGCAGGATCAATTATAACGTTGTCACATAATTCAAGAAGCATTTCCCTTGTTACACATCCAGGACGCAGTATTCTGACGGATGTATTATTTTCTATCGCAATAACAGTTGATTCTACACCGAATTCAGATTGTCCGCCGTCGACAACAGCATTAATTTTACCGTTCATATCGTCCATTACATGAGCAGCAGAGGTCGGACTCGGTAGTCCGGATGTATTAGCTGATGGAGCTGCAATCGGACATCCGGAGAGTTTAATTATCCGGTGCATCACTTTATGTGAAGGAATTCTTATTCCTACCGTTTCAAGTCCTCCAGAGGTTATTGAAGGAATTCTTTCATTTTTCGGAAGAACAATTGTAAGAGGTCCAGGACAGAACTTTTTTGCAATTTTTTTTGCAAGCTCCGGTATATTTGCTGTATATTTTTCTGCATCAGAAAAATCAGCCAGATGCACGATCAGAGGATTGTCCGCTGGTCGGTTCTTAGCATTAAATATACTTTTTACGGCTTCTGGATTGGAGGCATCGGCTCCGAGACCGTATACAGTTTCGGTTGGTATACCGACTACTCCTCCTCCTCTTATAATATCAGCTGCTTTAATAAGATCAGCTTCACAGTCCTCAAGTAATATTGTTTCCATATTTTTTTACGCTTCCTGACTTGCAAGTTTTGCTGCCTGATCTGCTGTTGCAAGTGCATCAAATACTTCATCAAGATTTCCGTTAAGAATATCCTCAAGACGATAGATTGTCAGTCCTATTCTATGGTCAGTAAGACGTCCCTGAGGATAATTATATGTTCTGATTCTTTCAGAACGGTCACCTGTTCCGACCTGCATTCGTCTTTCCGATGCTATTTTAGCATCGTGTTCTTCCTGCATAGCTTCATATATACGTGAACGTAGAATCTTCATTGCCTTATCCTTATTTTTGTGCTGACTTCTTTCATCCTGACATTCAACGACTACATTTGTAGGGAGATATGTTATTCTTACTGCTGATTCAGTTTTGTTGATATGCTGGCCGCCTGCACCGCTTGCACGGAAATAATCAATTTTGAGGTCAGTAGGATTTATTTCAAGCTCAATTTCATCAGCTTCAACAAGAACAGCTACCGTTACAGTTGAGGTATGAATACGTCCTTGTGATTCGGTTTCAGGAACTCTCTGTACACGATGAACACCGCTTTCATATTTGAGGCGGGAATATGCACCGCTGCCTTCAATTGAAAAGCTTATTTCCTTGAAGCCGCCGAGTTCAGTAGGATTAGCTGAAAGTATTTCCTGCTTCCATCCTCTTGCTTCGGCGTACATTGTATACATACGATAGAGTGAGTTAGCAAAAAGAGAAGCTTCTTCACCGCCTGCACCGCCTCTGATTTCAATGATAACGTTTTTATCATCATTTGGATCTTTGGGAAGGAGCAGAATTTTAAGTTCCTGAGCGAAACGTTCCATATCTTCCTTTGATTCCTCAAGCTCAGTCTGAGCGAGTTCCTTCATTTCTCTGTCGGAAATCCCCTCATCAAGCATTTCCTTTGCATCGGTGAAGGTGGAAAGTGCCTTCTGGTATTCATTGTATTTTTCAATGATAGGCGTCATATTCTTATAATCCTTCATAAGCTGAGCATACAGCTTATTGTCGGTGACTATATCAGGATCCGAAAGCTTTTCGCCGATTTCATTGTATTTTTCTGCCATAACTGCAAGCTTTTCAAACATCAGGATTCTCCTTGATTATAATTTTTCTGCATCGTTCCGGAAATATCTTCATCCTGATGCTTTATTTTCTTAATATTTTTTTCGATTTTATTTCTCGGAGTCATAAACTCTCTGGAACATCCCACGCAGCGTAGTCGGAAATCCATACCGGAACGGATAACGTACATTTCGTTTGAGCCGCATGGATGATTTTTTTTCATTGTTAATATATCGCCCGGTCTGACATCCATGAGAGTTCCTCCTAAAAATTATACTGTAATAAATCGTGTACTTTTAATTATACCCTAAATTCTTTATTAAATCAATATTTATAGAGTATATTTTTTTGAGTTTGTGTAAAAATAATAAAAACCCCCAATAAAACATATTGAACTCTACTAAAATTTGAAAGGATAATGTACAATGGTATCTAGAGTATCGGCTGAATTTGAAGCTCCTGAGCTTGCAGAAGCATCACTTCATAGAATAAAAGAGAGTATAAGTGGAATTCACAGAACAGGAATTATCTATAATAAACGTTCAGAAGAAAGCATGAAATTAAGAAACGGAACACTATACACAATCATTCCTACTGCTGTTACAACATTTAATTATTTAACTGCTGTCATAGAATCTCCGGCAAGCGAGGATGTTGTACCGGAGGTATTCAGAAGCAGGACAACAAAAGCGTATGTTATATGTGAGAGCGACAGTATTTCTGATGTAAAGTCGCTTTTTAATGCTATGGGAGGACTGAATATACACTCAGGATCATGATGTTCTATTCTGTTTTCAGTCTGCATAAAATGAAGTATCAAGGCAACAGAGATTACGGAGGTATAAACATGATCTATAAACCAGAAGGTTCGTTATACGCATCTGATCAGAATTCAAAATTTATTTCTTCTGCTGATGGGCTCAGAGAGGCTATGAATAAGGAGATTATTTTAGAGGCAAGGGTTTCAGTATGTGACAGCTCGCATAACCTTATTGTTGATCTCCCATGTGGAAAGGGATTTATTCCAAGGGAAGATGGAGCAGTAGGAATTTCAGAAGGAAAAACCCGTGATATTGCCCTCATATCACGGGTGAATAAACCAGTATGCTTTATAGTAAAGGATGTGCGGGAAAACATCTCAGGTAAAATTACGGCTATACTGTCAAGAAGAGAGGCACAGGAAAAATGTATAGCAAACTATACCAGAAAATTAAGTTCCGGTGATATTATTGATGCAAGAATTACACATCTGGAGCAATTCGGATGCTTCGTGGACATTGGATGCGGATTACCCTCGCTTATACCTATTGATGCAATTTCTGTATCAAGAATTTCACATCCTTCTGATCGTTTCTCAACCGGACAGTATATAAAAGCAATTGTACGTTCCAATGACAACAACAGAATCTGTCTCAGTCATAAAGAATTATTAGGTACATGGGATGAAAATGCAGCTGATTTTCATGCAGGTGAGACGGTATCAGGAATCGTCAGATCTATCGAAGAATATGGTATTTTTGTAGAACTTGCGCCAAATCTTGCAGGTCTCGCAGAACTTAAGGAGAATATTCATCCTGGTCAGAGCGTCAGCGTCTACATAAAAGCTCTGATACCGGAAAAAATGAAGATCAAGCTTATTATAGTGGATACCTGCGACGATGAACGACCTCAGGAAAAAATACGATATTTTTATAATGGAGATAAAATAAAATCATGGAATTACGCATCTGAGCTTTCGGAAAGAAAAATAATTACAGAGTTCTGAAAAAAGGCATCTGCTGATAAATAAGCAGATGCCTTGATCTTATATATAATTGACTTAGAATGCAATTTCCTCAGCAATTCTATGAAGATGTGAATCGTAAGTTTTCGTCATAGCGAGAGCTTCCTGAATATCGTAATCAACAATTTTGCTGTCCTTGATGCCGACAACACGATTGCCTATGCCCTGTTCAAGGAGTTCAACAGCATAGTAACCCATTCTTGTGGCTTCTACTCTGTCTCTGAGAGTAGGAGATCCGCCTCTCTGAACGTGTCCGAGAATTGTAGCTCTTGTTTCAATCTGAGTTTTCTCCTGAAGAACCTTTGCGATTTCCTCTGTATGACCAACGCCCTCAGAAACTACAACTACGAAATACTGCTTACCCTTTGCTTTCTTTTCAAGCATTGATTTTGCAATAGCATCGAGATCATAAGGTGCTTCAACAGTAATGATATCTGTCGCACCACATCCGATACCTGTATTTACTGCGATATGACCAGCGTTTCTACCCATTACTTCTACAACAGAGCATCTGTCATGAGACTGTGATGTGTCACGAAGCTTGTCCATAAGCTCCATAGCTGTGTTCATAGCTGTGTCAAAACCTATTGTATAGTCAGTGCAGGCAATATCGTTGTCAATTGTACCAGGGATACCAATACAGAGAACCCCCTTTGCAGAAAGATCTGCGGCACCTCTGAACGAACCATCGCCGCCGATAACAACAAGACCTTCAATTCCCATTTCCTCGCATTTCTTTCTTGCGAGTTCTACACCCTCTTCTGTTCTGAACTCAGGGCATCTTGCTGTTGAAAGGATAGTTCCTCCATTGTGAATGATATCAGAAACGCTTCTTTCATCCATCTTTACAATATTACCGTTAATAAGACCAACGTAACCCTTATGAACGCCGTAAACCTCCATACCCTTGCTGAGAGCTGTTCTTACAACGGCTCTTATAGCAGCATTCATTCCCGGTGCGTCACCGCCACTTGTCAAAACACCGATTTTTTTAATCATACATATTCTCCATTCTGCTCTTGGGCATTTATTTTTAATTTACGGTATTGAACTCCGTAACATAATTCCATACATTTATATTTTACTACATATTTCAAAAAAAGTCAAGCGTTCTTTTATAAATTTTAATATTATCTGAAAAACTATAATTTTTTATTGTATCAGACCGATTTGTGATTCGTCAAAAATACCAGAAATAGCATTGAAGCTTTCATTTGATATATAGATATTCAGACGCTTCTTAGGCATAACCATTTTTTTGAAATCTGTAAAATAAAAACATATAGGTGTGTTTCCTCTGAAACGGCTGCAAAGCTCAGTAAGCTGATCGGCAGTGTTGATTTCAGATGATTTCAGTTTGATACATAGCTTCATATTTTCCGTCAGACGTAAGAACTCGTCCTCACCTGCTGCCGATGTACATACGATTGATACGCTCTCGTCTTTTACAGAGATTTTTCCGTTAAGAAGCAGAATATTATCCTCAGTAAGACGTGATGCAATAACGGAATACAGATCAGGAAAAACAACACCTTCTATTTCACCGGTCTCGTCAGCCGCCGTTATAAAGCACATCTGATCGTTTTTCTTTGTAACGTGTTTTTTTATGCTTTGAAGCGTACATAGAAGCTTTACCTTTTCGCCATCTCTGATTGAAGCTTCCTCAGATACAAGTGTTCCTATACTTCTTGTGTGCATGAGCGAAGCAATGTATCTGTAATCATCAAGAGGACTTCCGGAAAGATACATACCGGTAGCTTCCTTTTCCATAGACAGGAGTTTTCTTTTTTCGTATTCGGGAAGTAACGGTATTCGGAATCCTGTATCCTGAGAATCAGATATCTCAAGAAAATTAAGCTGTCCCTCGATCATTCCTCTTGATGTACTTCCGCAATCTTCAAGAATAATTTCATGATATTCAAGCATCTGACGGCGGTTAAGTCCGAGATTATCAAAAGCTCCGGCTTTGATAAGATTTTCAAGAGCCTTTTTATTAAGTTCACGTCCCCCGACACGCTCACAGAAATCCTGTAAACCATGGAAATTACCGTTAAGCTTTCTCTCTGCTATGATTTTTTCTGCAAGTCCACCGCCGATATTCTTTATAGCAAGCAGACCGAAATACATATTTCCGTCTCTGAAACGGAAGCCCTTTACGCTTCTGTTGATATCAGGCGGAAGGATATTGATTCCCGAACTGCGACATGAAGAAATATATTCAGCAAGCTTTCCTGCTCCTGACATTACACTTGACATCAGAGCTGCCATATATATCCCATTGTAGTGGCATATAAGATATGCCGTCTGATAAGACAAATAAGCATATGC
>JAZNBR010000009.1:0-22137 GCA_045587105.1 Ruminococcus sp.
GGTTATTTGTGTTATAGTATTCATAGCGGATCAGCTAACCTCCTGTTGCTTTTATTTCTCGCAACTTAACTGTAACACAGGTCTATGCTGCTCCGCTACCTTTTTTTGTAAATTGTCTCATATCTATTGTAATCCTACAAAGTGCTCCGTTTTTGAATTATATGGATACTTGACTTTAATTATATGCTATGTTATAATTGATTTATACTTTAAATGTTATCTGATAAGGAGCTTTTATTATGAAAACTATTGTGATTATCGGAGCAATGCCCTCAGAGCTTGCTGATATAAGAAATATCCTTGGCGAAGCAGAAGTAAAACGTTTTTCCGGCTTCGACTTCTACATAAACAAGTATAAAAACAACACTATCATCAATGCCTGCTGCGGTATAGCAAAGGTAAATGCAGCTCTCTGTACACAAGCGGCTATTGATAATTTTCACCCTGACTGTGTGATTAATACCGGTATCGCCGGCGGAATGAATTCTTCTGTGAAAGTCTGCGATATCGTTATCTCTACTGAGGTTCTGCCGCATGATCTTGATCTTCATTTCCTTCAGGATTATCCCCCCTACTGTGGAATTTTCAAATCTGATATGAATCTTATCAGCATTGCAGAAAAGGTATGTAATGAAGCAGGAATAAATAGTTTTCGTGGCAGAATTGTTTCCGGAGAGGCATTCATTTCCAGCAATGAAGTAAAAGCAGATATTCAGAAAAGACTTGATCCATATGCTGTTGATATGGAAAGTGCCGCTGTCGGACATTGCTGTTTCCTTAATGAAATGCCATATGTTAGTGTAAGATGTATCTCAGACAATGCTGATGATGAAGGAGCTATTTCCTTTGACGAATTTGAGAAAATAGCTGCAAAACGTGTTGCAGAGATCGTTTTAAAAATGACCGAATTAATTTGATAAGGAGTGTTATTTATGAAAAAGAAAACTTTTATGGTCTCAATCGCTGCGGCATTATCAATGATGGTTATCCCCTGCTCTGATGCTGCTGATAAGGACGCTGATTATCAGCCGGCACTTTATTTTAAGACTTATGAAACACCGGAAGCACAGATTCTGAAAAACGGTACCGTGTATGTAAATACCAGTCTGCTGACAGGTGAAAACAATTCCTTTGACGCTGAAGTATATATTGATGATGATGAAAAGCAGACGGGTTATGTAATTGCAAAATGGAAATCCGAAAGCGAGTATATTACTCTGAAAAATCTCAAGGATGCTGAGACATTATGCGGTAAATCGCCTTATGTTATCAAAGATGAAGATGGAATACATATAGATGTATATCTGACTGAACATCCTGAACTTAATCATCATTATTTATCTTATGCCAATCAGACTTATAATACATTTAAACTTACCGGAGAAAATTCAGATGACTATCCTCTTGCAGGATTTTCAGCAGAGTTTAACAGCGAGACACCTGCCGGAAGATATACTGTAGAATTCATGTCAGGTGAATATGGTGCCCAGTGCGAAATACTTTATAAATATGGACAATCTAATTCTTCAATCAAAGAATTTTTCCCGTCTGGTGATTATGCAAAGCCGATAAAAATTAATGTTTCTGATCGTATGCTCGGAGATATTGACAACGATGGTATTATAACAGGTTCTGACGCAACAATGATTCTTGCTGCATACACAAATATATCATCAAGCGGTGACAGCAAGCTTACAAAGGAGCAGGAAATTGCTGCTGATATTGACGCTGATGGTATTATAACCGGTTCTGATGCGACATTACTCCTCAGATATTATACAGCTCTTTCATCCGGAGAGAAGCTCAGCGTTTATGATTATTTTCTTGAAAATTAAAAAGTGCAATAACGATAGATTCTTTATCCACGAAGCGTAGGTTGCATATTGTCTCTTGTAGTGCTATACTTATATCATAACGATATGAGGAGGCAATAATAATGATGAACAATTATATAACCGGCAGCGTAATCAGACGCCTGCGTGAACAGAAGAATATGACACAGAATGAACTGGCGGATATGCTTGATGTCAGTCCTAAAACAATTTCAAAATGGGAAACTGCAAAGGGCTTGCCGGATATTTCTATGTTGGAGCCGCTTGCTGAAGCTTTATCTGTCTCAGTAATAGAACTGATGACTGGCAACGAAGTAAAAAACAAGAATGTTTCAGCTAATATTCTTCGTTCAAAAATATATGTCTGTCCTGTCTGCGGTAATATCATTCATTCTTCCGGCGAAATTATCATGAGCTGCTGCGGAGTAAGCTTATCCCCTCTTGAAGCAGAAGAAACAGATGATTCGCACAGAATAATTATTGAAAAGGTTGAGGATGAGTATTTTGTTTCCGTGAAGCATGATATGACAAAAAAGCATTATATTTCGTTTCTTGCTTATGTTACCTGCGATAAATTTCAGCTTGTGAAGCTTTATCCCGAAGGCAATGCAGAATGTAGATTCAATATCAGGGGTTCTGGTTATCTCTATTTATACTGCAATCGTCATGGTCTGATGATGCAGAAAATACAGAGAATATAAAAAAGGCGTATGCAGTCAAGCATACGCCTTGATTTTATGAGTTAATTTTTCTTTACTGCAAGACTGCTGAAAGCATTATCAACAACTTTTTTATCAGGTGATTTTGTGAAAATACTTACAATAGGAACAATAATCAGTGAAACGATCATTGCGAATGCGCCTGCATTAATAGGAGAAAGAATATTAAACGGACAGTCTAATTCAACTATGGATTTTTTTAGGCTGTCAAAGGCACTGATGTTCAGGCTGAAAAGGAACATGTGTGTAACGCTGATTCCTATGCCGGTGCAGAAGCTTGTCCAGCAGGCAGCCTTGGATACCTTTTTCATAAAGAGACTGTAAAGAAAGGGTCCGAGGAAGGCTCCTGAGAGTGATCCCCATGAATATGACATAAGTGTTGAGATAGAAGCATTAGGATTGCAAGCAATTATTACAGAAATAACAAGGAATATTGCAATAAACATTCTCATAAACATCATCTGCTTCTTATCATCGAAGTTCTTTACACGAGGCTTGATAAGATCATTTGTGAGTGTAGAGCTTGATGTAAGTACAAGTGAGGACAGTGTGGAAAGTGAAGCTGAAAGTACAAGAACAACTACAAGTCCGATAAGAATGTTCGGGAGTGCTGTATCGAGCAGAGCAGGAACCATAGTATCATAAAGAAGCTTGCCATTCTTGCTTGTTTCGATGAAAGTCTTGCCTTTTTCTGAAGGATCCGCTGTGCAGTAGAGTCTTACGAAACCACCCATGAAATATGATCCTCCGGCAACAACAAGTGCGAATAATGTGGAAATAATTGCTCCCTTTTTGATAGCGTCCTCATTTTTGATGGCGTAGAATTTCTGTACCATCTGAGGAAGTCCCCATGTACCGAGAGAAGTCAGAATCACAACACCAAGGAGATTCGGGAAGTCCGGACCGAATATCGATCCGAGTGAGCCTTTCGGAGCACCTGCTTCATCAATATCGTTGAGTGCCTTTACTGCTTCGGACAGACCATTCTTTTCATGAACAGTAAGAATCACTACGGTAGCAATTCCGATCAGCATAATGATTCCCTGAAAGAAATCGTTGAGAGCTGTTGCTTTATAACCGCCGAGAGTTACATAAATAGCAGAAAGAACAGCCATAGCAATGATTATGTATTTACCTCCGTTTTCACCGAGATCAAATGCCATTCCGAAAAGACGTGACAATCCGTTATAAACAGAAGCTGTGTACGGAATAAGGAAAATAAATACAATAGAAGCAGAAATTGTTTTCAGCTTTGTGGAATCAAATCTGTGCTCAAAAAATTCCGGCATTGTTCTTGCGCCAAGGTGAGTTGACATAAGACGTGTTCTTCTTCCGATGAGGAAAAATGGTATAAGGCTTCCGATTATTGCATTGCCAATTCCTACCCATGCAGCGGAAATACCGTACATCCAGCCGAACTGTCCGGCATAGCCTATGAAAACAACAGCTGAAAAATATGTAGTACCGTATGAGAAGGCGGTCAGCCATGAACCGACGCTTCTGCCTCCGAGCATGAAGTCTTCAGATGACTTTGTTTTTCTCGACATATAAATGCCGATCCCGACCATTACCATGATATAAATGCCGAGAATAATGAATATTGCTGTTTTTGTGCTCATTATACCAACTCCGTTTCTTTCACTGTTCTTAATGACAGTAAATCTGTAAAGCTTTAAATTAATAAAGTGTTTCCTTATGTATTATACTATATAAAAATCATAATGTCAATAGATTTTGACAACTTTTTTAAGTTGTGTAATTACTTGACCTTTTACGGAAAATGCTGTATAATTTATAAAGCTATATTTAATATAGTGCGAAAATTTTGATAAAAAAGGAGCAATCATGTCAAATATAATTGAAGTGACCGATCTTTCAGCAAAAGAACTGTCTGTATATGCGGAAACCTCAGAAATACAGCTTCTGCGCTATTTTGAACCTGAATCCGGAATTTTTATAGCTGAAAGCCCGAAGGTCATTCGTCGTGCACTCGATGCAGGATATGAACCTATTTCCCTGCTTATTGAAAGAAAATACATCAGCGGACAAGCTTCCGATATCATAGATCGCTGCGGTAATATTCCAGTTTATACAGCCGGATCTGATATTCTTACATCCATTACAGGTTTCCGTCTTACTCAGGGAGTACTCTGTGCCATGAGAAGAAAAATGATGAATAATGCAGAGGAAATATGTCGCAGTGCCTCACGCATAGCTGTTTTAGAGGATATAATGAATCAGACAAACGTGGGGGCTATTTTCCGTTCAGCAGCAGCACTGGGGTTTGATGCCGTACTTCTGACAGATGGATGCAGTGATCCTTTATATCGGCGTTCTGTAAGAGTAAGCATGGGAACTGTTTTCCAGATTTCATGGGCATATCTCGGGAATTCATCAGAAAACTATGTTGAATCCCTTAAGAAGCATGGTTTTTGTACAGCTGCGATGGCTCTTACAGATAATTCTGTCGGAATAGATCATCCTGAACTCTGCAATAAGGAAAAGCTTGCTGTAATTCTCGGAACAGAAGGTGAAGGTCTGAAGCAGCAGACAATAGATTCTTGCGATTATACAGTAAAGATTCCTATGTATAATGGCGTTGATTCGCTTAACGTTGCGGCTGCCAGTGCAGTTGCATTCTGGCAGCTGCGAAAGTAAAAAAAGGTGGTATTGAATTTGACTTCGAAAATACTGAAATTCTGTAAATCACAGCCTGTTTTATTTGCTGCTTTTATAGCAGCCATGATAACAGTCTTCATCATTCCTCCTGATGGTGAGTATCTTACATACTGCAACCGTACTGTATTGATACAGCTTTTCTGTCTCATGACAGCTGTTGCCGGATTCCGCAGTATAGGACTTTTTGAGAATATCACCCAATTTCTTCTGAAACGTGCCGGAAATCTCCGCAGGCTGGGAATAACATTTACAGTTATCTGCTTTTTTTCTTCAATGCTTGTTACAAATGATGTTGCATTGTTGACATTTGTTCCGCTGACGCTTCTTGTATATAGTCGTATTCCTGACGAAAAAAGCCGCATTTACACTATTGTTCTGGAAACAGCTGCTGCAAATCTTGGAAGCATGATAACTCCGTTTGGGAATCCGCAGAACTTGTATATATACGAAAAATATGGACTTACGTCATCTGATTTCTTTCAGACGATGCTTCCTTCCGGAATACTGAGCCTTGTACTTCTTTTGTTGCTTGGTATGCTGCTTCCTTCAACGGAATGTTCTGCTGACGGACTTGAAAAAAAGTCGGTATCGAAAGTACATTTCACAGCCTATACAGTATTGTTTGTGATTTGTCTCCTTACTGTTTTCCGGATTGTTCCTGACTGGATCTGCTTTATTATTGCAGTTATATCAGTACTTATTCTTGACAGCAGACTTCTGCTCAGGGTTGACTATACACTTCTTGCAACATTTGTGTTTTTCTTTATCTTTGTGGGAAATATAGCAAGAATAGAGTCCGTAAGAAGCTTTTTTGATAACGTTCTTCAGGAACGTGAGCTTGCTGTTTCAGTTCTGCTTTCTCAGGTTATAAGTAATGTTCCGGCGGCGGTAATGCTGTCCGGATTTACAGATAACGGCACATCACTGCTTCTTGGAGTCAATCTCGGAGGTCTTGGAACAATTATAGCGTCTCTGGCAAGTCTGATATCCTTCCAGTATTACAGAAAATCAGAAAATTCGCGTCCTGTACAGTATCTTATTGTATTCTCCGCTGTGAATTTCGGGATGCTTGCCGTTCTTCTTCCGCTTGCTTTAATCGGTATTATATAGCTTTCTGAGGTGATATGATGAAAAAAATTACAATAGGAATAACAGCTCATGTCGATTCAGGAAAGACTACTCTTGCTGAAGCTATACTCTACAAAAGCGGAATGATAAGAAGCGCCGGACGTGTTGACAACGGAAATTCTGCTCTTGACACTAATAATATTGAACGAAGCCGTGGAATTACAATATTTGCTCATCAGGCTGAATTTACAATTGAAGATACTCACTTTTTCCTGCTCGATACTCCCGGTCACGTTGATTTTTCTGCTGAAACAGAGCGTACAATGCCTGTTCTTGATTATGCAGTCCTTGTTATCAGCGGAACAGACGGGGTTCAGAGCCATACTTCAACACTTTGGAAACTGCTCCGCAAATATGACGTTCCTGTGTTTATTTTCGTGAATAAAATGGATATTACCGGTGCAGAAAAACAAGCAGTACTTGATAATCTGAGGCAAAGACTTTCTGACAGATGCGTTGATTTTTCCGATAATGATAACCAGATACATGAAAATGCCGCCGCTTGTTCAGAAGAACTTATGGAAAAATATTTTGATAGTGGTTCATTGACTGATTCGGACATAGCTAAAGCAATCTCTGAAAGAATGATATTCCCCTGCTGTTTTGGTTCGGCTCTGAAAATGAACGGTGTTGAAGGATTCCTCTCTATTCTTGAAAGATTTACTATCGAACCAACTCGCAGAGATGATTTCGGAGCACAGATATACAAAATTTCTTATGATGCAAAGGGCAACAGACTTACTCACATGAAGATAATCGGCGGACAGTTGAAAATGCGTGAGGAAATTACATTTGTAAATCAGAACGATGATGAAATAAAAGAGAAAATCAGCTCCATACGCTTTTATTCAGGTGAAAAATACAGAACAGCAGACTCTGCTTCTGCTGGTGTAATTTGCACAGTAACAGGACTTAATTCTTCTCATGCCGGACAGGGAATCGGTTGTGCCGGAAATTCATCCGGATCTCTTATGGAGCCGGTTATGACTTATCGTGTTATTGCTCCGGATAATAAGAATATAAACGATGTTCTTAATGATATGAAGCGTCTGGAGGATGAGGACCCTCAGCTCCACGTTCTTTGGAACAATCAGCTCCGAGAAATCCAGATTCAGCTTATGGGAGCAATACAGCTTGAAGTACTTACACAGTTGATACAGCAGCGATTTGGATATAATATCAGCTTTTCCGATGGAACAGTTGCATATAAGGAAACTATCCGTAATACCGTTGAAGGTGTGGGGCATTATGAGCCACTTCGTCATTATGCAGAGGTTCATCTGTTAATCGAACCACTTGAAAGAGGTTCTGGAATTCGATTTGATACTGATTGTTCTCAGGATTTTCTTGATCTTAACTGGCAAAGGCTGATTCTGACTCATTTACAGGAAAAAACTCATATTGGTACGCTCACGGGTTCCCCTGTTACAGATGTCAAAATAACGCTTGCTTCCGGTAAGGCTCATCTTAAACACACAGAGGGCGGAGATTTCCGGCAGGCAACTTATCGTGCTGTTCGTCAGGGACTCAGACAGGCTGAGAGTATACTTCTTGAACCGTGTTATGAATACGAACTGGAAATCCCTAATGAATGTGTAGGAAGGGCGATTTCTGATCTTCAACAGATGTCGGCTGATTTCAGTACGCCTGAAATAATTGGCGATATGTCTGTAATCAGTGGCGTTGCTCCTGTTTCTGAAATGAACAGCTATCAGTCAGAGGTTATAGGCTATACCCGTGGAAAAGGACGTCTGAGCCTTTATATCGGCGAATACAGAGAGTGCCATAATACAGATGAAATAATTGAAGCTATCGGTTACGACTGCGATAGTGATCTTGAAAATAGTGCTGATTCTGTTTTCTGTTCGCATGGTGCTGGTTTTATTGTAAAGTGGAATGAAGTTCACAGCAGGATGCACCTCCCTTCTTGTCTTGAAGTATACAAAGAAGTGGAAATTCCGAGAGAAAAAAGCAGAAGATTTTCCATTTCGGACGAAGAACTGATGGAAATTTTTCAAAGAACTTACGGCAAATTGAAAACAGATCCCCATCGTGCTTTCAAGAAAACAAAAGCAGTTACGCTTGAAAGCAAGCCAGTAAAACTTCCGGATCTCAGTCTACCGGCTTATCTCCTCGTAGACGGATATAATATTATTTTCGCATGGGATGAACTCAAGAAAATAGCTGCCGAAAATCTTGACGCTGCAAGAAATGAGCTTATTAACATGATGTGCAACTATCAGGGGTACGACGGCAGCGAGCTTATTCTTGTATTTGATGCCTATAAGGTTAAAGGCAGGCACCGTGATGTTGAAAAGTATCTTAATATCAATATTGTATACACAAAGGAATCTGAAACTGCTGACACCTACATTGAGCGTGTAAGCCATGAGCTTTCACGCAAGCATCGTGTGAGAGTTGCAACTTCTGATGGTCCGGAACAAATGATTATCTTCGGAAACGGAGCTATGAGGATATCAGCAGAGGAATTTCATAAAAGATACATTTTCGCTGAACGTGAGATAAAGGAATATATTGATACGATCAATTTAAAGTAAAAGAATTCAGCCATATCTGCAATTTTAAATCTGAAACTTTTATGCCATAAAAATTTCAAAAAAACTATTGACAAAACTCCTTTAGTATGGTATAATATATAAAGTTGAGAATTAATATGCGGATATGGCGGAATAGGCAGACGCGCTGGCTTCAGGTGCCAGTCGGGGCAACTCGGTGCAGGTTCAACTCCTGTTATCCGCACCATTTAAAGGTAAAACCACGCACATGCGTGGTTTTTTTATTATTCTAAATAAACCGTCGTGCGGTATCTAACTAATTAACAAACTTGTAAAGGTCTTTAGCTATAATAATGATTACCTCCATTTATTTTTGAAAAATAATTTACTCAAAATTTAGAATGATTATATCGATCACTTCATTTTTCAACGAAAGACTGCACATTTTACGTTCTGATTTAATATCTTTAAAATCACAAATACCATCGTTGTTATCAAAGTTGCTGCCCATAGAATCTAATATGCTGTCATAAGAGTCGCCAAATGTAAGTCCATTTATCACTGCCGGAGTGCATGATTTTACTTCATATAAATTTGAATCTATCAGAAGAGTTGTTAACGTTGTGTCTCTATTAATATCATCGATACTGTCAACATTTTCGATACGTACTTTACCTAAAAAATCGCACATCTGCCTTAGCATATTGTTTTTTTCATTAACTTGAATGCTTTTTTGTCAAATTCGAAGTCGATTCCCAAACTATCAAGAGTTACAGGAAGGCTTACCTTTTTACCACAAATATAGGCAATATCAAAAAAATGTTGTTCTGTCCATACCTCCGCAGGCGGCTCCATTGTTTTGTACTCTGTTTCTGAAACTGTTGATGAAGACGGCGAAGTATTTGCTGTATATTTATCTGTGCCACAACCTGATATAACACACGCCAACATAACCGAGTAGAGAAACAGACAAAGTATTTTTCTTTTCATTCAATCTCTCCTTTTAATGTAATTGCATATAAAGTTGTATCATATTACTGTAATACTACTTTAACACTATATATATACCATTGACTGTCAATTCAATTTTCACAATAACAATGTCCAAAATGATGATATTGTTTTAATCTTGCTAATTTTAAATCAAGCTGCAGAAATTACTCCACTAACGTGACGCTACCCTCAGGTGACAGTCGGGGTAACCCGGTGCAGGTTTGTAATTAGTTCCCCAGTTTGACCGAGGGGACTAATTACAAAAAAAGCCTCTTATGGTAATAATTCATCCCATAAGAGGCTCTGTATTTTATTTAGACAGTGGATCTTTTACAAAATATTCCTCGTACCAAACAAGGAACGTATAAATAGTCCAGACTTTTCTCCAGTTATCAGAATTACCGTTTATATAATCCGCGAATATGTCATTAATTTCATCTGTATTAAAGAACTCTGCTGCCATGTCACTGTTGAATTTAGCTCGCACATCAGCATTGTAATGTTCATCTGCAAGCCATATTCTTATCGGAACTATAAATCCAAGCTTCTTGCGGAATGCAATTTCTTCCGGCAGAACTTTTGCAGCTGCTGTTCTGAATGCCACCTTGTTCTGTTCAGCATTTACCTTGAATTCAGAAGGCATTCTTGATGCAATGTCAAAAATTCTTCTGTCTGTAAGCGGCATACGGATCTCAAGTCCGGCAGCTGTACTCATCTTGTCAACGTTCAGATAGATATCACCTTCAAGCCAGATCTGAATATCAATATCAGACATCTTTGATAGAGGATCAAGACCTTCAATTTCTTCGTAAATGTCCTTAACAATATTAATCGGAAGAACCTCGGGATCATAATGCTTCAGGATACGCTGCTTTTCATCTTCTTTCATAATGTTGGTATTTCCGACATAGAAAGTTTTCAGATTATCACCATATCGCTCTGCATTGCGATACATATTATAACCTCCAAAGAATTCATCAGCACCCTCTCCAGAATAACAGAGCTTTGTATGCTTTGCAGTTTCTCTGCAAGCAATCGCAAAAGCAATCGCAGAAGCATCACCAAGAGGCTGTTCCATATTCTTCATAACATACGGTACAATATCAAAATACTGCTCCGGAGTAATAACGCAGCGATTGAATTCACGCCCGAGAAGTGCGGCTGTTCCAGCTGCCATGCCTGATTCGTCAAAGCGTTCGTCATCATATCCGCAAGAATTACATACCTTTGCGTCTGACATTGCCAGAACATACGATGAATCTACTCCCCCGGAAAGGAAGGATTCAGCAGTTTCATTGTCAGTTTTGATTTCTGTAAATATTTGCTTTACATTATTGTGTATTTCATCAGCCCAGTCATCAAGTGTTTTTGAGCTGTCCGGATTAAACTCAGGAGTCCAGTAACGGCATATTTCAAGCTTGCCGTTAACGAATGAAAGCCAACGTCCGGGCATAAGCTTCTTCAATCCCTTGAAGAAAGTATCCTCACCTGCTGTATATGTCAATGACATATAGATCTGAAGCATATCAATATTAAGCTCTTTGACGAATCCGTCCTTTTCCATGATGTTTCTTATCATGGTGCTGCACAGAAGTCTGTTATCCTCAGTGATATAGTAGTAAAAAGGTTTTGTTCCGAAATGATCTCTTATGCAGAAGGTTTCATCTTTTGAATCATCATACAGACATAGTGCAAACATTCCATAAAGATGATCTCCGATATTATGTCCCCATTTTTCATAGCCACGAACAAGAATTTCAGATTCTCTTTCTTCACGCGAAAGCTCTTTGCAGATGCCAAGATCATCGCAGAGATTGCGCCAGTTGACTATATGTCCTCTGTATTCGCAAATTTTAATCATAAATACACCTCATATTTCCTCATAGATCTGCGGACGGTTCATCAGTGCTCCGAGTGCATGGCGAACATCTCCGCCATTAAAAAGCACTTCGTTAAGCTGTTCCGTAATCGGAATTTCAACTCCAAGCCGTCTTGATAAATCATATGCAGCCTTACAGCACATATATCCCTCAACAGTTCCGACTCTCCTGACTGCTTCCTGCGGAGATACCCCCTGCCCTATAAGAAGACCAGCACGTCTGTTGCGGCTGTGCATACTGGTACAAGTAACTATAAGATCACCAATACCTGTAAGACCACTGAAGGTTGTAATATTTGCACCGTATGCTTTTCCAAGACGTGCAATTTCATGTATACCTCTTGTCATAAGAGCAGCTTTTGTATTATCACCGTATCCCAGCCCGTCACATATGCCAACACAAAGAGCAATAATGTTTTTCAATGCTCCGCCTATTTCACAGCCTCTTACATCGTCATTCAGATATATTCTCAGATAATTATTGCCAAATTCCTTCTGAATATACTTTGCAGCTTCAATATTCTTGGAAGCCGCAACAATTGTGGTAGGAATACATCTTGCTACTTCCTCAGCATGAGACGGTCCGGACAACACTACAAGCTTGTCATTATCAATTTCTTCACTGATGACCTCGCTGAGAGTTTTCAGGCTGCCTTCCTCAAGACCTTTTCCGGTATTTACAATTACCGTATCAGGATCTATATACGGAGCTGCCTCTCTTGCAACATCTCTGACAAAGGTTGAAGGTATTCCAAAAACAAGAATATCACAGCCCTTTACACAAGATATATCGCTTGTCATAGCAATGCTTTCTGAAATAGGAACACCAGGAAGCTTATGAATATGCTCGCCGTGAGTTCTTATACTATCTATTTCAGACTGAAACTTTGACCATACTGTAACATCATGATTTCCGCAATGTTCAGCCGAAATCGCAAGACTCAGACCGAATCCTCCTGATCCGAGAATGACAACCTTTGCCATAAATGTACCTCCAAATTATATGTATGCTGATTATTTTTATATGTCAATTTTATTGAATGAAAATTTCGATTCAGTTCCGTTCATGAGACGCTCGATATTTGAACGATGCATCCATATAATCATAGCAACCATCGGTAGTGATAAAATCATGTAAAGGAAGCTCCTTCCGAATCCATCTCCGTTGACGATCCATGACATAAGCAGAGTTGCCAGAGGACAATATGATGTACCGATAATAGAAGAAAGTGAAACATACTTTGTAATTGCCAGCATTACTATAAATATCGCAATGAGTGCAAGGAACACCTTGAAATCCACAGCGATAAACGATGAAGCACCAACAAGCACTCCCTTTCCGCCCTTGAAACCATAGTATATCGGGAAAACGTGACCTATAATAGCACATAAGCCTGCAATGTATCCGATATAGTGTGTATCATCTCCGGGATTCATTCCGGCATTGAGAAGATCACAGATACCTCTTGAAATCAGAACAGCAATAATTCCCTTTAACATATCTCCGATAAGAGTAAGTGCAGCACAGGTTTTTCCTGCACATCTAAGAGTATTTGTAAGTCCGGCATTACGGCTTCCCATATCACGGATATCTCTGCCCTGCATGAGCTTTACAACTATTATTGAGAAATTGATACTGCCAAGAAAATATCCGATACCGGCAGCTAATACAATAGAAAATAATACAT
This sequence comes from Ruminococcus sp., assembly GCA_045587105.1. GTDB lineage: Bacteria > Bacillota > Clostridia > Oscillospirales > Ruminococcaceae > Ruminococcus. The sequence continues at coordinate 13,435 of JAZNBR010000009.1, forward strand.
TCATTATTTATCATTCCCTCCCCGCTCTCTTACAACGAAACGTACAGGCGTGCCCTCAAGTCCGAAGGTAGAGCGAATTTGATTTTCAATATATCTTCTGTAAGAAAAATGGAAAAGATCCGCCTTATTCACAAAGGTAACAAAGGTAGGCGGTTTTGTGGACGGCTGCGTCATATAGTATATTTTAAGACGGCGTCCTTTATCGGAAGGCGGCTGTACTCTTGTAGTAGCGTATGCAAGAACATCGTTAAGCATTCCGGTTGATATTCTCATGCTGTTCTGACCGTATGTGTATTTTATAAGCTCGTATAGCTTATTGATACGCTGTCCTGTTTTTGCCGATATAAATACAAACGGAACGTATGACATAAAGCTGAAATCATTTTCAAGCTTTGTACGGAATTCCTGCATGGTCTTATCGTTCTTTTCAATAAGATCCCATTTATTTACGGCAACTACACATGCTTTTCCCTGTTCATGAGCATATCCGGCAACCTTTGAATCCTGTTCTGTAAATCCCTCTGCGGCGTCAAGCATAATAACACATACATCAGCTCTATCAACAGCCATATAGGCTCTGAGAACACTGTAATGCTCAATTTTTTCGGTTACCTTTGATTTTTTTCTGATACCGGCAGTATCAATAAAAACGAATTTTCCGTACTCATTTTCAATAACAGTATCAGTTGAATCACGGGTTGTTCCCGCAATATCGGAAACAATCACACGATCTTCCCCTGCTATTTTGTTTATAAGTGAGGATTTTCCTGCATTCGGTTTACCGATTACCGCAACCTTGATATAATCATCATCGTATTCATCCTCATGAGTCTCCGGAAGAAAATCGTAGATGGCATCAAGCATATCACCTGTTCCATGACCGTGAACGGATGATATCGGGTATGGATCGCCGAGACCAAGATTATAGAACTCGTAAAGCTCCATAGGCGGCTCACCGAGGGTATCACACTTATTTACAGCCAGAATAAGAGGTTTACCGCTTTTAAGAAGCATCTGAGCAACGGTATAGTCATCTGCAGTCACACCACAGCGTATATCCGTCACAAATATGATGACATCAGCTTTTTCAATAGCAAGTTCCGACTGTCTGCGCATCTGGGAAAGAATGATATCATCACTGTCAGGCTCAATACCTCCTGTATCGACGACCATGAATTCCTTGCCTCTCCACTCGCATTTTGAGTAAATACGATCTCGTGTAACACCAGGGGTATCCTCGACGATGGAAAGCCGCTGACCGATAAGCTTGTTGAAAAGCGTAGATTTACCTACGTTAGGGCGTCCCACCACCGCAACTATCGGTATAGCCATTTTTAACATCTCCTTTCTATTTATATCCTAATATTGCATCAAGCAGATTATATCCGTCATTGTCTGAAGCAGTTACAGTAACATTAAGCTTCTGTTCAACATCTGATACAGTAAGATCATCCAGAAATACATCAGAGCCACTTCTGAGCATTGACGATGAAATCAGAAGTTCTACACCAAGTTCTTTTCCGCTGAGCTGTGAAATCAGATCCTGACCGGTTATAAGACCGGAAACTGTTATAGTTTCGCCGAAGAAATCGTTCCGGATAGCGTATACTCTGCATTCAAGCTCAGGAAATCTTACTTCTGCCATTCCTGCAAGTTTATTAATTGTATCAAAAGCAGAATACCCTGTTGCAATAGAAATATTCCTTTTCCCGCCAGTATATTCTGCGTTTTTAAGAGCGTCTTCAAACTCCTCAATAAGTGACCGGAGCATTCCTACACCATTTTCATACTGTGGATAATCCTCATAGCTTTCTGCCGAAGGAAGCTCTCTCTCTGCGATCAGATAGAATTCATCTGAAGGATAAACAGTTCTTGTGCCAAATTTCCTGAGAAATTCCTGCTGAAACTCCTCAATTATGTCTATTGTCTCTCCTGCTGTTTCTTTTGTAAAAGGTGTAAGCGGGTAAAGACCTTCCCTGAATTGTGACAATCCGACGGGAACAACAGCCATGCTGGAAATATTCGGCATAAGCTCTCCAAGATCAGTGAGGGAACGTCTGAGTTCATCACCATCGTTCAATCCGGGACAGCACACAATCTGACAGTTAAGCATAATTCCATTTTCAGCAAGCTGACGGATATATTCAAGTTTTTCTCCGGCAAAACGATTATTCATCATTTTTACACGAAGTTCCGGATTTGTTGTATGAACAGAAACATTGATATTCAGCTTCATATTGATAATCCGGTCTATGTCCTTCTGTTCAAGATTGGTAAGCGTAACGTAATTTCCCTGAAGAAATGAAAGTCTTGCATCATCATCCTTGAAATAAAGCGTTTCCCTCATCCCTGGAGGCATCTGATCTATAAAGCAGAAGACGCATTTATTCCGACAGGACTGCTTGCAATCCATCAGAAACGTTTCAAATTCAAGACCAAGATCATCGTATTCATTTTTTTCAGCTTCTATGCAGATAGTATCACCTTTACGCTGAATTTCTATTTTAAGGCTATTTTCAGCTGAATAGAACATATAATCGAGGACATCATTTATGGGATGATCATTTATTTTTACGAGAATATCCCCGGATATTATTCCGCATTTTTCTGCTGTGGAACCAAGGATAACGCTCTGAATTGTTACCATAATAATTACTCCATGTTAAAAAGGAGAGAAGGAATACTCCTCCTCTCCTTCTCATTGGTCGTGTAAAGCTGATTATTCAGCATCCATTTTAAGAACTTCAACGCCCTTATAGAAACCGCAGTTTTTGCAGACTCTGTGCGGAGCTTTGAATGCGCCGCAGTTATCGCACTTGGACATAGCCGGTGCATCAAGCTTCCATACAGCAGAACGTCTCTTATCACGTCTTGCCTTAGAAGTTTTTCTCTTTGGTACAGCCATTATGGCACCTCCTTAAGGAGCATCACTGCTCAATTTTTTAGACAATTGCATTCGGATTCATTAAGATCACATCCGCACACCATACAAAGACCTTTGCAGTCATCAGTGCAGAGATTTTTTGTTGGAAGCTGCAGAAGCAAATCCGTTACTGCAATTTCATTCAGTTCAATGCTCTCACCCTCAGCAACGATATAATCATCATTATCGCCGCTCAAAGAAGGAACAACAATATGGTCGAAATCAAAATGATGAACTCTGATCAGTTCTTTAAGACACCTGTCACAAGTGATCATGAGGGAAAAAACAACGGAGTATCTGAGATTAACGATACCAGCACGATTATACACCCTGCCCTTCACCTTTATAGGCGAAGTAAATTCGTATCCCTTTATGCCGGAGAGTTCTTCCGCATTTATATCATATTCAATATCCTTCGACTCACCAATAATATTGAAAATCTGTTTTAAATTAATCTTCATATCTCAAATCCTTAAGAGCATCACAAATCATATTATACACCAAATGACATAATATGTCAATAGTTCAGCGTAAAAAAGTATTAATTTTTAGTGAGAATCTTATTTGATAAATCTTGTTACGCTTTCAGGGAGCTCATCGTTATCAGCTGATACTGTGAAAATAACGTTTGCTTCATCACCTGTAAGCTTGTCCAGCTTTTCAAAGAGGTTGCCGAGAGCTTCATAATCTCTGCCGCCCATTCTGAGAATACCATCAACGAATACATCCTTGATGTCGAAATTGCCAGCGAGCATACCTGCTACAAAGCCATAGAATGCGTCGTAGTTATCAATTGCAAAGCTTTCAGAATCGCACCATCTTACTCTGAAGCTGATGGAACGTCTGATGTTATCGCCCTTTTCAATGCAAACAATGTTGCCATTTGTAGACTTAACTGCTTCGTTGATCTGATCGATAAGGATCTTAGTTTTTCCTGTTCCTTTTTTTCCGGTAATAAGTTTAATCATAATTACTCCTTCCATTGCCGTAAGGCATTGTGATTATTTTATTGCATTTTGATATATTGAATGCCTGTCCCTGACTTACGCCGGAACACTGCATATTTCCGGATTAACCAAGCTTTGCTTCAAGAGCAGCTTTTGCACCCTCATAGCCGGGTTTTCCAAGAAGTGCAAACATATTTGCTTTATAGCTTTCAACACCAGGCTGATTAAAGGGATTCACACCAAGAACATAACCTGAAACGGCACAAGCTTTTTCAAAGAAATAAATCATGTATCCTATACTTTCTTCTGTTGTATCTTCAAGTTCAAGGATAATATTAGGAACTCCGCCTTCTGTATGAGCAAGAACTGTTCCTTCGAATGCTTTTCTGTTTACAACGGACATATTCTGATTTGTAAGGAAATTAAGTCCGTCAAGGTTTTCTGCATCTTCTTCAAGGAAGAGATCTGTCTTGGGATTCTTAATATCAACAACAGTCTCAAAGAGAATTCTTGCACCATCCTGAATATACTGTCCCATAGAATGGAGATCAGTAGAGAATACAGCAGATGAAGGGAAAATGCCCTTGTTGTCCTTGCCTTCGCTTTCGCCGAAGAGTTGCTTGTACCATTCAGACATCATTACAAAGCTGGGATCATAAGAAACGAGCATTTCTACTGACTTACCCTTTCTGTAAAGGATATTTCTGAGAGCAGCATATTTATAACAATCGTTGTTCTCAAAATCAGCACAGAAATCTGCCTGAGCCTTTGCAGCTCCCTTCATAAGAGCGTCGATATCACATCCTGCAACAGCGATAGGAAGAAGTCCTACTGCTGTAAGAACAGAAAAACGTCCTCCTACATCATCAGGAATAACGAAAGTCTCGTAGCCTTCTGCGTCAGAGAGGTTCTTGAGAGTTCCTCTTGCCTTGTCTGTTGTAGCGAAAATTCTATCCTTAGCACCTTCCTTGCCATACTTATCTTCAACCATTTTCTTGAAGATTCTAAAGGCGAGAGCAGGTTCTGTTGTTGTACCTGACTTTGAAATAACGTTTACAGAGAAATCCTTATCCTTACAGAGAGCAATTACCTCGTTAAGATAAGTCGGATTAATGCTGTTTCCTACATAGTAGATATCAGGTGTATCCTTCTTCATATTATTGTAAAGAGGAGATTTAAGAAGCTCTATTGCAGCTCTTGCACCGAGATATGAACCGCCGATACCAATAACGATAAGAATATCAGAATTGGATTTGATTTTCTCAGCAGCTACCTTGATTCTTTCAAATTCTTCCTTATCATAATCAGTAGGAAGATTTACCCAACCAAGGAAATCATTGCCAAGACCGGTTTTGCTGTGAAGTGATTCAGCTGCTGCTTCAACCTGAGCCTTTATGCCAGCCATTTCATCAGGATTGATGAAATCCTGCAGATATTTGGTGTTGAGTTTTAAAGACATTGTTTATTTACCTCCAATATGTACGGATAATTCCGGACAATATAAATTACCATCTTTATGATACTATATTTTAAAGATTTTTTCAAGTACCTTTAGAGGAATATTTAAACTTTTGTTTATTTACAACAATTTTAAACATATTATTCTGTAATATTTAGCAACACTTTCTTTAACAAAAATGAAAAAGATAGTTTTTCTATATCTTTTTTTACAATAATATCAGTTTCATAGACAAGATTTTTCCCATTATAAACAGCAGCACGTCCGACTTTGTCTCCTTCTGATAAAGGTGCTGTCAGATATTCCGGAATTACACTAACCATTTTCAGTGTCGATGTACCTCTCGGTACAACAATATTTCCCTGTTCGCTCAATCCAAGTTCAACAGCAGATTCTATCCCATTTTTTACAGCAACCGGTCTGATCATTTCATCAGGAAAATACGAATCCGTTACTTTATAATCGCTGAATCCGGCATTAATCAGCCTTTTAGCATTCCCGAATGAAATATCTTCATTTTCCGCACCAAGAACAACTGAAATAAAAGCGGTACCATCATCGGAGCTTCCACATTCAGCAATGCAGTATCCGGACTGTTCAGAGTGTGAAGCTTTGAATCCGCAATGTCTTTTGTATGTTCTTGATAATGTATTTTCATTCACAAGTTCAACCTGATCATTATCAACGAAGTCACGCCATGTTTTGAAATATGGCTGTAAAAAATCATATTCATATAATTTCGCACAGATTATTGCTATATCATACGCAGTCGTATATTCACGGGAATCATAAAAACCATACGGTGAACAGAAAACAGTATCTCTGAGTCCGAGATCAAAAGCATGTGTATTCATATCCATAACAAAGGATTCAATATCTCCGCCTGAGCAGCACGCAAGAACCGCAAGAGCGTCATTGGCATTGCCGACAATAACGCTCTTCAATAGTTCATCAACTGTCATTTTATCTCCCGGTTCAAGCCAGATAACTGAGCCTTTCATGCCATAAACAGCCTGCGGAGCAGTAATCTCAGATTCAAGCGAATATTTTCCTGCCTCAATATCCTCAGCTATCAGTAAAACAGCCATGAGTTTCGTCAGATAACCGACATTTAGTCTTTCGTGTGAATTATGCTCCTGAAGAACAGTCCGCGTACTACACTCCATCAAAATGTATGACTCAGGCAGCGGAAGAGTATCCTTGCTTTTATGTAGAATATCAAATCTTCCGCTTATTATGAGACACGAAATCAGAAGTAAAATTTTTTTCATACAGACCACCTCAGTAATTTATATGAGACAAGGTTTCCTTATATTACAAAAAAAGCCAGTCCGAAGACTGGCTGAAATAAACTTAACACCCGTTCAGTTTTTTTCAACTGTAATAATATACGTTCCTATATTATCACCGGAAATAGTATAATTTCCAGAAATTGGAACACGAGTAGAAGCAGTTTCACCTACTGCTTCTGATGTATAAATTTCATATTCTACATCATTAAAAGAGTAAATAAGTGCATTTCCGTATGTATAGTTTTTTAGGAATTCAATGTATTCCTCAAGGCACAAACCCATTTCGTTCATCAGGGCAGCATGAGGCTGGCCAATATAGCGAAGATGCCACGGACAGTATTCATGACCTGTGGTCGCTTCCTTTCCCTGTGGGTATCTTACTATATAACCATAATCGTGACAGTTATCAACAATCCAACCTTCTGCGTCCTTACCGTCAAACTCTATCGGTGAGCCATAAGCAAGTACAGCAAGATCAATTGTTTTTCCGGTAACGGATTCCGGAAAATACTCTGGACATAAAGAGCCTTCACCGGTGAAAGTATCATTAGTACCATAGACAATAAAATCGGAAAGTCCTGTCGCGTTATTATAAGCTGCCATCATTTCATTCAAAGCGTCAGCAGCTTCCTGATTCAACTTAATAGATTCGTTAATCAGCGAATAATTATCGCTTTTATTTTTAAGCAGACTGACCATACCGGATGAGGTGTTGCCGTCCGCAGGATATTCGTTATTAATTATAACCAGCGCTCCTGAATTAAGTTTTGAAGGCGGAACGCTAAGTTCAGAATAACCAAGATTCTGAACACCTTCAAAGACGGTAGATGACTGAGTACCATTATTTCCGAGTACAACTGAATTTTCTTTATTTATTACATCAGCGGCCTCTGCGGAATTTTTTTCAACAAAATCACCTTCAACGGTAATATTGTTTTTGGTTTCAGTTAAATCTCTTCGGAGTCCGTCAACTGCAAATATAGATACTGACAGTCCAAACATTGCAAGAAAGACACGACCCCATCTAAGCTGTCTTTTTGCCATTCTTTAATTTTTATCCTCCGATAATTTTGTTCTTCACTTTGTTTCCGGATTACTCCGGATGCTCAGCGGTTTTTCCGCTTTATTTCTTTTTTTGTTTTGTTTTTTTCTATTTTTTTTTCGTTTCCTTTTTTGTGTCTACTGTTGTTCTATTGTTCCTTTGATTTTCCACACATTTTTCTGTCCGGATATGCAACCTCCCGGATAATCACAATAATTTCAGATTTATCAATTATCTTTATAAAGCAATTAATCACAACGCCCTATAATCAAATGCAGTAAGCATTTGCTATAACCACGGTTCTTCCTTGTCCGAAAGCCTTCCGCAAAAAAACACTGTAATTCATTGGTATCAATCATACAGAAATTGATCTAAAAATTCACATCCTTCTGTTTTTCAATCCTTGATCCAGACTGCTGTAAACATATCCGAGCACTGCTCTGTCCGATAGTACAAGGTCCGATTACACGTCTGATACCGCAGACATCAAATAGAATTCTGCAAGCTTTTCAATTATTATGTTTTCCAAGGATATATGCAACAAAAGACGCCTATGCCTAACTTGTAGTATTCTTCCTTTCACAACATCCGTCATTCCCAACGCTGTTTATTCCACTTATGCACAAAGTACGATGCACAAACACAAATAACAACTCCACTGTAACCGCTCAGTATATAGGTTCATCAGTTTGCTGATCAATTCATTCAACTAAAAGAAAAACATCTGCGTCTGTTTTGAACAGTATAAACGTTTTTGCTTTTCCTTCTTTTTTGTTCTACTTTTTTATATCTGTTTTTATTATATCTTATCTTTTTATAAAAGTCAACAGTATTTTAAAAAAAATCCATATTTCTACTATATTTATATAATTTATACAAAAAAAGCGGCTTGATTTTGCCGCTTTTGTTTTACGATATTTTCTTTCCTTTTCCTTTTTTCCTTTTTTCTATGGGTTTTTCCTTTCCGCCCATATCCTCCAAAATTGTTTCCTCATCAGAATCGTTCATAAGCTCCGGATTCACTTCGCCAATACTTGTAT
>JAZNBR010000010.1:0-50915 GCA_045587105.1 Ruminococcus sp.
ACGAACCCCTTGATACTGCAAAATTCGAGTACAAGTGGCAGTGGGCATACCGTGAGAAGTTCGAAAAGGCTGGAATCACTGCTCTCCTCGGAAGCGGCTTTGATCCCGGTGTTACAGGTGTATTCTCCGCATACGCTATGAAGCATCACTTTGATGAAATTAATTATATAGACATCCTTGACTGCAACGGCGGCGATCACGGTTATCCGTTTGCAACAAACTTCAACCCTGAAATCAACATCCGTGAGGTTTCTGCAAAGGGAAGCTACATCGAGGACGGCAAGTGGATCGAAACTGAACCTATGGAGATCAAGCGTGTGTATGACTTCAAGGGCGTTGGCGAAAAGGATATGTATCTTCTCCACCACGAAGAACTTGAATCTCTCGCTCTCAATATCAAGGGCATCAAGAGAATCCGCTTCTTTATGACATTCGGTCAGAGCTATCTCACACATCTCAAGTGCCTTGAAAATGTAGGCATGACTTCTATTGAGCCTATCATGTACGAGGGTAAGGAAATCGTTCCGCTTCAGTTCCTCAAGGCAGTTCTTCCGGATCCGGCTTCACTCGGCCCGAGAACTGTCGGCAAGACAAATATCGGCTGTATCTTCCGTGGAAAGAAGGACGGCAAGGACAAGAATTACTACCTCTACAACATTTGCGATCATCAGGAATGCTACAAGGAAGTCGGTTCACAGGCTATTTCCTACACAACAGGAGTTCCGGCAATGATCGGTGCAATGATGATCATGACAGGTCAGTGGAACAAGGCTGGCGTATACAATATCGAAGAATTTGATCCTGATCCGTTTATGGAAGCTCTCAACAAGTGGGGACTTCCATGGGAAGAGGATTTCAACCCCGTTCTCGTTGACTGAGGAGGAAACGTAAATGAAATTAGATGAAATTCTCACACAGTATATAAATGAAAAATGTTCAATAGGAATCCTCGATCAGTCGTGTTATAATGGAATTATCGAAGAAGTCGGCGAAGGCTGGATAAGATTCGTGGATGATGCACGTTTCGAGTGTATAATCCCGATATCATCCATCGCCTATGTACGCAAGACAGAACGCAGAGAAAAGAAAAAGCGCGATGAATAATTATTATAAAGGAGTATTTAAAATGAAAAAAGTATTAGCATTAGCATTTTCCGCACTGTTTATCTTTACAGGATGCGGAAAGGACATAAGTACAGACGAAAAAACTTCAAAATCAGACACTTCTGTTTCAGATGATACATCATCAGAAAACAACACTTCTGTATCAGAAGAAACATCCACAGGCGGAGAATTTGTAATCACGCTCTATCCGGAGTACGCTCCTATAACCTGTGAAAACTTTGAAAATCTCGTAAGTGAAGGTTTCTATGACGGACTTATATTCCACCGTGTAGTTGAGGGATTCATGGCTCAGGGCGGCGATCCTCAGGGCACAGGCATGGGCGGAAGCAAGGAAACTATCAAAGGAGAATTTTCTTCAAACGGCGTAGGCAACACACTTTCTCATAAGAGAGGCGTTGTTTCTATGGCAAGAAGTATGGATCCCGACAGTGCTTCAAGCCAGTTCTTCATCTGCTATGACGATTCATGCTCCTCCCTCGATGGAAACTATGCGGCATTCGGCGAAGTAACTGAGGGTATGGAAGTAGTCGATGATTTCCTTAAGGTTCCTCGTTCACTTGGCAGTGACAATGCTATTTCATCACCTAACTCACCTATCAGAATTAAAGAAGCTGTAATGATCGAGGATGATGAGAACGGAAATCCGAGAGTTCAGGTGACAATGAACGAATTCCTTGAAGACTGAAATGAATAAAATCACAGAATTAAAGAAACTTCAGACTCCGTGTTATGTAATCGACGAGGAAAAGCTTATACAGAATCTTGAAATACTTCACGGAGTTGAGCAGCGTACAGGAGCGAAAATTCTCCTTGCACAGAAAGCCTTTTCATGCTATCACGTCTATCCGGTCATAGGGAAATACCTCTCAGGAACAGCGTGCAGCGGACTTTTCGAGGCTCGTCTCGGCTTTGAAGAAATGGGAATGGAAAATCACGTTTTTTCTGCGGCATACCGTGAAAATGAGATTGATGAAATTATCTCCTACTGCGGACATATCATTTTCAATTCCTTTACACAGCTTGACAAATACCGTGACAGGGTATTGAAAGCCGGAAAGAAAATCGGTCTGCGTATTAATCCGGAATTATCAACTCAGGAAGGACATGAAATATACGATCCATGTTCACCGAAATCACGTCTTGGAATAACAAACAAAAACTTCCACCGTGATGATCTCGATGGCGTTTCAGGGCTTCATTTTCACACTTTATGTGAGCAGAATTCCGATGATCTTGAACGAACATTACAGGCAATCGAAGAAAAATTCGGTGATATACTGCCGAAAATGGAATGGATAAACTTCGGCGGCGGACATCACATCACACGAGAGGATTATGATATTCCGCTTCTTGAAAAGTGCATAAAACGGATGCAGGAGAAATACGGACTGGAGGTATATCTCGAACCCGGTGAAGCTTTTGCTCTCAATGCAGGATACCTTGTAACCGAAGTACTTGATCTCACTGAAAACGATATGCCTATCGCAATTCTGGACACATCTGCTGCGTGTCATATGCCGGATGTTCTCGAAATGCCGTACAGACCGCCGCTTATAGACTCCGGAGAACTTGGTGAAAAGCCGTATTCGTATCGTCTCGGCTCGCAAACCTGTCTTGCCGGAGACGTTATCGGCGAATACTCTTTCGATGAACCGCTGAGTATCGGTGACAAGCTTGTATTCGGTGACATGGCGATATATTCTATGGTAAAGAACAACACGTTCAATGGAATGCCACTGCCGGATATCATCCTTCAAAAAGCAGACGGAACTATCGTGACACTGAAGAAATTTGGCTATAATGATTTTAAATCCAGACTGTAAACTGACAGCCGGAGGATTATTCTTATGCAAAAGAAAAAATTCAATATAACCGGAATGACCTGTTCAGCCTGCCAATCTCATGTTGAAAAAGCTATCAGCCGGCTTGCCGGTGTATCCAAAGTCAATGTGAATCTACTCCGCAATTTTATGGAAGTCGAATTTGATGAGACTATAACCGGAACAGATAAAATTATACAAGCAGTTGAAAATGCCGGATACGGGGCTTCAGAAAAAGGCGTACAGACAAAATCCGGAAATACAGAAACCGACAGTGAAAGCGATCATCTCACAAAGAAGAAGCAGCAGCTCATACGCTCATTATTATTCCTGATACCCCTGTTCTATATCTGTATGGGACACATGATTAATGCTCCTCTGCCAGTATTTCTTACCGGACGTGAGAATATGATGCTCCTTGCACTTACTCAGCTACTTCTCACAATACCGATTATAGCACTGAATTTTCATTTCTTCCGCAATGGGTTCCGAAATCTTCTCAGACGTGCACCGAATATGGACAGCCTTATTGCTCTCGGAGCTTCTGCCGCATTCATATACAGCATATACGGAACGTATATGACTGCTTACCACATCGGTCACGGCAATTTATCAGAAGCACATAAATTCATCGGCAATCTTTACTACGAATCCTGTGGAATGATTCTAACGCTTATTACTGTCGGTAAATATCTCGAAGCAAAAAGCCGGAGAAAAACTTCTGATGCAGTCAGCAGGCTTATCGACCTTGCTCCCAGAACCGCTATCGTCCTCAGAAACGACATAGAAACTGAAATTCCTGCTTCTGAAATAGCAGTCGGAGATATTTTTATTCTGAAAGCAGGAGCATCAGTCCCCTGCGATGGTACTATTCTTGAAGGAAATTGTTCTGTTGACCAGTCAGCTCTGACAGGCGAAAGTATTCCGGTTGAAAAATCTGCCGGAGATTCACTCATGAGTGCCAGCGTCTCAACAGGAGGGTTCGTGAAATGTCGATGTGACCGCACCGAAAACGACTCTACTCTTTCACGGATTATAGCACTTGTTGAGGAGGCTTCGGCTTCAAAAGCTCCGATAGCACGTCTCGCAGATAAAATCAGCGGTATTTTCGTTCCGGTTGTTATCATAATCGCACTGATAACAGCTGCAATCTGGATTGCACTTACCGGCGACTTTCCTGCTGCCCTGACCGCTGCAATTTCGGTTCTTGTTATCTCGTGTCCATGCTCACTCGGACTTGCAACTCCTACTGCAATAATGGTCGGAACAGGCAGAGGTGCACAGCTCGGAATCCTTGTAAAATCGGCAGAAAGCCTTGAAACAGCACACCATGTCACAACTGTTGTCCTCGACAAAACAGGAACCTGCACAGAAGGTAAACCGGCTGTACAGTCGGTATTTACCACAAATATCTCCGAAAAGCAGCTTCTCTCTCTTGTCGGGGCTGTCGAAGCAAATTCATCCCATCCTCTCGCCGGTGCAATTACAGAATACTGCATTCAGAAGAAGATTATACCGGAAAACTGCACTGATTATACTGAAACTCCCGGAGGCGGCATCTCAGGAATTGCCGGCGGCAAAAGAATTCTTGTCGGCAACAGACGTCTCATGGAGCAGAACAATATAGATATATCAGGATTATCGCAAAAGTCTGAAAAATCCGCATACGAAGGCGGAATCCCTCTGTATATCGCCATTGACGGTGTTGCAGAAGGATTACTTGTTGTCGCAGATCCTATAAAATCAACGTCAGAAGAAGCTATCGCCTTACTGAAAAAAATGGGCGTAAAAACGATTATGCTTACTGGTGATAATTCCAGTACCGCCGAAGCTGTACGTTCTCAGCTCGGAATAGATAAGGTCTATGCAGAGCTTCTCCCTGAGGACAAAACCCGTATTATCCGCGAGCTTCAGTCATCAGGCGAATGTGTTGCCATGACCGGAGACGGAATCAATGACGCTCCGGCTCTTGCCGCCGCAGATGTAGGAATCGCTGTGGGAGCTGGAAAAGATATCGCCATAGAATCCGCAGACGTAGTTCTTATGAAAAATGATCTCCGTGATGCTGCGGTGTCTATTCAGCTCAGCCGTGCAACTATGCGGAATATAAAACAGAATCTTTTCTGGGCTTTGATTTACAACTCTCTGGGAATCCCTCTGGCGGCAGGTGCTTTTTATCCGATTACTGGCTGGCAGCTTAATCCTATGTTCGGAGCAGCTGCTATGAGTCTCAGCTCATTCTGCGTAGTAACGAATGCTCTCAGGCTGAATTTATTCCAAAGCGGCAAAAGAAATATCACCGGATCGCTTTCCCAGAAAATAGAAATAACTGAACCGGAGGTGAAAAATATGAAAAAAACAATGAAAATCGAAGGCATGATGTGTACGCACTGTACAGGAATGGTCACTAAGCTTCTCAATGCTATCGAAGGCGTATCCGCTGAGGTGTCGCTTGAGGATAAATGTGCATATATCGAGCTTTCAGATGATGTTTCTGATGATATCCTCGTCAGAACTGTCACAGATGCCGGCTATGAAGTAATAAACATTGAATAACAGCATATATATTGCAGTTGACAAATCACTTTAAAAAGAGTATAATTAATATGAGCAGACTATGTGGTAGCGGAAACGTTTATGTTTATGAGGAAAGTCCGGGCATCACAGGGCAGGATAGCTGCTAACGGCAGCCGAGGGCGACCTTAGGGCAAGTGCAACAGAGATATACTGCCTCCTCGTGAGGTGATGGTGGAAAGGCGAGGTAAGAGCTCACCAGAGTACAGGAGACTGTACTGCTATGTAAACCCTATCCGATGCAACGTCTATTGGTGCTTTATATCTTAACGTCTGCCCGGCGGATATAAAGTAATGGCGGCTTCAGCCTGTCGGCGACGGCAGGCGTAGATAAATTACCACACTCGACAGAACCCGGCTTATCGGTCTGGTCATTAAAAAAAGAGAGTCCATCGGGCTCTCTTTTTTTATGCTAATCCATCCACATTTTTCTGTATGCAAAACAAGTTATGCTTTCTGATTTCTTGAACTGCCTTGCAAAATAGCTCTGATCATTGAATCCGCACAGATGTGCTATATCGTCAATTGATTTATCCGAAAATCTCAGCAGCTTCTTGCCATAGTTTATCCTTGCAGTAATGATATGCTGGAATATCGTCATTCCATATATCTTCTTATATTCTCTCGTCAGATAGAATTTGCTGATATAAAACTGTGTTGACAGCATTTCCAGCGATAAATCGTCGCTGAAATGATCTTCAATATAATTATGTACTGCCATAAGCTTGTTTTTCAGTGCAGAATCGCATTCCTCGCCGCCTGAATTCGCTATCAGCGACAACGTGAGAAGATCCATGATATACCGTGAGGACATTATCTCGCTGTCAGGACTTTTCAACTCATTTACCTCTATTATCTTCGTCAGTGCTGAAACAGCTCGGTCAAAAAAGGCTACACGGAACACATTCTTCGACTGTGACACAAAATAATCGTAATACTGTCGTGATGTTGCTCCGTTGAAGTATACCCACAGAAGCTTCCATGGTTCGTCCTCAGAGCTTACATACGAATGCGGCTGACGGCAGTCAATGAAAAAGCAGTCACCCTTTGAAACAGTATAGCTTTCCTTGCCGAAGCTCAGCTCCCCCCTGCCCTTGATTACAGCTACAAACAGAAACGATTCAAGCTGCTGTATATGTGCAGATGATCTTTCTCCGGCAACGAGACATCCCGTCTCCTGAACGTAAAAGAAGGTGTTCTTCGCCGAAGGACTTGGTGTACAGATTATTCGTTTCGATGTATTTACCGTTTCCTTGATTTTTTCCATATCTGCCTCCTAATTCATGAAAATATATATCATAGCCGCAGCCGATACAGCAGATGCAGCAATGAAGAATATTCTTCCCCAATTTCTTTTTCTCCGGCGGCTGGAAGTATATTCAAGTCCGAGCTTTGCTATATACCTGTGTGCCTCTGCCCGTGATATCTCCGGCGGAAGCTCCCTGACATTCGGTCTGAGATAGAATACCGCCTTTTCAAAATATATACTGTCAGGATTGTTTATCTCGATTATCTTTTTTGTTACGCCCTTTATCATAAATTACCTCGCATAAATCAGATTCCGGCTTACCGTTATGACCTGATTATTGGTAATTTTCAGGATATTATTCATTTTTCCGGAAGATTGCGTATATAATGAAAAAGATACTGCTGTGCGATTCCTGCATTACTGCTGAGATATTCCGGAAATCCCTCCGGATAATACTCATCAAGAACTCTTTTAATCCATACATCAACCGGAAATGCCTCTGTACGGTGCATTCCGAAAAGGAGAACACATTCTGCAACCTTCGGTCCGACTCCGGATATTCTTTTCAGTGCAACTCTTGCATCCTCAATCGGCATTTGTGCAATTTCAGCAAGATTTACTATTCCCGAAGAAGTCTTTAAGGCAGCGTCGCAGATATACTTTGCCCTGAATCCACTTCTCAGCTCTGAGAGCGTTTCCGGAGTTTCCTCCGAAAGCTCTGAGGCTTCCGGAAAACGTCCGCTGTACATTCCGCAAAGACGCTCGATTATCCCCTTAATACGGGGAATATTATTATTCTGGGAAATAATGAAGGAAATAAGACACTCCCAGCTGTTCTGACGAAGAAGTCTGATTCCTCCGGCAAAACGACACGCTTTGGAAAGAGTCTCATCTTCAGAAAAACATCTTTTCAGCTCGGAATAATCAGTTTCAAAGTCAAAGTAGTCATTCCATGTTCCAAGAAACTCCTCCTCTGATACGTCATGAAAAATGAACTCGCCCTTCTTTTTCTGTGATATCATCAGCCTGCTGTTCAGAAATTCCCCCTGATATGTACAGTCGTAGTCCGACGGAACTCTCCTCCACCGGAAAGCCTGACCACAGTCAAGCGTCTCATCAAGGTCAAGATCGCTTTCAGATACGATTATCCCGTTATTTGTGACTTTATAATCCATATTTCTGCACTGACTCCTTATTTTTGCAAATCATAAAATGAAATTCTTGTGAAATGCGTAAATCCACTTGATTTTTCTATTTAATTATACTAAAATATTAATAAGAATACAAGTAGAAGGATTGATTTTTTTGAAGAAAATTTTTTCAGCAGCTATACTTTCTCTCTCAGTGCTGATGATCTGCGGATGTACAAAAAAGACTGAAAAGGCAGATAACGGCGATACTCCAGCAAATGCAACTATTCAGACCGAAACTACAACAACAAAAGTTCTTGACAGAGTTCC
Source organism: Ruminococcus sp. (assembly GCA_045587105.1). GTDB lineage: Bacteria > Bacillota > Clostridia > Oscillospirales > Ruminococcaceae > Ruminococcus. Next base: position 8,229 of record JAZNBR010000010.1, read on the forward strand.
TGTAACTGAGCCAGAAACTACCACAGTACGCAAAACTCCGGCAAGCACGATTTCAAGCGATTACATAAAGGATAATGCCGGAATTATGTCTGACGAGGATATCAGACAGTGCGATCAGCTGATAACTGAGTTAAGCTCCAGCCGTATGCTGAATACCGCTGTTGTTACAGCTGACGATCTCGGAGGTGATGAACCGTACAACTATGCGGCTAAATGCTACAATGAGATTTTCGGTTCCGACAAAAACAAAGGTATCCTATTTCTCATAAACAATGATACAAACGAGGATATACTCTATAAATCGGGAATTATGACCATTGATCCCGATGCCGAAAAGAATGCACTCTATCAGGCAACACAAGAAATTATTGCCGGCAATTATGGTTCCGCCGCTGTCAGAATGCTCAGGCTCGGAGAAGCTTGTCCATCGCATATTTTCGATAATTCAGGATTCTTCACCCCTCAGCAAATATCTGATATCGAAAAATCTGCCGCTGAATACTCCGCAGATATCTCAGTATGCACGGTCGGAAGTCTCTCCACAGCAGAAGCCGGTCTCGCTGAAACTCTCTGCAAAAGACGCTATCCTAACAAAAACGGAATAATGCTCCTTATCGACGGCAGCGGTGCAACTGCAGCTTACTCTGATATGAATATTCCGCAAACTCTCAAAAATACAACTCCTGCTTCACCTGTATCAAACACCGACGACTTATATAATTATCTTATTGATCTTCTTAAAGAAACGAGGGATTAACATTGAGCGAAATGGACTTCTACATGGAAACACTCGAAAATCTTCCTGCTGTTATTAACAGCAATGAGGGCATGAGGGAGCTTGTTGCTTCGCTTGTCTATGACTTCATGGAGCTTCAGCATCTGTACGACTCTGCTATCGAAGTTGTGAAAACTTATCTCAACATCATCGACAGCGAATTCAGTATGAAGTTCCAGCGGAATCCTATCCACAATATAGACAGCCGGCTTAAGTCTCCGCAGTCGATAATCGGAAAGCTTCAGAAAAAAAATCTGCCCGTCAGCATTGAATCTGCACAGAAAAATCTTCTCGACATAGCCGGAATCCGTGTGACCTGCTGCTACATAAATGATATCTACGCTGTTGCTGATATGTTATGCAGCCGTGACGACTTCAAAATCATCAAACAGAAGGATTACATAAAAAATCCAAAATCAAGCGGCTACCGGAGCTACCACATGATTGTGAATGTTCCCGTTTACCTTTCAAATTCCAAAACCTACGCTCCCGTCGAAATTCAGATCAGAACAATTGCAATGGATTTCTGGGCAAGTCTTGAGCATCAGCTCAAATACAAGACTGCTTCTGAAATCACTCCGGAAATTTCTCGGGAACTCCGCAGCTGTGCTGACAAAATTGCTGAAACAGATATCCGTATGCAGGATATTTTCCTCAGAATACACGATATAGACTGACCTGCCGTGGTTTACCCGACTATTCGACAAAACTCTTTCTGAACGCTATTTTTTTCCTATTCACAAAAGCCTTCCATGGTGATATAATAATATCAGAATAAAAAAGGAGGCTGCACAGCTATGTTCGGAATAGTCAGAAAAACAAATCGTGAAATCAGGGACAGAACAGTTTACATGGAGGTTTATGGTGACAACAAGGTCGCATACCGGGTGACAACAGGATGGATTTATCTGCACGGGGAGAATATCTGTACATATGGAGTAGAAGCTGAGGATTACATCTCCGGCGAAAAGGAATCCATTCCTGATTTTTCCAGAAACGTTGAGGATGCTGTGGATTTCGCAGAAATGATTATTACAAAACGTATCCGTCCTAAAAATCTATACGACAGAGCTCTCAATTATCTTTGTATTTCTATTTAAGGCAATACCCACTGTATCGCAATACAGTGGGTATTTTAATTACTTTATAACACCTATGCCATAGATATTGAAATCACTGCCTGCACTCTCCATAGAAAGTGAAACATCCAGTTTGCCTGATTCATTCTGAATATAGGCAACATCTGCGTCCGGACCTCCCCACGCATAATTACGATTACCCTTAATGGTGGTGGTCTTGCCGTTTACAGTTACATTCAGATTTCCAAGAGAAGAATTCTGATTCGATTTGAATACAATGAAGATTCCCTTACCCTGTGTACTGAATGTCATCGGATTATTACTGCCCTTCTGGAAAGTATAACCATAAGCAAAGCGTCCGTTGGAATTATCAGACTTCCATGAACCTGTATTGATATCAGAAAGCTCACTTACCGGTACAATGGAACCCGTTGCATATTCAGAGCCATATACATATCCCGACGGAACATTATAGCTTACATCTGCATTGACTGTCTTGAGTGCCTGACGATAATAGTATGCAATACTGTCTGAAATCAAAGCATTTCCCTCTGCGTGCGGATGATACTCATCACTGAAATAATCATCCTTGACGAGCATACCGCTGTCAAATGCCTTTGTAAGCGCGTTATCCATGCTGATAACAGGAACATCATAGTGCTTTCCTACTGCCATCATCTGCTCCTGCATGGAATATCCGCCCTTGGCACGATTGATAATAATTATTACTGCCGGTGCGTTTTCCTGTGTGAGACACTTTTTGATGAGGCTTTCAAAGCTCTTTTTGTATATTTCCTCCGGATGATCGTTTACAGAGAATTCGACGAAAATAACGTCCGGATTCTTATCAAGAATATCACGCTGTGCACGCATAAGACCTACTGCTGAGGATGTTCCTGACATACCAGCATTGATATAGGACACGTTTTTTCCTGTTCCGAAGGTTTCAGCAAAATAGTTGTATGAACGCTTTGCATAGCAGGTTTCTGACTGTCCCACACCTTCGGTTATAGAGCCTCCGATGTATGCGACTGTCACGTTTTCGCCACGCTGTGCTTTAGCTACCTTTTCACGGAGTCTTGCAGTATTTCCCATATTTCCGATAGCATTTGCGTAGAATGTCTGCATTGCCGGCGTCGCTGTTTCAACATAGTTGTCCCAGTCTCCCTGTACAGAAGGTATCGGAGGATCAGGGAACTGAGTTATTCTGCCCAGAACATAATCCTGTATGATTCCGACATCTTCGATATCGCATTTTCCATCCTGATTCACATCTGCCGCAAGCTTTGCCGTACCATTTGCAAATCCGTTCAGATATCCGGATCTTGCAGCTGCGATATCAAATGCGTCAATAACTCCATCGCACGTTACGTCACCGATTATCAGTGTAAGAGGCTTAGGACCATCAATGACCGTACCAGCTACTGCACCGATTGCTTCATCTACATAGAAATTATTTGTACTGTCAGCTGTTTCAATGTATAACTGCATATTTGAAGCGTCCTGCGGAATTTCGTAGTTTGTATTGGCAAGCTGTACCCATTCACCGTTAATGGCGGTCGCTTCTGCAATCGACGAGTATTGTGTTTCGCCTTCTACGTCAGTATACTGGAGCTTCATGTAGAAGGTATCACTTGAGCCTCCGTCAAAAAACTGTACATTTGCACTGAAACTGTATTTTTCACCAGGCTTGAAAGCAGCTGTACTCAGTGAGCGATATGCACCGTTCCATGCCGCTGTTCTGTCCTGTACAAGCATGGCTTCACTTCCGGAATACGATGTTCTTCCGCTTGTCTGAACGCTTGCAGCACCTCTGCCGTTCCATTCATCAAGATCGCCTTCAAATGTGGAATGGAAATACCAGCCGTTTGCGTCAGGCTCAACGACAGTAGGCTCATTCCATGCAGTACGTTCGTAATCAAATGCGTCGATATCCGCATAGCCGCCTGTTGTCTTTGTCGCATAGCTGTAAATTCCGCTTCGGTATCCTGTAAAGAACTTAAGGTCATATGACATTGAAAGCTGTGAACCTATTTTTGTCCAATCCTTTCCGTCGTAGGAATAATAGAAATCAGCTTTGTCAATATTGTTGGAACTGCTTCCGTCAGACTTTATATCATTGAAATGGAAATTAACCTTAAGCCATACTTCATCGCCGCTCAGATTCACCTGTTCCACAATTTTATCACGGCTGTCCGTAACTGCGGCAGAAGAAGAATATCCACCGTTTTCAGCCATATAGATCTTCTTTGATCCGTCATCTGATACATAAACACCGACGTTTCCGTATTTGAACTGGAATGCTGATAATCCGGCATAGTCACCGACCTTCATTCCCTTGGTATCAAGTTTTATCGCACTGCTGCACGCTGGTCCTTCTGTACGCATGGTGAGCGTATTTCTTGCATTTACGATACTGCTTGCAAGCGTCTTGTTCTTCAGTCGGAGATATCCCTCACGCTCTGTTACTGACCATGCGGAATTATCAGGATTATGATTCCACTGCCATTCAAGTGCAAGATCATCCTCTGAACCATAGCTGAAATCATCAGGCTTTGCAAGAGACGTACCGGAATAATCGCCGTCTATTGTAAGAGTTACGGGAGCTTTTCCGTTCACGCCCATCATAGGCCAGCCATCCTGCCATGTAACCGGAACAAGAACGGGAATTCTTCCTACTGATCCGTGATCCTGAAAGAGCATTCCGTACCATTCACCATCCGGTGTATCTACAATGCCGCCCTGTGCAACTCCGCTTCCGTATGTACCTAAGCCTGAATTAAGAACCGTCTTTCCTTCATAGGTTCCGAGAAGCTCCTTGCTTCGGTAGCAAAGCTCAATTCGTCCGCTGTTTGACGGCCATGCTATGATGAATACATAGTAATAATCGCCTATTTTATGAACATGAGCACCCTCGCCGGCAAGATTGTCAAGTCCTGTCGAAAAGAGCCGTTTTGACACTCCGCCGTTTTTGAAACCGGTCATTTCGGCATTGAGTTCCTTGATTTCGATATTGCCGCCTCCGCCATAGATGAGGTAATTTCTGCCGTCATCGTCAAAAAACATAGATGCGTCATGGTACATTCCGTTGATCTCACTTCTTGTCCACTTGCCGTTTTCAATATCATCCGTCTTGTAGATATATGATTTTCCTGATCCGTAACTGCCGAAAAACACATAGTACATTCCGTCATGATAACGCAGGCTTGATGCCCACTGACCGTGAGCATAATCGTGCTTGCCATTCGTGAGATTCTGCACATCGCCCTCAGCATAGGTATCGTAGACATAATTACAGATTTCCCATGATACCAGATCCTTTGACTTCATGATCGGAGCACCCGGAGAAAAATACATAGTCGTACTCACCATATAGTAGGTATCACCCACACGGATTACGTCTACATCGGGAACATCTGCCCATATAATCGGGTTGGAAATAGTTGTCTGTGCAGCTGCTTCTTCCTTTGGAGAAATATAACCGGCTGATACTGTGATTAACGCCGCAGCAGCTGCTGATGCAAGCAGACGTTTAGCAATATCCTTAAGCTTCATTTTATACACCATCCTTAATCGTTACAGAAACCTTTTTTAGATTTCTTTTGGGCTACACCGCACAAAGCACACCTGACGTCTTTGTGCGGTGTTGTCTTTATTTTATTCACAATTATTATATCACTGATATCCGAATTCTTCAACCTCTATTTTGCAGATAAGGTGGATAAAATGAACAATTATTTACAAAAAAAGTTCATCAGAATAGAATATATTCTGCATTTACAGCTTCGCAGAAAGTCCGGTCATGCTCAACGATAAGCATCGTCGGTCTGCAGCTTATGAGCAGTTCCTCAAGCTGTCTGCGTGAATAAACATCAAGATAATTCAGCGGCTCATCCCATATATACAGATGTGCCGGAGTACAGAGACTTGCGGCAATCATTACCTTCTTTTTCTGACCATCACTGAAATCTGAAATATCCTTTTCAAACTGCTCCCTTGAAAAATCAAGCTTCCGCAGTATCGCCTTAAAAAGACTTTCATCAAAGCCATTCTTCCTTGCGTAGCCAGTGAGGTTTCCCGATAATCCCGAAAAATCCTGAGCGATACGTGATATTATAAGCTGACGGTTCATGATGATTTCCCCTGTATGAGGTACATCCTCGCCGCATATCAGTCTGATAATACTTGTCTTTCCGCAGCCGTTTCTTCCCGAAAGTGCAATTATTTCTCCTTCGTTCACGTCAAACGAAATTCCGCTGCACACAAGCCTGTCATCAAAGCTCACTGAAAGATTTTTCACACTCAGCAGCTTTTTACTGTGAAATTTCAGAACAGGAAGCTTCAAAGCAGCTGTTTTTTCGATATTCCGCAGAAGTCCGGATTTCTTTTCTATATCAGCTTCAATCCTGTTTTCCATTGATTTGGAACGATTCATCAGCTTCTTTGATTTTCTTGCAACGGAACATCTTCTTGAGATTGATTTCTCTGTTTTTGTCGGATCAAAGCCGATTTTTGTACGCTCGATTCTGTCAGAATGTTCAGCGGCACGTTTTGCAGCTGCTTCGAGATTTTTGATTTCCTTTTTCAGTCTCTCATTCTGTACCATTTCAAAATTATCCCTTGCCGCCTTGTTCTTTTCCCATGAGGAGTAGTTTCCCTGTTCAATTTCAATATTTGTTCTGTTGATTGAAAGAACATGGTCGATACATTCATCAAGAACAGCACGATCATGGGAAATCAGAATAAATCCTTTTTTGCGTTTGAGATAACGACTGACGATTTCTCGTCCGCACATATCAAGATGATTGGTAGGCTCATCAATCAGCAGAAAGCAATTTTCACGCAGAAAAAGCATAGCAAGCATCACCTTTGTTTTCTCACCGCCTGACAGCGTTGAATACGGACGATACAGCACATCCTCGCTGACCTGCAAAAGTGAGAGTTCTCTTACAAGCTCCCAGCTTTCAGCGTTGGGACATATCTCCTCTGCAAGATACATCACAAGCATATTCTCGTCAGCAACAGGAAATGGGAAATACTCAAATTCCACGCCTGCTGTGATTCTGCCGATATACTCGTATTCTCCCATAAGAAGCTTCATGAATGTTGTTTTTCCACGACCATTTCTGCCCGTGAATCCGAGCTTCCAGTCAGTATCAATCCTGAAGCTTACATTTTCAAAAATATTATCTGAACTTCCGTCATAGCCGAAGGTCAGATTTTCAACGTTTATAACTGACATACAATACCTCCTGATATATTAAAAATAGCCGCAGGATATACTGCGGCTCACAATCAGAAGACTCCGGAAAATACAGGCAGAATCCCACTTCCCCAGAGACTATATATAATGTGAAAAGACCGTAATATTTCCTGCCGGGTACACCAAAACAGACGGTACTACCGCCATTGTTTCATATACCCAATCAAAAATTAGCAGGAAATTCTACGCATCCTTCCACCTCAATTCTTTTATATTTGCCTTATTATAGCACATACCATAAATTTTGTCAAGACATACATCAAAAGAACTGCCGTTTCACATCCCGAAAGATGCAAAACGGCAGTTTACTATTATGAAACACACAAAAATATTATCTTTTTATTTCGCTTCCGCCCCATTCAACCACGGTGAAGCCTTTTCTCTCGAAGGTTTCAAGCTGCTGAGGTTCGATATCCACAGGTGCTTCAAGCGGAATATAAGTCATGAAGATACGAAGCATACTATCCGGCTCCGGAGTAATGTTCAGTTTTGCAGAATCAGTATATTCATCGCCCTGAAAAGCAATGAGATTATACTTATTATGCTCCATTAATGGGAGCCAGTACACGATGAATTCATTCATTTCCTGTTCAGAAAGTCCCATATAAGTGAGTTTTTCTCTGAGGAAGCTTTCTGTATCGCTTCCGGCAACACAGAATCCCTTTGAGTAATCAAATCTTGTACGGCAGTTTTTAGCGTCCCAGAAAAGGTATTTATGGTGCGTACCGTCTGCCTTGTTAAGGAGAGTTCCGTCGGGATAAGCTGTAACATCCCAGCCGTTATTGTACTTCGGATAAGTTGTGGAGAGATCAGCTTCTGTGAGTTCAAGTTCAACACGAACATCGGTTTCCTGTTCAGGGTAAAGGTAGATTACTGGCTTGTCAGCAACTACATCAAAATAGACAGTCGGAGTCTCGTTGTCTTTTTCATAAATTCTTATCCAGCCGGGCTGGTCGTTATATACTGTATACAGCCAGTAATTGTTATTTCTGTTATATCCCATTTCACGAAGAATCTCATATCTCGGAATTGAAGCAACAACGGGATAGCTTGTATCAGGTCCCAGATAAAGAGGAAGCTCCTCTGCTACAACTTCAAGCGAAGCAGAATACTCAGCAGTAATTTCAGGCTGAACAACCGTTGTACTCTGCTTGATAAGCTCACGCTTCATAAGGTTAAGATCGAAAACAGTGAGCATATTATCGAGGTCATAGTCGCCCTCCTGCCAGTCGTAAATTTCAACATCCTTTGCGCCGAGAAGCCACTTCTCTAACGTAACTGCGTCTGCGATTGTCAGCTTCTCGTCGCCGTTTATATTGCCGGAAACCTTGATTTTCGTTTTAAACAAAATATCCATAGAGCCGTTGTCGTAAACTATAACATCTGGCTCATCTCCGGTGGTGAATTCAAATAAATCAGCAGTCTGATATAATTTTGCCAGCTGGTCATTTTCAAGAATCATCGGGTTTGAGTCAACAGTATAAAAAGGACCTGTATAACTCCAGCCTCCGGGCACATCCGGATTCTTGATGCCGATATTCGTGCCAAAGTGGAATTTATGATATTTTAATACTTCATCCGGAATCAGTTTGCCTGTATCCTCGTCATACACAAAAATTCTTGTCGCACCGTCCGGAAGATCAGAATTATACTTGCGGTATATGAGATTGCAGTTGAGTTTCATGCAGTTTTCGTTGTCGGATGTAACTTCAAATCCACGAAACTCATAGCAGCCGTCCTCAGTTCTGATATCGAAAGAATAGCTGCAATTTGGATCATAGGCTTTGGTTGAATCTATGATACAGGGATTCGAGGTGACAGGAAACAGTTCACTGAGACAAGGCTCGTCAGGAGTATGCTGTATAGTATTTTTCAAGAATGAAGAATTTTCAGGAATGTCAATAAGCTCACCTGTATACTTGTCAATAAATGTAATAATTGTACTGCCGCTTGAAAGGTCAACAATCTCGGTACAGTTGTTCTTTATGTGATAGATTCCGTTTGACGTTTCATAGGGAGGTTCAGCAGACCACTCTCTGCCGATACTCCACTCTACATCGACTAAACCGTCTGCAAGAGGTTCATACACATAAACAGAGCGTGACATTCCGCCGTCTCTGAGATAAAGCTCAAAGGGATTGCAGTTAGATTCCATAAGCTCAGTTATTATTCCGTCACCGGTCTGCTCCATTGTAAGAGAGGCTCCTGTTCCTGAGGGAACATCCGCACAGTATGCGATATATGGGGTATGGGTATATGGGTTGTAATAAACGCAGGCACGATTAGAATCATGACTGTAACTTTCAAACCAATTATATTCAGCAGGGCAGTCGGGAAGCCAGCTGTAAATATCAGTCTGTTCAATATAGCCGCTTGGATTTTCAAAGGTGAAGGTTTCCATTACGATTTTCTTGTAATTGTCGCCGTAATCTCTCAGCCATTGTACAGTCAGGTCGTAACCCTCAAGCACACGGAACATCTGAACTTCAAAAGCCTCACCTACGCCGTATTTCTCGAAGTTTTCAAAAATGGTGTAATCGTCAGTAGGCAGACCGAGCTTATTGCAGTATTCTTCATATTCCGCAAGAGCTTCCTCATCATCGGGAGAAGGCATTTCGGGAATTTCAAGCTCAAAAATCGCACGGCTTGTACTGCAAGGCGTATTAATCATAGTCATGCTGCCGGAGACAGAAGTCTTATAAGTGTCTTTTTCGGTGAGATGAATAGGCTTTACAAGGCAGATGTAATTATCCTCTACATGAGATTTGCCGTATGTGTTGTAAAACTGCATTGCATCGGCGAAGTTCATGGGCGTCCAGTCGGGGAGAATTCCGATAACCGAGTCGTATTCAGACTCATATTCTGATTCGGCATATACAGGCGGAATTGCCGCCGCAGATGAAAGCATCACACCGGCTGTAAGAATGGATAGTAATTTGTTTTTCATGGTAATTCCTCCGTTCTTAAGGCAACACCGCACAAAGCACGCCCTGCGGCTTTGCACAAAATCTGACTTCGCATCTTTTGCACAAGCTTTGTGCGGTGTCACCTTAAATTAATTTCAATTGTTGTTTGTTTTTGAGTAACGCTTTTTCAGCTGTTGATTCATTATTTCGACGTGCCTTCTGTCAACTATATAATGCGTTACACAAGTAAATATATATATCACTACAACTGCCATAAAAGTCAGCAGTATTGAAAACGCTGTAATTTTGTACCAACCGAATATCTCTATCAATATCAACGTTGTAAAGAATATCAGCAGGAAATGTACAAGCCACAGCAATAGTAAAATCCTGCCGTTTTTTGCGTCCAGACATACAAGGAAAGCAGACGGCAAAGCCGTAATAAAGCCACTCAGAAGTATCTCCCATAATATCACACTGTTCATCTGATGTCCGGAAATCGTCAGATATATCGCTGTCACAAGCAAGGTAGCGGTTGTGATATTTACAAAATAATGCAGTAATGAAGTCCAGAAATCCTTTATCATCGTTCTCCCTCCCCGATACCAAGTCTGGATTTCAGCTCGTGTACATATTGACGTGAAATTATTACCTTTTCTCCGTTTTTCAGATGTGCTTCCATTTTTCCGCTGAAAATAGGTGAAAGATATTCTATTTTTTCCATATTTACAATCATAGACTTGGAACACCGCATAAAATCCAGTGATACAAAGCGTTCCTCAAGCTCGTACAGCTTATATCTTACTTCGTATACATCTGAATGGTAATACGCAAAAACACGGTTATCGTTTGCTTCAAAATAATATATATCATGATAGTTCAGACGCACTATTTTATCATTAAGATATCCTGTCAGTTCTGTTTTAGCATTCTGGAATGAAAGCAGCATGGAGATGAGCTTCTGATCCGGCGACGCACATCTGACTATCACTGTATCTTCTTCATCCGGCTGAGGTGATTCAATTATAATTTTCATAACCAACCTCCGTATTATTCCGATATAATTCCCTTTATTATATAATATCATAAAAAACAGTCCTCTGTCAATGCAACTTACATTATAAATAAAACAACTTACAAGAAAAAGCGACCAGAATCGTTACTGGTCGCTGTATGTTTTTCTATTACAGATGTCCTGCCGCATGAGATTTATGAGTTCTTGTCAACAGTATGGAATTTCTTAAGATTGCCGATCTTTTCGTTTCTCTCGTCAAGCACCTTTTCAATATCAGTCCATTCAAGTCCCTGATTTGCACAAAGTACCATTACATGATAAAGAAGATCGTTGATCTCGTTCATGAGTTCATCATTGTCGTTATTTTTTGCAGCAATGACTGTCTCAGTAGCTTCCTCACCGATTTTCTTGCAGATTTTATCTACTCCCTTATCAAAAAGATAGCAGGTGTAAGAATTTTCAGCGGCTGTTCCGCTCTCAAACTGCTTTTTTCTTTCCTTGATTACTTCAAAAATTTCGTGGTAAACATTCATTTTTTATTCCTCCGTATTATATATTTCATTGAAGAAGCAGCTGTAACTTCCTGTATGGCAGGCAACTCCTGTCTGCTCAACATTCACAAGCAACGTATCGTTGTCGCAGTCGCCATAGATTGATACAACCTTCTGTAAATGTCCCGATGTTGCTCCCTTGTTCCAGTATTCCTGACGGGAACGGCTCCAGAACCATGTATAGCCTGTTTCAAGAGTCTTTTTCAAGCTTTCCTTGTTCATGTATGCAAGCATCAGAACAGTTTTTGTGTTGACCTCATAACAGATTGCCGGAATAAGCTCCCCTTTTTCAAAGAATCTGTCAAGGTCGTTGATGTCAATTTTTATCATAGTTTACTCCTTTTCTTTTGGTCTGCCATTTTCATCGAATTTTAATTTTATTTCTCTTAGTACCGTCGTAACAGCACTTACAAGAAATATTATTTCAGCTTGTACATAAACCAATGACAACACCTGTGCAGAATGTTCTCCTTTAAAATAATACATGAGAAATAAAACGGGAATTCCCAAAAAAGTTTCTATCAGACCAATTGTAATCCAGCTTTTTCCACAAGTACGGTTTGCATACTCCCATACCTCATGACTTGCTTTGGTATGTTTAGTACGAAGCCCCATTTTCATCTGCTCATCCTTCGGTGCCTGATATTTCATAATATATCCACCGGCTATTGCTGCAACTGATATAATAATCATAATAATCAACAGGATTTCAAACATACATTCGCACCTTTTCAAGTCCACAAAGATGTTATAAACATCGGCGATGAAACGTCAGATTTCTTAAAACCGCAGTTTTCATAGAAGTTCATCTCAGTATCGTATGCAATTACGATAAGACGCAGATAATCCTTGTATTTTTCTTTCACCATTTCTACAAGCTTTCGTCCGATAGCCTGTCCCTGATAATCCGGTTCAATAAGCAGATAATGAACGTATGCCGTCATTATTCCGTCATCCATTGCACATATCATTCCCACAAGTCTGTCGCCGTCCCATGCACTGTAAACTGTACTGAAATTCTTCATAGCGATAACAAGCTTGTCAGGATAATGTCCTGATGACCACTCAACTGAAAGGAAAAGGCGTTCAAGCTCTTCCTTTGTAAAATCATGAGTATCTCTGTATTCAATCATATTATCACTCCTCTTCTTTCGGTCTGCCGTTCTCACCAAATTTACTGCAAAGTCCATTGTTGACAACATTAACTGCACTGCTTATTCCAACACATATCACGGCAGGGGTAATTATAGCAAAAATTCTTCCCCAATCATCACCAACAAAAGCATAAATAAGCAATGAAATTATACTCAATCCCAAGCCTGTACATCCGAATATAAGACAATATTTGCCGCAGGTACGGTTTGCATACGCCCATGCCTCCTGACTTGCTTTGGCACGTTCAGTACGAAGCCCCATTTTCATCTGTTCATCCTTCGGTGCCTGATATTTCATATAATATCCTGCAAGCAGTATAGCAAATGAAAGAATTATACTTACGATAATAAGTATTTCCATATATTTACCTTACGATTACGCCACGCTCTTTGCAGTAATCCTTGACCTCGCCGACAGTAAGCTCCCTGAAATGGAATAACGATGCCGCAAGAGCCGCTGTTGCTCCGGTTTTCTCGAAAACCTCATAGAAGTCATTGATTTTTCCGGCTCCGCCGCTGGCAATTACAGGAATACTGCAATTATCGCAGACAGCCTTCAGCATTTCAATGTCAAAGCCTTCTTTTGTGCCGTCGGCGTCAATTGAGTTCAGACATATTTCGCCTGCTCCGAGCTTTTCAATAGTATGTACCCAGTCAATAAGGTCGATTCCCATGTCAATCCGTCCGCCGTTGATATAAACTGTCCACTTCTGGTCAGCGATCTTCTTTGCGTCGATTCCCACACAGATACACTGACTGCCGAAAATATCAGCTCCGTCACGGATAAGCTGAGGATTCTTCACAGCCTGAGAGTTCACGGAAACCTTATCCGCACCGGCACGAAGCGTTTCACGGATATCGTCAACGGTCGTGATTCCGCCGCCGACTGTAAGCGGAACAAAAACCTTTTTCGCTGTCTCACGGACAACATCAAGGAAAACTCCCCTACCCTCGTAAGACGCTGTTATATCATAGAATACGATTTCGTCTGCACCCTGCTTATTGTACTCTGCGGCACATTCAACAGGATCGCCTACATCCCGTATACCCTCAAAATTTACTCCCTTTACAACCTTGCCGTTTCGCACGTCAAGACAGGGAATTATTCTTTTTGCAAGCATTATTTCACTTCCTTCAAACTCTTATTTTCATCACGCTTTTGCGTATTCAATAGCCTCTTTAAGATTGAGCGTTCCCTTATAGATAGACTTTCCGCATATTGTGCCGTAAAGTCCCATTTCCTTGCAGGCAATGATATCTGCCATTGTGTGAACTCCGCCGCTTGCCACGATATTTGCACGTCCCTCAGTAGCGTCCGCAAGAGCCTTTAACTGCTCCACGTTTACTCCGCTGAGTGTACCGTCCTTGGAAATATCAGTGAAAATGAAGTACTTCACACCGACTTCAATCATTTTGTTGGCAAGGTCGATATAGTTCACATCAGAGCTTTCAAGCCAGCCCTCAGTAGCAACCATGCCATTCATAGCGTCAACACCGACAACTATCCTTTCACTGCCGAATTTCTCAACGGCATCGCTTACAAGCCTGGGATTTTTCAGTGCAACAGAGCCAAGAATTACTCTTGTAATTCCCATTTTAAGGTATTCATCAATAGTCTCAAGACTTCTGATTCCGCCGCCAAGCTCTACTTTGAGATTTGTTTTTTCAGCAACGTCAGTGTAAATCTTTGTGTTTACAGGTCTGCCCTCTTTTGCTCCGTCGAGGTCAACCATGTGAATCCATTCACTGCCGGCAGCTTCAAAGCCCTTTGCAGTTTCAAGGTAATCCGAAGCGACTTTCTCAACAGTGGAAAAATCGCCTTTGAAAAGACGAACACAGTTGCCGTCCTTTATGTCAATTGCAGGTAAAATTATCATATATGTCCTCCTTTTGTATATTGTTATAAATCAACTTTCTTTAGGCTCTTTCCAATAAGCTCCCTTATGAAAATTTTCATTTCCAAGTGGCTTTGCAGTAAGCCGAAACATAACACAGCCATCAGGACAGACAATATTTTTACTATATTTTCCGTCTCCACCGAGATTTTCTAAATCGCCACCACTTCTGATAGACTCCATAAGAGGATATAACATTACCATTGCTTTACTACAAATTCCATAGCCTTCATTATTTACAGGACAGCCATAAGTACAATGGTACTTATCTCCAACCTCTTCACCATTTCGACAGTAATTCTCTGTATGATTGCCTTGAAGGAAACTTATAACTTCAATTTCAAATGCATATTCTTCATCATACCATTTTTTCATATTTCCCTCCGGAATCAATCACTTTATCAAATTTCCGAAGTTTCTGAGAATTTTAAGTCCTGTATCGCCGGATTTCTCAGGGTGGAACTGTGCTCCGTACACGAATTTTCCATCGTATACAAGTGCAGGAACTTTTCCGCCGTATTCTGAAAATGCTGCGATGTCCTTGTCAGCACAGTGAGCCTTGTATGAATGAACGAAGTATACATACTCATCATCGCCGATGCCTTCAAGCAGCGGACAGTCATTGAGCTTTTCAAGCTTATTCCAGCCCATGTGCGGAATAATCAGTTCAGGCTCATCCATATAGCGGACGCATCCCTCTATCAGTCCGAGACCGTCACATTCTTCAAATTCGTAGCCTTTTTCAAAGAGCATCTGCATTCCGAGACAGATTCCAAGAAACGGCTTTTTTGCAGCTTCTTCCTTTATTGTATCAATAAGTCCTGTTGCGGCAAGCTTTTCCATAGCCGCCGGAAATGCTCCGACACCGGGAAGTATCACGGCGTCTGCCGACTTTATTTCTTCTTTATCAGCTGTAAGCTTACATTCAAGTCCGAGATAGTCAAGTGCATTTTTTACACTGAATATATTTCCGGCACCATAGTCGATAATTGCAATCATCAGAGAACTCCTTTCGTTGAAAGCGTTGAACCGTCAGCGTTGAACGAAACGGCTGTTTTCAAAGCATGGGCAACTGCCTTATATACGGCTTCTGCCTTGTGGTGATCGTTGCTGCCATACATAAGATTTATGTGGAGCGTCATTCCGGAATTGAATGCAAATGCACGGAAAAATTCCTCTGTCATGCATAGATCATACCCACCACAGCTCTGATTTGTAAACGGACAATTGAACACCAGAAACGGTCTGTTTGAAAGATCAAGACTTGCCATTGCAAGAGCTTCATCCATAGGGATATACGCTGTACCATAGCGGACAATTCCCGATTTATCGCCGAGTGCTTGTCCGAGTGCCTGTCCGAGTGCAATTCCGGTATCCTCAATTGTATGGTGGCAGTCAACTTCAAGATCGCCCTTAACATAGATATTCATGCTGATTCCGCTGTGCTTTGAAAGTGCTGTCAGCATATGGTCGAAAAAGCCTATGCCTGTATCAATATCGGAATTTCCCTTTCCGTCGAGAGTTACAGAGATTTTAATATCAGTTTCCTTTGTCTTACGCTCAACAAAGCCAGAACGCAGTTCTTTTTCCTTACTCATAAGCTGAAATACCTCCTCATCAATTTTATCAACTCTGTATTTTCGGATTCTGTGCCGGCTGTAATTCTTAGATAGCCGCTGAATTTCCGTACTGCTATGGAGTTTTCAAGCAGGTATTCGTATATCTCCTGAAATTTCTCTGTTTTTATAAATACAAAGTTGGTGCGGGGTTCATATACTCTTTCAAAGCATGAAGCTTCTTCATTCAGTGCTGTTATATCCTCATAAAGCTTCTTTGTGTTTCCGGTTATTGTATCACAACACTTTTTCAGATATTCCTTTTCAGAAAGTACATCTGAAACTATAACCTGTGCAACGGAATCGTTATTATATGGTGACTTTGCAGCTCTTATCGCATTGGTTACCGTTCTGTTTGATACAGCAAAGCCGAATCTTACAGCCGCCATTCCGATAGCCTTGGAACAAGTCCTGAGTATAATAAGATTATCATAATTGGTTACCTCGTCAAGAAGCGACTGATCCCAGAAATCCATATATGCTTCGTCAAGAATGACAAGACAGTCTTCAAGTGAGCTTATAATCCTTCTTACATCATCCTTTTCAAGTCCCAATGATGTAGGATTGCAGGGATTGGAAAAAATCAATCCCTTTGCCTTATTCTCACGGCAGAATTCAATAAGCTTGTCGGGATCTATGGTAAGATCTTCTTCCTTCTGATAAGTGCAGACGTTCACTTCATACAGCTGAGCGTAAAATCCGTACATTGAGAAATCATGCGATACATTTACAATAGTATCTCCGCTTTCAAAAAAACAGCTGGTGATTATGCTGATAAGCTCATCCGAACCATTTCCGGCACTGACAAGCTCCTCCGGTACGCTGTAAAGCTCCGAAAACGCCTTTATCGGTTTTCCGGCAATGCAGTCAGGATAACGATTGAAATTTATCTGCGAAATACTGCGGCAGATCTTTTCCTTGAGTTCTTCACTGAAATCAAAACAGCTTTCGTTTGCGTCAAGTCTTATTTTATAATCTCCGGTGATAGGCTCATACGGCACAAGATCCTTTAGCTTTCTGTTAAGTTCATATCCCATTGATATTCATTCCTTTTCTTCATATTACGGGAATACCGCACAGTGCAGATCAGCCCTGTGCGGTGCATATATTACTCAAATCTTACCTTTATAGCGTTTGCGTGAGCTGTAAGTCCTTCTCTTTCGGCAATAAGAACGATATCATCCTTTGCTTCTCTGAGAGCTTCCTGCGTATAGTAGATATAGCTTGAACGCTTTGTGAAGCTTGCAACTCCAAGCGGCGAGAAGAATCTTGCTGTTCCGCTTGTAGGAAGAACGTGGTTAGGACCTGCATAGTAGTCGCCGAGAGGCTCTGATGACCAGTGTCCAAGAAATACTGAACCAGCGTTGTCAAGTGCTCCGATAAGCTCCATAGGATCCTTCATGAGAACTTCAAGGTGCTCAGGAGCAATTTCATTAGCAAGTGCAACTGCCTGTTCACGAGTCTCAACGATTATCATTGCACCGTAATCCTCAAGCGATTTATCTATAATGCTCTTTCTGGAAAGATATTCCTTCTGACGGTTTATTTCTTCGATTGTTCTGTCTGCAATTTCCTCGCTGGTAGTTACCATAATTGAGGATGCAAGAAAATCATGCTCAGCCTGAGACATAAGATCAGCGGCAGCAAACTTAGGCTCAGCAGTTTCGTCAGCAATAACAAGAATTTCACTCGGTCCTGCAATCATGTCAATATCAACCACACCGTAAAGAAGCTTCTTTGCTGTGGCAACATAAATATTTCCGGGACCTACTATCTTGTCACACTTCGGAATTTCCTCTGTACCGTATGCAAGAGCAGCTATCGCCTGTGCACCGCCTGAAAGGAATACTCTGTCAACGCCGCAGATTGCCGCAGCCACAAGAATATCCTTGTTCGGTGTGCCGTCCTTAAGAGGAGGAGTTACCATGACAATTTCCTTGACGCCGGCAATTTTTGCAGGAATCGCATTCATAAGCACGCTTGAAGGATATGCGGCTGTACCGCCGGGAACGTAAAGTCCTACTCTTTCAAGACCTCTTATTCTCTGTCCGAGAATAACTCCGTTTTCCTTGGGAGCAATAAAGCTCTGTTCAACCTGCTTCTGGTGGAAATCTGCAATATTTGCCTGTGCATTCAGAAGAGCATTGACAAAATCCTCATCTGCTTCTGTGAGTGCATCGTTTATTACATCCCTTGGAACTTCATAATACTGAGGAAGGTTTCCATCAAATTTAAGAGTGTAATTCTTTACGGCTTCATCACCGTTTTCCTTTACATTCTCAATTATTTCCCTTACGACTTCCTCAACCTTTTTATTTGTTTCTCCGCTTCTCTTTTTAAGATCGGCAAGAAATTCAGCTTCTGCAATACCATCTGCATAAATCTTCTTCATTACAGATTCTCCTCTATCAGTTTAATAAGATTTTCTATCTCAGCCTGTCTCATTTTAAGACTTACAGTGTTTGCGATAAGTCTTGCAGAGATAGGTGCTACATCCTCGATTACTTCGAGTCCGTTTTCCTTGAGCGTTGTACCTGTTTCAACAATATCCACGATACCATCAGCAAGCTCAAGAAGCGGTGCAAGCTCTACGGAACCTTCTATCTTGATTATTTCTGTATCCATGCCCTTCTTCTCGAAGAAGCGGCGTGATACATTAGGATACTTTGTTGCAATCGTCTTGATTCCGTATCCGCTGTAAAAATCATAATCCTTCTTTGTCGCAAGTGCAAATTTACATCTGCCAAAGCCAAGATCTACCAGCTCATAGAATTTTCCATCCATTTCCATTATGGTATCCTTGCCTACAACACCAATATCACATACACCGTGTTCAACGTAGGTAATAACGTCATTTGCCTTTGCCAGTACTACTTCAAGATCTCCATCGGGTACAGGGAGTATAAGCTTTCTGCCCTTTTCTCTTACAGCCGTGCAGTCAAAGCCAAGCTTTTCAAGAAGTCCGACAGTATCTTTTTCAAGTCTTCCCTTTGTAAGGGCTATTCTTATAGGTTTGCTCATTCCATTTCCTCCCCGCATGACTTTTCTTCCACTACCACAAATCTGGCTATCTTCTTATCTATTGCGTATGCTCTTGCAGATTCAAAATCCTCAAACAGAGCATTTTCTACGATCATTCCCTGATCTCTGTATTCCTGAGCCTTTCTCAACGCTTCAACCTCGCATCCCTCCGGAGCATACACGAGAACATCAGGAACAGGAACAGCAGGAAGAACTCCGTTTTTCTCAATTGCCTTTGCAACACCGTTAACATTCATTGCAAAGCCAACAGCAGGAACATCATATCCGAACTCGGAAATGAGACGGTCGTATCTTCCTCCGGAGATTACCTCCTCACCATGTCCCTGTAAGTATCCCTTGATGATAAGTCCTGTGTAATAGTCCGTCTTGTTTACCAGTCCGAGATCAACCGTTATACTGCCTGCATTTCCGCAGATTTCGCATGAATCACGGTATATCTCAAGAAGCTCATCAAGAATACGCTTGATCTTTTCATCAGGTATAAGCTCCTCCGCCTTTTCAAAGACTTCCTCTCCGCCAAAAAGTGCAGGAAGCTTCTTCAGTGCAGTTATAACAGGACTGCTGCCGAGAGAATCGAGAAGATCATTAAGTGCAGGGAAATTCTTTGTTTCAATATTGCGGCGGATCTTTTCCTTTACATGGTCTGATACGTCAAGTCTGCCGACAAGCTCCTTGAAGATTCCGATATGACCTATCTCAATTGAGAATTCCATATCAAAGGAACGAAGTGCTTCGACAGCAGTTGAAATAACCTCCAGATCTGCGATTTTAAGCTCAGAGCCGATAAGCTCTATTCCTGTCTGAACTATTTCATCGCTTCTTCCCTTAAGAGCCGGTTCAGTACGATAAACTGTCTGATTGTAGCAAAGCTTAAGAGGAAGCATAGCGTCACGCAGACGTGTTGCCACAACTCTTGCAATAGGCATTGTGGAATCCGGACGCATTACAAGCAGGCGTCCCTTGCTGTCAGTGAGCTTGTATAGATTCTCCTGCGGAAAATATGGGGAATTGAGATTGAACACATCAAAGAATTCAAGTCCCGGTGTTATCATTTCGCTGTATCCTCTGCTTTTGAAAATTCCAAGCAGAGTCTTTTCTATATTTCTTCTGATTATACACTCGCCGAAGAGAAGATCCTTTGTCCCCTCCGGAGTAATCAGGTCATAATTACGCATAATAAATCCTCCTTTTATATTACCGGACAAAAATAATTCTGAATCCGGAACTCTTCACTTTATTGTGCTAACATGATAATATGATAACATACTATCAACCAAAAGTCAAGTCAAAACAGTGACAGCTGTGCAGATTCCGGCAGATCGCCAAATGCTCCTGTACTTTTCAGCATATCTATTGTTGTTTTTGATACACCACTCATCTCCTGAAGCTCCTCTATTGATATGAAGCCGCCGTCCTGTACAGCTTTATAAAGGCTTTTTGCAGCCGTTTCTCCTATTCCACTCATCGCAGAAAATGGGATTCTCAGCTTTCCGTCCTCAACAAGATAATCAACTGCATGGGACTTAAAGACATCTACCGGCAGGAATTCATAACCTCTTGCCAGCATTTCATTGATGATAAGCAGCATATCGCAAAGATCCGATTCCTTCTTTGTACGGTCGTTTCCGAGAGCCTTCAGCTCCTCGATACGGGCGGAAACAGCAGCTTTTCCTGCTACCGCAAGCTCAGCATCGAAATCGTCACCTCGCACTGAAAAATAAGTAGCATAGTATTCCAGAGGCTTGTACAGCTTGAACCATCCCAGCTTTATAGCTGCAATAACGTAAGCTGCCGCATGAGCCTTCGGGAACATATATTTGATTTTCAGGCAGCTTTCAATATACCACTCCGGAACATCATGACTTCTGAGCATTTCAATTATCTCCGGCGTAAACTGCTTGGGGGCCTTGCCCTTTCGAGTCCATTCCATGATCTGGAATGCCATTTTCGATTCAACACCCTTATAGATCAGGTAGGTCATGATACTGTCACGGGTTCCGATAACGTCAGAAATAGTACAGATTCCCTGATTGATGAGATCCTTTGCATTGCCCAGCCATACATCCGTTCCGTGAGAAAGTCCGGAAATCTGCAAAAAGTCGCTGAATTTAGTCGGTTTTGCATCAAGAAGCATCTGAATTGTAAAGCCTGTTCCCATTTCAGGAATTCCGAGACTTCCTGTTTCACAGAATATCTCATCTGCCGTAACTCCAAGTGCGTCGCAGTTGGTACACATCCTTATTACCTGCGGATCAGTAGCCGGAACGTCCTTTATCTTTATTCCGGTAAGATCCTCAAGGTGCTTGTAAAGCGTCGGAACAACGTGTCCGAGTTCGTCAAGCTTAAGGATTGTATCATGAAGTGAATTGAATGTAAAATGAGTCGTTATTATATCGGAATCGGCAGAATCAGCCGGATGCTGCACCGGAGTAAAATCATAAACGTCATAATCCGAGGGTACAACAACCATTCCTCCCGGATGCTGACCGGTCGTTTTCTTGATTCCTGTACAGCCTATCGCAAGACGGTTCATTTCTGCATTATTGAGTACGATTCCGTTTTCTTCACAGTATTTTTTTACATAGCCGTATGCAGTTTTATCAGCAAGAACTGAAATAGTTCCTGCCTTGAATACGTTTGATTTTCCAAAAAGCTGTTCTGTATAACGATGTGCCCAGAACTGATATTCATCCGAAAAATTAAGGTCGATATCAGGAGCCTTATCGCCGTCAAATCCAAGGAACGTTTCGAATGGTATATCATGACCGTCACGGGACATATCTGCTCCGCATTCTGGACAATTCTTCTGCGGAAGGTCAAAGCCGGAGCCGTATTTTCCGTCCGTCATGAACTCGCTGTGCTTGCACTGAGGACAAACATAGTGCGGCGGCAGTGGATTAACCTCAGATATTCCTGCCATTGAAGCAACAAACGATGATCCTACTGAGCCTCGTGAGCCTACAAGATAGCCGTTTTCAACCGAGTTCCATACAAGCTTCTGGGCAATGATATAGAGAACTGAAAATCCATGCTTTATAATTGAAGATAATTCCCTGTCAAGACGCTTTTCAACAAGCTCAGGCAGAGGATTTCCATATATTTCATGTGCCTTATCAGTCGTTATCTGCTTAAGCTCCTCCTCGGCACCTTCGATTTCCGGTGTGAATGTCCCCTTCGGAATCGGACGCACATCCTCAATCATATCGGCAATCAGATTGGTATTTGTGATTACTACCTCTTTTGCCTTTTCAGCTCCGAGATATTCAAATTCTGCAAGCATTTCATCAGTAGTTCTGAAATAAAGCGGAGCCTGATTTTCAGCGTCCTTGAATCCCATGCTTGTGAGGATTATCTTACGGAATACTGCGTCCTTCTGGTCAATGAAGTGAACATCGCAGGTAGCACAGACGGGAATATTCAGTTTTTCGCCCAGCTCTACGATCTCACGGTTGTACTGCATCAGCTCTTCATCGTTTTCAGCTTTTCCGTCACGGACCATGAATTCGTTATTGCCTATCGGCTGTATTTCAAGATAATCGTAGAATCCGGCTATTTTCTCAATATATTCCTCATCACGGATATCAAGAATTGCCTGAAACAGCTCTCCGGCTTCGCAGGCACTTCCGAAGATCAGTCCCTCACGGTGCTGTTCAAGAACCGATTTCGGTATCAGCGGTTTCTTATAGAAATATTCAAGGTTGCTGACTGAAACAAGTCTGTAAAGATTCTTGAGTCCTGCCTGATTCCGTGCAAGAATTATATGGTGATAGCTCTGGAGCTTCTTTGTTTCTATTTCATACGCAAGCCTGTTAAGCTCGTCCAGCGACTTAAAGCCACGGTCGTTCTTTAGTCTGCCGGCAAGCTCAATGTATATCTTTGCAAGCATCAGTGCGTCGTCAGAAGCACGATGATGATCGAATTTTCCAAGCTTAAGCTGCTTCGCAACGAGATTAAGCCTGTGACGTCCCATTTCCGGAAGCATCGACTGGCACATTACAAGAGTATCAATCCACGAATAATCAAAAACTATATTCTGTCTCTTGCAGACCTGATTAATCATATTGGTATCAAAACGTGCATTATGTGCTACAAGTACAGGTCTGTCACCACAAAATTCCATGAATTTCCGCAGTGCTTCGGCTTCACGGGGAGCATTTGCAACATCCTCGTCGCTTATTCCTGTAAGCTCCGTTATCTTTTCCGGAATATGCTTTTCCGGATTGACCTTCGTATTGAAGCTGTCAACAACCTGAAGATTCTTAAGCTTTACAGCACCTATTTCGGTAAGTCTGTCGGTACGGAAATTAAGCCCCGTAGTCTCAACATCGAAAATGATTATTTCATCGTCAAAGGAACGGCTGTCCTCACCATACATGACCATATCACGTTCAATATCATTTACAACGTAGGCTTCCATGCCATAGATAACCTTGAAATCCTTCGGCATATTATACATACAATCAGGAAATGCCTGTACGCATCCGTGATCGGTAATCGCCATTGCCGGATGTCCCCACTGGGCTGCCCTGTTTATAAGTGTGACAGGATCAGTTACGGCATCCATTGCCGACATATTTGTATGGCAGTGAAGCTCAACACGCTTTTCAGGATATGTATCCATTTTCGGAATACGCTTTACCTTTATGACAGAATTGGGATTCAGCACGATATCCCTTGCAAAGCTGTCATAATCCACCTTTCCGCTTACAAGCAGAGTCATCCCCTTTTTGAGTCCGGAAAGCTTCATTTCCTCAATATCCTTGCTCGAACCGAATATCTTCACCTTGAGGGAGCCGCTGTAATCTGTGATGTCAAAGGTGACGACAGTCTTTTCATTGCGGAGTTCTTTTGTTTCGGAATCAAAAATATCTCCGACAACAACAGCACGCTCACCGAGAATCTTTACCGCTTCGCTTATCGAAACAGGCTTCTCACGGATCGCCTTGCCTTTGAGTATCTCCGCAGATTCTGTATCAAATTCAGTATTCAGCGAAGCAAGATCAACTGATACGGTAGGAATCGCAGCTTTAATTTCCTCCTCACGCTTTTCTTCTTCCGTTTTCGGAGGAACAAGCTGGCTGCTGTAATCAGGAAGCTCTGCCTCGTATTTTTCCATAAGCTCGTTGTATTCATCGGCTGATATGGAACTCTCTCCGGCAAGCGAAACAGCAATCCTTACTCCGAAAAGATTGTATATCATTCTTGAAAAGCTGCCGCAGAAATCAAATTTCCTGAGAATATCCATACCGCCATGGGCAAGCTTGATCTCCAACTTGCCATCCTCCAGCGTTACCTCTCCGTCATCAAGAAATCCATTGACAACGGAAATATCCCGTTTAAGAAGCTTTATGAGTTCTTCGTAGCAGCTCATTCCGAAGGATGACTCGGGATAACGGCACTGAAGACGTATTTTTTCAACTTTTATCGCTTCGGCAGCAGCCCTCTCAAATGCAAAAATATCCTCGGACGGAACTATTTTTTCATAATGAGCAAAAAATGTAATGCTGTCCAGCCTGTCAGAATATGTTATCTTGAAAATCTCTCCGCTGCGTATGCTTTCTGGTATCTCAGCACCGCAGTCCTTCAGAAATTCAGCCAGATTAATGTTCATATATCAAAGCTTGTCAATCTCCGCAAGAATTTCGGAGACAATGTCCTCCTCCTTGATTTTTCGCTGTGTACCGTCCTTTTTGAAGATTACAGCACATCCGTCTCCGCCGGCAATTCCGATATCAGCTTCTCTCGCTTCGCCGGGACCATTCACCACGCATCCCATAACGGCTAAGGTGATATTCTTGTCCATATCCTTTACGGCTTCCTCGACAGCCTTTGCCGCCTTTACAAGATCAATTCTTGTTCTGCCGCAGGTCGGGCATGATACGATTCTCACGCCCTCTCTCCTGCCTATGGCTTTAAGGATATCCTTTGCGGCAGCTATTTCTCTTACCGGATCGTCAGTCAGCGAAACACGGATAGTCTCGCCTATTCCATCGCAGAGGAGCGAACCTATTCCGACTGACGATTTTATGAGTCCCATTCTTTCCGTACCAGCTTCGGTTACGCCAAGATGAAGCGGATATGAGCATTTTTCTGCCGCCAGTCTGTATGACTGTATCATTCTGCCGACATCTGATGACTTTATGGAAATTACAATATCTGTAAAATCAAAATGCTCCAGCATTGCAGCGTGTCCGAGAGCACTTTCAACAAGAGCCTCAGGAGTGGGAGATCCGTATTTTGCAAGGATTTCCTTTTCAAGCGATCCTGAATTCACGCCTATTCTTATGGGAATATTTCTTGATCTGCAGGCTTCGACAACCTGCTTCACCCTGTCCATTCCGCCGATGTTTCCGGGATTTATCCTTATCTTGTCGATTCCGGCAGCGGCAGCTTCAAGAGCAAGACGGTAATCAAAATGGATATCTGCAACAAGCGGTATACTTATTTTCTCCTTTATTGCGGGAATCAGTCTGACTGCTTCCATGTCCGGAATAGCAGCACGGACAATCTCGCATCCAGCTTCTTCAAGCTCCACCGCCTGCCTTACGCTTCCCTCGATATCGTCTGAACGCATATTGAGCATCGACTGGATATATATATGACGTCCGTCAAGTATGCAGCCGCCGACTCTGACAGGTTTTACGTTCCTCATATTTTTAACCTCCCATAACAAGCTTTATAATATCGTTGTACGTTGCGAAAATCATGATACCAAAAAGCAGAAGCATTCCGGCAAGATGAACATATCCCTCATGCTCCGGCTTGATAGGCTTTCTGCGAATAAGCTCGATGAAACAGAACAGCAGTCTGCCGCCGTCAAGTCCGGGGATCGGAAGAAGATTGAAAATTCCCACATTTATTGTAATAAGTGCTGTTATATAAAGCAGATTGAATATAACATCGCTTTTACTTTCAGCGTCCTGAGTTGCAACCTCGTTAATCTCCGAAACTACACCTACCGGTCCCGAAACAGCTTCCTTTTCAACCTTTCCGGTTACAAGCTGTTTGAGAGAAAGACCAACGATATGGCTCATGGACATGAATATATCGCTTGATCCCTTTACAACTGTCAGCGGAGTCTTTTTATTGTACACAAGACCGAAATCCCATTCGGTACCGTCAATACTGTTATAGAATTCAACGCCCTCAAGCTTTATCTTCTTTCCGTCACGCTCTACTACAACATCTCTTTTGCCGTCCTTTGCAGTGTCCGTTTCAAAGATGAAGCTGAGGTCAAGTGTACTGAAAACACGGGTACCGTCAATGCTGATGATCCTATCGCCTTTTTTCAGCTTTTCACGGCTGCTTGCGTAATATATTATTGTTCCATCTTCGTTGAGTCTGCCGCCGTATCCGACCTCAACCGGAGATATCTCCTCACTTATATCCGGAACAGACAATCTCTTTCCGAACTGCCACGCAAGCGTCCGGCATCTGAAGGCAGCAGATACCGTATCGTCATTTCTCATGCCGGTAAAGCCTGACACCTTCGTTGTAGGAACCTCTTCCATCATGCTTACCATAGGAATCAGGACGCAGAAGCCAAGCACAAAATTCATGAAGGCTCCTGCCACGAGAATGACCATTCTCTTCCAGAGCTTTGCATTACGGAAGGCACGAGGATCTTCATTCTGAGAATCCTCTCCCTCCATAGCACAATATCCGCCTACCGGAAGAAGTCTGAGAGAATACATTGTCTCCCCACACCTCTTCTGAATGAGCTTTGGTCCCATTCCCACTGAAAATTCCAGAACCTTTACACCACTGAGCTTTGCACATATAAAATGTCCGAACTCATGAACAGTAACAATAATTCCGAAAATTACGATTGCAATGATAATACCCATGTATTTTTATCCTTTCATTGAGCACATACTCCGATTTTTTTCCTGACATAGGCTCTCGCCGCTGAATCAGCCTTCATAACGTCATCATAGCTTCTGATTTCAGAGGGGTTAAATTCATCAAGGACAGAAGAAACAATTTCTCCTATACTGATAAAGCTTATCTCATCATTAAGAAACGCCCTTACTGCCTCCTCGTTTGCAGAATTCACCAGACAGGGATAGGCTCCTCCTCGTTTTATCGCTTCTATTGCAGCAGACAGACACCTGAATGTTCCATAATCCGGCTTTTCAAAGGTCAGACTGCCGTATTCAGTCAGTGAAAGACGTCCCGTAGGACACGGCATACGTTCAGGATAGAGAAGTGCATACTGTATCGGTATCTTCATATCCGGAACACCGAGCTGTGCGATAACGGAATAATCATCGTACTCAACGGCTGAATGTACAACGCTCTGACGATGAACAACGATTTCAATCTGGTCTGGATCAAGATCGAAAAGCCACTTTGCTTCGATAAACTCAAGTCCTTTGTTCATGAGCGTTGCAGAATCTATTGTGATTTTATTTCCCATGTCCCAGTTAGGATGTTTGAGCGCATCTGCTTTTGTTACGCTTCTGAGATCATCATATGATTTTCCGAAGAAAGGTCCGCCCGACGCTGTGAGTATAACTTTGCTTAGCTGTGATCTTTTATTTCCCTGCAAGCACTGAAATATAGCAGAATGTTCACTGTCAACGGGATATATCTTTACGCCTTTTTCCTTTGCAAGAGCAGTTACAAGTTCTCCGCCGGCAACAAGAGTTTCCTTGTTGGCAAGAGCTATATCCTTTCCGGCTTCAATTGCTGTAAGAGTAGGCAGAAGTCCAACCATTCCCACAACGGAATTAAGTACTATATCACTCTGGGGCAATGCTGCAATTTCACATAATCCTTCCATTCCGCAGACGATTTTTATATCTGTATCGGCAAGACGATCCTTAAGCTCTGCGTACTTGCTTTCGTTGTAGATTCCTACATACTCCGGATGATATTTTCTCGCCTGCTGTTCAAGAAGCTCTGTGCTGCTGTGAGCCGCAAGCGCTGTAATCTGTATCCCGTGCTTCTCACAGACCTCAAGTGACTGCGTTCCGATAGAGCCTGTTGAGCCGAGAATAGAAGCTTTTTTATTCATAAATGCCTCCGTAAATATTATGAAATATATTGTGATAAAATGCGAAAGGGACTATACGCAATGATTTACGTTAGTCTCCTTTCCAGAAATTATAAAATATTGACCATTGTCGTAAACGCATAGAATGTCGGCAGAACAAAGAGTACACTATCGAAACGATCCATAAGTCCTCCGTGACCAGGCATAATCTTTCCGTAATCCTTGAAGCCGATCTGTCTCTTTACCATAGACGCAGAAAGATCGCCGATTGTACCTATAACGGCACATACTGCTCCAAGAACAAACGTAAGTACTGCATTTCCGATCTGGAACTGTCCGGAATAGATTGAAAATGCAACAGCATAAACGATTCCTGTTGTAGTGATTCCGCCGATAAAGCCTTCAATTGTTTTCTTAGGGCTGATTTCGGGACAAAGCTTATGCTTTCCAATTGCAACACCTGTAAAATAAGCTCCGGTATCTGCAATCCATGCACCGCAGAGTCCCATAATGAGGAGAAACAATCCGTCAGAACCATTTCCTCTGTCAATACGAACAATAGATGACATTGCCTGTGGAACGAGTATCATCACTGCAAGCACGAAAAAAACCTGCTCATAGCGTATTGTTTTGTGATTGCGGAGCCATGTGAGGAAAATTACAAATCCCGCAATCAATGTAAGCAGAAAGCAGCAGAAAGGTACATCTTTACCAGTAAATACATCAATATCAAAGATGCGGAAAGTTGAACAACTGCCAACTGTCGATAAAAACGGAACACAAACTGCACACAATTCAGCGGCAAAAAGTACGGGGATGCACTTTTCCATTTTGACTGCCCGAAGAAGCTCATAAAGCATAATTGCGATCATTGCCGCAACAGCAAACGGAAGCACGATAGTATCATGGAAGAACAGCACAGCCGCAAGTATTACAACGCCGACTGCTCCTGAAATAATTCTTGTAAGCATTCAGACACCTCCAAACCGGCGATTTCGTCTGCCGAACTCAATAAGTGCCTTGTCAAGCTCTGCCGGAGTAAAATCGGGCCAGAGAATATCTGTGAAATAATACTCAGCATAGGCACACTGCCAGATAAGATAATTGGAAAGACGCATTTCACCGCTGGGACGTATAACGAGGTCTACATCGGGAATACCTTTTGTATAAAGCTCATCAGCAATTGACTGCTCTGTGATGTCATCCGGCTTTATTTCACCGTTGACAGCCTTCTGTGCGAGGATTCTTGCAGCGTGTGCAAGCTCGTCTCTGCCGCCGTAGTTGACTGCCATCATCAGCGTCATTTCCTCATAATGAGCAGTATCCTCCTCAAGCTTTATCATCTTCTGCTGAAGATCCTCGTCAAAAGCACTCTTGTCTCCGAGGAAGATCATTCTTGTATTTTCGCTGAGGAAGTTGCGGACATCCACGATATATTCACGGAAAAGCTCCATGATAGTATTGACCTCGTCGTCAGGACGCTGCCAGTTTTCCGTTGAGAAGGCATAGAAGGATATATTCTTCAGGCCGATATCCTTGCAGTAACGGACTATCTTCTTGAAGTTCTTTGCACCCTCCTTATGACCAAACGGTCGGGGAAGTCCACGTTTTTTTGCCCATCTGCCGTTGCCGTCCATAATGAATCCGACGTGCTGCGGAAGCGTTTCCGGCAGAGTAAGCACCGCCTTTTCCTTTTTACCGAATATCGCCATATTTCACCATTATACTGTCATTATTTCTTTTTCTTTTGCTGCTACTGATTTATCAATATCTTCGCAGAATTTGTCAGTAAGATCCTGAACCTTCTTTTCACAGCTCTTCATATCATCCTCTGTGATCTCAGAATTCTTCTTCATTGTCTTGAACTTTTCCATTGTATCACGGCGGATTGAACGAACAGTAACCTTGCATTCCTCGCCGTACTTCTTTACAGTCTTGCAAAGCTCCTTACGTCTGTCCTCTGTAAGCTGAGGGAATACAAGACGGATAGCAGTTCCGTCGTTTGTAGGATTGATTCCGACATCAGAAGCCTGAATAGCCTTTTCAATAAGCTTGAGCGAGGACTTGTCCCACGGCTGAATAACGAGGATTCTTGCCTCTGAAACGGAGATAGCTGCCATCTGGTTTACAGGAGTAGGAGCACCGTAGTAATCAACCATTACCTTGTCAAGAACAGCAGGATTTGCTCTTCCTGCACGGATTGCTGCGAATTCATTATTGAGTGCATTGAGGCTCTTGTTCATTTTTTCCTTTGCTGCGTTAAGAGTATCTTTCATTTTAAAAACTTCCTTTCAAAAATAATTATTCTTCGGAAACAACTGTTCCGACATTTTCGCCCATAACTGCATCATATATATTATCAGGGCGGCTGAGATCGAATACGAACATTTTCATTCCGTTGTCACGGCAGAGTGTAGCGGCTGTGGAATCCATAACCTGAAGTCCGTCGTTGAGAACCTGACTGAAAGTGAGCTTATCGTATTTCTTTGCGTCATTATACTTATGAGGATCCTTATCATAAACACCGTCAACGAGAGTAGCTTTGAGGAAAATATCCGCCTGAATCTCAACTGCACGGAGAGAAGCGGCTGTATCTGTGGAGAAGAACGGATTTCCTGTTCCGCATCCGAAGATAACAACTCTGCCTTTTTCAAGGTGACGGACTGCTCTGTTGCGGATGTATGGCTCTGCAACCTGCTGCATGATTATAGCCGTCTGTACACGGGTAACGCAGCCAAGGGATTCGAGAACATCGGCAAGTGCAAGAGCGTTCATTGCAGTAGCAAGCATACCGATATGATCGGCACGGGTTCTGTCCATTGCACCGCTGGAACGACCTCTCCAGAAATTTCCGCCGCCGACTACAACAGCCACCTGAACTCCTGCATCTACACATTTCTTAATGCTCTGACAGATTGTAGTGATTGTATCGTAGTTGAGACCTGTCTTGTTGTCTCCGGCGAGAGCTTCTCCGCTGACCTTTAATAAAATTCTTTTATAAACTGGTTCCATAAAAGCACCTCACAAAAATAGTCTACATCTATTTTACACTAAAAATAACTTTATGTAAAGTACATTTAATAAAAAAACTTGAAATTTTCTGATTTTTTCCATTTCAGATAAGCATTTCAAGATAACGAATCCTATTCTATTGTTATTATGCACAAAAAACGCGGGTATATAACAATATTTTTCAACACACAAAACTCTTGACTTTATCCCTTGTCCGTGATATAATATAAAAGCTGAATCAAGCAGCACAAAGTTGGAGAGGTATCGAAGCGGTCATAACGAGGCGGTCTTGAAAACCGTTTGACTTAACGGTCACGTGGGTTCGAATCCCACCCTCTCCGCCATTTTAATTTCTGAGTGAGTTTTTCTCTCGCTCGTCAGTTTGCGGATTTACCCAAGTGGTGAAGGGGCTCCCCTGCTAAGGGAGTAGGTCGGGAAACCGGCGCGAGAGTTCAAATCTCTCAATCCGCGCCAAGCAGGTCTTTCATGATCTGTAAAGTCACGGATGAAGTTTTTCTTCATCCGTTTTTTGTATTGTTTTTATTGGGGAGGTAATGAAAATGCAGTTTACTCTGTGTGCACTGATAGGTTATCTTTTCGGAAACATCAATGCCGCTTATATCATTTCAAAACTCCGTGGCTTCGATATCCGTGAACGTGGTTCGGGTAACGCCGGTGCTTCAAATGTCATTATTACTATCGGAAAAAAAGCCGGTCTGATTACCGCAATCGTTGATATCACCAAGGCAGCTGTCGCCTCCGTTGTTGCAGCCAGCCTTTTCCCTCGCCTGCGATACGCTCATGTTCTCGGTGGCTCTGCCTGCATTATAGGACACATTTTTCCTCTACTCATGAAATTTCACGGTGGAAAAGGTCTTGCATGTCTCGGCGGAATGATACTTTCATACAATCCTGAAATATTCCTGCTTCTTCTCGCTATCGAGATATTCCTCGGCTTCGGTATCGACTACATCTGCGTAGTCCCTATCTCCGGTTCTATAATTTTTACCGCAATCTACGCATTCCTTACCGGAGATCCTGCCGGTACAATAATCCTTGCGTCTGTTTCACTTGTGATACTGTATAAGCATATTGAGAATCTTCACAGAATACAGCTCGGTACTGAGGCTCACATAAGCTTTCTGTGGAATAAGGATCAGGAAATAGAAAGAATCAAGCACAATACAAACTAATAAGCTGTCAGGCTCCCCTTTACGGGAGCTTTTTCAGCGTAATGGAGATGATTTTCTATGCGTAATAATACTGCATATATGACTGAAGGACCTCTGCTGAAAAAAATCATACTGTATACCTTTCCGATTATTTTAACAGGTATCCTTCAGCTCCTTTTCAATGCCGCTGATCTTATCGTTGTCGGTCGGTGCTGCGGCGGACTTTCAGTTGCAGCAGTAGGTGCTACCGGAGCTATAATCAATCTTATCACAAACCTTTTTATCGGATTCTCGGTAGGGGCAGGCGTCAGCGTTGCTCACGCTCTCGGTGCAGGACACAGCAGAGATGTAAGCCGTACTGTTCACACTGCAATTCCTGTTGCGGTAATCAGCGGAATCTTCCTCACGATTATCGGTGTTTCCTGCTCGGAATTCTTCCTCAGGCTCATGGGAACCCCCTCCGACGTCATCGGACTATCCGCCACATATATGAAAATTTACTTCTGCGGAATAACCGCAAGCATGGTCTATAACTTCGGAGCTGCTATCCTCCGTGCAGCCGGCGATACCAAAAGTCCGCTGTTTTTTCTGACTGCCGCCGGAATCGTAAATGTAATTCTTAACCTCATTTTCGTAATCGGTTTTGATCTCAATGTAGCGGGTGTTGCAATCGCTACGACAGTCTCACAAATTATGTCGGCTGTTCTTATTATCCGTGCTCTCATGAAAAGAACCGATGCGTGCAGATTTTCTCTGCACAAAATGAAAATATATCGTCCTCAGCTCAAAAAAATACTTCAGATCGGGTTTCCGGCCGGAATACAAAGCTCGCTTTTCTCCATTTCAAATGTAATTATACAATCATCCATCAACTCCTTTGGCTCAACAGCCGTTTCAGGCAACTCTGCCGCCGGAAATATCGAAGGCTTCGTCTATATGTCAATGAACTCATACAGCCAGACTGCCGTAAACTTTGCCGGACAGAATCACGGTGCCGGAAAATACGACCGTCTGAGAAAAATTATGATAATCTGTCTTATATCTGTATTCTTTACCGGCTTCTCACTCGGAATCCTTGCAAGACTTTCAGGCAGAACACTTCTTTCCTTCTACATTCCCGATGACAGCAAGGCTATAAGCTACGGTCTGATAAGACTGACCTACATCTGTATTCCGTACTTTATATGCGGTCTCATGGAGGTTGCTACCGGACTTATCCGCGGTATCGGATACTCTATTCTCCCTATGATAATTACCGTAGCCGGTGTATGCGGAATGAGAATCCTCTGGATATCCACGATTTTCCAGATTCCCAAATATCACACGCTCCAGAATCTTTATCTTTCCTACACTATATCATGGACTCTTACCTTTGCAACCGAGATTATCGTCTTTCTTATACTTCTGAGAAAGCTCCGGAAAAAGAATCAGAAATTCTGAAATCACACTCTCCCCTGTTTCGGAATATAATATACAAATCTGATTCGGAGGGGATATCTATGGACATAGCTATTATTATTTCTGCTGCTGTGATGATTGTGATTGCCGGTATAGAATTCGGATGCCTTTTCATCTGCTCA
Source organism: Ruminococcus sp. (assembly GCA_045587105.1). GTDB lineage: Bacteria > Bacillota > Clostridia > Oscillospirales > Ruminococcaceae > Ruminococcus. The sequence goes on from JAZNBR010000010.1 coordinate 42,287, forward strand.
AGGCTCAGAATGAAAAAGGTTCCCGTTATTGCTGTGATGCCCGTTCTCCCTGAGGATGATCAGCTTCATCAGAAGCTCGTATATATGGAAAATGTCCTTACGAGAAAAGCACATGAAATAGATGGTCTGCTGCTTATCCCGATAAACGCACAGGACGATCAGCTGACACTGTGCAGCGATTTCTGCAAGACCGTTCCGGCTGCGTCAATTTCCGATATCGAGAGCCTTGAAAAAAATTTGTCTGAAATGTTTGCATTTCACAACGAAATATAGTATAATAAAAAAGTGATGAAAAATCAGGAAAGGAGGATGTATATGGAAGAAAAACCACTCCACATAGAGGGAACGGTCGAAAACATCCTCTACAAAAATGAACTCAACGGCTATGCGGTCGTTGATATAGACGCAGGAGGCGAGCTTATAACCGCAGTCGGTGATCTCGGTGATGTCGAGGAAGGCGAAGGGCTTATCCTTGAAGGACAATACATCAATCACAAGAAATTCGGCACCCAGTTCAGGGCTGACTACTGCGAACGCAAGCTTCCTGATACTGTCGTGAATATCGAAAAATATCTTGCGTCAGGTGCAATCAAAGGAATCGGTCCGGCACTCGCTAAAAGAATCGTTAATGTCTTTGGTGCGCAGACTCTCGATATTATGGAAAATAATCCGCACCGTCTTTCGGAAATCAAAGGCATATCGTCATCGAAATGCGAGGAAATTGCCGCAGAAACAAGAAAGCTTTTCTCCCTGCGCTGCATAATGACCTTCCTTCAGAAATATGACGTCAAATCTCAGTATGCAATGAATACATACAAGAAATTCGGTACCGACGCTATCGAGCTTATGAAGCTGAATCCCTACATCCTCTGCGGCGATTCTATCGAGCTTGACTTTACAAAGGCTGACGCAATCGCTCTTGATCTCCGAATAGACAGAAATTCAGAAAAACGTATTATCGCAGGAATACAATATATCCTCAAGGCTAATTCTGCTATCGGTCATACCTGCCTTCCGCTTTCCGTTCTGTCTGTAAAGTCAATCAGAGCTCTTGAAATAGGCGAATCTGACTTCTATTCCGCATACAACACTGCCCTTGAAGAACATGAGCTTTTTGAATACTGGAAAAACGACCGTGAATACGTTTACCTTCCCGATTACTACTACGCAGAGCAGTTCATCGCAGATCGTATAAATATCCTTAAGGATTTCACCTCTCCGGAGGACTTCAACTATGATATCCTTATAGACATCGAAGAAGAAGAACACAATATAAAATATGAAAAAATCCAGCGTCAGGCTATAACCTCTGCTGTATCGCGAGGACTTATGATCCTTACAGGTGGTCCCGGAACCGGAAAAACCACTGCTCTTAACGCTATAATCTCTATTTTTGAAAAACAGGGAAGAAAGGTTCTTCTTGCGGCTCCCACAGGTCGTGCAGCAAAAAGAATGTCCGATCTGACCGGAAAAGAAGCAAGAACAATCCACCGTCTCCTTGAAGTTGTCTATGACTCCGGCGGAAAGCTTACATTTGCACACAACGAAAACAATCCGCTTGAATGTGATGTTATAGTTATTGATGAAATGTCAATGGTCGATGTCGTTCTCTTTGAAAAGCTGCTCCGTGCTTTAAGGCTCGGCTGCCGTATAATTATGGTCGGCGACAGCGATCAGCTTCCTTCTGTCGGTGCCGGAAATCTTCTCAGCGATCTCATAGAATGCGGTATTGTTCCCGTTGTTGCACTGAAGGAAATCTTCAGACAGGCTCAGCAAAGCTGCATAATTACTAACGCACACAAAATTGTTTCCGGTGAATATCCTGATCTCACACAGAAAAACAACGACTTTTTCTTCTTTAAACGAAGCGATTACGCTAAATCAGCCGAGCTTCTTGCTGATCTCGCTGAAAAAAGACTTCCCAAAGCATACAACGTCAACCCTGTTGACGATATACAGATTCTCTGTCCCTCACGCAAGGGAACTCTCGGCACCGTTGAGCTGAACAAGCTCCTTCAGGAAAAGCTTAATCCGCCGTCCCGAAAAAAAGCAGAACACAAAGGATATATGTATATTTTCCGTGAGGGCGACAAGGTTATGCAGACCAAAAATAATTACGATATCGTCTGGCGCAAGGATGACGAACAGGGAACCGGTATCTTCAACGGCGACATAGGACGTATCGTAAGTATAAACAGTATGGACAAGCTCGCAGTGATTGATTTCGACGGCAGAAATGCTGTTTTCACCTTCGATCAGCTCCCACAGATAGAGCTCGCATACGCAATTACTGTCCACAAAAGTCAGGGATGTGAATTTGAAATTGTTATCATCCCCATAATGGACGGTTTCAGCAAGCTTTCATACAGAAGTCTGCTGTATACCGCCGTTACAAGAGCAAAAAAAATGCTGATAATCATCGGGCAGGAAGAAGAAATACAGAAAATGGTTGACAACAACAGGAGTGCAAGGCGGTATACCTGCCTAAAAAAAATGCTGAAAAATGACTCGCCTGAAAATTCCGGCAGTGTTTTTTCAGTCAATGGCTTTCCTGAAGAATAGAAAGGTAAATAAATATGGCAAATACTGATATTGGAATAGATCTCGGCACCTCAAACATCGTTATGACAATGGGAAACAAAGGCGTTGTCCTTAGCGAACCATCCGTTATCGCTTACAATACAAGAACTGAACGTGTTCTGGCTGTCGGCAAGGAAGCCTACCAGATGATAGGCAGAAATCCTGACTACATCGCTGTTGCACGTCCTATCACAGAAGGAGTTATCTCCGATGACGATCTTACTCACAGCATGATCCGTGAATTCATACTTAAGGTCACAGGTCATCAGCTCCTTAAACCAAGAATTATTATCTGCGTACCGTCCTTTATCACGGATATCGAAAGCCGTGCTGTCGTAGATGCGGCAAAAAGTGCAGGATCACGTCAGATATATCTTATTCAGGAGCCTATTGCCGCTATGATCGGTGCCGGTGTGAATATCACAAAGGCTAAGGGACATCTTATAGTGGATATCGGCGGCGGCACAACTGACGTTGCTATCGTCTCCATGAACGGTGTTGTTACTTCCTATACTATCAAGACTGCCGGAAATAAAATCGACCGTTCGATTATCAGATATATGCAGAATAAATACAAGCTGCTTATCGGTGAAAGAACAGCAGAAAAAGTTAAAATGGAACTCTGCAATCTCTATGATCCCAACGAAGAAATGACCTGTCTCGTCAAGGGAAGAAGCCTTCTCAAGGGACTTCCGGCACAGGTGCTTATCAGCGAGCTTGAACTCTTTGAGGCAATTGAAGATGACACATTCGCTATCATGGAGGCAATCAGAAAGGTGCTTGAAGAAGCTCCTCCGGAACTTGTCGGCGATATCTATGATAACGGTCTCCTTATGACGGGCGGCGGCTCGCTGTTAGGCGGACTCCCACAGCTTATCAAGCGTACTCTCGGTATAGACTGTAAAATCGCTAAAGACGCTATAAATTGTGTTGCTAAGGGTACGGGAATGGCTTTTGGTCATATGACTACCCTCCTTGATGGATTTGAAACAGCTACTGTTTATAAGTATAGATAAAAATGATCGGGTACCCATTTTATTATGGATACCCGATTTTTTTATTTCATTATATCAGAATCGTTAAAGGGATCGCCGCATTCAGCACAGAATTTCGGTGGATTAAACGGATCAGCCGGTTCCCAGCCGCACTTATCGCAGCGATATAAAGGAGCACCAGCCGGCTTCGGTTTTCCACATTCAGCACAGAACTTACCCTTATTTACAGCTCCGCATGAGCAGCTCCAGCCATCCTCTGAGGGCTTTGGAGTTCCGCAGTCAGCACAGAATTTTCCTGTATTTTCGGCTCCGCATTTACATTTCCAGCTACCTGCCGGTGCAGGCTTTGCCTTTCCGCAGTTATTACAGAATTTACCTGTATTCTCAACTCCGCAAGCACATTTCCATGTATTGGCATTATTTGCAGCCTGCTGCTGAGCTGCTGCCTGCTGTGCCGCACCCATTGCGTAGAGATTCTGTGCACTCATTCCGCCAGCCTGTGAAGCAAGATTCATACCGAAGAAGCCCATTGCTGCTCCGCCGGAATTTCCTGCTGCTGTCTTCATTGCCTCTGCCTGAGCCTCAGCAAGAAGTGTTGCTGCATTGGAAGGATCCCTGAGCCATGCCTTATCCTCATATTCCTGAATCTTCTTAAGGTCAGAATCCGGAATTGTTGAAGAATTGATATATACTCCGGTAAGAAGAATTCCTCTGTTGTGTTCCCAGTTTGAAACAAGAGAATTCTTGATAGCTTCCTTTACATGGGCGTTTCCGCCGGCAAGCTGATCATATCTGATTCCTTTTTCTGAAAGATCAACAAAAGCAGGAACGAGTGCGTCAAGGAATTCGCTTCTGATCTGCATATCAAGGGTCTTGCGGTCATAAATATTTGATACATTTCCGCATACATTTGTATAGAAAAGAACAGGATCGCTTATTTTGAATGTATATGTACCATTACATTTAACATTTACAGTAAACGGTCTGCCGAGATCCTCATACTTCATTCTGAAAGGTACAGGATTCATTGTGCCAAAAGTATTATTCAGAATCTCCTTCATATTGAAGAAATAGATTCTCTGATCTTTTGCAGCATCGCCGCCGAATTTCATTCTTTCCCACATTTCCTTGAAGGTATCAATTATACCTCTGCCAAAGCTGCTGGAGAAAATACTCGGTGATTCTCCTGAATTATATGTATATACACCGGCTTCTGTTGCAATTTCAGTAATCATTCCCTGTTCAACCATGATCATTGCCTGACCTTCGTTTACAACGATTTTACTGCCGTCTGAGATAACGTTTTCGTTTCCTTTGGTATTTGAAGAGCGTTTTCCGGTCTGCTTTTTTGCTCTTACAACGAGAGCCTCAGCAGGCATGGATTCGCAGGAATAAAATTCCAGCCACTGATCCGCCATTGTAGATGTTGCTGCGGTTAATGCTGCTTTGAGTATACCCATAAATAAAACTCCTTTCGGGGATCATCCCGTAATTTTATACAGTTCGGGAACCGGATATAGCAGTTCCCGAATTAATTATAACATAAATTTTTTATAAAATCAAGAAAATTTATTCCCAGTCCTTCCAGATATCCGGCTGAAAGCCTATTACTGCCTTTTTTCCGCTGCGGACAACGGGAGTCCTGATAAGCTGCTGATTTTCAAAAAGCTTTTCTGTTCTGTCATCGTCTGTAAGATATTTCATAAGCGTGAGAATATCCTTTTCCTTAGCCTTATCGTTTATAAGCCTGTCGATTCCTCCGACAGCACTTACAACATTATTGAATTCGCCACGGCTCATGCCCTTTTCCTTCATGTCGATAACCTGACATTTCACTCCTCTTTCTTTGAACCATCTCTCTGCTTTTTTTGTATCAAAACATTTTTTTGTTCCGAATATCTGTATGCTCATTTGTCATCCTCCCGAACAAAATTGAAGTTGATATCCTTTGATGCCTTGATAAGCTCAAACGATACGCTGTGAAGATCGAGTCCGTTCTGTGCGAAATACAGTCTTACCGACGTATACCGTGAGAACATCGGGGATTCTATATAATTTGTCATCGGCTCTCCGGCTGTGCCATTCCATGTCATAGTTCCGCACGCTGTTCCTGTGAGGAAAATTGTTACCGGAATCTGTGCAAGCTCTCCGGATAAGGAGGAAGCCGTTACGGAAATCCTGTACATTCCGGTTTCAGCCAGTTTTACGGAAAAGCTGTGATTCTGACCGGCTCTGCTCTTTACGCCAGTAAGATCAATTGTCAGACTTCCATTGATGTCATACCATGCAGCATCATCGTCACTATCAGAAACTTCATCTTCTTTTCCGATAACATCAACACCGTTTTCCTCTTCGGTAAGACGCCTCATAGCGTTGGTTTTCAATATAAACGAGAGGATATTCTTTGCACTTCGCTGAATCTCTCCTCTTGTCAGCGTACCGTCTTCAAGCGACTGTTCAATATCGTCGTCATTTGAAGAACAATCCGCACATACCATATACAGATCATTCTGTGCACGGATCATATCGGCAAGATTTGTGCGTAAGGGTTCGTTTTCACCATTGTTGACAAATGCCCACCAGTCGGTCATGACAATTCCCTTAAAGCCCCAGTCCTCACGAAGAATCATTGTGTTCAGATCATGATTTCCGGCAGTCCAGATTCCGTTTACCGGATTATATGATGTCATTACTGAATCTGCATTTCCTTCACGAACTGCGATTTCAAAGCCCTTAAGATATATCTCACGGAGAGCACGTTCTGATATTACAGATTCAACATATATGCGGTTTGTTTCCTGATTATTGCCGCAGAAATGCTTTATCGTACCTGTTACTCCGGCAGAATGAAGTCCCTTAAGCTCAGCGGATGCCATTGTTCCTGTCAGGAATGGATCTTCTGAAAAATACTCAAAATTACGTCCGTTAAGCGGATGGCGATGAATATTCATTCCCGGACCAAGCAGACATTCAACCTTGTTTGCTGACATTTCAAGTCCCATGAATCCGAACAGCTCCTGTACAAGTTCCTTATTGAAGGTAGAAGCGATAAGAGTTCCGTTAGGGAGACTGAAAGCCTTTGTTCCGCAGTCAAGACGCATTCCCGACGGACCGTCCGAACAGCATACAGCCGGAATTCCGAGAGCCGCAAGCTCATCGGTAACTCCGCCGAAAGCGGAAGCCGTTCCTGCTGTTACTCTGGGACTTGCCATGCCCTCTCCCCTGACGATTGCAGCAAGCTCCTTATCGGAAAGCTGAGCAATAAATTCATTCATGTTATTTTTTCTTGAAGCAACATCTGAAAGAGTAATCCCCTTATTTCCGGTATATTTTATTTCCTTTGGCATCCTGAAGCTTCTGCGCTGTTTCAGGTCAGCTGTATTGGTAGGTACTGCCTCATCAATGGGAACAAGTCCGTTTTCTGAAGCTGATGCCTTTACACGATCAAAAGTCTTAACCGGTGCCAATGCCTGAACGCATCTTTTGACTACGATATTCCTCGGCTGTTCAATTGTTACTGATTTCTTTGCAGTTCTCACATCAGAGCCGACATAGAAGTGATATTCTCCTCCTTCAAGAACCCAGCAGGAACGGTTTCCCGAAGCACCTGAATCATCATAGGATGCAAAATCAGCGATATTTATTGTAACCTTTACTTCCTGCATCTCATCGGGTTCAAGAAGCCTTGTCTTTTCATATCCGCATAATATACGAGACGGCTTTCCGAGTTTTCCCTGAGGAGCCTCACAGTAAACCTGCACTACCTCCTTACCGCTGAATTTGCCGGTATTCTTAACAGCACAGGTAATGAATATCTGCGAGCCGTTTCCGGATGTATGGACAGGAGTAATCTCAAAGGTAGTGTACGACAGTCCGAATCCGAAGGGATATCGCACCTTTTCGGGAGCAAATGTTTCAAACCAGCGGTATCCTACATATATATCCTCGTGATACACATTGGATTTTGTATCTCCGAAATACGAAGCGGACGGATAATCCGAAACGCTGTATGCGATAGTATCAGTCAGCTTTCCGGACGGGCTTACCTTTCCGGTAAGGACATCTGCCGTACCGGTACCTCCGGTCATACCACCCTGCCATACATAAAGTACAGCATCGGGATTGCAGCTGTCAACGAAGGACATATCAACAAGTCCGCCTGTATTGAGAAGAACGATAACCTTTTCAAATTCAGAACGCACCTTTTTAAGCATATCAAGCTCTGTTTCAGTGAGTAGGAACGAGCCTTCCTCAAGACGGGCGTCCATTTCTTCTCCGGCAGTTCTGCCAATGATAACAACAGCGATGTTTCCCTTCTGAGCCGCATTTCTGACTATTTCATCATCAAGAGGCATTTCAGCCTGCGACCACGGCTCGTCGCCCCAGCCTTTACCGAGATTGAAGGGATTTTTTTCATCCCAGCTGCGATAGATATCAAGAAGCTCTGTATTAAGCTTTACTCCGGACTCAATAAGACCGTCAATGATGCTTGTAACCTTTGATACATTCACCATACCGCCAGAACCTGTTCCGCTTTTGTAATAGTGAAGCTGAATACGTCCAAAAACAGAGATTATTTCGTTCTCAGGAATAGGAAGAGCATTATTGTCATTTTTCAGCATTACAATACCTTCTGAAACCGTCTCAGCAGCTTTTTCAAGGTATTTATTCCAATCAAGTATTTTTTTCATTTCATACCCTCTTTTCAGGAATAGGTTACGATATTGCTCCTCAATCTTTATATAATTCCTCACGAGTTAATTGATGAAGCAATATAAACTAAGTATATTATATCAAAATTCTTACGAAAATGCAAGTGTTTTTGCACATTTTTCACATTTCAGGTTACAAAAAAAGAGTCTGGATAAACCAGACTCTTTGGAGGCGCCACCCAGATTTGAACTGGGGATCAGGGTGTTGCAGACCCACGCCTTATCACTTGGCGATAGGGCCGACATAGGAGCGGATTACTAGGATCGAACTCGCTACCAGCACCTTGGCAAGGTGCCGCTCTACCAGATGAGCTAAATCCGCATTGGCGACCCGGATGAGGC
>JAZNBR010000011.1:0-73925 GCA_045587105.1 Ruminococcus sp.
TCATTTTCATCTCCTTGGCTCACAGAACGACATGGCTACGATCCGACTTTAGGAGCTTCCGGTTTTACCCCAGGCTTCGGAGCTTCAGGTTTTACCTCAGGCTTCGGAGCTTCCGGTTTTACCTCAGGCTTCGGAGCTTCAGGTTTTACCTCAGGCTTCGGAGCTTCCGGCTTTACTTCCGGCTGTTCCGCAGCTTTGACTTTCACCGCACGGACAGGACTTACAACTACTCTTTTAGGTCCCTGAACCTTGCTTTTTCCTGAAAGTCTGATTGATTTTTCTACGATAAAAGGTTCACCGCATCCAGGACAGATCCACGCATCTTTTTCGCTGTCTACCTGAACAGGTTCGCCGCAGTAATAACATTTTGAATTGACTATGCCCATAAAAACCTCCTGGTATTTACTTTCTGGTATGATCCATACCAATTATATTATACCTTTTTCAGCTTCGGTAGTCAATAGAAATGAATAAATATTAATAATTCAGAAAGTTTTTTGTTGTTTTGTACAAAAAAGCGGCTGGCAATTTAACACAACCGCTCTTTTGTTTATTTAATTAAGCAAATTTAACCACTGATTATTTAAGATTGATATACTGAGTAATGTCATCTCTCATGCGGATAACTTCACGGCGTGCTGCCTTAGCAAAATCACGCTCGTCGCAACCTTCCTTCTTGTATGCACACATTACAGCACGGCTGGAATTTACGATAGCACCGAGACCGTTCTCGTCGAAGCCGCCCTTAAGTCCTTCAGCTCCGCCACCCTGTGCACCATAGCCAGGAACAAGGAACATTGTATGAGGCAGACGCTTTCTCAGCTCAGAAAGCTGTTCCGGATATGTAGCTCCGACAACTGCACCTACTGCGGAATATCCATACTTACCAATTGTATCTGCCCCCCATTTTTCACACATATCGCCCATTTTTGCGTAAACAGGGGTACCATCCTCAAGGCAGAGATCCTGTAACTCACCGCTTGAAGGATTAGAAGTCTTTACAAGAACGTAGATTCCCTTATCACGCTCACGACAGTATTTAAGAAGCGGCTCGATACCGTCTGTACCAAGATATCCGTTTACTGTAAGAGCGTCTGCTCCAAAAGGCTCTACCTCTGTATCGCAGATATTTACAGTTCCGATGTGAGCGCTTGCATAAGCCTCCATTGTAGCACCGATATCGTTTCTCTTACCATCAGTAATTACATACATTCCATTGAGCTTTGCATATCTGATTGTTTTTTCAAGAGTTCTGATTCCATAATGACCGAACATCTCGTAATAAGCAGCCTGTGGCTTGATTGCAGGAACAATATCGTGAATTTCGTCGATAATTGCCTGATTGAAGTCAAAAATCGCCTTTGAAACAGCCTTCATGGTCCAGCCGTCGCTTTCCTGATAACGTCTCATGATGAATTCGGGAACGTATTCAGGTCTGGGGTCAAGACCTACAACAGTAGGATTTTTCATTTCAATGATTTTCTCAATAAGTCGGTCAAATGACATAGCTTTACCTTACCTTTCGTCGTATCTTATAATTCCTTTTGATATAGTCACAAGAGGCTTACCCGTAAGAGTAATTCCCTTGAAAACTGTATTATGTGATTTTGAATGCAGCTTTTCCGGATTAACAGTCCATTTTCTGTTTATGTCTGCAATCATCAGATCAGCCGTTTTTCCTTCTTCAATGGAAGGAATTTCAAGTCCGAGAATCCTTCTCGGATTCACACACATCAGCTCTGCAACCCGATTCAGGCTGATCTCTCCTGTATGGAAAAGTGCTGTCAATGTAGCTGCAAACGATGTTTCAAGTCCCACAACACCATTGGGAGCCTTTTCAAAATCCGCTTTTTCTTCGGCGGCATGAGGAGCATGATCAGTGATTATACAATCTATTGTTCCGTCCTTTATGCCGTCAATGATTGCTCTGACGTCTGCGTCTGTTCTCAGCGGAGGATTCATTCTGTAATCGGCATCACGCTTTTCCAGAAGCTTATCTGTCAGCATGAAATAATGCGGTGCTGTTTCGCAGGTAACTTTAATTCCCTTTGATTTGGCAAATCTGATAATATCAGTGCTGCCTTCAGTAGAAACGTGGCAGATATGTATCCTTGCGTCTGCGGATGAAGCAAGAATTATCTCACGGGCAGTGATATAATCTTCAGACGCCCTGTCCATCCCCTTTACACCGAGCTTTTCTGAAATTTCGCCCTTGTTCATGATACCGCCGTCAATAATGCTGAGATCCTCACAGTGAGAAGCAACAAGAAGTCCGTTTTCATTGGACATTTCAAGAGCCTTACGCATCATTTCTGCATTTTCAACAGGTCTGCCGTCGTCAGAAATGCAGATACATCCCGCCGATTTCAGAGCCTCATAGTCGTTAAGACCGTTTCCCTTCATTCCACCGGTAATACATCCGACAGGGTAAACGGCCACTCCGGTTCCTTCCGCTTTTTCGATGATATAGCGGATAGTTTCCGGATTATCGCATGGAGGATCAGTATTAGGCATTGCAAGAACACCCGTAACTCCTCCGGCAAGAGCAGCTGCACAGCCGGTGAGGATATCCTCCTTATGAGTAAATCCGGGATCACGGAAATGAACGTGCATATCAAAGAGTGACGGCATCAGCACGAGGTCTGTTCCGTCAATGACTGTATCAGCATCGGCGATGAGAGAATTTCCCACTGCGGAAATTATTCCGTCACTGATGAGGACATCTGTAACAATATCTTTTTCAGCGTCAACAGCACGGATATTTTTTATAAGAATGCTTCCGGACATATATTCATCTCCCAACAAAAAATAAAAGCCCGTCCGAATCCTTTCAGACGAGCATACTAAGCCAGTTCAGCTCTGTTCCGGCGAAAACCGGTGCAGAGAAAGTATACATACACGCCTTGGCGGCCATCCAGCCGTAAGGACATATATATTATATCATATTTCAATCTGTTTGTCCAGTATTTTTTGTTTTTTTATAAATTTAACCAACACCAGCAGTTCACTTGGACTTTTTCTTGCGGATATTACTTTTCACCTTGAGAACAGCAAGTGCAATTGCGGCATTTCCGACACTTTTGGCTATTGCCTTGACATCATGCTTGGTGGAATTCTTAGGAGCCTCAACTGCCTTGTCAACGCTTCCTGCTCCGGCAGTCTTTACAGAACCTACACCAAACGAGAATTTTTCGGTATTCTTTTCAAATTCCATAATCAGTCCTCCGAAGCTGGTCTTGCGATAAGGAATTTGATTTTCTTTCCCTCATCGCTGAACATTTTTTCATGTTCTGTAACAAAATTTTCGTAAGGGCTTTCGCTGTGAAGATCAAACGTCTTGTAGACGATTTCAAATCCAGCTTCTTCAAAGTATTCAAAGGATTCCTCGAAAAGCTCGTCGTCATCAGTTTTGAACCATATCTCGCCGCGCAGGAATTTCTTATAGTTGAGAAGCTGTCTTGTATGCGTAAGACGACGTTTCTTGTGCTTCTTTTTCGGCCACGGATTGCAGAAATTAATATAAATTCTGTCTGCACGGTCGTTCTCGTTCCACGCAAGATCAATGCGTTCGATATTCTGGATAGCAATTTTCACATTGTCCATCGCCTGATTTTTTTCCTCGTAAGCCTGTTCAAGCTTTCTTTTAGCAAGCACAAGCATTTCGTTTTTTATATCCATAGCGATGAAATTTATCTCCGGATGAGCCGGTGCCGCCTGAGAGATAAATCCGCCCTTTCCGCATCCAAGTTCTACATAAAGAGGCTTGTCCGGATCATCGAAAAGCTCATTCCAGCGTCCCATCTGCTGCTGCGGTTCATGTATATAAAACGGGCATGCTTCAAGTTCCGGCTTTGCCCATGGTTTATGTCTGATTCGCATAATGATTCTCCTTAAATCTATAATTTTTTCTTATTATACCATGTTTTTCCGGAAATAGCAACAGATTTTTTTGTATGTGTAAAATTTTCGTGGGCAAACATATTTTTGGTTTTATTTCTTATGTAGGGGCGGATGCCTACATCCGCCCGTTATGAACGTAATATGTCTGCGGTGCGATGTGGGCATCGCACCCTACATTGCCTATATATTTTTTACACATACATTTTTTAATCTGCTTGATTTGTATTCCCAAATACGCTATAATTAACATATAAATATGTAAAGGGAGGATGATTTTTATGAACAGAAAATGGAAAAAAACCGACACAGAAATGAAAAAACTCACCGAACACTACCTATCTGTACGCAAATCAGAGAGAATTTCCGTTCACAAAACACTTGTGCGTCGTGCACAGGCTTTATTATGCGGAATTATTCCCGAAGCAGCAGAATTTTATCTTCCTCTGACCGATACGATCATCGCCAATGTATGCCGTCCCGACAGCACCGGAGATTACGAAAAAGGTACGGGCAGACACTACTACTGCGTGACGAATTCTCACGGAATGAGAAAATTTCCGTCAGAAGGATATTACAAAAACGGTATCCGGAAATTCGCAAAAAGCGCCCGTTCCATGTTTGAAGAAGATTATACCATGGCACTAACTATGTACAAAGCCGGATTTATCAGCAATTCTGCCAGATATTTTGCCCGTGCTGTCCACATGATATCAGACATATGCTGTCTCCCTCACGTCACCGGAATGACATATTATTCCAGCAAGAAGAATATCCACAAATCCTATGAATCTCTTGCAAGAGCCATGTATCCTGACGCTCTTCCAGAACGCCGTATATCTATGGAAACTCTCCGTTTATTCGATTCGGAAAAAAGCTTCGGAGACGCTGTAAACGCTATTGCAGAAGCTCAGGCAGACGAACCGAAAGAGCTTCTGACTGATCCGGTGAAATCAATAACCAACAGACTTTACAAAGCCGAAGAAGTCGTTGCTGCACTTATGTACCGCTTTATGAAGGATGTTTCCGGAAACTCCGCCGTAAACGGCTGTATCTGCGATAAATCGTGCATTTCACGCCACGATATCTGCATAAATATCACTGAGGACGGACTTAGCCTTGAACAGAACGGCTCTGTTTTTTCTGTTCCGATAGACAAGAAAAATAACGGAAATCTGTTCAGAGCCGCACATCGCTTCGACGACTTATATACATTTTCTCCCGTTTCCGACAGCAAGGGCAGATCGGTTATCTTCAGAAGCCGGAAGCTCCGTCCGTTCAATCCGAACAGAAAAAATCAGCTGTACAAAATAGACGCTCCGGAACAGAAATAAAAGATAGTATGTGTAAATTTTTCATAGGCAAATATATTTTAGGGTTTATTTCTTTTGTAGGGGCGGATGCCTACATCCGCCCGAAATGAACGAAAGTCTTCTGCGGTGCGATGTGGGCATCGCACCCTACATCATCTATATTTATTTTACACATACAATATGATATTTTTTCTTGATTTTCTGAACATTTTGTAGTATAATTATTCTGTACCATTATATATAAACGGGAGATGAGAGTATGAAAAAAATTATTTCCCTTATTACAGCTCTCTGCTGTATGGCAGTTTTTACTGCCTGTCAGAAAAAAACTGACGATACCATTACAAAACCCGACGGAAAACTTGACAAATGTACCCTCAGGTTCTCCTGGTGGGGCGACGATGAACGCCACAAGGTAACTCTTAAAGCCATTGAACTGTGGAATTCCATCCATCCGGAAATCGAAATCGTTCCGGAATACGGCGGCTGGGACGGTTGGACTGAAAAAGTTTCCTCCCAGATGAGCGGCGGCACTGAGCCTGATATCATGCAGATAAATTACGACTGGCTCGCAACGCTTTCCCCTGACGGCAGTACCTTCTACGACCTCAGCAAGCTCAGTTCCTACCTTGATCTTTCAGGATTTAACAAGGAAGTTCTGTCCTTCGGTGAAATTGACGGAAAGCTGAATGCCGTTACTGTTTCGGTTACAGGCAGAGGTCTTTTCTACAACTCCGATGTATACGAGAGTCTCGGAGCTGAATTCCCGCAGACATGGGATGAACTTATCTCGCTTGGCGATGTATTCAGCCAGAATGGAATTTATCCGCTTGATCTCGATATCCAGTCGGGAGGAACGGCATGGTATCTCGCAATTGTATATGTTCAGCAGGCTACCGGCAAAGAATTCATATCCATGGACGGAAATCTCGGCTTTTCTGCCGATGATATCCGCATGGCTCTCGATTTCTACAAGAAATTGGAAGATCACAACGTTATACGAACGATACAGACAAGAACAGATGAGGACGGAAATGCCGCACTCTACCAGTCTCCGGAATTTATTGGCGGAAACGTCGCCGGAGTTCTTGAATGGGGAAGCTCTGTCGGAAAATATGAATCCGTTCTGCCGGAGGGCTCACTCCGGACAGGTCCGTTCCTCACGGCACAGGACGGTACAAGCAGCGGATGGATGATAAAGCCCTCCATGCTGTATGCTGTTTCAGGAAACACAGAATATCCTGATGAAGCCGCCGCTTTTATGAATTTTCTCCTCAACAACAGCGAATGTGCCCGTATACTCGGAACATCGAGAGGAATTCCGGCTTCACGCTATGCACACGAAAGTCTTGAACAGAACGGTCTGCTGACCGGTCTTGCTTACGAAAGCGATTCCATGCTGGATAATCTCAACACCGTCACGATAAGCCCGTATATGGAGCTTCCGAGGATGAAGGAATTTTACAATACCGCAATCGAGCAGGTTTCCTATAATCTCTGCGATACGAAAACAGCAGCCAATGAAATGTATAGCTCCATCACAGAATATCTTGACAGAATAAAATAAAACGGAAGGAGTGAACAGCTTGAAACACCGACAATATAAAAATCCTGTGGGAGTCGGCAAATATACCGGACTTCTCCTCATATCGCCTTTTATAGCCGGATTTATTCTGTTCACCCTCTATCCGTTTGTATGCTCTTTCGTGCTGGGTATGACAGATTACCGCAGTACAGGTAATCCGTCATTCATCGGACTGGAAAACTACAAAACCATGCTCAGCAGTGAGAGCTTCCGCAAGGCACTCGGCGTTACGCTGAAATATGCGGCTATACTCGTTCCTCTGAAGCTTATTGTTTCGCTTCTCACCGCACTTTTACTCAATCTTGAAATAAAGGGAATCGGATTTTTCCGCACCGCCTTCTATATTCCCTCGATACTCGGAGCAAATCTTGCAGTTGTAATTATGTGGCAGTATCTTTTCACCGCTGACGGTCTTGTAAATCAATTTTTAGAGCTTTTCGGAGCTTCGCCTGTAAGCTGGTACGGCGATCCCGACGCGGCACTTTACATCATAATACTGCTTCGCCTGTGGGAATTCGGCTCGACTATGGTTATTTTTCTTGCAGCTCTCAGAGATATTCCCCGTGAGCTGTACGATGCAGCAAAAGTTGACGGATGCGGCTGTATACGGTCATTTTTCAGCATTACTCTGCCGCAGATCAGAAAGGTGATCTTCATTAATCTGATATTGCAAACGATCTCCGCTTTACAGGAATTCAATGCTCCCTACATGATAACCGGAGGCGGTCCGCTGAGAAGCACCTATACGGTCGGGATGCTTATTTATGATGAAATGTTCAAGTACAGCGAAGCCGGCTATGCCAATGCCGTTTCGTGGGTACTTTTCGCTGTTATCGCTCTTGCGGTCGGCCTTATGTATCTCGTAACCGGCAGAAGGGAGCGTGACCACTCATGAAAAAGCTTCCCTTTTATCTGGTCATGATACTGCTTTCCGCAGTGATGCTCTATCCGCTTCTGTGGCTTCTCGGAGCCTCCTTCAAATCAAACAGCGAAATCTTCTCATCCGTGTGGTTTATTCCGGAGAGTATAGATTTTGACATCTGGAAAAACGCATGGAAAACTGTTACCCCCTACACAATGGGACATTATTTTCTGAACACCTTCTCGATTATCATTCCGAAAATAATTTTTGCTGTGATATCCTCAGTACTTGTTGCGTATGGATTTTCAAGATTTGACTTTCCGATGAAAAGATTATTCTCAGCACTTCTTGTTATTGGAATGCTTATGCCTGCTATTGTAAAAATCATGCCCATGTTTCTTTTCTGGCGTGATACAGGACTTCTTGATACATACATTCCTCTTGTATTTCCTGCACTTCTTGCAGAGGAAGGAATGTTCATTTTTATACTTATAAGATTTTTCGATTCCGTCCCCCGTGAATTCGACGAAGCCGCAAGAATTGACGGCTGCGGTACATTGAGAACGCTCTTTCTTGTGCTTCTTCCCTGTATAAAGCCGGCAGTTACTTCAATCGCTGTATTCACATTCCTGTGGACGATGAATGATTTTCTCAATCCACTGATCATCATACAATCAGTAGAAAAATATCCTCTGTCCCTTGCACTCAGATTATCCGTTGACAGCACGGGACAAAGCTATGAGCAGTGCAGAATCATTGCTGTTTCAGTGATAGGACTGATACCGTCAGTAGCCGTTTTTGCTCTCGCTCAGAAGAAATTTGTCAGCGGAATAACCACAGGAGGTCTGTCCGGATGAACTACATTTTCCGGCTTGAAGAAGCTGTAAAACTATATATCCAGAAGCTCATTCTTCCGTCCGAGCCTCTATGTCCGCTATGGAACCGTGAAAGTCTCATCTTCCGGAAGAAACCTAAATGGAACTACATCGACAGCTGCATGATAACAGCCCTGCTCCGTCTCTACGAACTGAACAACGATCAGAAGCTCCTCGATTTTGCAGTACGTTTCACATCCGCATACGTTGACGAGGACGGAAATATCCCCACCATGAACTCAGAGGATTTCAATCTTGACAACATCAACGGAGGAAAAAATCTTCTTTCCCTTTACAGAATAACCGGAAATATCCGCTGGATGAATGCGGCACAGAATATTGCCGGAGCGATTTCGGCACAGCCAAGACTTGACTGCGGAAATTTCTGGCACAAAGCTATATATCCACGTCAGATATGGCTTGACGGCTCTTACATGGCTTTTCCGTTTATGGCGGATTTCGCTGCTATATCAGGTGATGATTTCCTTATTTCCGATGTTCTCTGTCAGCTCAGGAACATCCGCAGTCTTATGTGTGACACGAATACAGGACTTTATTATCACGGCTTTGATGAAACAATGTCCATGAACTGGGCTGATCCGGAAACCGGTCTTTCACACGAATTCTGGCTCCGTTCCATAGGATGGCTCAGTGCGGCTCTTGCTGATCTGTGCGAAATTCTTCCGGATGAAAATGAAATTGCCGCAATGCTTGCAGATCTTCTCAGTTCTCTCGCTTCTCATGCAATGCCCGACGGTATGATGCTTCAGCTCCCTGCACATCCGGAGCTTTCTGGTAATTATCCCGAAACAAGCGGAACTCTGCTTTTTGCTTATTCCGCACTGAAAGCATATCGTCTCGGAAAGGCGGACGAAACAATAAAAGCTGCCGGAGAAAAGGCTCTCTCTGCTGTGACAGAAAAATTCATCGTATTTGCAGATGATAATACTCCCCTGCTTAAAAATATATGTCTTATGGCTGGTCTCGGTAAGGATCGCAGCGGTACAGCAGAATATTATCTCTCAGAACGTGTAACAGAAAACGACGCCAAGGGCATTGCTCCGCTGATAATGGCATACACTGAGCTTACGAAAGGAATCCGCAATAATGAATAAATTCACAGGACATCTCACAACTGTCATCAGACACCGCCACATGGTCATGAAACACTGCATGAAAGCCGGACTGATACGACGCGGACTTCTGCATGATCTGTCAAAATTTTCACCGGCAGAATTCATCTCCGGTGTAAAATATTTTCAGGGAACCCGCAGTCCCAACGAAATGGAGCGTGAAGCCAATGGCTATTCAAAGGCATGGATGCACCATAAAGGAAGAAATCGCCACCACTTTGAATACTGGACGGACTACAATATAAATACGAGACAGTCTGAACCTGTACGGATGCCTGATATTTTTATCTACGAAATGTTCTGTGACCGCGTTGCCGCTTCAAAAATATACAACGGTAAAAATTATACCGATGATATGCCACTGAAATATTTTCTCATGGCAAAGCCAAAAAGAGTCATCGAGAAATACACCTCTGACAAACTGGAATTCCTGCTGAGACTCGTAGCAGAAAAGGGCGAGGACGCGGCATTCCGGTATATCAGACGCTCTCTGCGAAGAAACAGGGAAAAATCATGATTGGTAAATCAAGGAGATGTTACATTAATGATTCTAAGACCATATAAAAAAGAAGATTCAGCGATTATCTGTAAATGGCTCAGATCTGAAGAAGAACTATACAGATGGTCAGCTGACAGACTCAATAAATTTCCGCTTCATGAAAATGACATTGAAGACAGCTATATACCGCAGATCAAAAGCGGCAGATTCTTCCCACTGACAGCAGTAAATGAAAATGATCAGGTACAAGGGCATTTTATTATTCGTTACCCAAGAGATGATGATGACAACACAGTCAGA
This sequence comes from Ruminococcus sp., assembly GCA_045587105.1. Classification (GTDB taxonomy): domain Bacteria; phylum Bacillota; class Clostridia; order Oscillospirales; family Ruminococcaceae; genus Ruminococcus. The sequence goes on from JAZNBR010000011.1 coordinate 10,465, forward strand.
TTCGGATTTGTTATATTAAATCCCGAATTAAGAGGCAAAGGCTATGGAAAGGAAATGCTCCGTCTTGGTATAGAATATGTAAAAGAAAATCTGACTGCGAAAAGAATAGATTTAGGCGTATTTGTCAACAACGAAAATGCAAAACACTGTTATGAAGCGATTGGCTTCAAGGAGTATAACAGACGAAACTGCGAAATGCCAATCGGTGTATGGGAGTGCATTGATATGGAGCTTATCATTAAATAATATCTTTTCCGGTATCAATATTCAGGGGCGACACTTGGGGTCGCCCCTGAAACACGTTTCCGTACTCTTACGTACGGAGCATAATTTTTCAATTAATAAATTTTTTTCAGTCTGCACAATTACGGCATTGCCGATTGTGTACTAAGTAGAAGAACATTCCGGAGGTTCTTCACGCAAAAAGGGTGTGATAATAAAATGAATGACGAGAATTTTACAGCATTATATGCGTTTGATACATTTGGTCAGCTTGTGCTGAGAACCGCCTACTGCTGCGTAGGAAATTATAGCGAGGCAGAGGATATTTCACAAGATGTATTCCTTAAGCTCCACGAAAATCCACGAAACTTCAACGATGATGAACACCTCAAAGCATGGCTTCTTCGTTCAACGATAAACCGCTGTATCAACTACAAGAAAAGCTGGAGACAAAAGGTAAGAACAGAGCTTGAATCTGTTCCGGAATCCGTCATGTCAGTGGATTCAAAACAGGCAAGAGAGCTTCGGGAGGCTGTTGCAGCTCTTCCTGAAAAATATTCATCGGTAATTTTTCTTTACTACTACGAGGGATACTCAATAAAGGAAATAGCGTCGATACTTGATAAAAGCGAAAATACTGTCGGCTCGCTTCTGCGGCGGGGACGGGCAAAACTTAAAATTGAGATAGAGGAGGCATAAATATGAAAAGAGAAGATTTCCGCAAAATCTATGAGAACATAGATTATACAGACGAATTCAAGTCAGAAATGAGAAAAAAGCTTTCAGAGCCTTCTAAAATCAAAATGACATCAAACGAATACGAAAGTACCGTTGAAGGCGTAGAAACAATAAACAGAAGCAGGATTACCCGTACCATCAGCACGATTGCCGCTTGTGGCGTACTTGCAGTAGCCGGAGGAGCAATAGGGTTAGCCATTAAAGGTACAGCAAATAGGAACACTGAACCACTCAGCTCTGTATCTGAAGAAAAAACAACATCAACTGTAATTGAAGCTTCAACATTAACAATAGGTACAACGTCAGAAGCACCAACTGAAATAATAGTCAATAATAAGGGATACTTCAATAAGCTCGGACTTCCTGATATTGATCCGGCAAATGATACAGATGAGGAAATTATCGAAGCTATAAGGAAATATGTTACAGCCGCCGATGAGTACTGCTTTGAATCAATGCTTCCCACCAGCTATCCTGAGAACTACGCATACGCAGATCCGGATAATCCATATAATGTGGAGGATCTGGAAAACAACGGCGATGTAATCACTGATGATCACAGTATAGCATTCTATGCTTTCAAAGAAAACACTCTTAATCTCAGCAGTGTAAAAGAAGATGTTCTTTCTGTATATTCAAAGGATTACAAGCATCTTGATGAAATCTGGAGCTGCTTTAAGGAGGAGAACGGAAAGTTATATTGCAAATGGATTGGCGGAGAATTCGAAGGCTTTTATGATTTTTCTGATTCAAGAATAGAAATCAAAAACAAGGACGAAAATAAAATCGTTGCCGATGTATATATGGATTTTACCGATTGGGTTACAACCGGTTATAGCCATTTTGATGAAATCCCCGAAGAAATGAAGTATCTGTTCAGTGAGGATTATAAATATGAATATCCTCAGCAGATTACTCTTATCCGTGAGGACAACGGCTGGAGAATATCCGAATATACCACTCGTATTGAAACAGCAATGCAGGCAAAGGAAGTTTGTCCGGAGTATCTTGCTATACTGGATTATGTTTACAGAGATCTGAACTATGACGATTTTACCGGCACATGGACTGATGAATCAGGGGAATATGAACTTAATATTGAGTCAATAAAAGACGGCATTGTAACATTCAAGCTCAGTAAATCTGGTGCGTTTTCAACAGAATTTATAACAGCAGATATTGAATCCGAATACAGGGATACTGCAATGTTCGATACCTACGGCAGTGAGCATATATACGGAATAAAGGGCTCTGTCAACTTCTGTGACAGCGATGGCAGCATAACATTATTTATCGTGAATTCTGATTATGCCGGTTCTGAATCATTGGAAGTAATGGTATTCAAAAAATCAACCTGACAAATCATTTTAGACTACGGGCGGAAATTTCTGCCCGTTTTTTCCGCATTCATCTGTATAAGATATGACTTTCTGATTGCAAAAAAAATTTTTTTCCGCCTGCACAATAATGGCACTCCCGATTGTGTAGTAAATAGAAGAACATTTTTTGAAGTTCTTCTGAATAGAAATTATAGTTTAAGGGGAAGAAACAATGAACAGAAATAAGATTTTTCATACCGTAAGCAGAATTGCTGTCTGTGGAGTACTTGCTGCAGCAGTCGGAACAACAGGATGCACAATGAGGGACGTATCAAACAGCGATTCAAAACCGAGCAGTTCTGGATCTGCTGATATAATAACGATATCTGAAACAGAAATATCAACGCTTACGACAGAAGCACCGACTGAGATAATAGTCCCCTCCGGTAATGACAATAAATATTTCAATAAGCTCGGACTTCCCGATATTGATCCGGCAAATGATTCAGATAAGGAAATTATCGAAGCTTTAAGAAAATACGTTACTGCCGCTGATGAGTACAGCTTTGAATCAATGTTACCCCACAGCTACCCTGACTGCTACGGAGAAGGAAACGATATAAACGTATCTGATCCGTATATTACTATGGATGATCTGGTAAACCGTGGAGATATTATCTATGACGAAGATGAAGCGTTCTACGCTTTTCTGGGAGATACCCTTACTCTTGACAATGTGAAAGAGGATGTTCTTTCTGTATATTCAACAGACTACAAGCTTCTGGATAAAATCTTTGACAGATTCAGAGAGAAGAACGGAAAGCTTTATCATACATGGATGGGCGGAGATTTCGCAGGCTTTTATGATTTTTCTGATTCAAGAATAGAAGTCAAAAGCAAGGACGAAAATAAAATTGTTGCCAATGTATATATGGATTTCACTGATCATATCAAACCTGTTTACTATGGCTCCGATTATACTGATTACTATGGAAATTATGTTCCCGAAGAAATGATGTATCTGTTCGGTGACGATTATAAATATGAATATCCTATGCAGATCACTCTTATCCATGAGAACAATGGCTGGAGAATATCTGAATATACGAATCGTAATGCAATAACATGGCAGGCCAAAGAAGCCTGTCCGGAATATCAGGCTATAAAGGAATACAACGATAAGCATCAGGCTGTATACGAAGAAAATGTGACAGCACTTATAGAATACAGCGATTTTATCGGCACATGGACTGTTGACGGTAATACAAACGGCTATGAGCTTTGTATTATATCAATCGAAGACAGCGTTGTAACATTCAGATTCAGCAAATACCGTACATTTGTGACAGGACTCCTCACAGGAACTATTGACTATTCAGATTCTACCGGACGAATGGTAAAAATTGATACTTATGGCAGTGAGGACGGTACCGGACTCAGAGGATATATTTACTTCAGTGACACTAATAATATACTTTTATCTGTTACTGAGATTAGCTATCCTAATTCCGAACCGGTTGAGCTTATTTTCAATACAAAGAATTAAAATCAGAACAAAGAAAGTAATTATATCAAAGGCGGATGTTGGTATCCGCCTTTACTCATATCTTGATTTATTGAGGATAATATGGTATAATCATACCATAAAAACTCAGGAGGATTGAGAAATGGTAAAAATCATGTTTGTGTGCCACGGCAATATCTGCAGATCGCCAATGGCTGAATTTATAATGAAAAAGCTTGTATCTGATATGGGAATCAGCAGCGAATTCCATATTGTTTCAAGTGCAACAAGCACCGAGGAAATAGGAAATCCTGTATATCCCCCTGCTCGTGCAGAGCTTGCGGGACACGGTATAGGATGCAGCGGTAAAACTGCGGTACAGCTTAAAAAGTCCGACTACGATAAATATGATTATTTCATCGGCATGGATACCGCAAATATCCGCAATATGAACAGAATTTTCAGCAGCGATAAGGACGGAAAAATATATAAGCTCCTGACCTTTGCCGGACGCAGTGATGATGTTGCAGATCCGTGGTATACCAGAGACTTTGAAACAACATACAGAGATATTGATGAAGGCTGTCGTGGACTTATCAGACATATCATGGAGGAGCTATGAAAGAAATATTTGAAAGAATAAGCGTAAGAAAATATCAGGATAAATCTGTTGAAGCTGACAAAATCGAACAGATTCTCAAGGCTGCAATGGCAGCTCCGTCAGCGTCAAACCAGCAGCCATGGGAATTTTATGTTGTTACTGATAAAGAAAAAATCAGACAGCTTTCTAAAATCAGTCCTTATGCAGCTTGTGCTGAAAATGCACCTTTGATAATAGTTCCCTGCTATCGTACAAAAGGACTCAGATGGAACGAAACTGTACTGCTTGATCTCTCGGCTGCAACAGAAAATATGCTTCTTGAAATCACCTCTCTCGGACTTGGCGGTGTATGGCTTTGTGCCGCTCCTTTAGAGGACAGAATGACAAGAACAGAAGCAGTTCTTGAAATTCCTGCAGATCTCCGTGCCTTTGCTCTCATTGCTGTTGGTTATCCCGCAGAATCAAGAACTCAGCAAAACAGATTTGACGAAAACAGAATTCATTATATCAAATAATAAAAATAAGGACACTGTTACAGGAATAATCCCCCTTAGAGCAGCTGCTTGAAGCTTACTTCATGACTGCAATAAGGGGGATTTTTTATTTTTTCTGAAAAAAGGGGTTGACAAACGATTAAACGTGTGTTAAAATGTTATCATCAATTAAACAAATACTTAATCGTTTAATCAAAAAACGGAAGGGATGTCTGAAATGAAAAGAAATACTTTACCTCATAACCACAGTCATAACGAAAATAAGGTTCTTGAAAATCTTCCGACAACAGAAGATTGCAGAATAGCTGCGGACATATTCAAGCAGCTAAGCGACGGAACAAGACTGCGTATATTATGGCTTTTATGTCACTGCGAGGAATGTGTATGCAATATTGCAGCAGCAATGGAAATGAGTGATCCTGCTGTTTCACATCATCTGAGAACACTGAAAAATACAGGTCTTATTGTCAGCAGACGTGACGGCAAAGAAACTTATTATAAGCTCGCTGACACTCAGGTGGCGGATTATGTACACCGTATCTGCGAAGAAATATTCCACATCACCTGCCCATTGGATTAAGAAAGGCGATCATAATATGATTTTTAAAATAACAGCTCTTATGATATTGACTGTGTTCTATACTTTCTATTTCGTAAAAATTATAATCCAGAAAAGGCAGTCAATCAGGACTACTCAGTTAGGTATCGGAAATAAAGCTGAAAAAGTACTGCTTATTGAACGAACACTGAGTATTGCAAATATGCTGGCTCCTGTAATCAGTGTATGCAGTATCTTCATTGTACAAAAATATCCTGCTGATCCGGTCAGAGGCACCGGCATTGCAGCAGGAGTTATAGCCGTTATTTTCTTTGCAGCAGCCACCATTGCAATGAAATCAAGCTGGAGAGTGGGGATTCCCGAAGAAAAAACCACTCTGATTACATCAGGCATATACAGCTGGAGCAGAAATCCGGCTTATGTAGGATTTGATTTACTATATCTGTCTGTATGTCTTATGTTTTTCAATATCCCTATGATGATAATTTCCATCTGGGCGGCTGTAATGCTTCATTTGCAGATAATGCAGGAAGAAGTTCATCTGCATAACACGTGCGGTACCGAATATGATGAATACAAAGAACGCACAATGAGATATTTCGGAAGGAGATAAAACTATGAAAACGGAAAAAAACATTTTAATTGCATTTTTACTCAACTTGTCTTTCTCAATATTTGAGTTTATAGGCGGCACAATTACAAACAGCGTTGCTGTCATCTCCGATTCAATTCACGATATAGGCGACGCTGTAAGTATCGGTATTTCTTATTTCCTTGAGAAGAAAAGCAGAAAACAGCCCGATTCAACCTATACCTACGGCTATACAAGGTACTCCGTGCTTGGAAGTGTTATCACAACTATGATTCTGATAGTCGGTTCGGTAATGGTTATCGTCAATGCCGCAGACAGAATTATCAATCCTGTTGAAATCAATTACAACGGTATGATTGTTTTCGCTGTAATAGGCGTTGTTGTGAATTTCTCAGCCGCTTATTTTACTAAAGAGGGCGATTCCCTCAATCAGAAGGCGGTTAATCTGCATATGCTTGAAGATGTTCTCGGCTGGGCAGTCGTCCTGATTGGTGCGGTAATCATGCGATTTACAGATATCTATGTTATTGATCCGCTGATGTCAATTGCAGTTGCAGTTTTTATTCTGGTAAACGCATTGAAGAATCTGAAAGAAGTACTGGATTTATTTCTGGAGAAAGTACCTCATGGTATTTCAGTTGAAGAAATCAAAGAGCATATCTCCGGAATCAAGGGGGTTCTGGACGTTCATCACATTCATATCTGGAGCATGAATATTAACAGCAATTGCGCAACAATGCACATTGTCGCAGAAGGGAATGCACAGATTATCAGAAATCAGATCAGGGAAGAACTGAAAGAACACGGTATTTCCCATGCAACACTTGAGCTTGAAGACAAGGACGAAAACTGTCGTGACAAGCATTGTCATACAGAACACATTGCTTCAGCCGGACATCATCACCACCATCATCATTGACAGACGCATGAACTATTCAGTTTTACTGAAAAGAATCCGCTTCCGGACAAAATCAGAAGCGGATTTTTTTTATTCAAGATAAGGCTTAAGATATTTTCCGGTATATGATTTATCACACCGGACAACATCTTCGGGAGTTCCCTGTGCTACGACAAGTCCGCCGCCGTCTCCGCCCTCAGGACCGAGGTCAATAATATGATCTGCAACCTTTATCACGTTGAGATTATGCTCAATAACAATAAGTGTATTTCCCTGATCAGCAAGACTTTGCAGAACCTTTATCAGCCTGTGGACATCGGCAGTATGCAGACCGGTAGTCGGCTCGTCAAGAATATATATCGTTCTGCCGGTCGCACGCTTTGAAAGCTCTGTGGAAAGCTTAACTCTCTGTGCCTCTCCTCCGGAAAGAGTTGTTGCCGGCTGTCCGATTTTAATATATCCCAGTCCCACCTGCTGGAGCGTTTTCAGCTTGCGTGCAATCTTCGGGATATGTTCAAAGAATTCAACGCCCTCGTCAACTGTCATTTCCAGTACATCGTAAATGGACTTTCCCTTGTAATGGACCTCAAGTGTTTCACGGTTATATCTTTTTCCCTTGCAGACCTCGCAGGGAACATAGATATCCGGAAGGAAGTGCATTTCTATCTTGATTATTCCGTCACCCTCGCAGGCTTCACAGCGTCCTCCGCGGACGTTGAAGGAAAATCTTCCGGCTGCATATCCCCTTGCCTTTGCATCGGCTGTTTTTGAAAAAAGATCACGGATATCCGAGAAAACTCCTGTATAAGTCGCCGGATTTGATCTCGGAGTTCTGCCTATTGGCGACTGATCTATGCAGATTACCTTGTCGAGATGTTCAAGACCTTCCATTTCAGCAAATTTCCCGCTTTTTATCTTGGCACGGTTAAGTCTTGCGGCAAGATGCTTATATACTATCTCATTGACAAGAGAGGATTTCCCCGAACCGGATACTCCCGTAACGCACACGAACATTCCCAGAGGAATAGAAATGTCAATATTTTTCAGGTTATGCTCCTCAGCCCCTCTTATCGTAAGAAAATTTCCGTTTCCGGCACGTCTCTGATTCGGAACGGCTATTTTCTTTTTGCCGCTGAGATACTGACCTGTAATGGAATTACGGCATTTCAGAAGCTTGTCAACTGTTCCGGCAAAAACAACCTCTCCACCGTGAATTCCTGCTCCAGGTCCGATATCCACAATATAATCAGCGGCGAGCATGGTATCATCATCGTGTTCTACGACTATAAGAGTATTTCCGAGATCACGGAGACGTTTAAGAGTAGCAATGAGCTTGTCGTTGTCACGCTGATGAAGTCCGATGCTCGGTTCGTCAAGAATATAAAGAACTCCGACCAGAGAGGATCCTATCTGTGTTGCAAGACGTATTCTCTGGCTTTCGCCGCCGGAAAGTGTTCCCGATGAACGTGACAGAGTGAGATAATCAAGACCAACACTTTTTAGGAATCCAAGACGCTCCATTATTTCTTTTATTATTCGGTCTCCCACAAAGCTGTCATGCTTTGAAAGCTTTATTTCCTTGAAGAAGCCAAGTGCATCCTTTACGGATAAATCGGTCAGTGAACTGATATTCCTCTCCCCTACCGTAACTGCAAGATACTCGTCACGAAGCCTTTTCCCCTTGCATTCGGGACACTCGACCTCGCTCATATATTCTTCAAGCTCCGACTTGGCATAAGAGCTGTTTGTTTCCTTATAACGTCTTTCAAGATTGTTGATAACTCCCTCAAATGGTGCGTAGTATACTCCGCCGCCAAGAGTACCGGGACGTTTAAGCTCAAGCTTTTCACCTTTCGTACCGTAAAGGAAGATATCAAGAGATTCTTTGGGAATCTTTTTTACCGGCACATCAAGAGGTATGCCGTATGTCTTGGAAATCGCCCTGTAATACATCATCGAAATTGATTCATCTGTCAGCGAATTCCAGCCATGAGCGTTGATAGCTCCCTCCTGAATGGAAAGTTCCTTATTCGGAACTACAAGCTCAGGATCAATACGGATAAATACTCCCAGACCGGTACACTTAGGACAGGCTCCTGTGGGATTATTGAACGAGAACATAAGCGGTTCAAGCTCGCCGATGCTTATATTATGCTCAGGACAGGAATAATTCTGTGAGAAAAGCATTTCCTCGCCGCCGATAACATCCACTACCGCAAGACCGTCAGTAATAGAAAAAACGGTTTCAAGGCTGTCTGTAAGACGTGTATTTATCCCTTCCTTGATTACAAGACGGTCAACAACAATTTCGATATTGTGCTTTTTATTCTTGTCAAGCTTTATTTCCTCTGTCAGCTCAAACATAATTCCGTCAATACGTACACGCACGAATCCGGATTTCCTTGCACTTTCCAGTTCTTTCACAAACTGTCCTTTTCTTGATCTTGCAATGGGGGCTAAAAGCTGAATTCTTGTTCCCTGAGGAAGCTCCATAATAGTATCCACCATCTGATCAATGGTCTGCTGGGATATCTCTCTGCCGCAGACAGGACAATGCGGAATACCTATTCTTGCGTACAGAAGTCTGAGGTAATCGTATATCTCAGTAACTGTTCCGACCGTTGAACGAGGATTCTTCGATGTAGTTTTCTGATCTATCGAGATTGCCGGAGAAAGTCCCTCTATACTGTCGACATCCGGCTTTTCCATCTGACCGAGAAACATTCTTGCGTAGGAAGAAAGACTTTCCACATATCTTCTCTGACCATCTGCGTAAATCGTATCAAAAGCCAGAGAGGATTTTCCCGAACCTGACAGTCCTGTCATCACAATAAGCCTATCTCTTGGCAGTTCAAGATCTATATTTTTAAGGTTGTTTGTTCTTGCACCTTTGATTATGATCTTATTTATCATAAGCAGCCCTCTTTCAGCGAAACATATTTTCTATTCTTATTATACCATGCGGCTTTTATAAAGTCAATATGATATTTTCTTGAAAGTTACTGTAAACATCTTGACATTTTATACCTTTTATGAGATAATTGATTTGTTATCGTTCGTTTTTTTCGAACAAAAAAAGAAAGGAATATTAATATGACACATATTATAAACGTGCTTAAAGGCGTTGTTATCGGAATTGCAAATGCCATTCCCGGTGTAAGCGGAGGAACCATGATGGTTATCATGAAGGTTTTCGACCGTCTGATGGGAGCTGTTACTCTCAATCTCAAAAAGCTTAAGGAAAATTTCGTATTCCTGCTGACTATTATCATCGGTATGGGAATCGGAGTTATTCTTTCTGCAAAGGTTCTGACCGTATGCTTTGAAAATTTCTATGTGCAGACGCAGTTCTTCTTCATGGGCGTGGTTCTCGGAAGTCTCCCGATGATATACAGAGTCGCCACGGAAAAGGAAAAATTCTCAGTCAGACACATTATACCGTTCCTGATCGGTGTTGGTACAATAATCGGCGTAACCGTTGTAAGTATGTCGATAGGTGCAAATTCCGTCCGCACATCGCTTGACGTCGGAACATTCTTCTATCTCGCCGTTATATGCGTTGTTGCCGCAGCCGCAATGATTATGCCTGGTCTCAGCGGAAGTCTCGTTCTCCTGATTTTAGGCGGTTATCAGACAGTTATACAGGCAGTTGACGAAATGAACATTCCTATCCTTATTCCGGCTGCAATCGGTATCATTATCGGAGTTGTACTCTGTGCAAAGCTTATCACCGTCTGCCTGAAAAAGTGGTTCAGAGGAACTTATGCTGTCATTCTCGGACTTATCTGCGGATCGTTCTATGCTATCTGGCCTCGCGAATCCACATCAGAAGAAATAGTTGACGGCGTTGAAAAGACCATTACAACAGGTGCAAATTTTGAGCTTAATTCTACTGGTATCATTGCTATTATTATCGGAATTATCGGTGTTATTCTTCCTCTTTCAATGGATATCATCGACAGAAAGAAAAACAATGCTTCAAATGAAAAAGAAACCGTAACAGAATAAAAAACTACCGCATCCGGAATTTGCTCCGGATGCGGTTTTATTATTTCTTATTCAAGATTAAGAAGCTTTTTCTGAATTGCAAGAGCGTCTGCGTTGGTGATACCGTCGCCGTTTCCAACGATATCAGCTTTGGATTTACCTGGATTTGTGAGACGGTATTTGTCAGGATTACCGACAACCTGAAGAATCGTAATAGCATCAGCGAGCGAAAGTGTTTCGTCATCGTTTGCGTCGCCGGCTAATTTTCTGATAAGTTCGATTTCAGGTTCTTTGTAGGTATGATATACATCACAGCAATCCTTCCCTGACCTGAGTGCTATACCTTCGTCAGCGAGTTCGCACAGAATATTAAAAAGTTCGTCGCCGGACAACGGTTCATCAGGAATAAACTCGGCATACATTCCTTCCCCTTCGTCAACGATACCGTAATTCTCGTCAAGGCTGCGAATAGTGAAGCTTATACCGTGTTTGTCATAGATAGCTCTGGCTTTTTCAATGTTTTCATACTTTACAATATTGTTTTCATCTATGTAATAGTAGTTAAGCCAATAGGAATGTCTGTATCTGAAGCTTACAAGATGTTCATTTGCACACTCAAGGATGTTATCTATATCTTCCTGGTCCAATCTGTTATCACTGTCAGAGATCTTATAGCACGCTCCGTGGCTGATACCAGCTTTATCCTGAGATGTACGGCTTAATCTGAGGTTAGGAGCGATTTCGGCAAGCTTGTCGGCATCAACGGGAGAATCATTATTGTCAGATGTCAGTCTGCAGAATAACTCTTCTGCTTGAAGCATCTCAACGTTATAATAATTCTTGCCGCTTTCTTTGTCCAGATAGATTCTGTACTCGTACAGACTGGAATCAAGCGTTTTTTTAAGACCTCCATCTATTCTCGGATCTCCTGTTACATGGAGATAAAATGATTCTATTTTTTCAGCCGGAACTACAATAAAATCACGAGAATGCAAAGATTTTTCGTCTTTATAAAAATCGTCCTCTTTTTCAAAATCATATTCATATTCATAATTGGAGTGATAAAGGTCATAGCCGTTAAAAATGCTGCCTTCTTTTTCATACTGACCGATTCTGTAAACTTCTTTCATACTCCACATTGTATAGCCGTATTTTTCAGCCTCAGCCCCTATAATTTCTTCGTATTCATAAGTATCCTTATAATAAAGGGCTGATGCGACAGAAGCAGTCATTGTGGATAACACTGAAAGCGATGCGAGTAATGCCATTAATTTTTTCATTATAGTTCCTCCTTACAAATTTAAGGCAATCCCGCAAGGCGTGCTTTGTGCAGTGTTGCCTTAATACTTCTCGTCAGGTTTATGGGCGTATGAAAAATGGTACACTTTTCCTTATACTCATTATATGACAGACCATTTAAGAAGTCAATTCGCATAACAGCCGAAAATGTTGAAAAACGCTTGTGTAATATGCTGAACAAAAAAATATTTTAAAAATAGTCCCGTACCTCTTGACAAATCCTGTCCAATGTGGTAAAATATTCAGGTATCGTATGCACGATATCATTTTATCCTTACCCTCAGTAGGTTGAGGGCATATCCCGGAAGGAGGTGTACATCATGGCAAAGGTATCCGCTAAGTATGAAGTGATGGTTGTTTACAGCCTCAAGAACGGCGAGGAGAGCGTTAAGGCTCTCGTTGAAAAGTTCAAGGAAAGAATCGAAAGACATGCCGAAGCTGTTGAAGTCAACGAGGATTGGGGTAAGCGTAAGCTTGCATATCCTATCGAGGACGAGACAGAGGGTTACTATGTAATCTACTCATTCGAGTCTAAGCCCGATTATCCCGCTGAGCTTTCAAGACGTCTCAACATCACAGACGGCGTTCTTCGTTCACTCGTAACAGTTTGCTGATTGCATAACGTCATTATTTCAAGGAGGTGCAATGATGAATAAGGTTATTTTAACGGGCAGACTTACTGCTGACCCGGAACTCAGACAGACACAGAGCGGTATCAGCTCCTGCAGATTCACCGTCGCTATCGACAGAAGATTTGCCGATAAGAATACAGGTGAAAGACAGACAGATTTCATTTCATGCACAGCATGGAGGCAGACCGCTGAATTCGTTTCACGCTACTTCAGCAAGGGAAGCATGATCTGCGTTGAGGGAACCCTCAGATCAGGCAGCTATCAGGACCGTAATCATCCCGATGTAACTCACTACACAACAGACGTATTTGTTGATAACGTTGAGTTCTGCGGCTCTAAAAGAGAATCCGGAAACAGCGGTGGATCAAATTACTCCGCTCCCCAGAATAACTACAACAATAATTATCAGGCTCCTCCGCAGCAGGCAGCTCCTATACAGCAGCCCGCTCAGAATAACGACAGTATGTCTTACGGCAGTCTGAGTGATTTTGAAGAAATCCTCAGCGACGGAGATGTTCCGTTCTAAGAAAAACTTTAACGTTACTTTATAAAGATAGGAGGAAAAGTCATGGAAAAGGAAAGAAATTCCCGTCCTGCAAAGAAGCTTCGCAAGAAGGTTTGCTTATTCTGTGCTGACAGAATCGACAGAATTGATTACAAGGATCTCGCTAAGCTCAGAAAGTGCATGACAGAGAGAGCTAAGATTCTTCCCAGACGTGTGACAGGAACCTGCGCTTTCCATCAGCGTGAGCTCACAGTTGCAGTAAAGAGAGCAAGACACATCGCTCTTCTCCCTTATGTAAGCGACTAATCTATATAAAAAATCGGGAGGCTCAACACCTCCCTTTTTTGCATTCTTCTATGTATACCCTGCTGCATCCGGAAGATCATTTCCGCCGATATGCAGCATTAACCAATTCTGACTATCAGAATCAGCGTCAGGCATGATTTTTATGGATCTGCGGCATCTTCTGAAGTTACAGCATATACGCTTCACTCTTAAGATCCATAAAAAATGTTTACCGGTCTGTTGTGTTGAACGCCAGCTCGTCGTCTCTGCGGAAAAGCAGAGATATGCACCATACCGCAGAAATGGCTACAAGAATATAGACAGTTCTGCTGATAAGGCTAGCTGCACCGCCAAAAAGCCATGCAACAAGATCAAGCTCGAATATACCTACCAGACCCCAGTTTATTCCTCCGATAATCAGAAGAATAAGAGCTAATTTATCCCACATATTGAGAACACCTCGCTTTGATTCGGGGTTGAGTCAACACGGCACAATGATCTGAATTCATTTTGCCGCATCACCCGACGCTTTGTGCGTCTGTTTGTATTATTGCTGTTTAAATCTGAATTATTCAGTAGATTAGGAGAAAATTATGGAAAAAAATCTTAAGATATTTTTTATCGTTTTAGCCGCAGCTGCAGCTCTGCTGATCCTCTGGGGAATCGTTTCCTACTTCAGCAAGGGCAGACGCAAAGGAAGAGCAGCAGAAAAAAAGGTCGCAAAGACCATTTCCAAGCTCGGAAAAAAGGATAACATCCGTATTATAAACAACGTTTTCCTTCCCCTCTACAACAAGACCGTTGAGATAGATCATCTCGTTTTCGGACGCTTCGGCATACTTGTTATTGAAACAAAGGGGATTTCAGGAGTTATTACAGGCAGCGGAAAAAAGCTCGTTCATAAGGTCGGCACCAATGTTCACAAGCTTTATAATCCGCAGCTCCAGAACAAAACACACATTGACAACGTTATCCATCACCTTAAAAAGGGCGGATTCTCATCCACTCCCGTTTATGGTGCTGTAATATTCACTGATAAGGAGCTGGTTTTCGATGAAAGTCTCGGTATGACGCTTGACCAGTTCAGGGATATGTATAATAAGCTTGACGATAACGGCTGCAACCAGGATGTACTTTATCACTACTTCCAGAAGCTCGGAGTTACAAATCCGATAAAGAAATACTTCCATAAATTCAGCAAGAAGGACTGGGATTGATTTTTATTGATTCTGTGATAAATATATCTTTTACAGAACAAATTCAAGGGCGGTCATTGACCGCCCTCTTGTATTTAGCAAAAAAGACTGCTCATGCAGTCTTTTCATCAGGTAAGTTATTACTTTACGATAAACTTTTCGATGTCCTTAAGGAAAGCATCAGCATTGTCTGTATGAGCATTGAGCTGAATCGGCTTTGAAAGATCAAGACTGAAAATACCCATGATTGACTTTGCGTCTACCGCATATCTGCCGGATACGAGGTCAATATCGAAATCATAACGCATTACGACATTAACGAAATCCTTTACGTCATTAATTGCCTGAAGAAAAACTGTTGTCTTTGTCATACTATTACCTCCTGTAATAAAGGTGTTCTTGTGGATGTTTTTTCTTGTTTACTTCTTTTTTGCGGATTGGCCCTTCCGCACTTATATATTAGCACTAATACCCCCCTTTGTCAAGCCATTTAATGTAAATTCGTCAATTTAGTATAATAGAGCTATCTTTGATGAAGCTTTTTTATTCATTGCTAATAATTTATTTAGACTGCATAAAAAATATATACCTGTTTTGTGCAACTTCAACATAGCAGATTAAATAACAAATTGCAAAAGTAAGGTGAAATATGTATAAAGTATTTTTTATAACTTTCGGCTGCAAGGTCAATCAGTATGAAACCGAGTGCATGAAGGCTGATCTTATCTCAAAAGGATTTGAAGCAGCTGTCTCCCCTGACAAAGCTGATGTCATTATTCTCAACTCCTGTACAGTAACCTCATCCGGAGACAGTAAATCTCTCTATGCACTGAGAAAGCTCCGCAAGGAAAATCCGGAAGCTCTTACTGTTCTTACCGGATGTCTCCCGCAGGCTTCTCCCGAAACTGCTGAAAACATACCGGAAGCTGATATCATTGTCGGAACAAAAAACAGAAAGCTCCTCCCCTCAATGATAACAGAATCCCTTGAACAAAAACAACGTATCGTCCAGATAGACAAATACAGCTGCAGCGACAGCTTTGAAGATCTTGTCCACAGCGATTTCAAGGGCAAAACAAGAGCTTTTGTAAAGATTCAGGACGGCTGCAATCAATTCTGCTCCTACTGCATAATCCCCTTCGCCCGTGGAAGATGCCGTTCCAAGCCTTTGGACGTTCTCCGCAATGAACTGAAAATGCTCGCAGATGCCGGTCATAAGGAGATCGTGCTTGTCGGCATTAATTTAGCCTTTTACGGTATGGAATACGGTCTGCGGCTCGCAGACGCAGTCGAGGAATGCTGCCGTATCTCCGGAATCGAACGTATTCGTCTCGGCTCCCTTGAACCAGAAGTCATATCCGATGACGACCTGCTGAGACTCTCGAAATGTCCGCAGTTCTGTCCGCAGTTTCACCTTTCTCTCCAGAGTGGCAGTGATACTGTACTGAAACGCATGAACCGCCGTTATACTACGGCAGAGTATTACGATCTTGTATGCCGCATCCGCCGAATCTTCCCCGACGCTTCCTTTACTACCGATATCATGGTTGGATTTCCTCAGGAAACTGAGGAGGAATTCGTACAGTCAATGAATTTTGCTGAAAAAGTTGGTTTCGCAAAAATTCATGTGTTTCAGTATTCCCCCAGAAAAGGAACAGTAGCCGCTGGAATGCCGCAGCTTTCAAAGAAAATCAAAGCGGAAAGAGCCGACCGCATGAAGGCTCTCGGAAGTCGTCTTCAGGAAAAATATCTCCGCAGTCTTGTCGGAAAAACTGTTCCTGTACTCTTTGAACGTGAAAATAATACAGATTTCCACCACGGATATGCACCGGATTATACATTAATAAAAATTTCTCAGAAAAATTCAAAAAAAAGTTTGCGTAATTTCATTTTTTATGTTACAATAGAAGAGGCACACAATGACTTCTGCTATGGCACCATTTGTGAGCCGTAAAATCAAAAGTATTTCGTGGATATTCTGTTTCCTGACCGGTGTTAACTCTGATAGACTCGCACCTCAGAAACAGTTGACCTCGGAAAGGAGATTTAATTATGTCCGTTTATAGAATTTATGTTGAAAAGAAACCGGAATTCGCTGTTGAAGCACGTTCCGTAATGAACGACGTGAGTACTGCTCTCCGTCTGAATCTGACTAACCTCAGAATCCTTAACAGATATGATGCAGACAAGCTCAGTCAGGAGGACTTCAATGCTGCTATTGATACAGTTTTCTCTGAGCCTGCTGTTGACATTGTTTACGATGATATGCCCGCTGTCGGTGAAAATGACAAGGTATTTGCTGTGGAATATCTTCCCGGTCAGTTCGATCAGAGAGCAGACAGCTGTGAACAGTGTATCCAGATTCTCCGTCAGGGCGAAAGATGCCGCGTGAGAAATGCTCGTGTATACATTGTTTCCGGAAACCTTACAGACAATGAATTCGACAAGCTTAAAGCATATATTATCAACCCCGTTGAAAGCCGTGAGGCCTCCCTCGAAAAGCCCAGAACTCTTGATACAAATTATGATATCCCTGAAACTGTCGAAGAGCTTGAAGGCTTTATCAACCTCAATGCAATCGGTCTTCATGCTTTTGTAGATAAGTTCGGTCTTGCTATGGATTACGATGATATCAAGTTCTGTCAGGATTATTTCCGAAACGAGGAAAAACGCAACCCCACAATCACTGAAATCAGAATGATTGACACATACTGGTCAGATCACTGCCGCCACACAACATTCCTTACAAACGTTGAAAACGTTGATATACAGACTCCCTTCATCAAGGATACTTACGATATGTATCTCAACGTCCGTGAGGAACTCGGCAGATCAGACCGTCCTGTAACTCTTATGGATATCGGTACTCTTGCTGCAAAGAAGCTTAAGAACGACGGTCTTCTCCCTGATCTCGATGAGAGCGAGGAAATCAACGCCTGCTCTGTAAAAATCAAGGTTGACATAGACGGAGAACTTGAAGACTGGATTCTTATGTTCAAGAACGAGACTCACAATCACCCCACTGAAATTGAACCCTTCGGTGGTGCTGCTACCTGTCTCGGCGGTGCTATCCGTGATCCGCTTTCAGGACGCTCCTATGTATATCAGGCAATGCGTGTAACTGGTGCTGCTAATCCTCTCGTTCCCGTTGAGGATACTATTTCCGGAAAGCTTCCGCAGAGAAAGATTACTGTCGGTGCTGCTAACGGTTACAGCTCTTACGGCAACCAGATCGGTCTTGCTACCGGTCACGTTGCAGAAGTATATCACCCCGGATATGTTGCAAAAAGAATGGAAATCGGTGCTGTTTTAGGTGCTGCTCCTGCTGAGAATATCAGACGTGAAAGACCTGCTCCCGGAGATATCGTTATCCTCCTCGGCGGAAAAACAGGTCGTGACGGCTGCGGCGGTGCTACTGGCTCCTCAAAATCTCACACTCTTGAGTCTCTTGAACACTGCGGTGCAGAGGTTCAGAAGGGTAACCCCCCTGAGGAAAGAAAGCTCCAGAGACTTTTCCGTAATCCTGTGGTGACAAAAATGATAAAACGCTGCAACGACTTCGGTGCTGGCGGTGTTTCTGTTGCTATCGGCGAGCTTACTGATGGTCTTGTAATCAATCTCAATGCTGTTCCCAAGAAATACGAAGGTCTTGACGGAACTGAAATCGCTATTTCTGAGTCACAGGAAAGAATGGCTGTTGTTATTGCTCCTGAGGATATGGAAAAATTCATGGAAGAAGCAGCTAAGGAAAATCTCGAAGCTACTCTCGTTGCTGACGTTGTTGAAGAACCACGTCTCAAGATGATCTGGAACGGCAACACCATCGTTGATCTCTCCCGTGAATTCCTCAACTCCAACGGTGCTCCCAAGTTTACTAATATTGAAATTGAAGCTCCTGCTGCATCAGAAGCTGAAGATATCACAGACAGTGCTGATTCATGGACAGAGCTTATGTCCAACCTCAATGTATGCTCACAGAAGGGACTTATCGAAAAATTCGACTCTACTATCGGTGCCGGAACAGTTCTCATGCCTTTTGGCGGCGTATACCAGATGACTCCTTCTCAGGCTATGGCAGCAAAGATTCCCGTACTTTCAGGCGATACAAAGACCTGTTCCCTCATGGGTTGGGGATACAACCCTGATATTTCCGAAAAGAGCCCATACCACGGAGCAATGCTTGCTGTTATCGAATCTATCGCTAAGGTTGTTGCAGCCGGAGGTACTTACAAGAAGTGCTGGCTGACATTCCAGGAATACTTCGAGAGAACTCAGAATGATCCCAAGCGCTGGGGCAAGCCTATGGCTGCACTTCTCGGTGCTTTCAAGGCTCAGCTTGAAATGGGCTGCGGCTCTATCGGCGGTAAGGACTCAATGTCTGGTACATTTGAAAACATTGACGTTCCGCCTACACTCGTATCCTTCGCTGTTTCTACTGCAATGGCTGACAAGATCGTTTCTACTGAATTCAAGAGTGCCGGCAACTCCGTTATCATGATTACTCCTGAATACGACGAAAATGGTCTGCCTGTATTCAGCAGCATAAGAGACTGCTTCGACAAGGTAGAAAAACTCATCGCTGACGGTCGTGCTAACTCAATCTGGACTATCGGCTACGGCGGTGCTGCTGAGGGTATCGCAAAGATGTGCTTCGGTAATAAGATCGGTTTTGCTTTTGATGTACGTCTTACAGGCGAACAGCTCTTCAAGCCCTGCTATGGTTCATTCATCATCGAGCTTAACGGCGATTCTCAGGACGGCGAATACGTTATCGGTAAGACAATCTCCGACTACATGATCCGCTGCATCGACTACACTGTAAATCTCGACAACATCCAGCGTGTATGGGAAGGCAAGCTCGAACCTGTATTCCCGTGCAGAATCAAGACTACTGACGTTACTCCTGAGGTTTACTCACATTCAGACAGACTCCACCTTACAGCTTCTATCAAGGCAGCTCAGCCGAGAGTACTTATCCCTGTATTCCCTGGCACAAACTGCGAATACGATACTGCAAGAGCATTTGAAAAGGCTGGCGCTGTTCCGGAAACTGTTGTTATCAGAAACCTCACAGCAGATGCTATTGAGGAATCTGTAAACTATTTTGAAAAGGCTATCAGAAAGTCACAGATTATTATGATTCCCGGCGGATTCAGCGGCGGTGACGAGCCTGAGGGAAGCGGTAAGTTCATTACTGCATTCTTCCGCAATCCCAGAATCAAGGACGCTGTTCATGATCTTCTCAAGAATCGTGACGGTCTTATGCTCGGTATCTGTAACGGCTTCCAGGCTCTTATCAAGCTCGGTCTTGTACCTTACGGCGAAATCGTTGATATGACAAGCGAATCTCCTACTCTTACTTTCAATACAATCGCACGTCACCAGTCAATGATGGTAAATACAAGAATCGCTTCCAATAAGAGTCCATGGCTCTACGGCTGCGAAGTCGGTGATATCCATACTATCCCGATCTCACACGGTGAAGGACGCTTCGTTGCTCCTGCAAGCCTTATCCAGCAGATGGCTAATAACGGTCAGATTGCTACACAGTACGTTGACCTTAACGGCAATCCGACAATGGATATCCGCTACAACCCCAATACTTCTATCGAGGCTATCGAGGGTATTACTTCCCCTGACGGACGTGTTCTCGGTAAAATGGGACACAGCGAACGTATGGGCAGCTTTATCGGTAAGAACGTTGCCGGAAATAAGGATCAGAAAATCTTCGAAAGCGGCGTGAATTACTTTAAATAATAAATATACGGTCAGTTTACTGTAATATTTTTATAGGAACTTCATATGCGTTTATCGGGGGAAACCTTTCTGAGGAAAGGTTATCCCCCGAACCCCCTTCCAAAGACTTTTAATACTAAAATTTCCGCCTGACATATCATACTTAGAAAACAAATGAAAAACTTCAAGTTTTCTCTTTGAGTATGATATGTCAGGCGGAAATTTAATACTGAAAGTTTTAGGAAAGGAGTTTGAGGAACAACCCTTTTTCAAAAGGGTTTTCCTCAATAATGTATACAATACTCCTGTAAAGATATAACAGTCAAGCTGACCGTAAATTTTATTCAAACTGGCTTTCGTGGCGAGTAAAGAAATCAGTTCTCGGCGGCAGGAATTTAAGTTCATGCTTTTCGCCGGTGAAGTAATTAATTGGTTCAAGAATTGTATCCCATGACCAGATACGTTCATCTGTCTGGAGATATTCACGAAGCTTTTCAGTTCCGAACGGTGCCATAGGATGAAGCAGTACGCCAGCAATTCTGATAATATAGAACAGATTTGCAAGAGCCTGTTCAAGGGCATCACGGTCGGGATATTCACCTGTGAGAACCTTAGCCATATATTTACTTCCGTTTCTGATATAGCTGTCAAGGACGTATGTGCACTGATGGAATGCAAACTTTGACATATGTCGCTCATATTCCAGAACAGCCTTTTTAGCATCAGCAAGGAAATTTTCCTCCGGTGCCTTGTCAGGAAGAATTCCATTCAGTTCCTTCTGTGTTGTATAGAATGCTGTACGGATCATTCTATTATACACGTTAGAGAGCAGCAATCCGTCCTTTACAACAGGATCTGTATCTTCCGGATTTGCATCGGGATTATACGGCTTCGGCATGAAGCTTACAGAACGCTGTCCGAGTCCAAGACCAAGCCAGTGCATACGAAGCTGTTCAGGTGTATAGTGATCAAGAAGCTCATCAGCCATAGGAGGCTTTACTGCTCCGGAGCTTGAAGCCTTCTTGTCAAGGAACAGAATGTGGTGATTTGCCACGATTATAGGCATCTGAAGTTCTCCTTCAGCCGGAGAAGCTGTCTTTTTCTCACCGTCCTGCTGTGCCATCCACATAGCAGGCTCAGTGATTCCATAGAAATAGATATTATCCTGTCCGATGAACTGATATACTGTTGCATCCTTGCTGCACCAGTATTTTTTCCAGTCTTCCTTATCCTGTCCGGACTGCTCCAGATATGTCTGTGTAAATGAAATAGGTGCCCAGAGTGATTCTGGCCATACCCATACGGTAAGCGGATCTTCACCCTCGAGAACAGGCGCAGGTACGCCCCATTCGATGTTTCCTGTCAGACGGAACGGAACAAGAGTCTTTCCGGTACGATAACGGATACCGTTTTCAGTAAGGATACGGCAAGCTTCATCGCAGTCAGGAAGATTTTTGAACTCTATGGTAAATGAAGGCTTTTTCTTTTCCTCGAAGTACTCATGCTCAGGCATAGAAGCCTTGAGTTCCATGTATTTTTCTTCAAATTCACGCTTGATGTAGATTGACGGTGCTTTCAGGAATTCATCAATTGTTTTCCATACAACAGGGCGGACATCCTTGCGTTTTTTAAGCTCCTCAACCCAGTTTTTCATCAGCTGTTCATAATCTCTCAGTCGGAAATACCAGTTGGTAACTGGCTTCATTACGGGAGTTTCACCTGTAAGTGTGCTGACGGGATTAAGAAGATTTTCGGGCATATACTGATGACCGAGATCACATTCGTCTGCGTAACCCTTTTCTGATGTACAGCCTTCAACGGGACATTTTCCGACTACCTGACGGCCGTTGAGGAAAACTCCAGCCTTTTCGTCAAAGAACTGCATTGTTGTTATTTTATCAAGCTGTCCCTTTTTATAGAGTGAACGGATGAACCAGTCTGTTACTTCTGCGTGGATTTCCTTTGATCTGCCAAGGCCGGACGCAGCAAAGAGATTTGGTGATATACCGTAAGATGCGAGCGTTTTCTTCTGTTTGTCGTGGTTGCTACCCACGAATTCTTCAAGTGTTCCCTCAAACTCGCCCTTTTCCACCTTTACACGCCATCCCTCAGCGATAGGCGAACCATAGCAGTCAGTACCGCTGACAAAAATAACATTTTCTTTGCCTATTCTGTCACGGAGAAATCTTGCGTAAGTATCGGCAAATACGAGCATTCCGCCCACATGGCCAAAGTGAAGTTCCTTGTTTCCGTAGGGCATTCCTCCAGTGATTACCGCACGCTTCGGAAATTCCGGACGTGGGATCTCAAAGGGTCTTCCGTTGTTCTGATCTTTATTTCTTGCCATTTTTTCAAGACCTTTCGATTTATACTTTATATTAAAGCCAGTTTTTAATTCTGTTTCTCACGATATCCTCACCAAGAACATGGCTTACCTCGTGGATATCCGGTGCATTTGCACGTCCAGTAAGTGCAATTCGGAGCATATTTGTGATGTGAACGATGCTTCCCTTGAACTGATCTGGATTCTTCTTATAATCCTTAGGCTTTACTGCGAATCCAAGCTCGTCGGTAATCGTCTTCACCTTATCGAACCAAGCAGAAGAATCATCAGCATGATCGTAGCTTTCGAGATATTTCGCAAAGAAGAGCTTTCTTGTCTCCTCGTCACATTCCTCCGGCATTTCATCTGTTACGGTGAAGGTCTCATCATAGTAGAAGCTCATGAACACGCAAGCCTGCTTCCATGTTTCGAGATCCTTTCTTGGCTTATTTCCGCCCTTTCCGACGTTAAGGGCAGCAACTGTTCTCTCAGGATACTTCTTGATAAGCTCTGCGAATGTCTGATCGTATTCTTCACACCAGCCAAGCCAGTTCTTGTATACGTTTTCAGCGGTCATGCGTCCGATTACGTCCTTGGAGATATTTCTAAGCTTGTCCAGATCAACAAGTGCTCCGGAAATTGACATCTTTTCAAGAGAATACGGGAAATCCCTGTAATCAGCATCAGAATTAGCAATACGCCACTCCTCGAAATTAGAGTTAAGAACTGTAAGCAGGAATTCCCAGATAGAATCGGCACTGATGCCTTCCTGCTGATAGTAAGACAGTGCAAGCTCAGGATCCTTTCTCTTTGAGAGCTTGCGTTTTCCCGTACCTTCCATTTTCATAAGTGTAGCTGTATGGCAGTATATCGGCATTTCCCAGCCAAGAGCACCAAAAAGCTCAACGTGCATAGGCAGTGATGAAAGCCATTCTTCGCCTCTGATAACGTGTGTGGAACGCATGAGATGATCGTCCACAACGTGTGCGAAGTGATATGTCGGGATACCGTCGCTCTTGAGGAGAACGAAGTCCATATTGTTTCTCGGCATTTCGAGCTTACCTCTTACTGCATCCTCAACAGCGATGTACTCATCAGTCTGAACACCTCTGTAACGAAGTACCCATTCCTTACCTGCGTTGATATTTTCCTTTACCTGATCTATATCAAGATCACGGCAGGCAGCGTATTCGCCGTAGATTCCGGGATTTTCCTTGTTAGCAGTCTGCTTTTCGCGGATAGCGTCGATCTCCTCTGCCGTCAGGAAGCAGGGATATGCCAGTCCCCTCTGAACGAGGTGCTTTGCAAAAACGTGATAGATATCCTCACGCTGTCTCTGACGATAAGGCCCATAACAGCCGTTATCTCCGCCTGAAACAGCACCCTCGTCAAAGTTGACGCCGAAATAGCTCATGGCACTGATTACAGTTTCAACAGCACCCTCGACCTCACGCTTGTTGTCAGTATCCTCGATACGCAGATAAAAAACGCCGCCGGACTGGTGAGCAAGACGTTCGCCGATAAGAGCGTTATAAAGATTTCCAAGATGAACAAAGCCTGTGGGACTTGGACCTATACGAGTGACGCAGGCTCCTGCCGGAAGCTCACGCTGAGGAAAGCGATTTTCCATATCCTCCGGCTGAGCGGTCACATCGGGAAAAAGCAGATTTGCAAGTGCATTATAATCCATATTTTATCATCCTCAATTTTTATTTCATATTGTTTTATTATATCACGATTCACGGATTTTGTCAATATATCCGATAATGTTTGAACTCCCTACATTGTTGCAGAAACGTGCTCAAAACTGGTGACAAGCATATTCCATGTTCTGCTGTCAACGATACCGTTCTGCGGTAGTCCCACCCTCTTCTGGAACATCATTACCGCTTTCACAGTATCATCACCGTAAGTTCCACACGAAGTTATAATCGGAAAATTATCGTAGTATTTCTGGAGAGATCGCAGAATCGACTGTATGATACATACAAGCTCGCCTTTATCGCCCGACCTTACTGTGTGCTTCCCTGAAGGAAAGCAATTCAGAGAACGCGGCTCCATTCTCAGATATTCCCTGTAAACGCTGACGATTTTATTCCATGTCGCAGAATCCACATTTCCTGAATCCGGTAATCCGTATGCACGCTGAAATGCCTTTACTGTCACAACAGTTTCATTGCCATAGTTCCCGTCGGGAATTATCGCCGGCACCCTGCTGTCGAACAGAGATATCGCATAGAGATATGTCTGTATTTCTCTTATGTGCTGTCTTTTCTGTGCATTTGTATATGGCATTTATAATCGCTCCCTTCACGCCTGTGTAATGATATATCCCGGATTCTGATATGGTCTCTTATCAAATCCGAATTTCAGATCAGAATAAACCTCAGCGATTTTATCCCATGTAACTCCACCGACTATTCCAGAAGGATTTATACCAAATTGCTTCTGAAAGGCTGTAACTGACTGCTTTGTAACAGGTCCGAAATATCCGGTATTATTTACCGCCGGAATATTTTTATAAGTACCGCTGATAAATGTGAGATACTCCTGAAGTATCTTTACATACTCTCCGGAAACGCCCTCACGAAGTACAGTTCCCGGATAAAGTGCAACATCCACATATTGAGGAGGTACTGACTGTACTATTCCCTCGTATGCACGATAGATATCATTCCGTGTGGCACGGTCAATTTCTCCGGTCTGTGGAAGTCCGAATACTCGCTGAAACGACTTTATAGATTGCTCTGTTTCTTCTCCGAAATATCCTGTTATTTCAACAGGCTCTACCATTGCATAATAAGCTCCGATAACAGCAAGATAATACTGAAAAGTAGCTACCTCCTGACTCTGCATTCCTATACTAAGATCCTCAGTATAGATATTCATAATATCCTCAAGTCTTACTCCCTCGGAATCAAGCTCTGCCAGACGCTTTACACTTGTATATATATAAGCAATTCTGTACCATGTTGCAGCGTCAACAATACCATTCGGGACAAGATCAAATACCTCCTGAAATTTGATTACAGCTTCTTCTGTTGCCGGATCAAAAATACCGTCAGTTGCCGGTATTTTGGGAATTGCCGGATAATTGGCAGATATTCTGTTAAGAAATATCTGCATAGAGCGCACATCGTTTCCTCCGGAACCAAGCTTAAGCTCTATTCCCGGATACGACGGCGTCAGGCTCTGCACTGGTGCATCTCTTACAAGCTCAATATTATTCCCGTAATAATACTGGAGAATATCAAAAGGCACCAGCCCTTTGTTTGCAAGATCAACCGTCCCCCATTGAGAAAGCCCGTCACAGGTTGATGTTGTTCCGTTACAGAAAGATGTAAACAACGGTTCTATAAATCCGGAACGTGTAACGTAATCATTGAACAACTCATCCACAATATGACTGATATTTTCAAAGATTTCCCTTCCGTTTATAAACTTCTGATCGTACTGCGTGGTTGATGTAATATCAAAATTATACCCTCTTGAGCGATACCATTCTGTATAGATACGATTAAGTGCATAAGACACAATAACGTATATATTCGCCCTCAGCGAACTTTCAGGCCATGTCGGGTAAATCTCGCTGGACGCAACGTTTTTTATGTACGACGGAAAACTCACTTTTACATTCGGTGCGTCTGAATCCGGAGTTCCGAGATGAACTGTAATAAAATCCGGAATATATGGAATTCCTGTAAGCATACCTATACCTCCCGTCCGGCAGAAGTTCCGAAAAACGGCTCCTGATTGTAGATTGTAAGCGTTTCGTCAGTCTCCTTCATCAGCAGCGGAACAGGAATCATATTGAAATCCTGAATGGACGTTATACCAGAAAATACAGGAACATCCACACTTCTGGCATTGAAAAAGCCTTTTGCCGTTACACTGATATCGTAAAGGCTGTAAGGACGTGTTTCAGAATATGGCTGCTGCGAAAAGCTTGCATCCGGTACAGGCACTTCAAAAAGCGGTGCAGTACCGCTGTTATCAGCAATTCCGCTTGCGATAAGAAGTCTGTTACCATTGACAATAGCGGAAATCAGTACAACAGCACCTTCAATTGCAAATGCTTCATTACCTGTCCGGACATTCACAAGAATAAAACCGATTGAACTGCCAAGCTCCTTTTCAAGATCAGGATTATCCGTCAAGGACTCATCCTCAAGCTCAGAGAGGTCAGGATCAGGAAAACGTTCATCAAGGGCATTCGGCTCCTTCTCCAGAAATCCCGACCATGCCGTATCATCTGCGGCTTCAGGAACGACATCCTCTATTTCAGGAGAAACAGTATCCTGAAAACCTTCCTCCGGCACTGACATATTATCGTTAATTTCCTCTTTCATGTCAGTTTCTTCGCTCTGTGCCGGAATTATTCTTTCTTCTCCGGTGTGCCGCTGACCGTAGAGCTTCATCATCTCACGCTTGTATTGATCAAGCTGATTTTTGTCCATAACATCGCCTCCTCGGTACAATATTATTCCAAAAAGGTATTTTATATGACAGAATCAGCCTGATAAAAACAAAAAGCCTGTCCTTTTTCAGGACAGGCTTACATTGTTTATGATCAAACGCCGAATTTTGCAGTTGCAACGGGAACTCCAGGACCCATTGTTGAAGTAACTGTGCAGCTCTTGAGGTAAGTACCCTTAGCAGCAGCAGGCTTAGCCTTAACAATAGCTTCCATAAGAGTTGTGAAGTTTTCTTCGAGCTTAGCAGCACCGAAGGAAACCTTACCGATAGGACAGTGAATGATGTTTGTCTTATCAAGACGATATTCAATCTTACCAGCCTTAGCTTCTGTAACAGCCTTTGCAACGTCGGGTGTTACTGTACCAGCCTTCGGGTTAGGCATAAGACCACGAGGTCCGAGAACCTTACCGAGACGTCCAACAAGACCCATCATATCAGGTGAAGCGATTACTACATCGAACTCCATCCAGTTTTCCTTCATGATCTTGTCAACATAGTCCATGCCGCCAACATACTCAGCGCCAGCAGCCTGAGCAGCCTCGTACTTATCTTCCTTACAGAATACAAGAACTCTTACGCTCTTACCTGTTCCGTTAGGAAGAACAACAGCACCTCTTACCTGCTGATCAGCGTGTCTTGAGTCAACGCCGAGACGGATGTGAGCTTCTACTGTCTCATCAAACTTAGCCTTTGCATTCTTGCAAACGAGGTCAAGAGCCTCAGTAGATTCATACTGCTTTGCATAATCAACAGCCTTAGCGCTGTCAACATATTTTTTGCCGTGTTTCATTATATTTCCTCCTGTTTAAGTGGTAATACCGATTGCTTATAGCTAATCGGTTAGCGGAATTTTCCTCCCACCAATATAGCCTGTCATAATGACAGCTCAGAGAAGTCAGAACGGAATATCGGATATTATTTGTGTCCGGTTCCGTCGTCATTCAAAAATCAGTCAACAACTACAACGCCCATTGAGCGAGCTGTTCCTGCGATCATGCTCATAGCTGCTTCGAGTGAACCAGCGTTAAGATCGGGCATCTTCTGCTCTGCGATCTTCTGAACCTGCTCCTTAGTGATGTTTGCAACCTTAGTCTTGTTAGGAACTCCTGAACCGCTGTTGATATTGCAAGCCTTCTTGATAAGAACTGATGCGGGGGGAGTCTTTGTAATAAATGAGAATGAACGGTCTGCATAAACAGTAATTACAACAGGAATAATCATTCCGATGTCGTTCTTAGTTCTCTCATTGAATTCCTTTGTGAATGCCATGATGTTTACGCCGTGCTGACCGAGAGCCGGACCAACAGGCGGTGCAGGAGTAGCCTTTCCTGCTGCGATCTGAAGCTTAATGTAGCCAACTACTTTCTGTGCCATGTAATTCGCACCTCCATAAATGTGGTAAATGGCGAGGCAAGACTTATTTTACCTCTCCCACTGAAGCCATACAGGCTTCTTTTTGACCTTGTTAATCATCCACCCTTATTACCTGACTGAGAGGCAGTGTGGTGGGTGTTTCACGTCCGAACATTGATACAAGAAGATCAACGGAGCGGTCGTCGAGATTGATGTTCTGAACGACGCCGATAAATCCGTCCATAGCGGTTCCTGAAATCTGTACCCTGTCACCCACGCCGAAGTTTACTTCAACAGAAGAAACATCGATTCCAAAGAGAGATTTAACTTCTGCTTCAGAAAGGGGGGTGGGCTCAGAAGCAGGACCGACAAAGCCGGTGCAGCCTCTGGTATTTCTTACGACATACCATGAATCGTCAGTAACGATCATTTTGACCAGAACGTAACCGGGATAGGTCTTACGTTCGATCTCTTTTGTTTTTCCGTCGGTGATTTCTGTCACCTTTTCTGTCGGAACTCTGACCTCGTGGATAAGATCATGAAGCTTACGGTTTTCAACAACCTTCTCAATATTCTGAGCAACCTTGTTTTCGTACCCCGAATATGTGTGGATGACATACCACTTTGCTGCTTCTGACATAATAATCCTCCTCAGATTTCCGAAGGTTTAGCGCTTATAGATCAGAGACATGAGCTCTAAGAAGCCCGTGTCAAGCAGACCAACAAGAAGAGCTGAAAGTGCAACAACTCCGACTACAACGGAAGTATTGTTGGCAACAGTTTTCTTTGAAGGCCAAACCACTTTTTTGAATTCAATTTTGAGGTCCTTAAACCACTTGCGGATTTTACCCGGCTTTTTCTTCTCGGTTTTTTCGGACTTCTTTTCTGAAGTTGTATCCTTAGCCATAAAAAATACTCCTTCCGATTACTTAGTTTCCTTGTGAAGAGTATGCTTCCTGCAGAACTTGCAATGCTTCATCATTTCGAGTCTGTCGGGATCATTCTTCTTGTTTTTCTTGGAAACATAGTTGCGCTGTTTGCACTCTGTGCAAGCTAAAGTAACCTTTACTCTCATATCGGCACCTCCTGAATTAATACTTCCTCCGACTGAACGGAGGTAGGTTGTTTGCCTCCCTCGTATCGGGCATAAAAATAAACCCCTATCGAGGTAAAACAATTATACCACATACTTACGGAAAAGTCAAGCCTTTTTTCTGATTTTTTCAAAAAAATCCGTCAGAGGGGACAGTTCTGCGGAACCATCCCCGGAACAAATTGTATCAATCAATCGAAACCTTTTTCAATCGCATCTTCAAGAGCCTTATCCAAATCATCAGAATACTTCTTGTAATTATCTTTTGTAACTACTACCGGCTTAGACCCGGTGTATTTTGAATCCTGCTTAGACGCTACTGCAATACAGGTACCTCCTTCACAGGCAGCCTTGAAATCATACTTATTAACGTCATTGAAGTACTCCTTGAGCGACTTATAAAAATCCCCCTCGTCAATTTCAGTCTTTTTACCAGAGGTAGTGATTTCTACGCTTTTTTCCTTCTTCGAGTAAGAAATCGTTTCAATAACACCTATATTATACCCTTCCTCATCAAACTCAGTGAGAACTGTATTAATAGCACTATAAAGACTTGATGAGGCAGAATTAGCAGCCGTCACCTTTAACTTAACCTCACGCCTTGCTCTTCTTGCATCTTCTTCCTTCTGTTCAGAAACAGCCTTCCATATCAATATTCCGGAAACTGCGGCGATAGCAACAACCACAGCAATAACTATAAGAATAATAACTTTTTTATTTTTATTCTTCGATGGAGTCTGATATGCGAAAGGATTCTGTCCTCCTGCCGGATATCCCTGATTCTGATTGTTCACAAAAAACACCTTCCTTATACAATATAAACACAGGGACAGCATAAGCCGTCCCTGTAATTCGTTATGCTTTTAATTAGCCGAGCTCAGCGAAGTACTTGATAGTTCTTACCATCTGTGATGTGTAAGAATTCTCGTTGTCGTACCATGAAACAACCTGAACCTCGTAAAGATCGTCAGCAATCTTAGCTACCATTGTCTGTGTAGCATCGAAGAGTGAGCCGTACTTCATGCCGATAACGTCAGAAGAAACGATCTCATCTGTGTTGTAACCGAAGGACTCAGAAGCAGCAGCCTTCATAGCAGCGTTGATGCCTTCTTTAGTTACGTCTGCACCCTTAACAACAGCTGTAAGGATTGTTGTAGAACCTGTCGGAACAGGAACTCTCTGAGCAGAACCGATGAGCTTGCCGTTGAGCTCAGGAATTACAAGACCGATAGCCTTAGCAGCACCTGTTGAGTTAGGAACGATGTTAGCAGCACCAGCACTTGCTCTTCTGAAGTCACCCTTTCTGTGAGGACCGTCAAGGATCATCTGATCGCCTGTGTAAGCGTGGATTGTGCTCATGATACCGCTCTGGATTGCAGCGTAATCATTGCGAGCCTTAGCCATAGGAGCAAGGCAGTTTGTTGTGCAAGAAGCAGCAGAGCTGATCTGGTCATCAGCTGTAAGAGTATTCTCATTTACGCTGTAAACGATTGTAGGAAGATCGTTGCCTGCGGGAGCAGAAATAACAACCTTCTTAGCACCAGCATCAATGTGAGCCTGTGACTTCTCCTTAGAGCAGTAGAAGCCTGTGCACTCAAGAACTACGTCAACACCGATTTCGCCCCAAGGAAGCTCAGCAGCGTTAGCCTTAGCATAGATTGTGAGTGTCTTGCCGTCAACTGTGATTGTACCAGCCTCATCGTCAGCCTCTACTGTGTGGAGACCTTCGCCGATCTTTCCGCAGTATCCGCCCTGAGCGGTATCATACTTGAGGAGCTGAGCAAGCATTGAAGGCTTTGTAAGATCGTTGATAGCAACAACCTCGTAACCCTCAGCATCAAACATCTGTCTGAAAGCAAGACGGCCGATACGGCCGAAACCATTAATAGCAACTTTAACTGACATTGGAAATTACCTCCTAAAAAATTTATATTTATATTATACCCTATAAAGGAATATTTTTCAAGAGGTTAGATAAAAAAATAACGAAAAATTAAAGAAATGTACAAATTTAATCGCTTTAAACTAATTTTAATGTTCATTTTTATTCAGAATTACAATAAATCATCCGGATATATATTTGACATTATTTTTTAATTGTATTTTTTTGTAAAATAGTGTATAATTATAGGAGGAGGACGCAGATTTCTCCACATATATAAATAAAATAATTTCAGAACATCATTATTCAGAGAAAGGAACAGTATGGATCAATTAAAAGAATTTATGGATTTTTACAACAATCCATACAGTAAGGAAATGACCAAAAACTTTGGTATCATAGCAGATTACGCTTCAACAGTCCTTATAGGCTTTTCGCAATTGTTTGACAAAATCGTAAAAACTGATGAAGAATCAATAGAGACAGCCAATTACTGCAAGGATGTACTCAGTACTGTCAGCGGTCAGCTTCAGAGGGCAGGAATCTTCTGCTCTGTTCTGATGAATGACAGAACAAAAAATGATCACATCAGTATAGAAAAATATCTGGAAAACTTTATTTCCGGATGCGAAAGAATCCTCGGTCAAAAATGCAATACCTCCATTGCCATTCAAAAAGATTTTATTGTATACACTTCAAGCGATCTTCTTGATATGCTTCTTCTTGGTTTCATAAGAAAAAGCTGTGCACCGGATCTGGCAAAAGAGAAAAACGATACCATCCTCCCGACCTTCGATATATCTGCAAGCATAAAAAACGATATGCCGCAAATCACCGTAAACTCAAGTGCTATTCTCCCTCAGAGCAGCTACGATCCCTTCGGCTCACGAGAATTCTTTGAAAAGTTCTTCGTTGAGTTTGCCGCGATTATCGCAGAAAAACTCAATACACGCATAGATATCGGCGAAAACTACATCACAATAAAATTCCTCCCCGACAAGGATCCTAACACATTAATTTTCCATTCACCGAAGGCAAGGATTGCAAATGAAGGTCGCACAATATTCAGAATCATGCTTGAAGATCTCTGAGCCCCACAACCTTAAACAGATTATACAGAAAAAATAATAAGTTTTTGTTGACATTATGCAAAAAATAATGTATAATATATGTGTAATAATATATTTAAAGTTCCGGAGTTGAATTATGGCAGCAGAACTCGAAATCGAAAGAAAGTTTCTTGTAGAATTTCCAGATATAACAAAGCTTGATGTAAAACGAAAATTAAGCATCATCCAGACATACCTGCACCGGGGAAAAAACAATTCCCAACGCAGGGTGAGACGTCTCGAAGATAACGGAAATATCTTCTATACATATACTGAAAAAATCTTTATTTCTCCTGAAATACGAGAAGAAAAAGAATACAGAATCAGCTGTGAGGAATACGAAAGACTCCTCGGTGAAGCCGATGCAAAGCTTGTTCCTGTCGATAAGGTGAGATTCTGCTTCAATTACAAAAATCAGCTATTTGAACTTGATACATATCCCTTTTCGGACAAGCTCGCTGTTATGGAACTGGAGCTTAATTCCCCCGGACAGGTGATTGATTTTCCCACAGACGTCAGGGTGATAAAAGACGTTACGGCAGACAGCAGATACTCCAATGCTGCCCTTTCAGCAGCAGGAGAATTCCCCGACTATCAGCCGGATGACAGGAGCAGTTAAATGTCAGAAAAATTTGTTACAGTCAATGATCCGGACAAGCTCTCTGAACTTTTCGGACAGCTCGACGGCAATATCAGCCGCATACAAAAAGAATATAATGTTACTGCAGTTCTCCGTGATGGCGGCATAAAGCTTATCGGTGACGAAAACAATACCGAGAACGCCGCCAGAGCACTCAACGCTCTGCTCAAAATCAGCAGCAACGGTCAGGCACTAAGCGAGCATACTGTAAGATACGTCACATCAATGGTTGCCGATGGTGCAGAACAGCAGCTTAGTGATCTCGGCAAGGACGGAATCTGTATGTCCGCTTCCGGAAAGGTTCTTCGTGCCCGTACTGTCGGACAGAAAAAATACGTTGACGCTATAAAGGACAACACTATTATTATAGGTATTGGTCCGGCTGGTACCGGCAAGACCTATCTCGCCGTAGCTATGGCAGTAAAAGCGTTCAGGGAACACAAGGTCCGCAAGATAATCCTTACTCGTCCGGCTGTTGAAGCAGGAGAAAAGCTCGGCTTCCTCCCCGGCGATCTTCAGGATAAGGTCGATCCCTACCTCCGCCCTCTGTATGACGCTCTCTACGATCTCTTTGGTGCAGAAAGCTTCGCCAGATATATGGAAAAGGGAATTATCGAAGTTGCTCCCCTCGCCTATATGAGAGGACGTACTCTTGATGAGGCTTTCATCATTCTTGATGAAGCACAGAACACCACATCAGAACAGATAAAAATGTTTCTTACACGTCTCGGAAACGAAAGCAAAATGGTTATTACCGGAGATATAACTCAGATAGATCTTCCGGATAAGAAAAAATCCGGTCTTGTAGAAGCTGTCAAGGTACTCAAGGGCATTGATGATATATTTATCCACAGGTTCAGCGAAAAAGACGTTGTCCGCCACAGACTTGTTCAGGATATTATTAAAGCATATGAAAAATATAGTAATTCCAGTGAAGGGAGAATGAAAAATAATGGCTAAACTCAAGGTATATGTGAAAAATAATCAGACAGAAATCAAAATTCCTGTCGGAATCAGGCTTCTTATCAGAAGATGCTGTCAGGCTGTTCTTACTACGGAAAAATTCAACAAGGACGCTGAGGTCAGTGTTTCATTCGTCAGCAACAACGAAATTAAAGATCTCAACAAAATTTACAGAAATAAAGACAGCGTTACAGATGTTCTCTCCTTCCCGCTTACAGATGAGGACGGCTCTGTGGAAATCAATCCAGAAACAGGAGCTGTACTCCTCGGCGACGTTGTTATTTCGCTCGAAACAGCAGTAAAGCAGGCTAAAAACTACGGTCATTCTCTTGAACGTGAGATAGGTTTCCTTACCGTTCATTCAATGCTTCATCTCCTCGGCTACGATCATGAGACAAATACTCTTGATCAGCAGATCATGCGTGAAAAAGAAGAATCTGTACTCGATAAGCTCGGTATTTCCAGAGATGTAACCTTCATTGTAAACGGAGATAATGCCTGATGTCAAGAACTGCTTTTGTAACTATTGCCGGACGCACAAATGCCGGTAAATCCTCGCTGCTTAATGCTATTATCGGAGAAAAAATCGCCTCCGTAAGCAATAAGCCGCAAACCACACGCACACGCATTACCGGAATCAGAAACATCGGCGATGTACAGCTTGTTTTCTTTGATACTCCGGGACTTCACAAGCCCGTAAACAAGCTCAGCGAACATATGCTCAATACCGTAAAGGAATCTGTAAGCGATATTGATGCAGTTATCTTCATGATGGACTGCACCAAAAAAATCAACGAACAGGAGCTTAATCTCCTGCGTTCAATGAACAGATCCAAAATGCCGGTAATCCTCGTACTTAACAAGATAGATCTTCTCAGAAACAAAAATGATCTCGCACCGATTATCGCTGATATGACGACAAAGGCTGATTTTCATGCAATTATCCCCGTCAGCGTAACCGAAAACAATGGCGTTGATATCGTTATTGATGAAATAATCAATCTGTCAGAAGAATCTGTTCATTTCTTCCCTGATGATATGATAACAGATCAGCCTGAAAAAATTCTTGCCGCTGAGATGATCCGTGAAAAGCTTCTTATGCTCCTGAACGATGAAGTTCCTCATGGAATAGCTGTCGGAGTAGAAACTATGTCTGAACGCGAAGATAAAGATATCCTTGATATTTCAGCTGTAATCTACTGCGAAAAAGAATCACACAAGGGAATTGTTATCGGTAAGGGTGGCTCCATGCTAAAAAAAGCTTCAACAGCAGCAAGACTCGACCTCGAAGATTTCTTCCAGATTAAAGTCAATCTCCAGTGCTGGGTAAAAGTCAAGGAGGATTGGCGCAACCGTGAAGGAATTATCAGAACTCTCGGTCTTTCGGAGAAATAATTTCCGATCATAAATATATTAATTCCGCAGAAAATATTGATGTACCGGCTGATCGCCCTTCTGAGGCTTCATCCGGTACATCAATAACTGTATGCCGGACTTTTCCACCTGCAAACCGGCATTTCTGTGGAGGTAACGTGTATGTCAGATGAGACTTTATGGATAAAATTTACTCAGTCCGGAAGTGTGGAGGACTACCTCAGATATAAGGAAAAAACAGATGATAATACAAGAAGGAATTGTCCTGAGAGAACGTCTCGTGGGAGAACACGATAAATTCATTGATGTTCTCACTAAAAACAGCGGAATTATCGAAATAACCGCAAAGGGTGCCGGAAAAATCGGCGGAAAATCAAGAAGCTCTGCCCAGCTTTTCGCCTATTCAAAATTCTGCATGAACAAGAAAGG
This sequence comes from Ruminococcus sp., assembly GCA_045587105.1. Classification (GTDB taxonomy): domain Bacteria; phylum Bacillota; class Clostridia; order Oscillospirales; family Ruminococcaceae; genus Ruminococcus. The sequence continues at coordinate 46,674 of JAZNBR010000011.1, forward strand.
CGACCGCTATTACCTGAACAGTGCAGAGCCGATACATATTTTCTACGGGCTTCGTGATTCCCTTGAAAAAATTGCCCTCGCATCTTATTTTTCTGAGGTTCTGACCTACTGCATTGACGAAGAATCCGGCAGCGAGGATGTAATGCGGCTTGTTCTCAATACGCTTCACTATCTCGAATGCGGTAAACGTGAACCCGAAATGCTGAGAGCTGTCTTTGAACTCCGACTTATGGCTGAAATAGGCTTTATGCCGGATATCGTCGGCTGTCATATGTGCGGTATGTACGAACCGGAAACTCTCTATTTCAGCGAAAAATCAAGCCGATTCTACTGCTCTGACTGCTTCAGCGACGCCATTGATAAGGGCTATACAAAAATAAAACTGCCTGTACTCAGTGCACTCCGCCATATCGTTCTGGCTGATTTCAACCGTCTTTTCAATTTCCGCATCTCTGACAGCTCTATGCTGGCTCTTTCAACCATAACGGAAAATTATCTGACCGAACACCTTGAACGTCACTTTCAGACGCTCAATTACTACAAGGATATAAGGAAAATTTATGAATAAATATCTGAAAACACTTGAACTTGACAAAATTCTGAATATGCTTGCAGAGCTGACCTCAAATGAGGAATCAAAAAAAATGGCTCTTGCTCTCCGTCCTGACTGCGATCCTGAACGTACACGATACGAATGTCTTAAGACTTCTCAGGCACTTAGTCTCTCAGTACAGTTCGGAACTCCGCCTTTCTTCAGCTTCAAGAATATCACTACAACAGCCGCCCGCGTCAAGTCCGGAGCGGTTATTTCACTTCGTGACCTCATGGATATCGCAGCTATGCTCCGCCAGATAAAGGGACTTGCTGACTGGTATGGTCACTGTGAAAACATCGAAACAGAACTCAGCTATCTGTTTTCACAGCTCAAACCGAACTACTGGCTTCTCGAAAAGCTGGAGCGTTCTATTATCTCTGAAAATGAAATTGCTGACGCTGCAAGTCCGGAGCTTGCTGCTATACGCCGGAAAATCAATCGTGCCGGTATGCAGCTCCGTGAAACGCTCGACAAAATGATAAAAAACAAGACTACTCAGCAGTATCTTCAGGAAAATACCGTCACTCTCAGAGACGGACGCTTCGTTCTGCCTGTCAAATCGGAGCATCGGGGACAGATCAATGGTCTTGTCCATGATACCTCTGCCACCGGACAGACTATATTCATTGAACCAATGGCTATCGTGGAAGCAAACAATGATATAAGAATTCTTGAAGGCAAGGAACAGGAAGAAATTGAAAGAATTATCCGTGAGCTTTGCCGTGACTGCGGAGATTACGCTGATATTCTTTGCGAAAACTATAAAATCTGCGTTGAACTTAATCTCTATTTCGCAAAATCAAATCTTGCAGCCAAGCTCAACTGCTCTCTTCCTAAAATCACAGATGACGGAAAACTCAACCTTAAAAAAGCACGTCATCCCTTGCTCGATAAAAACAAGGTTGTACCTATAAATCTTTCTCTCGGCGAAGAATATCAGGCTCTTATAATCACCGGTCCCAATACCGGAGGAAAAACTGTTGCTCTGAAAACAGCCGGTCTTCTTAGTGCAATGATTATGTGCGGACTTCTCATTCCCGTTGCTGACGGAAGCAGTATCTCCGTTTTCCGTCATATTCTTGCGGATATAGGTGACAGTCAGAGTATAGAACAGAATCTTTCCACCTTTTCTTCCCATACAAACAAGGTTATTGAGATCCTGAAAACCTCCGATGAAAGCTCGCTTATTCTGCTTGACGAACTCGGCTCCGGAACTGATCCGGTCGAAGGTGCTGCTCTTGCTGTCTCAATCATAAGAAGGCTTATGCAGAACGGTGCAAAGGTTATGGTAACTACACATTATCAGGAACTTAAAGTCTTTGCGATTGACAGTCCCGATGTTCAGAATGCTTCATGCGAATTCGATATTGAAACCTTACGTCCTACTTACAGACTTATTGTGGGTTCTCCAGGAAAATCCAACGCTTTTGCGATTTCAGCCGGTCTTGGTATGCCTGAGGATATCATTGAGGACGCAAAAAATCGTGTTGATGACGCCAATTCACGTCTTGAAGAGGTAATCGGAAAGCTGGAAGAAAGCCGTATGGAGCTTGAACGGCAGAAAGAGGAAATCTCCCGACTTAAAGCCAAAGCAGCAGAACATGAAGAAGCTGTCAGAAAGGAACGTGAGGAGCTTGAAGCTGCACGCTCTGACGAGCTTGAAAAAGCAAGACTTCGTGCAATGACGATAATTGAGCAGACAAAGGCTGAATCCAACGAGCTTCTTGAAGAGCTTGAACAGCTCCGACGTGAAAAGGATAAAAAGGATTTCAGCGGAAATGTTTCCTCCATGAAATCAAAAGCAAAGCAGAGCTTCAACAAAATGTATGATACTGCAAATCCCATTGACAGCCGTTCTTCTCAGGAGGAATATGTTCTTCCACGAAAACTCAGACGTGGTGATACTGTGTTTATCGTTGATCTCAACCGCAAAGGAATTATCTCCGGTGATCCAGACGGCAGTGATTTTGTATTCGTTCAGATGGGAGTCATGAAAACAAAAATGAACATTTCCCGTCTGCGTCTTGAAGAAGCACCTAAGCCTGTTCAGCAGAAACGTCCCGCCAGAAATATGAACAAGGTAGGAGTCAAGGCTGAACGACGTGGAAAAATGGAGCTCGATATCAGAGGATGTGCCTGCGATGATGGAGTATATCAGCTTGATTCATTTATAGATCAGGCTGTGATGTCAAATATCTCAACTATCACAATCATCCACGGAAAAGGCACGGGACTTCTAAGAACGGCCGTACACAGACGTCTGAAATCACATCCGTCAGTAAAGAATTTCCGTCTCGGTTTATTCGGTGAAGGCGAGGATGGTGTGACAATTGCTGAGCTTAAATGAGTGATTGTCTGCACAGGAGTATAAAAAATGATTAATTTTCAATCATTCCGTAAAAAGAACCCTGACCTCACCTCATGTATTATAATCTCTGTAACATTCATTGTAATCATTTCTGTTACAATGATATTAAGAGGAGACGGCTTTGTATGGGGATCTGATACAGACTGGAAAAGTCAGCATTTCGCTATTCCGGAATATTTCAGACTCCGTTTCTACGAAACTCACGATATCTTTCCGGATTTTGCACTGCAAATTGGCGGAGGACAGAATATCTACAACTTCTCCTACTATGGCATAGCAAATCCGCTGTACCTTCCTGCTTACGCTCTGCCTTTCATCAAAATGAGCACATATCTTCAGGCAGTAAGTCTCATAACAGTACTTGTTTCCGCCATTTTAAGCTATTATTTCTTCAAAGGACATTTCCGTAAAAAAACAGCGCTACTCCTTGCAGTTATGTTTCTTTGCTCCGGTGGATTGATTTTCCACAGTCACCACCATATCATGTTCATGAATTACTTTCCGTTTCTGACAGGACTTCTTATCGGTATCAGGAGAAAAAATACTTCTGGTAACATTCTTCTTATCGCTGTAATGTCATACTGCATATTATGCACAAGCTTTTATTTCAGCGTCGGATGCTTTGCAGCTGTACTTATTTACATGATATTTCTTGAGCTTCTGGAAAATAATAATTTCTCAATAAAAAGTTTTCTGAAAAGCTATTACATCAAGCTTATCGGGGCTGCTGCCGGCTGCTTCTGCTCCGCTTTTATGTGGATGCCAACTCTTATGGCTATACTCTCAGGCAGAGAAAAAACATCCTCAACTGTTATGCTCAGCGATATACTTCTGCTTGATGTCAATCTGTCAACGATACTGTACACCGGATATTCCATGGGGATTACAGCTTTTGTTCTTTTTTCCGCCGTTTATATGTTCTTCAAAGGGAAAAAATATATTCGTTTTCTGTCACTGATATTATTTGCCTGCATACTGTTTCCACTTATAAATAGTATCGTAAACGCATTCATGTACATAGACGGAAAAGCCTTCCTCCCCTTTGGATTACTGATGCTTCTCGTTGCAGGATATTTCATTCATGAAAATAAGCTTGATCTTCAAATTACAGTTGTATCATCTATCCTCATCATATCCATGGGAATACTGAACATCCTGCTGGATGACTACAACGTTGAATTCAAAAGACTGTTGATTCCTGTCCTTGCGGCAGTTACCTTTACAGGCTTCTTCATGATATATATATGCAAAAAAAATAAGGAAAAAATGCTTCCTCTCTATGCTGTATCGGGTTCGTTATTTATCTGTATCATCGGTAATTATATGGATACATTCGCTACATCCGATCATGTGAACGAATTCTATAATCCAGAGACAGAAGAAATCATTCAATCGACTATCGAAAATGATCCTGATATGTATCGCTTTGCAAATTCTGTTCACAACGAGGTAAATATCAATCATATCTTCGACATGAATTATCTGTCAACAAGCAGCTATTCCTCAATAAATAATCCTTTTCTACGGGAATTCAGATTCAACACATCGCTCAGCGAAAATCGTATACGAAACAACGCAATGCAGACTCAGCCGTACAATATCCTTTTTACTACGCTTATGGGATGCCGGTACAGAATGTCTCCCGAAGAAATGAGAATGTACGGCGAAGAAATCATCACGAAGCATAAGGATTATACCATATATCGCAATAATTACGCATTTCCGCTTGGATACGCTTCTCCTGCTGTAATGGGCGAGGATGTATTTTCAGAGCTTCCGCCATATTTGAAGGCAGAAGCACTCCTGAATAATATCATAATTCCGGGAATTGATGAGGGAACACCTATTCAGAAAACTGAGCAGATATTCCCTGACATGACGCCCATGATGACCGATCCGCACATAATATACGAGGACGGAATTTACACTGTCAATACACAAACAGAGTTCACAGTGGAACTGATGCTTGAAAAATCCGATAAGAATAAAATTCTCATGGTTACAACGACAGCCGATAACAGAATCGGAAATCCGCTTATGTACAGCGATATCTTCCTTGATATAAACGGAGTCAAAAATAAACTTACTGATCCACGCTGGAAATACTGCAATCAGAACTATGATTTCACCTATGTTCTGTCCTCCTACGAGATTGCCGATCGCCTTACCATGACATTCTCGCCGGGTTATTATACAATTTCCGATATTCAGGTGTATGCACTTGACGCATCTATTCTCGATGAAACAAAAAACAATATAGATGAACTGATAATTGACCGGAATAAGTCACTTTACGATTCCATTGAAGGCATTATAGATGTTAAAAATGACGGTTGGTTCAATATTTCTCTCCCCTATGATAAGAATTTCCGCATATCCTTAGACGGTGAGGAGATTGAATATTTCAAAACAAATACAGCATTTATCGGATTTCCCGTAACATCAGGAAAACATGATATCCAAATTACATATGAGGCTCCGCTGAAAAAATCCGGAATTATAACTTCAATCACATCTGCTGTATTTCTTGTATCACTTCTGGTATTCATAAGAATAAAAAAACATAAAATATAACAGAATGCCGCACATCAGATGTGCGGCATTGGCTTTTAAATTAAACACGCCCTCCCTGCCGAAACAGAGAGGGCGTATTCTATTTCAGGAAAACTATTATGATACAGAGATCATATCAATTACCTGTGTTGTTTTAATTAACCCTTAACGAAGTCCTTAGGATCAAGTGAAGATACCGACTTAAGGAGGTACTTCTGGATCTGGAGAGCATCGTTATTTGTAAGACCTGTGCCGTTCTCATAAACGTCAGCGTTAGCCTTACCCTGAGCAGAGATTGTATACTCATCGGGGTTACCGAGAGACTGGAGAATGAGGATAGCGTCGTTCAGGAGAACTGTACCGTCGCAGTTTGTATCGCCCCAGAGTTTTGCATCAGGAGTATCACCAATATCCGGATCGTCAGTGCTACCAGAACCGTCTGCCTTATGAGCATCAGGAGCTTCGTCCTGCATGAAGGAAGTGATCCAAGCAAGAGGAGCGTTCCAGTTGATTGTAACTTCGTTTGTAGACCATGCTTCGATTGAGTCAACGAAACATCTCTGTGACGGGTTGTCGAGATCACCAGGAACGAATCCGAGTGCACGAACGTAAGGATCCTGGAGACCTGCGTTAGGACCACCGGAAAGGATTCCGTCAGGAGCCATAGGCAGAGTCTTATCGAGCTCGTAAGACCAGTATCTGTGGTGAGGATTCTTTTCCTTGTATGTACCGTAACCAGTTACATAAGAGAATGAAAGCGGGTTACATCCAAGGAGGTAGTTCATAGCTGTAGCAACACCATTCATGTATTTAACGTTCTGATTGAGATCAAAAGCGTAAGCCATAACGATACAGTTGTTGATAACCATTGAGTTTGAACCCCACTCATAACCCTGAATCTTTACAGAAGGATCAAGGTTGTTAGGATCGTTGTAAGGATCACCGTCGTACTTGTAAGGAATACCATAACCCTGAGCTTCTTCTTCAGCAATATAGTCATCAGCAGCCTTTGTGATAGCAGCCTTTACCTTGCTGTATTCAGAATCAGAGAGAAGATCCTTATGGAGTGAAAGTGAGAGTGAACCTGCAGAAGCAGTATTACCCCAGTTAAAGGATGTGAATGAACCGTCCTTATTTTCACCGCCGACCATTCTTGTATGACATGTGTAAGCGTACTCAGAGTTATCCATTTCGCTCTTGTATGTTGAAGCGTCAGCATCGCCCATCTCAGAGCATGAGAGGTAGAGCTCACAAGCTGCCCAGTAAGCGTCGTCCAGAACGTTGTTATCACCGTAAGGTCCGCCGCCCTTTGCCTGCCACATAGGAGCGTAGAGTGAATTCTCGTTTATTTCTTCCTTAGGACACTCACACTTAAGATCAGGATGTGTTGTAGGTGTAGCATCATATTCATACCAGTGTTTCTTGTAAGCAGCATAAGCTTCCTTAGCTGTCTCAAGGTAAGTATTAGCCTTTGTTTCATTGAAAGGCTTCCAGAGTCTTGCAGCCTGAGCAGCACAAGCAGCATAGTTAAGTGTAGCAGCAAGCGTCGGAGGCTTTACGATACGAACTGTACCCCAGCCCTTTGAACCGTCTTCAAGTGTTTCACCTGAATAGTCCCAAGGCTTAGTAGCAAGACCAGTCCACTTGTGGTCGTGGAGCTTGTGGTAATAAAGACCATCATACTTGCCCCAAGCAGAGTCAGAAGATACAACCTTCATCTGAGCGATAAAGTCGAGTTCTACTGCAGCCTCATCGAGGATATCAGGAATCTTATTGCCAGCCTCAGGAACTACAACTGTACCCGAAGCGTCATCAAACTTACCATCATAGCCTGCCTGCTTGATAGCTCTCTCATACATATTCTGGAGAGTCCATACAGAGATACCGCCGTTAACAACGTATTTACCGTGGTCACCAGCATCGTACCAACCGCCGTTAGCAGTCAGTGTACCAGACTTGTAAGTAGTTGTTGCTTCGTCCTTGGAAGCATACTCATTCTTCCAGATCTTCTGGATTGTAGCTGTATCAGTCTTATGACCGCCCTTATGGCCCATTCCTGTACCCTTGCCGTCTGAACCGCCTGATGTACAGTACGCATCTTCAATATCAATACCTGAACGGTTCTGATAGAAGTAGTTTACAGCGTTTGTGAGCAAATTGTGTGACTCATCATAGTAGATTGTGTCAGCAATATTGAATTCAAATGATCTCCAGTCCTGACCCTTGATGCGGAGGAAGTATCTTCCGGGAGTCTTGTACTCGGAGAAGTCAATCTTACATACGTTATCATCAGAGTCCTTATCATACATCTTCTTGCCTGTTGTACCTGTGTAAACAACGTCACCTGAAGATGCGTTTACAAGCTCAAACTCATAAGTGTCAGAAGAAAGATTAATTTTTGTAGCTCCGTGAAGGATATCACCGTTATTATCGCCGAGAGTAGCTGTCTTAGCGAGGTTAGGATAGTAACCAATCTGGTTTACAGAAATAAAGTTAACAGTCTTGCCGCCAACCTTCATGTCATCATGTCCAGCAGCACTATAATCACGGTTTGTAGCGCCGTATGATTCGTCAGGGTTTGAATTACATGTACCCTCTGCGTACGCATCAGGACAAGTTGTACACTCGATAGACATATTGTCAAACCAGAGCTCGTCTCCGTCCTTAGCGTTTCCGCCGTAAGTATTTGCTGTACCGTTAGCATAGTGGAAAGCCCACTCTACGCCTTCGAGATCACCGTCAGGAGTAAATGTACCTGAGAATGTCTTGTAGGATGTAGAAAGCTTTGTAGCACTACCCCACTGACCATTACCCTGAGTACCATCAGCCTTATGAGGACCCATCATCATGTTGCCAGAAGCTCCATCAAGAACAAAGTACTCTGCCTCACCTGAAATGTTACCGATCTTTGAGCAAAGTTCCATACCATCTCTTGAAGCCTTAGCATCGAAGCTTACCTTGTAAGTATGACCAGCCTTGAAGTTGAGGTTTCTGTGTCTGAACTGAAGATCCCACTTAGACTTGTCAGCACCATCAGCTGTAACAATTGAGATGTGGAAAGCGCCGTCTTCGATTAAGAAGTTCTGCTTAGCAGGGCTTGATTCACAAGTATGCCAAGGAAGTGCCTTGTAATCGAATGTTGATTCACCAAGAACCTGACCAGCTGATACACTCATAGGTGCCACAGCAGGAATTGCGGGTGCAACCACTGTTGCTGCCATAAGACTTGCAACGATTGCTTTTGATAATTTCTTATGCATTTTAAATACCCTCCCTGAAAAATATAAATTATTGTAAATTATAACGCAATGCCAGTGCACACATTGCGATTATATCATGTGTAATTTATGATGAAAAGTGTGTCATTAAGACAGATTGCACTTCCCCTTTTCATCAATTCCATTATATTATATCCCGAAAAAAAAGTAAAGAGCTTTTCTGGAATTTCGTTCATTACCCCAATGATACAAGAGTTTTTTTGTGCAAAATGACAAAATATTCAAAAAAGTAAGAGGGTATCAACACCCTCTTACTAATAAACCATGAATTGATTAAATTACTTCTCAGGAAGCTCGCTTAAAAGGCCAAGAATATACTTCTGAATAGACAAAGCGTCCATATTTGTAATGCCTGTTCCGTTTTCGTAAACATCAGAATTCAATGCGCCCTGTGAGGTTATACGCATATCATCAGAACCGTTTTCGCCATAAACATCAGGATTTCCTAATGCCTGAAGCACGAGTATTGCATCGTTGAGGAGAACCTTTCCGTCGCAGTTTGCATCACCCCATGCTATCTCAGGATCGGGCTCCGGCTCCGGCTCCGGATCAGGTGTGGGATTCACTGTTTCTCCGAGATCAGCACCGGGAACTGCCTTTGTACCGTCGGGTTCTTCACCCCATACAAGAATTCCGTTGATATACATAGGAATATGCTTATTATAGGAAGCAGGATCCTTGAGGCTGTCAGTAGCTGTTACACCTTCATATGAAAAGTCGTTTGTAGGATCCCATGCACCCTTTGTAGGTGTACCATCAATAGCATCAGGAATTGATACTCTGAACTGCACTTCATCACGGTGTTCGCTCTGTCCGGTAGGCTGAATTGCTCTGCCGTCGAGGAATTTTATTTCAGCATAATATGTGTTGCCGGAAGGATCTCCTTCATATTTATAAGGACCCGAAACTTCTGCGTATCCCTGTTCTCCTTCCCTGTACTGCTGAGACTTTCCTTCTACTTTTAAGATATCAACTGAATATCCGGCTTCAAGAAGCTCAGATACATCAAAGAAGTAACGATAGGAAATATCCTTCTGAACTCTTGCCGGCCATGCTGTATGATTCATTGCCCATGCCTTGATCTCTGTATAGCTGTCACCCTTACCGTTAAGAACAGCACCGACCTTCCATTCATCCCATGTAGGTGTTTCCTTGGGCGGGAAGTCAGCAAGCTTTGTGCCGCCGTTATCTTCGATCATAGCACACATCGCAGCAGTAAATCCGGCATTGTAGTCGATAGCTACTTCTGAATACTCATACTGAGCAACGCTGTTTGTGTATTCGCCTGACTGGTTAGGTCCTCCGACAAGTGCACCGTAAAGAGTATGAGCATATTCTGTCTGCCAGCCCTCGTTGCTGCCTTCCTGACCGAGATCATTCCAGTGGTCATCGTGAACGCCGGAAGTTGTTCTGTGGTGGATAGCAGTAGGATTCTTGTCGCCCATTCCGAGAACGTAGCAAAGTCCGAGATCATTGTCGCCGAACATATAATCAAGCTGTCCCTTTGCCCAGTCATTGTACTTTGAAGCAAGTGAAGCATCGTCCTTGAAAATTGTATCAGCAGCAACCTTTGCAATCCATACTGTATTTGCTGAATGACGGTTTGCACCCCAGTTCATGAGCCATGCAAGACCATCGGGAGTATATGTTACACGCTTTCCGCCGTATCCCTCATCCCAGTAATCAAGGTGGTGTGAGATATGGTCGATCCACTCCTTCTTGCCTGTGTTTATAGCATAGAGCAGAGCAGCTGCCTGTGTTGTATCATCCCAGCAGAATCCCCATGTATACTTCCAGTCTGTGGACTGGCTCTCTGTCGGGAACTGCGGAATATAGTCGCTTTCGCACTTTTTTAGATAAGCTTCATCGCCAGTAGCCATATAGAGCCAGTTTGCAGCGTACATACAGTCATCAACCCATGAGCTTGGCTTGTACATGGTTCCCATAGCGCCGTTTTCGTTGTCTCTGATAGAGTCAGCAGTCTCAAAGTACTTCTTTGCCTGCGCAAGATAAGCTGCTGCCTTGTCAGGCTGATCGTCCTTGAAGATAATATATCCCTGTGCAAGTGCTGCTGCACAAAGAGCTATTGTTGTAGAATCTGCGATCTCATCGTAAGGACGTACCCAGTCGCCGTTGTTGAGATGATGCTTTCTGAGGTAAACCTCAGCACTGCACCAGATGTTATGGTCAGTAGAGCCGCCTGTAAAGTCACCAATAGTACCAATAACCTTATCGCCTCTGTCTGCCTGCATAACGTAATCAAGTCCCCACTGAACGTTGTTGCGATAAACTTCACCGAGACCAGCCTTGTCTACGGCATCCTTATACTGGATATAACCCCATGCAAGAACTGACGCAGAATAAGCGTTTGTCAGTGTGAACTTAAAGTGGTCACCCGCATCGAACCAGCCACCGGGAATGACATCGGTTTCTTTTCCGTCCTCGTCTACCATTGAATCTGCACGCCAGCTTACGCTGTTCCACTCAGGAAGAACACCGGACTGCTGTACTTCATAGAAGAACAGTGCCTTCTGAAGTGCCTCAGCATAGTTTACATCAACCGCAGCAGATGCACTGATAACAGGTGAACCTGCCTTTTCTGCCGGCAGATAAGCAGCCATACCCGCTGCCATAGCCATAGCTGATACAGCAGCAGTAATTTTCTTAAATTTCAAATTGCATACCCCTCTCTGATTTCCGGAGTGCCCTCCGGATATAATTATACAACTATAATATACATTATTTGTTTCACTTTGTCAAGACAAAATCAAAAAAATAATTGCAGAATACATAATTATTATAAACTTCAAAACGAATTTGCTATAAAACATTGACGAAATATGAATTTTAGTGTATAATCAAAGTACTATATTAAAGTAAAGGAGTTTATCATGAGCACATCAACAATCATCATCATGATCACCATTATTGCTTATATGGGCATGATGCTACTCATCGGATTTTCTTTTACCAAAAAGAATTCCAGTGTCGGGGACTTCTACCTCGGCGGCAGAAAGCTCGGTCCGATCGTAACAGCTATGAGTGCTGAAGCATCGGATATGAGCAGCTGGCTTCTCATGGGTCTTCCCGGAGTTGCTTATCTCACAGGAGGTGCCGAAGCAGGCTGGACGGCTATTGGTCTTGCAATCGGTACATACATCAACTGGCTTATCGTGGCTAAAAGACTGAGGGTCTATTCTCACCGCTGCGGAGCTATCACCATTCCGGCTTTCTTCTCAAACCGCTACCGTGACGATAAAAAGATTCTCATGGGTGCTACTGCTTTAATCATCCTGATCTTCTTCGTTCCCTACACAGGTTCAGGATTTGCAGCCTGCGGAACACTTTTCAGCCAGCTTTTTGGCTGGGATTACCACCTTGCAATGATCTTCAGTGCAATCATTATCATTGCATACACTTGTACAGGCGGATTTATGGCAGCAAGCTTTACTGATCTTATCCAGAGTATCGTTATGACTCTTGCACTTATCAGTATCGTTGGCTTCGGAATCCACACTGCCGGCGGCATGAATGAAGTTATCGACAATGCAAAGGATCTTCCCGGATACTTCTCACTGAGCGATATCCACGTTCCTGCGGCTGTGGAGGAAGGCGAAAAGGTAGTTGCCGCTCACTCTGATAAATATTCTCTCCTCACTATTGCTTCACTTATGGCATGGGGACTCGGCTACCTCGGTATGCCTCATATCCTCCTCCGCTTCATGGCTATCGAGGATAAGAACAAGGTCAAGACCTCCAGAAGAATTGCTTCTGTATGGGTTGTTATCTCAATGGCAATCGCTATCTTCATCGGATTTATCGGAAACAAGCTTTCCGCTATGGGCAAGGTAGACGAGCTTAACGCAGACAATTCACAGCAGATCATCATAAAAATCGCACAGTTCATGGCTGATGAACACGTTATCCTCGCAATCATCGCAGGACTTGTTTTCGCTGGAATTCTTGCCTGCACAATGTCTACATCCGACTCACAGCTTCTTGCTGCTTCATCAAGTATGTCTGAAAACATCCTCAAGGGTGTATTCAAGATCAAGCTTTCAGACAAGCAGTCAATGTTCGTTGCAAGAGCTGTACTTGTTGTAATTGCAATTCTCGGTGTTGTTATTGCATGGGATGAAAACAGTTCTGTTTTCAAGATCGTTTCATTTGCATGGGCTGGATTCGGCGCAACATTTGCTCCCGTAATGCTCGCTGCACTTTTCTGGAAACGCTCTAACAAATACGGTGCTATTGCCGGAATGAGCGTCGGTGCAGTAATGGTATTCGTATGGAAGTTCGGAATCAGCAAGCTCGGCGGCGTATTCGCTATCTATGAGCTTCTTCCGGCATTCGTTGCAGCACTTCTCACAATCATCATTGTTTCACTTGTAACTTCTGCTCCTGACAAGGAAATCACAGAAGAATTCGACAGCATCAAGGCTGAAATGAAGGCATAATCACAAGGCTCTGCTTCTTTTTCCGGAAGCAGAGCTTTTTATCTGTATTTCTCTTGAAAATAATCATATAATCTGTTATAATAATGTATGTATAACTTATGAAAGGATTTTATTATGGATCTTAAAAATACGATCGCAGAACTCACGGAAGTTTCCGGAGCGTCAGGAAATGAATCTCCTGCCGCAGAACTTGCCCTGAATATGCTGAAAAAACATTGTCCTGATGCCGAAATAATAAACGGTAATGTTGTCGGACGATTCGGAAAATTCCGCAGTGAACTCCCATCACTTGTACTCGACGCACATATAGATCAGATCGGTATGATCGTTACCAATATAACAGCTGACGGCTTTATCAAGGTCGGAAATCTTGGCGGAATCGACCGCCGTCTCCTTCCGGCACAGCCTGTTGTTATTCACGGAAAGAAGGATATATCCGGTGTTATATGCTCTGTTCCTCCGCATCTTTCCTCCGGAGACAGCAAGGTTCTTTCTTTTGACGAAGCCGCAATAGATACCGGAATGACAAAAGCAGACCTTGAAAGCATCGTTTCCCTTGGCGATACTATTACCTTTGATGTAAAGTGCCGCAGTCTTATCGGCTCAAGAATTACTTCCGGAGCACTCGACGACCGCTGCGGAGTTGCCGCAATTCTGTACGCTCTGGAGCTTCTTCAAGGAGCGTCCACTGCCTACAATGTAACCGTTATTTTCTCTGCTCAGGAAGAACTCGGCGAACGAGGAGCAAAAATCGGTGCATACGAGCTTGATCCCGATATTGCAATCGCTGTTGATGTAAGTTTCGCATATTCGCTTTCCGAAGACGAAAACAAGTGCGGTTATCTCGGAAAAGGTCCGATGATCGGAATTTCCCCCTCACTCGACAGAGAACTTTCCAACGAGCTGATAAATACAGCAAAAAAATCAGATATTCCTTACCAGACAGAAGTCATGAACGGACTTACCTCCACCAATGCCGATCAGTATTCCGTCAGCCGCTGCGGAGCAAGAACCTGTACTGTTTCCATTCCGCTGAGAAATATGCATACTCCGGCTGAGGTAATTGATATCAGGGATGTCGAACTTACAGCAAGACTTCTCGCTGAATTTATCAAGGAGGAAAACTGATGAGAGAACTGCTTAAAGAACTCTGCCTTGCCGACGGAATTTCCGGTGATGAAAAGGCTGTAAGAGAACTTATTATAGATAAAATCAAGAATTTCTGCGAATACCGCACTGACAATCTCGGAAATCTTATCTGCTTCAAAAAAGGCAGAAAAGCTCCTGACAAAAAGCTTATGATCTGTGCCCACATGGATGAGGTAGGTCTCATCGTTACCGGAATCCAGCCGGACGGAACGCTGCTTTTCGGCACTGTCGGAGGAATTGATCCTTCCGTCATTATCGGGCGTCAGGTCCGTGTCGGAGCAAATAAAATATATGGTGTTGCCGGCTCTGCCGCTGTCCATAATCTTTCCAAGGAACAGCGTGAAAAGGCTCCCGAAATAGATGCAATGTACATTGATATCGGCGCCGCTGACAAGGAGGAAGCCGAAAAATATGTTTCCCTCGGAGACTCCATCTATTTCAGCTCCGAATTCACAGAGCTTGGCGAAAACCGACTGAAATCCAAGGCTGTTGACGATCGTGCCGGATGTGCAATGATGATAGAAATGATACGCAGCGAAATTGAATATGACACATATTTCGTTTTCAATGTTCAGGAGGAAATCGGTCTGAGAGGTTCAAGAGTATCCGCATTTTCCGTTGATCCTGATTTTGCCGTTGTTCTTGAAGCTACAACAGCCGCAGATATTGACGGAGTCTCCGGAGCAAAACGTGTATGCGCACTCGGAAACGGTCCTGTTGTATCATTCATGGACAAAAGTACTGTCTACGACAAGGAACTCTACGCTCTTGCGTTTGATATCGCTGCTGAAAAAGATATCCCCTGTCAGACAAAAACTATGATCGCCGGAGGAAACGATGCCGGAGCTATCCACCTGAGCCGTGGCGGAGTGCGTACAATCGCCGTATCTGTTCCGTGCAGATATCTTCACTCCCCCAGCTGCGTCATCCAGTGGAGCGATCTTGAAAATTCATTTAAGCTTGTCAAAAAACTTACACAAAGGATATGTGAGCTATGATAAAACTTATCGAACACGAACATGAGCTTGACCGTCCGCTGCTGATGAAAACTCTGTGCGGAAAAAAAATGCTCTCCTATATGAGAGCATACGGCCCGAATTACGACTTCTGCCGCTTCTACAAAATCACCAACGAAACCGGCTATGGCTTCATGTTCATTATAAATTCAACACTGATAATCTGCACCGACGGAAATCTCAGACCAGATCAGGAAATTGATCTTTTTATCTCCATGAATATGCCGTTCCGCATTGAGGGAGACAGCAATATCCTCGAAGGGATCGGTCTTACGGAACAGTATCAGCGTCTTAACAGAACAATATTCGAACTTATCCCAGATGATTCACCTCTTGAAACTATCGAGGAACACGTTGAATTCAACCCTAAGCTTACGGATGTATACGATATCCTCAGCGAGGGATTTCCGAATATTGCCGATTTTTCCCTTTGGTATACCGATACCTCACACCGCTGCCGTCACGGTATAAGCCGTGTGTTCACCTACAGAAACTCAACAACTGCCTCAGTTATGTTTGATATCGGCAGCACCATACTCATTGGACAAGTTGCAACTACAGCCGCCGCAAGAGGACGCGGCTATGCAAGAGAATTCCTGAAATGGCTGGCGAAATTCTTCAACGGACTCGGAAAACGTGCCTATCTTCTTGCACTTGATGTCCGCAAAAGCTTCTACGAGGAAATAGGATTCCGTGAAGTCGGCCACGAAATAGTCCTTGAACGCATCGATGTTGAAAAGGACAGCATGACAAAAGGAAAACTCTGATAAACATTATTTAAGGAGAAAATATATATGAACATCGGAACATTATACAATTTCAATCCGAAGCTTGCGGCTCTTGCTGAACAGGCTGAGAAAAACTGCTCTGAAGCATTTGGCAGAATAGATCAGACAGCTGAATACAACGGTGCAAAAGTACTTAAAGCCTTCTCTGACAACCGGGTAAGCGAACCCTGCTTCTACGGTTCTACCGGATACGGATACGGTGATCTCGGACGTGACGTTATCGACAAGGTTTTTGCACAGGTTCTTGGTACAGAGGACGCTCTCGTGCGATTCAATTTCGTTTCAGGAACTCACGCTCTGTCTGTCGCTCTTTCCGGTGTACTCAGAATGGGAGACAAGCTTGTTTCAATTACAGGAAAGCCATACGATACTCTTGAAGAAGTTATCGGAATCAGCGGCACAAAGGGAAACGGCTCTCTCATGGATTTCGGCATTGAATATGGTCAGGTTGATCTCAACGAGGACGGTTCAGCCGATCTTGATGGCATCACAGAAGCTGTAAAGGGAGCAAAAGTTGCCTATATCCAGCGTTCAAGAGGATATTCACTCCGCCGTGCCTTTACAACAGAAGATATTGAACAGATGGTAAAAGCCGTTAAAAAGGGAAATCCTGATGCCATAATAATGGTAGATAACTGCTACGGCGAATTCGTTGAGCAGCGTGAGCCTTCCGAAGCCGGTGCTGATATCATTATTGGTTCTCTCATCAAAAATGCAGGCGGCGGTATCGCCCGCACAGGCGGATATATCGCCGGACGTGCCGATCTTGTTGAGCTTTGCTCCTATCGTCTCACCTGCGTCGGAATGGGTAAGGAGGTCGGATGTACTCTCGGTATGAACCGTGAAATGCTTCTCGGACTTTTCTTTGCTCCGGATGTTGTTGCAAATGCACTCAGGACTTCCGCTTTTGCAAGCGAGCTTCTTACAATGCTCGGATTTGAATGTTCTCCGGATAAGAACGAACAGCACGGAGATATCGTTACTGCAATAAAGCTCGGCGATGAGGAACACCTTACAGCCTTCTGCCGTGGAATCCAGAAGGGTGCACCGATAGATTCATTCGTTGTGCCGGAAGCATGGGATATGCCCGGATATACAAGTCAGGTTATCATGGCTGCCGGAGCCTTCACCAACGGAGCTTCTATTGAGCTTTCCGCTGACGCTCCTATCCGTGAGCCGTTTGCTGTCTGGATGCAGGGCGGAATCACATACACTTCCGGAAAAATC
Organism: Ruminococcus sp.; assembly: GCA_045587105.1. Lineage (GTDB taxonomy): Bacteria > Bacillota > Clostridia > Oscillospirales > Ruminococcaceae > Ruminococcus. The sequence continues at coordinate 64,105 of JAZNBR010000011.1, forward strand.
GGAGTAATGCTTGCTGTACAGGAAATGATTGACAGCGGACTCATCACATTAAACTGAAATAAGGTGTCATAATCGATATCTGCTGAAATACATTTCACATACCATACAAAGTTCAACAAAATAATTTGTACGATGTCACTATATCATTTTTCTACAAAAAAACTTGAAATATTAGAAAAAATATGGTATAATCTTCTTTAACGTATATCGTTATTATTTATGTAAAAGGAGAACTTTCCAAATGAACGAAAAAGTACAGAAGATAATGGAGCTTATCCGTGAAAAAGATATCAAGATGGTTGATTTTAAAATGGTTGATATCAACGGACAGTTCCGCCATGTTACAATTCCTGCGAAGGATTTCAGTGAAGATGTAATGAAAAATGGTATCGGATTCGACGCTTCAAACTACGGATATGCTGTTGTTGAAAAAAGCGATATGGTATTTATCCCCGATCCTGACACAGCTTCAATAGATCCTTTCTGCGAAATCCCCACTCTTTCAATGATGGGTAACGCAATGATCATTGATTATCCTGAAAACCGTCCGCTTGCACAGTATCCGAGAAATATCGTTGCAGCAGCAGAGCAGTACATGAAGGACTGCGGCGTTGCTGATACTATGCTTATTCTCCCTGAATTTGAATTCTATCTCTTTGACAACGTGGGCTGGGATGTAAGTGCACAGTCAGTAGGATTCTCCGTTGACGCTCAGCAGGCTCACTGGAACAGTGCTGTTGAAGGTATGGGTAATATCGTTCCCAAGCAGAAGAACTACCATATCGCAAAGCCTTACGATGTTTCATACGAGGCAAGAAGCGAAATGTGTCTCCTCATGGAAGAAGCAGGAATAGGCATCAACTACCACCACCCCGAAGTAGGTGCGGCAGGTCAGTTTGAAATCGAACCCAAGCTCGGTGTGATGTCAACTATGGCTGACGCAACAATGACTATAAAGTATATAATCCATAATACTGCAAAAAAATACGGAAAATCAGCAACATTCATGCCCAAGCCTGTTATGGGCGAGGCCGGAAACGGTATGCACGTCCATATGCTTCTCCTCAAGGACGGACAGCCTGTATTCTCTGATGACAACGGTTATGCTCATCTCAGCCGTGAAGCTCATTACTTCATGGGCGGACTTCTCAAGCATATCAACTCACTCTGTGCAATAACTAACCCGAGTACAAACTCATTCAAGAGACTCGTTCCCGGATTTGAGGCTCCTGTTACCGTTGGATATGCAACATCAAACCGCAGTGCGGTAATCCGTATCCCTGCATACGCAAAAACACCTGACCGCAGACGCTTCGAGCTTCGCAACCCCGACGCTACCTGCAACCCGCATTTCTGCTATGCAGCAATTCTTATGGCTGGTCTTGACGGTATCAAAAATCAGATTGATCCTCACGAGAACGGCTGGGGTCCGTATGATATGAATCTCTTCCACCTCAGCGACGAGGAAAAGGCAAAGCTTACTCATCTCCCGACATCTCTTGAGCAGGCTCTTGACGCTCTTGAAAAGGATCACGATTATCTCCTTGCAGGCGGAGTATTCCCTGAGGAGCTTATCACTAAGTTCATCAACTCCAAGCGTGAGGAATGCCGTGCACTCGCAGCAATCCCCCATCCCGCTGAATTTGACCGTTACTATAACCTTTAATATAATCAAAATCCCCTTAACGTACGGACGTACGTTAAGGGGATTTTTACTTGTTACTGAGATACAGCGTATGATTCAACAATCAGTCTTCTGAGCAGAGATAAATCAAAGGAATCAAGCTGATCATCCTTGCAAAGATCGGAATTACGCATATTTATGACTGTATCACCGGAATCACATAACAGCCACTTCTGCAATACAACCAGATCAGCCATACTGCATACACCATCATTGTTGCAGTCTCCGTTCATATAGCGTGTCCCCTGCGGAGAATATCCGTCAAACAGGACACCACTTTCCGGTTCCTTATCTGTTTTTCCGATATTAACAGCTGCTTCAAACTCATTACGGGTAAGAGTTATCATATCATAATACTTTTCATCAAGAATACCCTGATCCAGCAGTTCCTGATACATGGAAAAATAATTATTAGTTCCCCACATATTGGTACTCGCCTTCCATATCTGAGCCTCGGCGTCATATCTGAAAACCACATTTTTCTGCACCGTCTCAGCTATCTGAACAGATTTGTAGTTAAATTTCTGAGCTTCAGAATCCCATTCCCTTGTATAATCCACGATCTCAGGAACAGTCATCTCTCTGATCAAAACAGCACTTTCAGGATATTCCTCCAGTGTTGCTCCCTTTACATATCGCTTGAATTTATTGATATATCGTCCATCAACCCACATATCAGAACAGTATCCGAGACTTCCGCCCCAGTAAATACTGTTTCCTTCGCCCCATTCATCACAGATAAACGAAGCTTCATCATCACTCTGATACAGATATGTGTAGCTTCCGCCCATATCTACCCATTCACCGTCGCCGACGACATCATATATTTTCTCCCAAGTAAGCTCTCCATCACGAGGGATATCATCTTCCATTTCAATTGCAATATAATCGTCAAGAACCTTTTTTGCTTCCTGAAGAGTTACCGATTCATCATTTTCTCCGAAGTAATATCGGCGGTTGATTTTATCCTCACTGATTCCCTGACCTTCTCCGTTTCCCTGACCGCCGTATGTATGAGTTTCGCCGTTCAGCGTAACATTAACATAGGCATGACTGGAATCGCTCCACTCACAGACAGCAGATTCATCCAGACGAAGTGCCACTTGCTTCATCATACCGGGAAATCCCAGAGAATCGTATCTGTACGGATATATCACTGATGATAACAGACTTTTATTATCCCGACGGTTGTACGGACTGTAAATATAGAATATCTGGTCAACATACGGAGCTCCTGCCAGCCGCCAGTCTCTTTCGCCGGAACGATATACCTCTCCCCTCACATACGAGCCACTATAAAAGCAGATTGACGAGAAACCTTTCTGAATTGCATTCATATCCGAGAAGAAATCATTTCCCTCCGAGAAGTTCTGAATAAGATAATCGCAGTCGTCACAAAGCTCAGGCAATGTAAATTTCACGCCTGTATCAACCCATCTGAAATATCCTCTTATGTAATACACATTGCTTCCGTTGATGTATTCGTTGTAAGAATCAACAGGCATTCCGTGATAAGGCGAATATCCGGTAGACTCTGGATCCGGAGTACCGTAAATCTCTGTATTGTATTCTTCACGTGTAATTTCTTCATGTATCTGGAGCTCAATTTCTCCGCCGTCGGTAGTTGCACTCTTGAATATGTATCCTCCGTTCACACGGCAGAATTCTTCATTTTCGTATTCGACATCAGCATAAACAGAATCATCATTATATATTACGGATGTTTCAGAATAAGGAGAATTCTTATCAGAAAATCTGAACGACTCAGGGTGTGGATTTTCCGTTTTCACATAGAAATATTCATTGAACGGCTCCATAAGCGGAAAAATTTCGTAGGTATACTGTAATGCGTCAACATCCTTGCTGCGATAATCCGTAGCTTCAGCAGTAATTACGGGAGATTCAGCAGCAGGTAAAAAATGTGATACAGCAGTTCCGATAAATGCTCCTGTAAGAAGCAGACTTACAATTTTTTTCAATTCCAACAACCCCTTTACATTAATTTCTGATCTTACTGATTTTATATGATCTTAGTTGACCATTCCTCGATATTCCAGATATTATCTGCAATATCCATATAAAACTCCGGCTCATGGCTGACGATGAGAACTGTTCCCTTATAGTCCTTTATCGCCTTTTTAAGTGATTCCTTGGCGTCAACATCAAGGTGATTCGTAGGCTCGTCGAGGACAAGCAAATTTATCTCTCTGAGCATTATCCGGCATATTCTCACCTTTGCATTTTCTCCTCCGGAAAGCACCCGCATCTGCGAAGTGATATGCTCAGTTGTGAGTCCGCACTGTGCAAGTGCAGCACGCACCTCAGCATTTGTCATTGATGGATACTCTGCCCAGATAACATCAAGTGCTGTTTCGGAGGAGCTTTCCTCTTCCTGTTCAAAGTAACCATATTCAACGAACTGATCATGCTCAACATATCCGGAAACAGGAGGAATAATCTTAAGAAGCGTTTTAAGCAGCGTGGATTTGCCTATACCGTTCACGCCGCGTATAGCTATTTTCTGTCCGTTTTCCACCTTAATGGATATCGGTTTTGTGAGTGGTTCTTCATATCCGAGAACTACATCCTTGCAGTCAATAACAACACGTCCGGGAGTGCGGGCTTTTCTGAACGAAAAGGTCGGCTTCGGCTTTTCACGCATAAGAGTAATCTTGTCCATTTTATCAAGCTTTTTCTGACGCGACTTAGCCATATTGGTTGTAGCAACCCTTGCCTTGTTGCGGGCGATGAAGTCCTCAAGATCAGCAATTTCCTTCTGCTGTTTTTCGTAAGCCTGTTCTATCTGTCTCTTTTTAAGCTCATACATTCTCACGAAGTTGTCGTAATCTCCGGTATAACGAGTCATAATGGCATTTTCAACATGATATACAACGTTGATTACGCTGTTCATGAACGGAACATCATGCGATACAAGTATGAACGCATTCTCATAGTTCTGAAGGAAATTAGTAAGCCATCTGATATGATTTTCGTCAAGGAAGTTTGTAGGCTCGTCAAGAATAAGAATCATAGGATTCTCCAGAAGAACCTTCGCCAGCAGAACCTTTGCTCTCTGACCTCCTGAAAGCTCGGAAACATCCCTGTCAAGACCGATTTCGTTCAGTCCGAGACCATTGGCATATTCGGAAATCTTTGCATCAATGGTGTAATATCCGCTATAATCAAGAATACTCTGTATATCGCCGACTTCCTCCATGAGAGAATTCATTTCATCCTCGGAGCAATCGGACATCTTCTCGTAAAGCCCCATCATTTCAGCTTCAAGCTCTGCAAGGTGATCGAAAGCCTCACGCAGTATGTCACGGATAGTTTTCCCCTTTTCAAGGGTACTGTACTGATCGAGATATCCAGTGGTAATATGTCTGCACCATTCTATTTTACCCTCATCCGGCTGGAGCTTTCCCATTATGATATTCAGGAAAGTAGATTTACCCTCACCATTTGCCCCTACAAGTCCGACGTGTTCCCCCTTAAGGAGTCGGAAAGAAGCGTCGTTCAATATCTGTCTCGCACCGAATCCGTGCGTAACGTTTTCAACATTAAGTATGCTCATTTTATTCCTCCGGTTTTTTTACATTTACATTACAATTATACCATAAAACAGCTATCTGTGTAAAGTCTTAAAATCAAATTTGATGTAAAAGCTCTCCCATTTAATTTGTGCAGATTTTACTCATTTTTTCACACTTTATCTATTGATTTTTATTTATTTTTAATGTATAATTGAATATAACTAATAATATTTGGGGTAATGAAAAAATTATGCGGAAACAAAACAGTTCTGCCAAGGAAGTGAAATATATGTATACAAAAGAAAAATATAATAAAGATCTTGCGTTTATCCAAAAAATAGATCATCTTATTTCGCGAAAAATAGAATTTCTTGTTTATTTTATCGGATTTTCAGCGTGTCTTGCTGTTCATATTGCCTATCTTCTGCTTTTTGCCGCAACCGGTATTACAATCATGAAAATATTCAATATATTCAGCGTAATTTTTTACTTTTTAACATTGATCCTCGTGAAAAAGGTAAAAGAAAAAAGTGTGCTTGTATATGCAACGTTTATAGAAATAATTATCCACGCATCAGTAGCAACATTGTGCGTAGGCTGGGAATCCGATTTCGGAATGTTCCTGCTTATGATAATTCCTATTGCCTTTCTTATGCCGGATAAAAACAAAAATAATTCTTTTATAATAATGACAGTATCAATATTACTCTATGGTATACTCGGATTCCTATCCCTTAGACCTGACAGTTCCATATACAGCTTTGAAAAGAACTCTTATCATACTATTTTCTACGTTATAAATATATTCAGTGACTCATCTATACTCATTTATTTTACAACAATATATACTATTATAAATCGTTATACAGAATGCAAACTAAGAGTGCAGAACGAACAGCTCCGGATAATGGCTTCTACTGATCCGCTTACACAGCTCAGCAACCGCCGTGAAATGAGCAGAATACTTGCAGATATCAGTGCTGAAAGCAAAAACAGCGGAAAATCCTTTGTTATTGGTATAGGTGATATAGACAACTTCAAAAGAGTCAACGACATATACGGTCACGATCTCGGCGATACTGTTCTCTCGTCTGTTTCCGGCATCATACGGGAGAATCTTCCGCAAAACGGCTTTGTCTCAAGATGGGGCGGAGAAGAATTCCTTTTTGTTATACCCGATGCTGATATTGACTCTGGCTCCGCCTATGCCGAAAAAATCATACGCTCAGTAAAGCAGCATGAATTTGCAGGCAACGGCTCAACGTTTTTCGTCACAATGACATTCGGTATCTGCGAAGGTAAGCCGGATGATATTGTTGACAAGATCATCAGTCACGCCGACAGTCGTCTCTATAAAGGCAAAAACGGCGGAAAAAACTGCGTCATGTATACTGATTGAACAGCCGTAATACCAGACAACATCCTAAATATACGACAATGATTTGTCAGATAATGAATTCACAGAAAATATCCGGAAGGAGATTACTATGGCTGATTTCAATTTAACAGCAGACGAACAGATTTCCCTTGTAAACGGTGCAACCTTCTTTTCAACAACACCGATTCCTGAGAAAAATATTCCTTCTCTGCAGCTCCTCGACGGAGGTACGGGTATAAATTTTGAACAGCTCTTCGGAGATTTCCTCAGTAAAAACCATATCGACGGAATCGGCGGAGACTGCCTCAGAGATGTATTGGATAATTTCTATTCTCCTCACAAAATAAAATCAGAAGAATCAAAAGAACTTTACAAATGGATATACAGCAGACTCAAGGAAATTACTCCCGATATGACAGCTCCATCATGCTTTCCGTCCGGAATACTGCTCAGCTCCTCATGGAATCCGGAGCTTATTTATGACGTCGGAGAGGCACTCGGCGATGAGGCAAGAGCGTTCGGAATAAATATTCTTCTCGGAACACCTAATATAAATATACACAGAGATATAAGAAACGGAAGGCTCTTTGAGGGATATTCGGAAGATCCATTTCTCACATCCTCGCTCGCACCTGAGCTTGTGAAGGGAGTCCAGTCCGCTGGAGTTGCCGCTAATGTAAAACATTTTGCCGCAAATAATCAGGAAACAAACAGAATGAATATAAACGAATTCATTTCTGAAAGAGCACTCCACGAAATATATCTCCCCGGATTCAAAGCCTGTGCAGAAGCCGGAGCAGAAACGGTCATGAGTGCATACAATCAGATTAATGGTACTCCCTGTACAGAAAATAAAAAGCTGCTCACTGATATTCTCCGTGATGAATGGGGATTCGGCGGTGTAATCATATCTGACTGGGGAGCTGTATATAATCCCGAAAACGCTGTAAATGCCGGAAATGATCTCATCATGCCAGGACCTTTGTCCCCTGTCAGACTTCGTGAAGCCTACAACTCAGGAACACTTTCCCATCAGGCACTTGATGAATCCTCCGAACGTATTGCAAAACTTGCACAGAAATATTCCAAGGCACCTACCGGCATAATAAACGTTGAAAAATCCGACAGAATCGCATACCAAGCAGCAGCAGAAGGTATCATTCTTCTTACAAATCACAATAAATCACTGCCTCTTGATCCGGAAAATAATATTGCACTTTTCGGAAGATACAGTCAGTATCTTCTGACCTGCGGAGAAGGAAGTGCAGGAATAAACACCAACAGAAACGCTTCTTTTTTATCAGCACTTGAAAGCCGCTTCAACAGCGTAACACACAACGAATTCGCTGACGATTCAGATGTACTCGTATATGTATACAGTCTCCGAGGTCAGGAAGGCAGAGACAGATATACAATATCAATTGAAGAATCAGAAAGACAGACAATAGACGCTCTGCTTGATGAGGCAGATAAAAAGAATATCAGAAAAATTCTTATCCTCAATGTAAGCGGTCCGGTTTCGCTTGACGGTTATGAAAATCGTTTTGACGGTATTTTCTGTACGTTTCTTCCGGGTATGCAAGGAGCAAATGCTCTTGCCGACTGTCTTTGCGGAAAGGTGAATCCGTCCGGAAAGCTTCCTTTGACATGGACAGAAAGAATCGAAGATACTCCGTCATATCTCAATTTCCCTGGTGATGGTATGCAGGTCTGCTACGGTGAAGGAATATTCGTGGGATATCGTTGGTATGACGCAAGAAAAATATCACCGCTGTTCTGCTTTGGTCATGGTCTCTCTTACACAGATTTTGAAATCACGGATATAGCCGCCGGAGCTGATACCTTCACAGATTGTCTTGATGTTTCTGTAACAGTCAGAAACACAGGAAATAAAAGCGGAAAAACCGTAGTTCAGATATATATTTCAGATCCTGAAAGTACTCTTACAAAACCGGTACGAGAGCTTAAGCATTTCAGAAAAATTCATCTTGAACCGGACGAAGAAAAAACTATCACATTTCTGCTGGACAGACACTCATTTGAAAGCTATGATCCCAATTTATCACAGTGGACTATGGAGGAAGGCTTCTATACAATTTCAGCCGGATTCTCGTCCCGTGACTTAAGAGCAGAATTTAATGTTTATGCCGATATATCCTCGCCTTATTCCTATGGCGAAAATACATCCGTCAGAGTAATAATGGAAAATCCCCTGCTTGCTGAAATTCTCAAAAATTTCTTCATTGAAAAACAACTGCCATGGTCTGCTGTTCTCACAAGCTATGAATACACCTCACAGGATAAAATATCAGTAATTCTTGAGCAGGTCAATTGCAGCCCTACTGCTGTATCTGAACTTTACCGCAGATTCCTTACAGTTAAAAAGAAATAACTCATAAAAAAATCACCGCACTATTTGTACGGTGATTTTTTGTTGTTATTTCGAAGGAACAAATCAGTTATTTGCAAACCATTCTTCAAATGAAGGAACTTTTTCACCAGCCACCAATGATGAAATCTTTGTATAGTAGCGAAGGATTAAAGTTGCATCTGATCCGGTGATTCTGCCATCGCCATCAACGTCAGCAGCTTTTTCCTGAATCGCACTAAGCGGTGATTCTTTTCCGGAATTGATAATAGTATAGGCGCTGAGTGCAAGGGTTGCATCGGAGCCATTGATGATACCATCCTGTGTAACATCACAGATAAGGAAATCACCAGCTGCAATATTGAGTTCTATTGCATTGAAAATCAACTCACCTTCATTTGTCTTTGCCTGTACAAATATTACAACCGCACCTTCAGCAATGATTGTAATTTTTCCTTCCGTTGTGGATGTAGCAATATCGTCGTTGCCTGAGTAGAATCTGATAGTAGATTTGTCTACAATTTCGCTCACATCATATTCAAGATCAAAGGTATTTCCAGGTTTCAGATCATCCTCCGAAGGATGGTTGATTCTGATTGCTTCCATATTTGTAGTAGTTGTTAATGAAGTATTTGTTGTTGTGGTACTTGTAGTAGTTGTTGTTGTCGTTGATGTCGTTGTGCTTGTGGTGGTAGTAGTAGTTGTTGTTGTTGTTGTAGTTGTGCTTGTGGTGGTAGTAGTAGTTGTTGTTGATGTTGTTGTGCTTGTGGTAGTAGTTGTTGTTGTCGTTGTTGTCGTTGTGCTTGTGGTAGTAGTTGTTGTTGTCGATGTCGTTGTGCTTGTGGTAGTAGTTGTTGT
>JAZNBR010000012.1:0-41520 GCA_045587105.1 Ruminococcus sp.
AGTTGTCCTGGTAGTTGTTGTAGTGGTTGGAGCAGTCGTTGTGGATGTTGTAGTTGTCTCGGTGGTTGTTGTGGATGTTGTTGTGGTAGTAGTTGTTGTTATATCTGATGTAGTTGGGACATAGTCGTTTTCAGCAAGTTCAGGATAAACAAAGGTTGTAATCCCTACTGTCTCCTCAGGAAAATGATTTGTAAAAAACGATTTTGAACCTTTAAGGAAATACTGGTGCTTTAATTCGCCGCCATCACCATCAAGATCGTCCCATGTGAGGTCAACAGCATACCATAAGCCGTCCTCCATCTGAACATAATTCCACATATGAGCTTCAGTGTTATCATCATTGAAATTACCAACAATAAGAACACAAGGTATTCCAAGACTATCACAAATAATCTTGAAGCCCTCAGAGTAAGCCTCGCATACGGCACCCGGCTCAACAATAGCACCAACGGCAGAGCTTGTAAAAGGCGATTCAACATCGTAAAAAGTGTATTTACAGATGTAATCGTGGATACTCTTAAGCTGTTCATAACGAGTCTCGCCAGTTACAGGGAAATTCTCAACAGCTTCGATAAGCTTTTCCTTGTATTCAAGTACGCTATCAAGCGAACCATAACTGTCAAAGTAAGATGGATTAAAGGAAATTTCAGTCATTGTAATGGTATAGTTTTTGTTGATGAAATTATATTTAACATCGTAATTCTGAGTATTCACACCCATCTGATTGAGGTCAATCCAGAAAAGCTCAGGGATATCAAAGAGTGCACTGTCAATACCAGGACGGCAGTTGGAAAATAAAGCAGTCTTGTAAGCAAGAACATCGTCCTCCGTCATTCTGTCTGAATATGGTGTAGAAACAGTAAATGTTACCGGATTCGGAAGTGTAACACTTACTGTATCGACAGACGGATTAATAAGATTCATCATTGCCATATATACCTCAACGTTATTCTCGTCAAGGAATGTACCGTAATTGTAAGCACCATCTGAATAATTGGCATAGTAATCTGTTGAATCAAAATATACAGTATCAAGTCCGGAACCGTCAGAGTAATATAAATTTTCTTCAGCACAGCAGACCGGAGACATTACAGCTGTACCAAGAACAACAGCTGAAACAGCGGCTGACATAAGTTTTTTCATAATAAAGCCTCCTTTTGAGTGATAATGCCTTCTAATCATATTATACATAAGAATTATAATTCTGTCAACTATTTGATGTATTATTTACAAAAAGTTTATAAAACACACAATATAATTCTGCATGTTATGCCGAAAATAACAAAAACAGGTGATTTGTCGCAGTAATATTTGTTATATTGTCACTTGAAATAACACATCATTTATGGTATACTTAAATAGTGTAAATTAAAATAATCCGGTTTGAAAGGTGTTGTTCAGAAATGTATTTATCTCAGATGAACAAGGAGCAGCTTATCTGCTTTAAGAACGAAACACAGGCACTTTATGATGATTTTAAAGCACAGGGACTCTGTCTGAATATGGCAAGAGGTAACCCTTGCAAAGAGCAGCTTGAGCTTAGTGCTGATATCCTTAACGTTTTCGATGACGGTAATTTCGTCAGCAGTAATGGGATTGATGTAAGAAATTACGGTATGCCTGACGGTATTCCTGAAGCTAAACAGCTTTTCTCTGACATGATCGGTGTTAATACTGATGAGATTATCATTTTTGGTAATTCAAGTCTTAATGCTATGTACTGGTCAATACAGATCGCTTATAATAAAGGTATTCTCGGTTCAGAGCCTTGGTCCAAATGCGGTAAGATTAAATTTCTATGCCCTGTTCCCGGTTATGACAGACACTTTAAGGTGACTGAATTCTTTGGCATTGAAATGATCAATATCCCCATGACTCCTACTGGTCCTGATATGGATATGGTAGAAAAGCTTGTATCTGAAGACGCTTCAATAAAGGGTATCTGGTGTGTTCCGCAGTACTCCAATCCTGACGGTATTTCTTACAGCGACGAAACTGTAAAGCGTTTTGCTAATCTTCGTCCTGCTGCAAAGGATTTCCGAATTTTCTGGGATAACGCTTATTGCATTCATCACCTGACAGATAATCCGTCTTATATACTCAACATTCTTGATGAAGCTAAAAAAGTCGGAAATGAAGATATCATATATATTTTCGGATCAACTTCCAAAGTTACTTATGCCGGTGCTGGTGTTGCTGTAATGGGTGCAAGTAAAAATAATATTGATGAACTCAAGAAGTATCTTGGCATAAGCATTATCAGCTATGATAAGATGAATCAGCTTCGTCATGTGAAGTTCTTCGGCACTTTTGAAAATATGTGCGAGCACATGAAGAAACACAAGGATATCGTTGCTCCTAAATTCAAGCTTGTATGCGATACTCTTGAAAAGGAAATTGCGCCGCTTGGAATCGGTTCATGGACTAATCCGGAGGGCGGATATTTCGTATCCTTCAATGCACTGAACGGCTGTGCAAAGCGTATAGTTCAGTTGTGTGCTGAGGCTGGTGTTACACTTACCGGTGCAGGAGCCACATTCCCCTATGGTATAGATCCTGAAGACAAAAATATCAGACTTGCTCCTACATATCCTTCACTTGAAGATCTTGCAAAGGCAGCAGAGCTTTTTGTAATTTGCGTAAAGCTTGCAAGCGCTGAAAAGCTTCTTTCTGAGATGAACTGAAAAGGAGTTGTATTATCAGATAATGACACCTGACCTAACTTTTGAGAAAGCCTGTCAGCTTTATCTGGAAAATTTTCCATCCTGAGTATAATAAAAACCTGTCCTTTCCGGACAGGTTTTGTTTTTTAAGTGAAGTTTTTAAAGTGATGTTTTTGCTGATTTCACATATTCGCTTACATAAGACACAGCATCTTTTCCGTGAGCTTCAATAAGGCTTATAACAGCAGTTCCGGCGATTACTCCGTCTGAAACAGAAGGAATATCGTCTGTCTTGTCTGAATCAGTACTCATTACACAAGGAACATCAGTGTTCTCACGAATGACGCTTATCATTTCAGCAGGATCAGATACAATTCCGTTGTTGCTGTCAGTTGAATTTCCGGATATGAGGTAGATGAAGCCTTCTGCTTCTTTGGCAATCATTGCAATTCTTGCAGCCGGTGCCGGTGCAATGATCGAAATAACATCAATGTCGTATTCTTTTGCTGTGTCGGAAAATTCACGTTTTTCCTCATAAGGAACATCGTGGATTATAATTCCGTCAATTTCTGCATTCTTGCATTCTGTCATAAAACGCTCGATTCCATAAGAAAATACAACGTTAGCGTAAGTCATGAATACAAACGGGATTTTCACATCGCTGCGAAGTTCCTTGACAAAGTCGAATATCTTGTCAGTAGTAACTCCGCCGGCAAGTGCTCTGATACTTGCATTCTGAACTACTGTGCCTTCTGCTGTTGGATCAGAGAAAGGAATTCCGAATATAATTATATCTGCACCGTTTTCAGCTGCTGCACGAGCAGCTTCATCAGTTGTATTCAGATCGGGATCTCCGCAGGTTATGAACGGAATGAATGCTCTTTTGTCAGTAAATGCAGATTTAATTTTACTCATAAAGATCCTCCCCTCTGTATCTTGCAATTGCCGCACAGTCCTTGTCGCCTCTGCCTGAAATTGTAATGATTATTATCTTGTCTTTATCCATAGTCGGAGCAAGCTTTATAGCGTGAGCAACAGCATGTGAAGATTCGATAGCCGGAATAATTCCTTCTGTTCTTGAAAGATATTCAAAAGCGTCAACTGCTTCATCGTCAGTAACCGGAACATACTGTGCACGTCCGAGATCGTGGAGATATGAATGCTCAGGTCCTACACCAGGATAGTCAAGTCCGGCTGAAATCGAATAAACCGGTGCAATCTGACCATATTCATCCTGACAGAAGTATGATTTCATACCATGGAAAATACCAACACTTCCTGTATTGAAGGTTGCAGCCGTTTCAAATGTGTCTATTCCCCTGCCGGCTGCTTCGCATCCGATAAGCTGTACTCCTTCATCAGGAACGAAGTGATAAAAGCTTCCGATAGCATTTGAGCCGCCGCCTACACAAGCAATTACAGCATCAGGAAGACGTCCCTCTATTTCAAGAATCTGTTCTCTTGCTTCACGCGAAATCAAAGCCTGAAAATCTCGGACTATTGTCGGGAATGGATGAGGTCCGACAGCAGAGCCAAGACAATAATGAGTATCTTCGATTCTTTTTGTCCACTCTCTCATAGCGACAGAAACGGCATCTTTAAGGGTTGCTGTTCCGGTTGTTACTGGAATGACCTCAGCACCGAGAAGCTTCATTCTGTAAACGTTAAGTGCCTGACGTACAGTATCCTCCTCTCCCATATACACAACACATTCCATATCGAGGAGAGCAGCAGCTGTTGCAGATGCAACACCATGCTGACCTGCACCTGTTTCAGCAATAAGACGTTTTTTGCCCATTTTCTTAGCAAGAAGAGCCTGACCAAGAACGTTATTAATCTTATGTGAACCAGTGTGATTGAGATCTTCACGCTTGAGATAAATCTTCGCACCGCCAAGATCCTTAGTCATTTTTTCTGCATAGTAAAGAAGTGACGGTCTGCCGGCATATTCGTTGAGAAGCTTTGTAAGCTCACGATTGAATTCCGGATCATTCTTGTAATGGTTATAGGCTTCTTCAAGTTCATTGATAGCATTCATGAGAATTTCAGGGAGATACTGACCTCCGTGAACGCCGAATCTTCCTTTGGATTCCATACTAAATCCTCCCTTTCAGATTGTATTAAAATTTATCAGATATTTTAAGCAGAAAACAAAAAGTCCCCGACAGAAATATCTGTCAAGGACGAATAATCATTATCCGCGGTACCACCTTGATTCACAGCAGATCGCTGTGCACTTGCAGGATACTAACATATCCCCGATATTTAACGCATATCAGACGTTGCAGAATACTCCGGCTGAATACAAGAATCAACACATATATCCGACCATTTCACTGCACCCTCGGCGGCCCATTTGCTGAACTGTTTTTCATCCGGATCCCAGCCCCCCGGACTCTCTGTGCAATCATATCCAGCTTTATCCCCGCTTCAACGGTTTCTATAATGATATTATATCACTAATTTTCGTAAATGTCAAGAGGAAAAATCAGATTTTTTTCATAAGTACGACGGAATGTGCGGAAATCCCCAGCTTTTCACCGGTAAATCCGAGCTTTTCCTCTGTCGTAGCTTTTACGCTTACCTGTGAGATATCACATCCGCAGACTGCGGCAATTCTTTCACGCATCTGGATTATATAAGGTGCAAGCTTCGGAGCCTGAGCGATTATTGTAGAGTCAATATTTCCGATGATATAGCCTTTTTCACGGCATACACCGCATACCTTTTCAAAAAGCTTTGAACTGTCTGCATCCTTGAAATTGTTGTCGGTATCGGGGAAAAGATGACCGATATCTCCAATAGCAAGTGCTCCGAGCATTGCGTCCATTATTGCGTGAAGAAGTACATCGGCATCCGAGTGACCGAGAAGTCCTACTGTGTGTGGTATTTCCACACCGCCAAGAATCAGCTTTCTTCCTTCAACAAGACGATGAACATCGTAACCGTGACCTATTCTGAACATAATATATCCTCCTTCTCACTCATCTCTCATGGCGAGAAGTACTTCCGCCAGACGAATATCTTCGGGGGTGGTAATTTTGATATTTGTATAATCTCCGGTAGTCATTGCGATTTTTCCGCCAATTGCTTCAACAAGCTGACAGTCGTCTGTAAAATCAAGATTGTGTTCAAGAGCAAAGTCAATTCCCTCAAAGTAGAGCCTGCGTCTGAATATCTGTGGAGTCTGCGTGATATAGAGCATTTTTCTTGGCGGAGTATCTATTACAAGTCCGTCGTCAACTGTCTTTATTGTATCCTTCACCGGAACGCCAAGTGCAGCTCCACCGAAAACAGAAGCGTCCCTGATAACTTTTTCTATGTGTTCCGGTCTGACAAGCGGGCGTGCTCCGTCATGAACTGCGATAAGCTCTGTATCAGCGGAAATACAGCGTACACCGTTTATAACGCTTTCCTGACGGGTTACTCCTCCGACGGTGCAGGCTGTCAGCTTTGAGATTCCAGCCGCCTGAGCTTCTTCCTTTATATGAGGAATGTCATCCTCTCTTGCAACTATTATGATTTCCCTGACGCTTTCACATTTCTGGAAAGCCTGCATAGTTACTCCTATAACAAGACGTTCTCCGAGAGGAAGAAGTATTTTATTTACGCCGCCCATTCTTGTGGAATTTCCGGCACATACTATAATTACGGACGTATCCATATATATCATCTCTTTCACTTATAATACATATACGTTATTATACAGCATTTACATATTTTTGTCAATAATTCAATTCCACCGGCAGATCACCCCATAATTCCGTTCTTGTGCGGTTATTTCTGAGTTTCTCCAGAACCTTCATATCGGGATCAGGATAAATAACGATTCCGTCTTCTTCGTCTGCTTCTTCATGAATATGATATGCAAGCTGTTCCTTGTCCAGTGAAAACTGTGCATTGATTTCTCCGATATTTCCTCTTGGATCAAGTCGTATCCATTTCTTGTACTCATTAAGATACACACCGTTAAGTCCGTGATATACCAAAACAGTTGACCCTTTAATGCTAAAGGATATCTTCTGATAACAGAATCCTGCCGGAATGCCTTTAAAGCGAAGAAGTGCCGCAAGAAGATGTGATTTTGCAAAACAAATACCATGACCTGCTTTTAAGACTTCTGATGCCGTACAGGTTATAACATCTTCGTTAATGTCTGCTGAGTGGGAAACATTATCCCTCACATACTCGTATGCTGCTTTTATATATGCAGTTTCGCTGTCCGTTTTTTTGTATAGTTCTTCTGCCAGCTGTGCGATAATGTCGTTTTTGTAATCAATTATAGTATCTTCTTTAAGATATGCCGATATATCATCCGTGAATGGTACCGGTTTCATAATATTTATTTCCTTTCGCAGTCGTTACAAAATGAATATATGTGCTGTTATTGTACCCCATTGAAATCGGTTTTGCTTTCAAATGAACGATTAAAGGATCCTATTTCAATCAGATTGCCTTCCGGATCAGCAATATAACAAGTACGCTGTCCCCAAGGCTCGTCCTCAGGAGGAAGTACCGATACAGCTCCTTTTGAAATTGCATCGTGATATGCTTTATCAACCTCCTCGAAGGTATCAACATAAAGTGCGATTTCAAAATGACCGTTAATTCCCTTGATGTACTCATACTTACGGCTTGTCATTTTTTCAAAATCATTTCTGCCATAGAGCATGAACAGTGTTCCATCCTTGACAAGATATACGTTTGCCGTACTTTCATCCTCTCTGATTTCAAAACCAAGTACATCTCTGTAAAATCTTATCATTGCAGGCATATCCTCCACGAACAAGCCAAAACCGTCAAGCTTCATAGTATATCCCACCTTAATTCTTTTATTTTTTTCTAATTATACCATGATTTTTGTGGAATTGCAATATATTATAAGAAGACGGTGGCTGTTCTGTGGTTATTACAGTACAGAGCAACGTATTGTTTGTAATTATGCCTTAGATTCCGGCAGCTGAGGGATAAGGTTGAGGATATACCGCTGGATAGCGAGTGAATCTTTATTAGTTAGTCCGTCTCCGGTATTGCTTACATCAGAATTGCGAAGTCCCTGTTCGGTAATATGATTGGGATCGTTGCCGTCAATACCGTAAAGATCGGGATTACCAAGACACTGAAGAACAAGAACAGCATCATTCAGAAGAATCCGACCGTCACAATCTGCATCGCCGTTCGGAATAAATTCAGGCTCTGTTGCAGGCGGTTCATCAGGAAGTTTGGTAAATCCAGCACTTGGAAGTCCCTTTGTTCCGAGACGAAGATACATCATGTTTTCGTAAGAAGTCTGACATCCGCTGTATGATGAGCAGTAATTCTTTGCCTGATCAGCGGAAATGGACGTATATGTGTAGTTTACCGATGGTCGCCATAAACATGGCTGAGCAGATCCTTCTATTCCGAGACGTCTGCAATTCACGCCCTTTGAACCGGAATCTGCAAATGCTCCGGCATGGGTAACCTCGTTCCAGTCGCAAACGACATTTCCCTTTGTAGAAGCACCGTCGTAGAAGCAGTTTTCGGTAAAAAGCTTGCAGTCGCTGTGCACTGTGTAAGCCATGCTGAAATTGTAAACGTAATTATTCATCGAATGAAAATAACCGTATCTCATAAGACCGGGAGCTCTTGTAAGAGTATCCGTGAACCGGCTGCTTATAATCGACATTCTGGGGTAATTGTTCTTGTTTTTGTAGGAATCCTCAGAATCGTCAGGATATCCGAGTATCAGACCATATTCGTGCAGTCCGAAGGAACAGTCCGATACAGTACAATAATCCGCGTCATAACAGCAAGCAAGGAACTTATCCCAGTCAGGAACAGATTCTCCGAGAGTATTATATCCGGAATGTCCCGTGAAAGTAACGTGATCAACCCAAAGATTCTGACCGGAGCCGAAGTATACGACAATCGAATCGTTTCCGTTTGATTTTGCGTCGTGCTGCATATCGAAATTTTTGATAATGATGTTGTTGCCTGTCCCCTTGTTTGAGGATGTACAGAACTGCACATTATATAGTGTGTGGTTGCCGTAGCTGCCGATAATTGTCTTGTTGCTGCGAATGTAGATTCGACCGTCAGGACAGTAAAGATGATTCTGGGAATCCTGTTTAAGGTTTGTAACGCTTATATTTTTATTGACGATAATTGTGTACGGAGCGTCAGATTCAGCGTATTTCTTAAGTTCATCAAATGTTGACGCTTCAACAAGCTCGCCGAATAGACCACCGATATCTCCGGCTTTTATATTTCCTGTGTTGTCATCCTTACAGTATCCGGCAAATCCCTGTAATCCGTCAGAATTAAGGAGCCATAGCTGATTATCCGCACCTGTATAGGCTGAAAGAGTAATATCGCTGCTCTCCTGAGTTAGAGCGAGGGAAGTATCGCAGTAGTTGACAATTTTGTAGTAAAGATCGTTACCAAGACGGTCTTTTTTCACAGGGATGACATACCAGTGCTGTGATTTTGCAGATTCGCTTCCGTATACGACAACAGAGTTTCCGGCTGATACGTTATAGCCCTTCGGAGTAAGGAGACGTCCGGATTGAGCGTTAACCATTTTGAAGAATGTACCGTTTGAATCCTGAGCAACTCTGTCAAAACGCCATGAAGGTGAGAGTTCATTTCCAAGGGGCTTCATTGAAAGAGAAGAATTGTCGGCAGTACCGTTTTCAGCAAGAACTCTTGAATTATCCTTTGATGCAAGATTTATGAGCTGCATGGGATAGTCAGCAGAAACCGCAAAAGCATCCAGAGGTTCAGTCACCGGAGCCTGACAGAATATAGCTCCGCATACTGATGAAATAACTATAATAAATGATATAAAGAGTGCATGGATTTTCATTTTCATTGAATTTCCTCCTGATTTTTCGTTATTATGATTATACAGAAAAAAAGGTATGTCCGTCAATCGAATAAAATATCATTTTAAATGATTATTGTGAACAGAAGATTAAAGATGTGTACAATAATCTGTTTTTGTATATAGATTCACAACATTATAATTCATAGTATAAGTTGTACTTCCGGTGATAAGAATAAAATTATAAGAGAAAATCAGCTGACGGTTCCGGATGTGGAGGAATATGAAAAGAAATACAAGAAGAAAAATAACGTCATGGGTACAGTTTTTTACAAACCCACGACTTATACTGTGTATAGTGATAGCATGGATGATTACAAACGGATGGTCTTATATAGCACTCGGAATAGGATCATATTTTGATATCAAATGGCTTGTTACCGTATCAGGAGCATATATTGCTTTTTTATGGTTTCCGGTTTCTCCGGAGAAAATAATCACAATTGCCATTTCGATTTATCTGCTCAGAAAGCTCTTTCCAAAAGATAAAAAAACACTTCTAATTCTGAAAAGGCTCAGAAAGAAGGCTTGCAGGATTTTCAGCAGATTGAAGCCGAAGAATAAATGACAGATACATGAAAAAGGACATCCGAATATCAGCGGATGTCCTTTAAGCTTATTTGTTTTTGAGGTAGTGTGAAAGTTTTTTCTTTCGTTTCTGGGTATACATGATATTATCAGCAGCAGTAACGAATCTAAAAATATCCTCGCCTTCTTCCGGAACAGCGATAACATATCCTGTACTTGCACTCAGAACGAAGGGGTTTTTTTGTGAATTGTTTATTTCTCCGATGTTCATCTGGATAGTTCTGGTCAGCTTTTTAGCATCTGAATCAGAATAATCAGCAGCAAAAACAATGAATTCATCACCACCGAAACGGCAATAAATTTCGCCTGATACGCACGATTTCATGAGGACATCCGCAATATCGCAGATAGCTGTATCACCAACACTATGACCATAAGTATCATTTATTTTTTTAAGACCATCAAGGTCTATGAACATAATCATGATGTTCTTCTGGCTGCGGACGCAGTCTGTATAGAGTGCAGATGTTGCCGACACGAAGCCGTTACGATTGTATATACCTGAGAAAGTATCCTGAGTATAGAGCTTTCCGAGACGGTCAACGGCATATTCAAGAACACTGAGCTTTCTGATATTTTCCAGAGAATTACTGAGCGTTATGCAGAGTGTTTCAAACATGGAGTTGTGGAGTGATATTCTGGAATTGCTTATAACCATATATCCAAGACATCTTTCGCCGAAATGAAGGGGAATGATGTAGTAAAGACGTCCCGTTCCGGCGGAAGACTGTTCTCCGACCAAAGGTATGATATCCTTTCTGGATATATTTTCTGCATCATAGAATATCCCGGCTTTATAGGCAATCGGCACAATAAGCTGATCGGTATACACTTTCGGAATTCTGGCAGATTCATCATTATCACTCATGCCTGAGCCGCCCGAAGAATGGGAATTCCAGTTGTCGCACAGGCAGAAGTAGAATTCTTCGATACCAAGTTCTGAGATAAATTCCTTGAGCTTATCGACATATTCATCGAAATCATTGCAGCCGAGCAACGCAGAGGACAACCGGTTCAGAGTAGAAACGAAGTCAAGAGCCTTCTCAAATTTTCTGTAATTGCGGTAATTAAGCTCTCTGACATCGCCGATAGATATCTTGTCTTTTTGTGAGCATCCACAGCTTTCGGCAAAGCGTGCGGACATACTAAGGACTGTACTTCTTTCCTGCGGATGGCTCGTGAAGTGGTTATAAAGAATACGGCAGGCAAGACGTCCTGAAAGTGCGAGAGGACGGTCAACAGAAGTAAGTTCAATCTGATAGTTGCTTGTATTGTAGGTATTGTCGAATCCGGTAACAGCTATATCACCCGGAACAGAATATCCTTCTGAGATAAGCCTGCTGATTGCTGAGGAAGCCATAACATCATTAGCGCAGATTATAGCTTCCGGCATAGGCTTATTCTGGGAAAGAAATTCGTGAACTGCCGCCTTGCCTGAATGAGATCTGAAATCACCGTAATAAATTCTGTCCTCGTCGATAGTAATCTCATTTTCTTCAAGAACATCGAGGAAAGCACTGAGACGATCTGCACTTTCCGGATTATTTACGGGACCTGAGATATAGCCAAAACGTGAGAATCCATGTACTCTGATAAGGTGTTCGGCAATTTTTCTCATAGCAGTCTTGTTATCAATTCCGATATGGTAAAGTCCTTCAACATCATTATCAACCATTACGGTAGGAATACCAGCCTCTCTGATGCGTGACAGAATATCAGTTATTACAGGCTGATGGGTAATGGTATTTGTGAGAAGAATCGCACCATCGAAATTGCTGAAATCAGGCAAACTGAAGATGTTCAGTTCACCAAAATCATGTTTCGGGTTAATCATAGCTCCGCTGAAAGACACAAAAGCGGAGACCTCGAAGGAGAATTCGTTTACAGATGCGGCAATACCGTCAAGGATAGCACTTTGATAGCTCTGATTAATTTCTTCGATAATGAGAGCAATTTTATAGCTTTTCATTAAGTTATTCATTCCTTTACGGTATAGTAAAGAAGCATAATAATGCTCCTTCATAACGTGCGTATAACGATACTGCACATTATGAACAGACCTTTTCCGATAAAACGGAATATTCCGCAGCAGGTCTGCATGGTGGCTTTGTTACTTATAAATATTATACAATATTTATATAAAAAAATCAAGAGTTTTCTATATATAATTATTAATTTTCTGTAAATTCAATGATAATATGGGTTATATGCTGCAACTCTGAAAGACAGTAGATGAAAAAAATATGCAAAAATGCAGGAATTTGTATCAGAATGACGAAAATTCGCCGGCATATTGACAAATTACGAAAAAATGGTATAATTGAATATAGATGTTATGTGCAAATAACAAGCTTTCAGACTCTGCGTTTCTGATGCAGACAGTTCCCGAATATTGTCCGGATAATACGGACAGGATACCGGAGGTAATTATATGAATATCTGGCATAAGATTAATCCGAAACGTATCAGCCCGGATCAATTTATAGCGGTAATTGAAATCGGAAAAGGAAGCAAAATCAAATATGAGCTCGATAAGGATACCGGCTTCATTAAAATGGACAGAATCCTTCATACGTCCACTCATTATCCGGCAAATTACGGATTTATTCCGCGTACCTATTCCGATGATAACGATCCGCTTGATGTTCTCGTACTATGCTCGGAAAAGCTTATCCCCCTTACTCTTGTAAAATGCTATCCTATCGGCGTTATCAGAATGCTCGATAACGGCAACAGGGATGACAAGATCATCGCTATCCCTTTTGATGATCCGAATTACAATATGTATACGGATATTTCCGAACTTCCTGACCATATCTTTGCTGAAATGACGCATTTCTTCACAGTCTACAAGGAGCTTGAGCACAAGACAACAGCAGTAAATGAGATTGATCATGCTGACGTAGCAAAGCAGATCATCGCACAGGATATTGAATCCTACATTCAGAATTTCTGTAAGTAAACGAAAGGAGTATCGCACAGTAAACCAAAGTGCGAAAATGATTTTATGACAGCTTCAAGTGAAATTTTATTCGGACGTGAATCTACGGTTGCACCTCTCGGCATTATTGCTATGAACAGCGTAACAGAACTTGGCGGCAAAATCAATGATTATCTTGTTGAATGGGCAAAAAACGGCGGTGAAAACGTTGATTCCTTCCTCATCGAAAGCGAATGTCCACGTTTTTCTTCCGGTGATGGAAAAGGTTTTATCAAGTCAACAGTAAGAGGTCTTGACCTTTTTATCATTATCGACGTCGGCAATTATAACATAAAATATGATTACTTCGGCATGAAGAACTCCATGTCTCCTGACGACCATTTTCAGGATTTAAAGAGAATCATTCAGGCAGCAAGCGGTAAGGCTCACAGAATCAATGTTATCATGCCTATCCTTTATGGCGGCAGACAGCACAGAAGAAGCTACCGCGAATCTCTTGACTGTGCATTTGCACTTCAGGAGCTTGAAGCTATGGGTGTATCAAATATCGTTACTTTTGATGCTCACGATCCAAGAGTGCAGAACGCCGTTCCGCTTATGGGCTTTGATAATGTAATGCCTACCTATCAGGTACTTAAGGCGATGCTTACTGATATCAAGGATATCAGTTACTCTAAGGACAAGTTCATGGTGGTAAGCCCTGACGAAGGTGCTCTCAACAGAAATATGTATTATGCTTCTGTTCTTGGCGTTGAAATGGGAATGTTCTACAAGAGACGTGATTACTCAACTATCGTAAACGGAAGAAACCCCATTGTTGCCCACGAATATCTTGGTAATTCCGTTGAAGGTAAAGATATTTTCGTTTCTGACGATATCATTTCCTCCGGTGAATCCATGCTTGACCTCGCTTATGAGCTTAAAAAGAAAAAGGCTGGAAGAATCTTCGCTTACGCTACATACGCTATCTTCACAAACGGTCTTGAAAAGTTCGATAAGGCATACAAGGACGGTATCATCGATGGTGTATTCGGTACAAACCTTACTTACAGAACTCCTGAGCTTCTCAGCAGAGAATGGTTCCATGATGTTGACGTTTCCAAGTATATCGCATACTTCATTGAAGCTATCAACCACGATGTTTCTATCAGCAAGATTATTGATCCTCACGAGAAGATTGAAAATCTCCTTAAAAGCTACGGTATGAAATAAATATTAAGGCTCGCTTATTACTACGGCGAGCCTTTTTTATTCAGTATGCAAAAAGGGACTGAAACCAGTCCCTTTTTCGATTTATTCAGTTCTTAATGCTTCAACTGGATCTTTCTTGGCAGCAACACTTGCGGGGATAAGTCCGGAGATAAGTGTAAGAAGCATACTTATCACAACAAGAATTATTGCTCCCGCAACAGGAACGTGCGCTCTGAGTGTGTCAAGGTCTGTTACTGCATGAATAATCATGTTGATCGGAATTGTAAGCAATACGGATATCAGAATACCCATGAGTCCGGCTGTAAGACCTACAAGCATTGTTTCTGCATTGAATACAGTCTTAACATCGTGCTTTGATGCACCAATAGCTCTGAGAATACCAATTTCACGGGTACGTTCAAGAACAGAAATATAGGTAATAATTCCAATCATGATTGATGAAACAACAAGTGAAATTCCTACAAATGCGATAAGGAGATAGGAAATACCGCTGATAATTCCGGTAATAGATGACATAAGAAGTGCTACGAAATCAGTGTAGTTGATTTTGTCTTCTTCGGGATTTGATTCATTGTACTTTTCAATCTCGTCAGCAATTTCTTCCTTATCCTCGAAAGATTTTGCGTAAATTCTTATGATTGAAGGATTATTTACATTTGCATATCCAAGAATAAAAAGATTATCTTCGTATGTGAATGAAGATGTCTGCTGTGATGTAAAGTCGTTATAAAGCTTTAAATAAGCTTCATCGTCAAATTCAGCCTTTTCATACGCTGCCATGATATCTTTATCAGACAATGTTGCCAACTGCTTGCTTTTTTCAAGCTGTCCATAGATAGGAACGAACTTTTCAAGAATAATCGGTAATGCTCCGGCAAATTCCTCATCGCTGAGAGGAGCAAGCATATCAATAGTTGAGTTAACCTCACCAGTTTCATCCATTGCGGCAAATTCTGAAAGCGAATTCATGAATTTCTGACGATTTGCAGGATCACTATACTGCTTTGTTATTTCAGCAATTTCTTCATTTGTCGGAACAGAAAGAAGATATCTTGCGGCTTCAAGCTTTGACTTTTCATCTACATTCTTGAGAGTTTCCTTTGCCATAAGAATCTTAACTGCATTGTCGGGTTCTTCATAATCACTGCTTTTGAACTTCTTTCCAGTAAGGAGGTCTATTTCCTTATTTGCTACCTGAGCCTTTACAAGCTCACTGGAATTTGTCTTTTCAATAACAAAATCAGTAAGTCCCTTTGTGTACCCAAGATATCCGTTTATCATTGTAACAGTTGCATCAGGGTTAGGCTTGATAAAGCCGACTACCTTAAGCTCTGTCCCCTTTGTCGGATCATCAAAGAGAGTACTGAGACCAACCTCACTTTTTGTAAGATCGTTATATGAATTCTCGTCATTTTTCTTCTGATAATATTCACACGGAAGAATCATTTTGAATTCCTGATTCATGATCTCTTCAAATGTCCATGAAGTCTCACCGTAATTTGAAATTTCTTTTCCCTGCATAGCTGCAAGAATGATATTTTTCATATATTCTGCCGGTTTAAGACCGAGAGCATATGAAACTACATCGGGGATCTGATTGTTCTGGTTAAGAACAACAACTACCTCATTATAATTTTCCGGCCAGCGTCCCGAAACAACATCATACTGTTCTTCAAGAAGGGGATTGATATATCCGCCGTCATCGGCAGGAAGAAGTTCTTCCCATATAGGAATAGTCATCATCATGCTGCTTGAGTTGCTTGCACCCATCATGGACATCTGCTGTTCCTGAGTTTCCTGAGTTCCCATCTGCGTATTGAAGAGGTTAGTAAGATCTGCCTGAATAACCTTACCGTTTTCATCCTTTGTGAAAACAGGCATCTGGATATCATATCCATACGCAACAGCATTTGAACGTTCCTTAATGTAATCGTTTTCATCAAGGAATGCCTTAAACTTTTCCATATTATTGAACTGACGTGCAGTGCTGTTCAGTGTGTTGAACATTTCATAAATGTCAGTATTTGCGTAAACAGTTTCGGGATCATCCTCGCCGTCTTTAGCTTCAGGTTCTTCCATCATAATTTTCATAAGCTCGTCAGTATCAGCTGTTTCTCTGAAAATCTGAATAGGGTATGAAGATAGTGTTTCTTCCTGCACCTGCCCGATATAATCATTGATACCAGTAGAAAGCGAGAGAATAAGAGCGATACCGATAATTCCTATTGAGCCGGCAAATGCAGTAAGAATAGTACGTCCCTTTTTGGTCATAAGGTTATTAAGAGAAAGCGAAACAGCTGTGAGGAAGGACATGGAAACACGCTGTTTCTTGCCTTCTTCGGGAGCCTTGACTTCCTCGGGCTCAAAAGGATCGCTGTCGTCAGTAATCTGACCGTCCTTGATTTTTACAATTCTTGTAGCGTATTGTTCAGCAAGCTCAGGATTGTGTGTAACCATGATAACAAGCTTATCCTTGGCGATCTCCTTAAGAAGCTCCATCACCTGAATACTTGTTTCACTGTCAAGAGCACCGGTAGGCTCATCGGCAAGAAGGATATCCGGATTATTTATAAGAGCGCGGGCAATAGCTACACGCTGCATCTGACCGCCGGACATCTGATTCGGCTTTTTATTAAGCTGATCGCCAAGACCAACTTTCTGGAGAGCTTCCTTTGCACGCTTTCTGCGTTCTGATTTAGAAATTCCTGAAATAGTAAGAGCGAGTTCTACATTAGAGAGAACAGTCTGATGAGGGATAAGATTATAGCTCTGGAAGATGAAACCGATCGAATGATTTCTGTATGCGTCCCAGTCCCTGTCCTTATACTTTTTTGTAGATATACCGTTGATTATGAGATCGCCCGAAGTATAGTGGTCAAGACCGCCGATAATATTGAGCATCGTGGTTTTTCCGCATCCGGAGTGACCAAGTATTGCAACAAATTCATTCTGACGGAAATTAAGATTGACTCCGTTCAGAGCAGTGACTTTATTATCGCCGTCACCGTACTCTTTTACAATGTCTTTTAACTGAAGCATTAAATTAATCCTTTCAATTCATAATTTTCTTAATCAATTTAAGAATACATGATACATTATAGCACTTTGACGAATTATTGTCAATGGATTTGTAATTTTTTCACAATGCTTTCACATAAAAAAACAAGGCAGAAAAGTATCTGTAATTGTACATTTCTGCCTGTAATTTTATTCGATGTTCAGAGCGTATTCCATAAGCTCGTTTGCAAGATCAGTTATATAATCTTCATCAAGAACGTTTTCTATACCTGCCTCAGCAACAGCAGACCGGAATGCGTAGCTTCTGTCGTTATACGAAATCCTTGCTATTTTTTCATATTTTTCAAGTGCTTTATCATAATTGTCAAAGCAGTCGAGCCAGATATCAAATGCACCAAGTGCCGAAACAGCATAGCTGATGTAATATCCGGGAGATTCAAACATATGACTTACCATGTAAAGCTCTATGCCCGGCATTGAATCCTCTGCAATTTCCTCCCAGAGAGCTACAACATCCTCAGGTGTAAGCTCGTCAATATTCTTAAGAACTGTATATTCAAACTCCCCTACCCCGAAGCCGGTTATTACAGCATATACAAGGTCATAGCATTTTGCAGCAAGCATAGCGTCAGCCTGTTCTCCGTAGATATCATCATAGAATTGTGTGAAGATACATTCAAAGCCCTGCGACTGTATTTCTGCTATATCAAGATTTGAAGCCGCAAGATACGTCGGAACATTATCATAGCCCATTGCGTAATAGTGACCGAATTCATGAACAGGCGTCAGCAGACTGTAATAGTCATCATTGTCAGTGATATATATAACACCTTTTTCACTGACCGGCAGATACGTCGTAAACGAGCCGTTATAACTATCGTCGCCGTCAGTAATGGAATATTCCTCATCATCAAGAAGCTTTTCAGCGGCTTCTAAAATTTCCGGAGAAAGCTCCGGTGCATATTCAGCAATTGTTTCAAAAGGATTGTCGAACTCAACCGGATCATCAAGGATATCCATGCCATTATCCATAGAGAGTACGGCATTCAGAAGTTCATCGGAAACGGGAATCATTTCTGTCCTGACAACATCTGTCAGAGCCATTATTTCTTCCGGAGTGTAGTCACGGCAATATTGCTTATAAAAGTATTCAGTATCATAGTCTCTGAATATTTCAAGGAGTATTTCAGCACATTTCAGATTTTTCTCATCATCGTCCATATCGTCATCATAGGCGATATCCTGATATCTGTCAATACGGTTGTCTGTAACCCAGCTTTCAACACGGGCATATCCTTCAACTCTTTCAATTGTCAGTGCAGGATCTGAGAATGTTTCCAGAGCTTCTTCATCTATGATAAGATCTGAAAAAATATCCTTGTAATTATCATTATTATATCCTCGGCAGAATGCA
Organism: Ruminococcus sp.; assembly: GCA_045587105.1. GTDB lineage: Bacteria > Bacillota > Clostridia > Oscillospirales > Ruminococcaceae > Ruminococcus. Next base: position 18,702 of record JAZNBR010000012.1, read on the forward strand.
AGGGTAATTAGCTCGCCGGCAATGCAGATATCCTCGTAAGCGTCGTCTGCCTGATCTTCAAGGACTTCATTTTCAATATCGAGATAGTAAGGAATCATCAGCTCCGTATATTTCTCGTAGACTTCATCAAAATCTGCAAGCAGAGCGTCAATATCCTCCTGAATATCATCGGTATCTGCATAATTATCAAGATCATCAAGGAGAGTTCTGACATCTTTTCGGACTTTATCAAGGCTGTCAGAATCCTTTATCGGATTAAAATCTTCCTGATATCTGCCGGATATATCGTCATCCGTATCATTATCGTCATCGTCTTTATCTCTTTCATCATCGCTGTCAGATTTTTTGCTGTCAGCTTCTTCGGAGCTGCTGCCTTTCCCCCTGAGAATGCAGGAAGAAGCTGAACAAGTAAGTATAACAGCTGTAAGAAAAGCAAGTATTTTTCTGATTTTCATTTTATCCCCTTTCATTCAGGTTATTTCAGAAGTCTGGAAACAGCTCGTGTAATTTCTGCCGGAGAATACACAATTATGTCTGCCGATGATAATTCTTCATCATTACCGTAGCCATAGGCACATCCGACAGATTTAAGGTTATTTTTCACAGCTGTTTCGATATCATGGAAACGGTCGCCTATTACGATAAAATCTCCATTATGATTGCCGGAAATCCTTCTGAATATTTCATATTTTGGTATAAATCCGAATTCCTCGCAGCAGTAGAAGGCGTCAAAGAATCTGTCAAGAGCAAAAATTCTGCGGTGACGTTCAAGATAGCTGATACGGCAGTTGCTCAGGAAAATAAGAGTATGCCCCTGATTTCTCAGCTCAGAAAGCATTTCCTCCGCACCGTCAAAAAGAGAGCCTTCACCGTTTTCAATTCTTTCAGCCATATCCTTTCCGAGTCTTTTTCTCGCAGACTGACGGATTTCCGGAGCAAGATGCGGCATAAAATTCTCCCACATATCATTTGAATTAAAGCCAAGCCAATAGCTTATTTCCCTGTCGGTATATTCTCTCGGCTCGGCAAATCCGTTTTCAGAAAGCCATTCAACCGTACTGCGGAATGCCGGACCATACGTTTTCATCGAATTATGAATAGTTCCGTCGTAATCAAAAATCAAATTCATATTTCTGTATATTCCTGCAAAGATTAATCATTTCGATTGCACCCTCAGCACACTCAGAGCCTTTGTTTCCAGCCTTAGAGCCGGCTCTTTCGATAGCCTGTTCGATATTTTCAGTTGTGATAACTCCAAACATCACGGGGATTCCTGCTTCAAGAGAAACCTGTGCAACGCCCTTTGCAGCCTCATTGCACACAAGATCATAGTGTGAAGTGCTTCCTCTGATAATAGCACCGAGACAGATAACTGCATCGTAATTTCCTGTCTGAGCCATTTTCTTTGCGATAAGCGGAATTTCAAATGCTCCGGGAACCCACGCAACATTGATATTTTCGTTGCTGATACCATGACGGATAAGCGTATCTACTGCACCGCCGAGAAGCTTGCTTGTGATGAATTCATTGAATCGTGCAACCACGATTCCTATTTTTGCGTCGTTGTTAATAAGATTTCCTTCTAAAATTTTCATAATAAATTTTCCTTTCAAAAATAATTAATAATCGAGAATATGTCCCATTTTGTCACGCTTTGTTTTCAGATAGAACAGGTCATGAGCCGTAGCATCCACCTGAATCGGCACACGTTCCTTGATATCAATGCCGAATCCGTTAAGACCATAAATCTTTTCCGGATTATTCGTAAGCAGCCGGAGCGTTTTGCAGCCAAGATCACGAAGAATCTGTGCACCGATATAGTATTCCCTCATGTCGCCGGGAAATCCCAGTGCAAGATTAGCTTCAAGCGTATCCATACCGCCGTCCTGAAGCTCATATGCACGGAGCTTGTTTATCAATCCGATTCCTCTGCCTTCCTGACGCATATACAGAAGTATTCCCCTGCCCTCCTTTTCGATGCTGTTCATAGCAGCCGCAAACTGCTGACCGCAGTCGCATTTGAGAGAACCAAAAGCGTCGCCCGTAAGGCACTCAGAATGTACACGGCAGAGGATATCCTCACCATTTCCGATATCGCCCTTGACAAGTGCAACATGATGCTCGCCGTTAAGCTTATTGACATAACCGATAGCACGGAATTCCCCGTATTTCGTGGGAAGTCTTGTATCAGCGACCTTTTCCACGAGTACCTCATGACACTTGCGGTATTCTTTCAATGCCTGTATAGTGATGAATTTCATACCCCACTCAGCGGCTTTTTCCTGAAGCTCAGCCGCACGCATCATAGTACCGTCATCACGCATGATTTCGCAGCAAAGTCCGCATTCTTCAAGTCCGGCAAGACGCATGAGATCGACAGTAGCTTCTGTATGTCCTTCACGCTCCAGAACACCGTTTTTCTTGGCAGTCAGCGGAAACATATGACCGGGACGACGGAAATCCTGCGGCTTTGCATCAGGAGAAACTGTCATTCTTGCGGTAAATCCACGTTCTTCGGCAGAAATTCCGGTTGTAGTCTCAACATGATCTATTGATACAGTGAATGCCGTGCAGTGATTGTCGGTATTGGTTTCAACCATTTGCGGAAGATTAAGCCGCCGGCTGAGGTCGATATTCATCGGCATACAGATAAGACCTTTCGCATAAGCCGCCATGAAATTGACGTTTTCAGTTGTAGCGAACTGTGCCGCACATATCATATCTCCTTCATTTTCCCTGTCCTCATCGTCCGTGACGAGAATTATCTCGCCATTCCGGAGAGCTTCGAGTGCTTCCTCAATTGTGTTGTACTGAAACATAAATTTCCTCCTTTAAAAACCGTTTTCTGCAAGAAAATCCATAGTAATGCGGCTTTTATGAGATTTATCTGTACTGTATCCCATAAGCTTTTCCACATATTTTCCTATAATATCATTTTCAATATTGACGATATCGCCGGATTTTTTAAATCCAAGAACAGTCTGTGCAGCAGTATGCGGAATGACCGATATCTTAAAATCTGAATCTGAAACATCAGCGACAGTCAGACTTATACCGTCAATGGCAACAGAGCCTTTTTCAACGATATACCGTAATATTTCCAGTGATGATGTTATCGTATACCATACTGCGATTCCGTCTTTTTTTATATCAGTGATTGTTCCTGTTCCGTCTATGTGACCTGATACAATGTGACCGCCGAAGCGTCCGTTTGCAGACATTGCACGTTCAAGATTGACACAGCTTCCCTGTCTTAGAGTACCGAGTGACGAACGGCTGAGAGTTTCATTCATGACATCCGCACGGAACGAATCAGCGGTGATATCGGTTACTGTAAGACATACGCCGTTTACTGCAATGCTGTCGCCTATGTGTGCGTCCGAAAGAACGACTCCTGCCTTTATTTCAACGAATGATGAGACTGCTCCGTGCTGTACAGACTTTACAACGCCCATTTCTTCAACAATTCCCGTGAACATTTTTCACCCTGCTTTCTATAAGAATATCTTCGCCTATACGGATGACCTTTCTGTTTTCGAGCATAAATGCACCGTCCGGCTGTGGAATTCCGGTTCCGGCAACAGGTGAGGCGGCATTTCCCCCTCCGAATATTTTCGGAGAAATATAAGTCAGGACCTCAGTTACGATACCCGACCTGAGAGCAGACCAGTTCATTTCTGAACCGCCTTCAAGGAGTATGCTGTCTATCTTTTCTTTTCCGAGAGCAGACATAAGCTCCTTGAGATTGACTTTCCCGTTTTCCGGAGATGTTTTTATTACACGACAGCCGCATTTTTCGTATTGACTGATACGCTTTTCATCGGAAGATACAGTTGCTATTATTGTCGGAACGCTCTCCGCAGTACGGACAATATTGCTTTCAAGAGGAGTCCTCAGGGAAGAATCACATATAATCCGGACAGGATTGCGGCTGTTTTCAAGACGGCAGGTAAGCAGCGGATTGTCAGCAAGAACTGTTCCCACGCCGACCATGATTGCAGAATGACGAAGCCGCTGTTTCTGAACGTCATGACGAGCTTCTTCTCCGGTAATCCATTTTGAATCACCTGTATAACAGGCAATTTTTCCGTCAATGGTCATAGCGTATTTCATAGTGACATAAGGCAGACCGGTAGTTATATAGTGAAAGAAGATACTGTTAAGAGCGTCACATTCCTCTTTCAGGATACCTTCTGAAACTTCAATTCCATGCTCACGGAGAATTTTCGCTCCCTTACCGGCAACAAGCGGATTAGGATCTGACGAACCTATAAAAACACGTTTTATACCGTGCTCTATTATAGCTTCTGTGCATGGCGGAGTTTTTCCGTAGTGGCAGCATGGTTCAAGCGTGACATACATATCTGCACCGGAGCAGTCGATATTACGGGAATCGCAGTCTGCAAAGGCGTTTCTTTCAGCATGAAGCTCTCCGTATTTTCTGTGCCAGCCAGAGCCGATGATTATACCGTTCCGGACAATTACAGCCCCTACCATAGGATTTGGAGAAACGAAACCCATACCTTTTTCAGCAAGGGACAATGCTTTTTTCATAAAGTCGTTATGAACCATAAGACCTCCAAACAAAAAGCCTCCGTTTATATCCGGAGGCAGTAATTCCTGTATAATTACAGTAAATATCTGTCTTCTTTCATCCGGACTATAAGCCTGAAAACAAGCGTAACCGTCGGCTCCGGAATCACACCGGATCAACCTCAATGAGGCTCGCAGGCTTTACTGCCGGTAGGGAATTTCACCCTGCCCTGAAGATATACATAATTATATCATGCTGATAATTATTTGTCAAGCACGAAGTTAGTATGGACGGCTCCATGAAAATTTCAGATTATTTATCTGGTGTGGTTGAAATAATGAAAATAATATGGTATAATATTGAAAGATAAAACAATAATTGTAACATAATAAATGCAGTAAACTTATGGAGTGGATTACAGATGACGACAAATAATTCAGAACAGATTATAAAAGCACAGCCAGAAAGGATAAAAGCAGATCCTCGTATTGGTCTGACCTCGGAACAGGCAGAAAAACGGAAAAGCGATGGTTATGATAACAAGCCGGTGGAATCTCCTTCAAAAACAGTAAAGGAAATTTTTGCTGATAATATATTTACCGGCTTCAATTTTCTTTTTGCAGTTCTTTCAGTTCTGCTCATAGCGGTAGGCTCATACCGAGACCTTACCTTCATGCCGATAATTATTGCAAATACCTTTATCGGTATTTTTCAGGAACTGAGGTCGAAGGCAGTTCTTGATAAGCTTACGATGCTGAATGCTCCGGTAACTAATGTGGTTCGTGACGGAAAGGAAATCAGTGTTCCCTCGAAGGAGCTTGTTCTTGATGATATAGCTGTTTTCCGTGCAGGTAATCAGATAAGTGCAGACGCAATTGTCGTAAGCGGAAACGTTTCTGTTAACGAATCGCTTCTCACCGGAGAATCAGACGAAATAGTAAAAAAGCCCGGCGACAAACTGATGTCCGGAAGCTTTATTGTATCAGGCTCATGCTGTGCAAGACTTGATAAGGTCGGCAGTGAATCGTATATATCCCAGCTCACGCTTCAGGCGAAGAAGGCAAAAAAAGGTGAGCAGTCTGAAATGATACGATCTCTCAGCAAAATTGTCACAACAGCAGGTATTATAATTATTCCTATCGGAGCAGTGATGTTTGTACAGCAGTATCATATTACGAATAGTGTAAAGTCAAGTGTTCAGTCGATGGTTGCTTCGGTTATCGGAATGATTCCTGAGGGACTGTTCCTGATTGCAAGTGCTACTCTTGCCGTCAGTGCAATGAGACTTGCCCTTAATAAAGTTCTTGTTCATGATATGCGATGTATTGAAACGCTTGCAAGAGTTAATGTTCTCTGCGTGGATAAAACAGGGACAATCACAGAAAATACAATGGCTGTATCAAATGTAATTCCGGCAGAAAAGCAGTATTCCGCAGAGCTGATAAACAGTCTCCTAAGTGATTTCGCAGCAGCACAGGCGGCAGATAACGAGACTATGCGTGCGATGAAGAATCATTTCAGGCACCCCGCCGGATATACTCCTCTTGCACGGACAGGATTTTCGTCAGAATTCAAATACAGCAGCGTCACATTCGAGAATGGTGCCTATGTTCTTGGAGCTCCCGATTTTATTCTCGGAGAGAAATATCATGAATACAGAAGTATTATCGAATCAAACGGCAGAAAGGGTTACAGAGTTCTTGCGTTTGTAAAGTATAACGGACGTCCTGACGGAAAGGCACTAAACGGACAGATTATGCCGATATGCTTTGTTATTCTGTCAAATCCCATCCGTAAGGATGCTCCTGATACGTTCCGCTATTTTGCAGAACAAGGAGTAGATATAAAAGTAATTTCCGGAGATAATCCGGTGACAGTCTCTGAGGTCGCCAAACAGGCAGGAATTGCAAACGCATCTGCATATGTAGACGCTTCTACGCTTACTACGGATAAATCCATAAGCGAAGCAATTATGCGGTATACGGTATTCGGACGCGTCACCCCCGACCAGAAACGAAAGTTTGTGAAGGCTCTCAAAAAGCACGGCAAGACAGTCGCTATGACTGGCGATGGTGTAAACGATATTCTTGCACTGAAGGATGCAGATTGCTCTGTTGCTATGGCTTCCGGAAGTGACGCGGCTTGTCAGGCTTCACAACTCGTATTGCTTGAGTCTGATTTTTCAAAAATGCCGGATGTGGTTCTGGAAGGAAGAAAGGTAGTAAACAATCTGGAACGTTCAGGAAGTCTTTTCCTCGTCAAGAATATTTATTCGCTCATTCTTTCGATTCTAACTATATGCTTCGGAATAGCATATCCTCTTAAGCCGTCGCAGATATCGCTGATAAGCCTGTTTACAATAGGAATTCCGGCTCTTGTTCTGTCGCAGATGCCGAATAAGGAACTGATTAAGGGCAGATTTATAAAAAACATCTTGTTTAAAGCTCTGCCGGCAGGAATAACAGATACGATAATTGTTGCGGCGATGATGTACTTCGGACGTGTTTTCGGTGTATCGCAGGCTGAAATAGCGACAGCTTCTACTATTCTTCTCGGTATTGTCGGACTAATGATTGTATTCCAGATATGCAAGCCGATAGATGTCTACAAAATGTGGCTCTGGATATTCTGTGCAGTAGGTCTTGTATTCAGCATGGTATTTGTAAGCGATTTCTTTGATATTTCAGCTATGTCGCCAAGATGCGTGCTTCTCTGTGTTACTTTCTCGATAATCGCTGAGCCGTTTATGAGATATCTTACATTGGGAATGAATCTGATTCAAAAAATCTTTGTAAAAGATACGCCCCAGACATCTAAGAAGCATGGCTGAGATTTACCCTTATTCATTAAAGGAGAAATTAAATGACAATATATGATTTGATAAACGGATTTTCTTCGGGAAAATTTGATGAACAACTAAAAGAATTGTACGGCACATCTGAAAAAAATATCATGAAAAACAGAGCAAGATATATCTCGGCGGCGGAGAATTTTTCCCGTCTTTATCCCGAAGATGCGGAAATAAGAGTGTTTTCTGCCGGCGGAGCTTTCAGGATTGGCGGAGAGTTCACAAGGCAGCATGGCGGAAAAACTCTTGGTGTGTCACTGGATGCAGATATAATTGCGATTGCAGCAGTCAACAATACACACGAGATACATTACTCTTCTGAGGGAATAGAAAATTTTATTATTGACCTGAGAAATATGAGTTGGTGTGATGATGAGAAACCCGTTCCTGCCGTTAAGGAATTTATCTGCAGTCTCATAGAAAAAAATATAAAATGTGACGGATTTGATATATATGTATCATCGGATAAAACGTCTGACTCTGTGATTTCACAGGCGTCAGCAGCTGAAGTTCTTTTTGCCGAAGTTATCAGCAGTCTATTTGCGGCTGATGAATCTGATGTTTCCGGACTTTCGGGAATAACTGAGAATACAGATCTGAATCACGCAGTATCTGCTCTTGGCGGTTTTGTACTTGCAGAGAAATCAGAATATAAAAAAATAAACTTTGATTTTGCTGGTTCAGGTTATTCAATATGTACTGTTTCATCCGGAATCCTCCGTGAGAAGTCTCCAGACAGAATAAGCAGCTTGTCAGATATTATGAATTGTGTTGCTGAAAAAATGAGTGCTGATAGTCTCAGCGAAATTGATAAGCAAGACTTTTTGGATAGGATTTCTGAGCTTCGGGAGAAGTGCAGTAGTCATGAGCTGCTGTACGCCGCATGCTATTATGAAGAATCGGATTGGCTTGAAGATGCAGTCGAAGCACTTGGAAACGGCGATACTGAAACTTTTTTTGATTCGGTGAATCGTATGTGGGAATCATCGGCGGTATTTTTAAAGGATTATACATCTTCGGATTGTTATGATATTATGCTCGCAGCCGTGATGTGCAGAAGGATTCTTGGCGGAAGCGGTGCAGTAGGAATTAATAATGAAACGGTGATTGCTTTTGTTCCTGATTACCTTGTCGGATTGCTTACCAGTAAGATTTCCGGAAGCTTTAAAGAATTATTATGCAGAACATATAATTTCAGATATAAAGGTATATATGAACTAAAAAAGATAACATAAAGATTTAAAATTAATCAAAATAGCAAAAATATAGTTAAAACAAAAAAATAAATACAAAACCGTTGACATTATTTCTGCACTGTGATATAATAATATAGTCATATGAAGGACATAACAAATGTCGCGGTGTGGAGCAGCTAGGTAGCTCGTCGGGCTCATAACCCGAAGGTCGTTGGTTCAAATCCAGCCGCCGCAACCAACGTAATATAGGCACTTTCGAGCAATCGAGAGTGCTTATTTTTATGCCCAAAATCCCCTTGTGGCAGCAACCGGGCAGCAACGCGGTTTAGTTTTCTTCTATAAATCGCCAAGAATCACTGAGTGGTTTTAGAGTTTTTGAAGTATATTGCGGACTTTGTTAACCGTGGTTAACAAGTGTACCCTATAGATTTCCAATTCAGATAAGGATAAAAGAAAAGCACCCGCGAAGGGTGCTTGCTTATTTCTCTTAATTTACAGCAATTTTATTCTCGGTGCGTGGGACTATGTCGCTTACGGAAACGATCCGATTGTGATCTCCAACCTGTTTAGCAGAACATTTGATGCGCTGGACTAAAGCGTCTATAAGAGAATTATCATATTTGACAGGAGTGATTTAGCCTTGGTGGATTGCACGTAGTTTTAGTTTAATTATAAGCAATTCAAGCGGAATTATGCCAGATGACATATTGATATGTTAGTCATCAAACATCGGACAACTTGTCTTGCAATTCGGGTAATCTCCACCGCAAGCAGCACAACCGACAGGAATGCCATCGTATCCAATGCCGTCATCATCATCAAAGAGTTCAGCATCAAAGCAGAGACTTCCATAATCTCCCATCCATGCGTCAGCACCACATGCAGTGCATACCCAGTCTCGGCCACTGATATGCTTCATTTTGCCGCCACATACTAAACAAATGTTGCTCATATGTACACCCCCTTTAATCAGTTTGCTGCGTAAGTCATAGCTTCGTTGTGTAAACGTTCTCTCAAACCAGATGAGATCTTGTAGGAATTAATGCGTGAGATAACCTCATCCTGAGAAATGCCATCCTTCAGCATCTGATGGATCGCGCAAGTATAGACCCACTCTATCGTTTCTTCGGTGATTACAAACGAGGCCGCCTGAATAACTCCAAGAGTAATCAGACCGCCAATCATACCACCGGGTCCGAGTGAAGACAGGCCTTTGGTGAGCCTTGCTCCACCTTTCTGACCGGACGCTGTGATAGCCAGCCGTAAAAGTAGAGTCGGGATTCCTTCGGCTGTCATTGCGGAAATAATCATATCCATAGTGATCCTCCTCCAAGGTCAAAAGCATATTAGGATGATGGTACATCCTTTGGTAATACTAGTATAGCATATCTGAAATTAAAAAGATATGTCCAGTTTCTAAAATTTAACAGCCCCTCTTTACAACGGATAACCGATGTGTTATAATGATTATATACGACAATTACAGCCCCTTTTGGGGGCTAAGAGGAGTGAGAATATGGAGAACACCGAAAAACTCAACGTCTATATTCCCAAAGAGATGAAGGCGCAAATTCAAAATGACGCTATGCTGTTTGAAATATTCAAAAAGAACAGACGTGATGTCAATATCAATAGATTTATGTCATTGCTGCTTTGTGGTTACCACGATGACTTTCTCCATGAAAACAATAAATCTCACGATTCTATACTCAGTATCCTTAATGAATATAATCTATCATATTCCGATCAGGCAGATATCAGTGACAGGATACTTAAGGAATCTATTCTTCCAACGGATGACTTGTATCAGAGCAAAAAGAGCATTCCTTTATCTCTTAAGCCTACAGCCGCAACAAAACGAGTTTTAATTAGTATTGAAGGGAATTTGGATGGACGTGATACAAAGTCGCAGTACATCCGCCGTATGCTAATAACTTACTTTCAAAAAGCTACATGGCAGAGAGAACGGATTATTTTTCATGAGAGTTCCGAGTTTTTAATTGATGCTTGCCAAAAAGGACGACCGATTTCCTTCGCATTAATTTGGAAAGAAGAATTAATACACCAGGTTATCCCCTACAAGTTAGTACCTGGAAGCGACGGGATGTTCAACTATCTGATTTGTGTTGAATGCAATCCCACAACTGGAAAACAAGAGGTGCGTTCGTATAGGTTGAGTAGAATTATAAAACCTGAATGCTGTCGTTCATCGCTCACAACAAGTAAAGAATTACTAGCACTTTGTAAAAAAACCGCAGAAATCGCTCCACAGTATGCGATTAATAGTGAAGTCGAAATATGCGTAAAGCTTAATGATGCTGGTGAAATCCTGTATAATCGAATCTATTCTGGTAGACCTAAATACAGCCATATAGAAGATAAAGATGATGATCACTATTATTATTTTCAGTGCTCTGAAGATCAAGTATACCATTATTTCAGAAGATTCGATAACGCGACAGCCGTGATAATAACGCCCGAAACATTAGTCGAAAGAATGATTCGATTTCATCAGGGCGTTATAGATGCGTATAAGGAGGTAGAAAACAATGTTTGATTATAGAAATAAGATAATAGCTTTGGCAGAACAAGCACTGAGATCATTTACAAGAGTTCGTCTTGATGATCTTGGAATGACTACCTCTTGGAAAACAGGAATCAAACGGTTCGTGTATAACGAGTACATTAAACATCCAGCCAATTATAAAAAGCTATACGTGTTTTTACAATCACACGATGAAAAGGATTTAACTCTAGATCAAATGGATATCACTGCTTTAGCAACAATTATTCATTTCTACTGGAAATCAAGCGGTATTTATGAAGTCTCACCTGATGCGACTCAGCTATTTATCAACCATATTATGGATATGAGAGAATTGAGGAACACCTTTGATCATTACCCTCAAGTATTAGCAACCGCAGATGAAGAAATGATGTATTACGATCAACTGTATTTTACATCATCTATCGCAAGTTTTGCCATACTCTTTATGAAATATAAAACACCATCTGATGAGTGGAAACTAATATATCATAATGCTAAATCATTAGAATCTATGCTACACGGAGAACGCTGGTTAGCTATGACTGTGATTCCAGAAAACATTTTAGAAGCAGATGATGATTTAAGTTCTCTCATTGCATTAGCAGAACAGGGCCATACTGATGCACAAATAAAATTAGGAAAGGCGTATTACCACGGTGATCGAATCCAGATGGACAGAGAGAAAGCACACCTATGGATCAGGAAAGCCGCATTACATGGAAATGCTGAAGCACAATACTATCTAGGGAACTGCTACCAGCATTCATCAGGAGTTGACTATGATCCCCAAGCAGAAATGAAATGGTATAAAGAATCTGCTGACCAAGGATTCGCCCCTGCGCAATATGAAATTGGCTTCAATCTATTATTTAGCAAGCAAGTTGATACCATGAGTTCTAAAGAAAAAAACGAGATTTACAAATGGATAAAGCTTTCAGCTGATCAGGAGTATCCTGCAGCTATATGGGTGTTAAGCATACTGTACACATTGGGCGCAGGTGTTGAAAAAGACATTAAGAAAGCAAACATATTAATTCAAAAAGCATCTGAATTAGGGTACTCTCAAGCAACAATGCATCTTGCACATGAATTTGAGAAAAGCGGTGACCTTGAAAAAGCTATCGAGATGTATACACGTGCTCGAAGTCAAGGAGAAAGCACTGAAGGTTCTATTTGCAGACTCAAACGTAAACTAGGTAAATAACAACTCTTTATCACTACTCTCGTAAAAAGAAAAAGCACCCGCGAAGGGTGCTTAATCTTATTGCTTGTTTTTATCTGGAAGCTCGATGACCTCGTGTATGGTCTGCTCGCTGTCATCGTTTCCCTTGATTGTCACATTCAAGGTAGTGGTGTTATCAGCTGTAACATTTGCCGGAATGCCAAGCTGATTTATCTGTGCCATGGATGCAATGCCGAGCTTAGTATTATAAGCTTTCTCAGCTTCAGCCATGCGTCTGAGTCTGCCTAAAACCGCGATTACATTATCGCGCTCAGCCTCTGAATCAACAAGTACATTGATCTCAAAGCGGTTGTTCAAGAATAAATTAGGATCATTAGTGAACTGTTTACCACTTATCTCCTGACGTCTGTAATATTGATGATGAGGGAAGAAGGTTAATATCTTCTGTCTGTCCTCAGGAGCCATGAATTTCATCAGCCAGCTGTCCATATCGTTGATCGGCCTGGAGGGAATTCCCCATGAACCGTCTGGATAGATTGCTATTCTGTCCCATGGCTTGGGAGCATCAGGGTTGAAGTAACGTTTAGAATCCGCAGGAGAGTAAACGTTATAACCATTGCTGCTTGTGTATTCGTAGTTGTATGAGGGAATATGTGTATCCTGAGATACAGGATCCTTGTACAGATCTGACAGAGAAATGGCTTTATCTGCCATTATCTCGTCGAAGAGCTCAAGGCAGTCAAACCCTTCGCTCAGATCGTGTATTACGTTATCCATCATTGCCTCCACGGGCTTACCAATCATATCGAGTCCGTATTTAGCGAAAATGTGGTTGCAATGCACCTTAAAGCGATTCAATTCTCCTTTACTTTGTGAGAACATTTTCCCAGTGCGAAAGTTAACGCTGTTGGGCATCAAGTGCATATGCGGAGTATCAGTATCAGTGTGATATACTATGATGATCTGGTAACCCAGATCGTAGTAGTACTCACCGATTTCAACGCCGATATTCAAGTACGTTTCATTGCTTAATTTTTTTCCAGCAGGTGACGGAGCAATTGTGATTTGACGGAATTGTCTTCCTCCGGTTTTCTGATTGGCTATCTTAACTGCCTGAATTTCATCGAGGAAGTTGTCTGTGATGAAGCCGAGGCCGGCGACATACTTGCCGCCGCCTGTCTTAAGATGATCAGTTAGGTAGACAAGAAGGTTGTTCGTGTCAAATACAGTTCTGCCGTTGACGTTAACGTCTTTAACTATTGACATTATTCCTCACCGCCTTCCTGATTGGCTTTGAAGTCGGTAAGTTTTTTGCTGATAGTGACAAAGGCATGAGCTACATCGCAGAGCTTTGCGTAGGTCTTGTCTATAAGCTCATCTGAGAGCTTTTCATCACGCTTGGCTCCTTTAAGCTGATCGCTGATATCAATAAGTGAACGTGATATGTAGTTGGACTTATCGAGTATGATAATTCCCTCGTCCGAGAAGATGCGACGCTTAGCAAAGGTGGTCTTGTCGGTATTTGCGGTTTCTGCGAGGCGGATAAGTTTCTCGTCCTCTTCTCCATACATTTTCATCTGAAAAGTTTTATAATCTGCCATAGCTTTATTCTCCTTTATAATAGTATTAGGGGGGAGCGGTACTGTCCGTACCGCTCGGAATCTTGCTCTCAATGTATATACGTATTACATCCTTACACATAAATCCAATCATCCCTAGGCTTATAGCCAATTTTATTGTAATTCATTTTACTTTACCTCGCTATTTTCATCAAGAGCACTAAGCTCCTCTGTGGTTTTGACCCTTAGGCCCTTGAAGCCCCAAAGCCTCTTTGTGCTAGAACCAACTTTCTTGTAGTCGATATTAGGATTATAAGCAAGCACACTCTCCTTGAATTCAGCTTTATCGACAGGATCGAGAGCGTTTTCAACGCACCATATCCTATAGGATTCATAGAGAGCAGCCGCAGGAACAGAACCCTTCTCATCAACGACTGTACGATCATCTAAGAAGCCATCAACGGAGTGGAGAGCAGCGATTCTGCTTTCGAGATAAGCTTTGGCCTTGGGAGACATTTTAAAGTCGTATCCAGACTCAACGAATTCCTTCAAAGTTTTTGCTGCCAACGAGAATACAACATCGCGTTCCTGCTCAAGCTTCTCAAGCAAGCACTTATCCTGCTCCTCTGGAGGAACACTATACTCGAACGGAATGAATGCCATACGGCGGTATAAAGCCAAATCAGGATTCTTATATGTATAGGGCTTATTGGAAGCAAAGAACAATTTTGCTGTAGGGATGAACTGTACCGGGTTCTCGCGGAGAGCTCTTGCACTAATGCGTTCATTGGCCACAATAGATTTGAACATCTGCTCGTTATCCATAGCCTTTGAACTGTTGTCGTACGAAATGTTTAATTTTTTGCCAAGAAGCTGTATTACAAAATACCCGTTAGATAACTGCTGGAAGTTGATATTGGAGACGAGCTCAGGGGCCACTGCGTTGCTAAGAAAAACTAAAAGCGTCGATTTTCCACCGTCAGTTTCACCAAAGAGGAATACTGCCTTCTTGACACCAGTAAGAGAGGAAATGCCAAAACCCAATGATATCAATATACATGGGAGATTTTCAGCACCGGCCGAGGTCTTGATAAACTTCATGAAATTCGGACAATCGTTTTCGGTACAGGACTCTACGTAGTTGACATTCAGTACATAATCAAAAATCCATTTGCTACGATCCTCGTTGAATTCCTCAGTGAGAATGTTGTACACTCCGTTTTTGAAATTTATCAAGTATTCCTGGGCTTTACAAGCTTCTTCAATACTGAACTGAAGATAAATGTTTTCCGCGAGACGTTTGGCAACCTCAGCTATAACGCCACTACCAACTTTAAATCTATCATCGGGATTGATTAAGTTGCGAATAACTTTCAGCAAATCTACACGCGAAATCTTCTGCCAGTGTGAATTGACGTTGATATATGCCGTCTCACCGTCAAATTTGAGTATCCCGAGACGGCTTATGTCGCGGGTGAGCTGCGTTGACACGTCCTTTTCGGTAACACGAATTGATTTAATGCCTGTAAGTGCTGCCTTAATTATTAATGCTATAGAAGCCATATTAGTTCCTTTCTGCGGGGGCATTACGCCCCCGACTTTAGATTATCTAATTGATTTTCTGATAAGCTCAGACATTGCAGCCTGAGCGTTTGCCCGACCTTCAAGATCAAGGCTGACATATACCTTTGCTGTGAACGATGTTGACTCATGACCGAGTATATCGCTCAAAAACGGAAGAGGAACGCCACATTTTACCGCCTGTGAAGCGTAAGTATGCCTGAGACAGTGAGGATGAAAGTCCTTAATGCCGATACTCTCGGCAACTGTTTTTAGCTTCTTCCTTACGGTACCGGGATCAAGGTAATGACCGAGCTCGTTGGCTATGAGCCAAGGATTCTTCTCGTACATACCGTAGGACTTCTCCGCCTGCTCCTTTTGCCAGCGCATGTGGGCGAACACCTTGTCAGCCACCTCTGGTAACAGTGGCACCTGCCTCTTGCCCTTTGATGTCTTTGTGGCCTGAATTCGAAGTATGGTCTTAGGCTCTCCTTGCTCGGCTTCAAAGTTCGTTACCCTGTTAAGTGACTTCTCTACGCTGAGGTAGTATATCCCGTCATTACAGCACACGTCTTCATGCGTAAGAGCGCACGCCTCACCCAGTCTCAAACCACAGAATACCATCAGTATCAGCGCTATTTGGAGCGAATCTCCTTGCATTGCGCTAGTGAATCTACATATCTCTTCTTCAGTAAGTACTCTTATATCGGGTGTAATGACACGAGGTAATTCTACGTAGTCCGCTGGGTTGTGGTAGATGAGCTGTCTGCCTACTGCGTGTTCCAATGCTTTGTGTATCATATTCATGATGTTGCGTATTGTCTTCGCACTCAGCATCTGCTCTGGTGTGTCCATTTGTCCAGCATTTTGCAGGTAACATATAAATTCCTGCAAATTATCAGCGGTCAAGTTTTTGAGCTTGACTTCCTTGACCTTGTGACGCTGGATATGGCGGAGATATCCTAGATAGTTCATCTTCGTACTATCCCTGATAGCAACAGAGCCGAACTTTGTGAACCACTGCTCAACGTATTCTCCAAACTGCTGGTCGGAGCACAGCACTGGTTTTCCAGCACTGATTTCCGATTTGATCGTAGAAAGCCAATCATCCGCAGCTTTACGAGTGCGAAATTTTTCGTACTTACGATGTTTAGTGCCGTTGGGTAAGGGGATGTGAATTGCAGCCGCCCATTTTCCGTTGGGGAGCTTGTACTTTGTTCCCTCGCCGTTTGCTGCCTTAGCCATTTGCATTACCGTCCTTTTCAGGAGAAGCGTTTCCGATTGTGTTAGCAAACAGCCACTCATGGATAGCAGTCACCGGGTATACAATCCGGCGTCCGACTTTGACGTGCGGAAGATCGCCATTTCTGGTCAGCTTTCTAACAGTTGAAATGCTGAGACCAGTAATTTGGGCTATTTCCTTAGCTGTGTAGCATATAATTGGAGTTGTCATTATTACCACTTCCTTTAAATTTTCAAGTTTCTATTAAAAAAAGCTTTTCGGGCCCGATTAGCTTTCCTATAAAAGATATCAGCGAATTCATAGAATCCGCCCATATTATACTTGTAATCACAGTTGAAATTAAGTGATTAGTATGGTATAATAATAATGAAGATATCTTCTAACAATTATTCTCAAGTAACATTGGTAACAAGTCAAGAGTAACAAAGGTAACATAGGTAACAACTTTTATGATGGGAGGTTCTAATATGTATAAATTGTGCGGAGGAACTTTTTTTGTTTTACTATTGAATTCGAGTAAAAGAAGCAAAGAAACAGATCTTTTACGTGATATGTTAAAAATTTTTAAACCAAGTCTATATATTGATGAATCATCTATTAAAGAGCAAACGAAAAAGTTCAAAATTTGTAAAGAACACTCCAATTTGGCAACGCCTTTCGAAGAAGCAGCAATGATGAAGGAAATGAAAGATGGTATTAATGACCATTACGAAGAACTGCTTACAAAAATGACTAAGTTTATAGATAAGCATATAGATTCTGATAATCATAAGGATGAGATATTAGTGAAAGCTGTTCTTGAGGTGATTGAGCAGGATGAAAGTATAAACAATGATCAAGAATTCTATATATGCCCAAACGGTAAATCAGTTACCAAAAAACAGCTCATTCCTATTAAAATGATATGTCTTCCTTCCTTTATTCTAGGCATACTTTACTATGTTTTGATGAATATTAAAGACAACAAAGACGGTGCCGCAACATATGATGAATGGTGCCCAAAACCCACTTCAGGAACACGACGTAAATATACAGCGAATTTAGGCATTAAAAGTACCAGACAGATCGAACTTTTAAACACGCCTGAAGAATATGACAATTGTGAATCATCTAGAATTAAACAAAGTGAGAAAATAGATGCATATGATACTGTATTAGTACCTGAAACTATAGTGGTGGAAACTCCTTCAATAATCCCCTTTATTACGAAGAAAGTAAAAAAGACCAGATATGTTGAAAAAAGAAAAAAACGCAAGCCTGAATAAACAACGGGAATAATATTTCGTAAAATGGTTAGTATTTGTGTACTTAGCTTATCCAATTAAAGCACTTGTCCAAATAGACAGGTGCTTTTTTTATACTCTTATATGGCTATATTCTGAGGAGTGTCCAAATGTCCACGAAAATCTTGCAATAAAAGAAAAAAACTCGCCCTTCACTGGGCGAGCTGTAAATCATCATTTCAGGAAATTACTTAAATTTGCCATATGTTCAGCCTGAAGCTGATCAGTGACATGAGCATACAGATCAAGGCTTATCTGAATCGAGCTATGACCGAGGAGCCGGCTGAGCGTCTTTATATCCATACCACTCTCAAGACTTCGGGTAGCGAATGTGTGTCTGATACCATGTACATTTATAACTCGGATATTGTTTCGTCTAAGCATTGCCTTGAATGCGTTCTGAAAGTTCTTAGGATCGATAGGCATACCGTTACTGGCTATAAACACAAGACCTGTATCGGACCAGCCTTTTTTCATTATAAGTCGCTCCTGCTCCTCACGGTGGTGTGCAAGCTTTTCTGCTATTTCAGGAAGCAGTGGTATCGTTCTTATTGAATAAGACGTTTTAGGGGTACCGAAGTAGAGGATGGTTTTCTGAGGGCTGTTTTTGTCTGGGTTCTTGATACGCGACAACGTCTGTGTCACTTTTATGAAGCTATCGCCATTAAGATCAATATGTACATTTTCCCAAGGAAGCCCCAGCAGTTCACCGGCACGCATACCCGTATAAAGGTCAAGCAATACCGCCATACCTATGCGCTCATTAGGCAAACATTTTTGAAGTTCTTTTTGTTCCTCGACTGTAAAGAACCTGCGTTCCTGTTTTACCATTTTTGGAAGCGACACCAGATCAGAAACATTTCTATTCACGTATCCCAGCTTGTAGGCTTTATCAAGTCCACAATGTATCATAGTATGAAGGTTATGCATTGTTTTAGGACTCAGCCCTCCTGTACCATCCAGCTTACCGCTCCTGTATTTCTCCTGATAGAAGCGTTGTAGCATTAATGGGTTAAGCTCACTTATCTTTACATTCCCGATAGTTGGCTTTATGTGTTTTTCTATAAATGTTTCGTAATTGATCAAGGTTGATGGTTTAAGATTGTCACGGCAGTACATATCATACCAGGTGCTTAGCCATTCGTAAAGTGTAAGCTTAGTTGGTTCGGTATATCCGCCATACTTAATATCACTCATAAGGCTCTTGAATTTTTCACAGACTTCGCGTTTAGTCCTTCCAGATACATATTTCCGTTTAGGAGTGCCGTTTTCGCAATACAGTGTTATCGCACCACGCCAGCGACCATTTTTATCCTTATAGATACTGCCTTCGCCGTTACCGTTTTTTATCATCAGCAATCACCTCTTTGGATATAGGCGGAAGTTTATTATAAAGCCTGTAGTAGCACGACTTGGAGATACCAAGTTCACGCATTGCTTCTACAGGTCTTCTCTTTCCGCTACGAACCTCAGCCAGTACATCACGCCAATTATCTGGCAAAGATTTTGTCGGACGTCCGAAGCGAACATTTTTCTTTTTAGCAGTTTCGATGCCTTCACGCTGTCGAGCACGGATCTTGTTACGTTCGTTTTCAGCTATAGCTCCAAGCACTTCTATGAGTATAGCGTTAATCATTTCAAGTACCCATGCTTGATCCGGCGGAAAGTCCGTAAGAGTAGTCGGAATGTCGAGTATCTTTACACGTACTCCTGCCGCCTTGAACTCTTCCAGTTCTTTCTTAATGTCAGTCTTATTTCTGCTGAGTCTATCCAGTTCCTTGATAACAAGCGTATCTCCCTTCCGGAGTATCTGACGTTTGAGGTATTGATAACCTTCGCGCTCGGTATCCTTGCCAGAAGCCTTATCAACAATTATATTCTGCTTAGGGACTCCAAAACTGGTCAGAGCTTCAAGCTGTCGGTCTTCGTTCTGCTCACGGGTTGAAACACGGGCATACCCATAAATTCTATTGTCCATAATTCCTCCAATCCGTCCCCAAAAGTGGTGGCGACTTTCGGAACGTCTCAAAAGTCAAAACGCCACTTTTTGGAACGCTTTTTTCGCTATTTTTCAGGTGTCTCATAAAGTAAACTTTTTGGGACTTCAAAATGCTCCTCCATAGCAAGATTCATATATATCCTCTCCGCACATATACTTCACATCACGAAGAGCCTCTTGGAGCAGATCGTGGTCTGCGAGCATATCCTCGATCTCATCACAGGTATAGCCATACTCCAGCAGGAGTTCCACATCTGAACTGTCCACCCCATACATACTGCAATATGCAAGCAAGATTTCTTCGTGTATATTATAATAGATAGAGTCATCATACCAACTTATATACTTCGAACGATACAGCTTATGTTCAAATTCGGAACGAGTGATTTCACCGTTCTTGTTGATACACAAAATATCGCCTTCATTAGTCTCAACTTGCTCGTATGCGAACTTATGCAGACCAACTTTTTTTAAGGCATTCTTCATAATAGATTCAGTCGAGGCGTAAATGTTAATTCCCAGGGCTTCAAAATGGAGCAGGTACATAGGGTTACTTCCTTTGACGATATACAAATTGTTGTACTGGTCAAGTACAGTAAACACGAAGTTTCCCTCGACTGTTTCAGCCATATATTTGAGACTATCGAAGTCAAGCTTCCCCTGTGTCTCAATGAGCTGACAAGCGGCATAAGAGTCTGTCTCAATGTGAGTATCGGGTATAAGCTTGTCCTTACGGAGTTCACGGTCGTTATACAAAACCCCGTTGTGAGCAAAAGCAAAACTTGTATCTCCGGCAGTGCCGGAGAATGGGTGATTGTTGTAATTAAGCTTCTGATTTCCCTGAGTTGTAAGTCGGGTGTGTCCCATGACTGCTCTCGTATCTTCGGGGAAAGTGAATTTAAGCTTATGAGCAGGCTTAGGTCTCTTGTATATTGTAACTTTTCCGTCTTTTATGTAGCTTATACCAGCGGCATCAGTACCACGTTCCTCCGCCGCATTTGCAAGTGTCTGAGTAAGTTTTTTCAGTACGTTATACGGTAAAATGTGTTTATAATCGAGCCAACCAAAAAGTGCACACATTCTAATTCTCCTCCTTGTAATTAACGTCTAAAAGTGCCTGATTTCCGTCGTTTAATACTTCCATTACGACTTCTCCGATTTTGTCAACAAGCACTGTTGCAGCAATCAGCGTAGCTATTTTGAGCACATCACCGATAGGGCTTCCCGTCGGTACAGCCTTAATAAAATCAATTGGTTTCATCACATTTCCCCCTGTGCTTCGATTTCTTCATTTATGTAGAGCTTGCGTTCTTTCAGGTACTGAATAAGTTCGGTATCTGTAATATTCGCTGCAAATTCCGACCATGAAAGCTTCTGCAATCCTTCGTCGCTCATTCCAACAGCAATATCACAAATTGCATTTACCAGTTCCAATGCAGCGATAAGTGTGTTGTATTTCAGCGTACCTCTGAACATACGGAACTCAATCGTGTTGTAATTGCAAAGATTGACAGCGGTATATCTTCCGTAATTGCCTTTCTTAGCCTTATCGAGAATCTCACGACCCGTCTTTTCAAATCCGTAACGAGCCGCCCAGCGATTCATTGAGTACTCGCTTCGGCGACTGAACTTTAGCATCTCGTTCCAGTGAGTTTCAACAAAGTACAAAATTCGGCTGATAACTTCATCCTGTTCCTCTCTGGAATCACCGAAGCTGTCACGGTTCACATGGATATGAAGTCCGCAGGTACTTGTCTGATGTGAGCGATATCCCAGTGATATAGCCCTTCTCATTATCTCCTCCCAGCAGAATTGCTTGTGATATTCAAGGGACATAGGATGCGAGATTATCTCCATACCGTCATCGAGAGAACCGTCCCCCTTGATATAGACACGCTCACTGTTGTCGTCTGAATTGGCTATTCTTAGCAGTTCTTTGGCGTTATCATCATCTTTGCCAGATCCGTCTATTTCAAGCTCAACGCCGAAATATCGTGAACTATCCCCATAGAAAATAGGCTCAGGTTTATAACTATAATCATGGATATTTCGGCATTTATCTACCTCATCGTGGTAGCAATCAGAACAGTAGTCATAGCCATTGAGATGAAAGCAATCATCAATGTGGACGAGTGCGTCACAAGTTTCACAACGTGTGTAAAAGTTATCATGACATGATTGACAAAGATTTGTATATTCGTCACCAAATGCATCAGAGTCAAATATAGTAGAACCGCATCTGTCGCAAGTACAGCAATAGCGTTCTACGCAATCAGAACAGACAATTTGTCCATTGACCATTGAGTAGTCATCATCTTTGATTTCATTTCCACAGTTTGAGCAAATTAATTTTTCTTCCATTTTGATTTCCTCCAAAATAACGTAAAATAGCCGCTCCCGAAGGAGCGGCATTGTCACTAATATTCTTCTGCAAGCAGCATTGTTGAATGGTCACCGTCATCGATTATGTAAATCTTCTCGGCAATGAGCTTTTCTGACGGAATAAGGTATTCCATTTTGTGTTCGGGATTCTCTGACGTGTGGGTGATTTTCTGCATCTCTCCAAACGGTTCAAGGTTGAATACCTGCAAATAGTCTCGTTCCGCAGGCAATTCATCAACGCAGTTCCACAGGAATAACTGTAATTCAAGGGGTATTGTTGAATCTACACCACAGGTAAGATATCGGTTGTTGTTGAACATTTTTGTATGCTCCTTTCATCTGAATAGCAAATCCAATAGCATTGACATAACGCCGTTGATTTGCTTTGATTCGTTTTTGCCGTATACGCACCAATTAGCGAAAGACTCGCAGTTGTTAAGGAAAAGATTATACAAATCCTCTCCCAGTCGTTCGTAGGCACGGT
>JAZNBR010000013.1:0-15959 GCA_045587105.1 Ruminococcus sp.
CATCTGTGCCGGCTGAATGCAAGATTGGTACTCTTTTGTACCCACTTTTATTATACCAGCAAGCATAGCGCATGGCATGCCGCATGCGCCTTCAAGACGGGCAGTAGCCCGAACCCACTTCACATATAAACTTGAAAAATATAAGAATGGAGGGATCAAAATGAATCACACGAATCAAACAGGAATCAGGAAAAGGAGTGTGATGCCGATTGAAGAAAACGAATCTTAAGGCTTATGAATTTCAGAAACGAGAACACAAGGAAAACGCACATTATGTAAAAATCGAAGGCACGATCTAGTATGTGCATGATGTGTTCGATGCACAGGCAAAGGAAACTGCTGAGGATAAGCTCAGATATCTCATGTAACAGGAAATGCAAATAGTTTCGTAAAACACTGGACTTGTCAGATCAATTGTGGTATCCTTGTTGATAGCACAATCGGTTTGGCATAGTCCACAAGGACGGAAAGGAAGGTAACGAATGCCAAACAATCAAAAAATCACCGCCCTGTACTGCCGTCTGTCCCATGAGGATATGCTGCAGGGTGAGAGCAACAGTATCACAAATCAAAAGGATATCCTTACTAAGTTCGCAGTTGAACACGGATTTCTCAATCATCAATTTTATATTGACGATGGTTATACGGGCAGCGATTTCAATCGTCCTGCTTTCAAAAGAATGCTGGAGGATGTTGAAGATGATAAAGTGTCAACTATTATCGTCAAGGATTTATCCAGATTCGGAAGAAATCATCTTCATGTAGGGCTGTACACGGAAGAATACTTCCCGCAGCGAGGTGTACGGTTTATCGCAATCAACGATAATGTAGACACAGCGGATGCGAATTCATCGGGTATGGATATTGCAACATTCTGCAATATCTTCAACGAGATGCACGTTAAGGATACTTCCAAGAAGATCAAGGCGAGCAATAAAATCAAATCGGATCGTGGACAGCGTGTTGCATCAAGGCCGCCGTATGGTTATCGTAAGTCGGAACATGACAAAAATATGCTGATTCCCGATGAGGAAACAGCACCTGTTGTCCGTAAGATTTTTCATTTGTGTGCTGAAGGGTATGGTCCATCACAGATTGCAAAACAGCTTGAAAAGGAGAAAATCCCCACACCTGCTATGTATGAATACACCCACAGCGGTATTATTCTTTCAAATTTTGATGTAAGCAAACCATATGCGTGGAATCCGACAACGATTGCTTTGATATTGGAGGATGTAAGCTATCTGGGACACACCTGTAACTTCCGATACGGCAGACCATCTTATAAGGATCATCGAAAGCTGAAACGTCCCGAATCAGAGCATAAACTCATTGAGAATACCCAGGAACAGATCATTGAACAAAACACATGGGACATTGTACAGCGAATTCGTAAGAGCAAACGCAGACGAACAAACTTCGGTGAAAAGAGTATCTTTGCAGGAATTCTGTTCTGTGCCGACTGCAAAAGCAAATTGTATTTTCATCGTCACCGCAATGGCAAACCCGAAAACTGGAAATTTGTATGTGCAAATTACAGGAAGAACACGAGCAACACCTGCACCATGCACTCCATAAAAGAAAGTCACCTGAAGCGATTGGTACTGCATGAAATCCAAGCAATCACCCAATCTGCAAGAGAGCATCCGGAGCAATTTGCTGATTTTATCGGACGCAGAGTCAATGCGGAGCTTAACAAAACCATTGCAGAATCATCGAAACAGCTGACCAAGTACGAAAAGCGTATGGCAGAACTGACTGTCATATTCAAGAAACTGTACGAAGATCATGTGTTGGGAACGATTGACGATACGCAATTCCAGATGCTGTCACAGGGATATGCTACAGAGCGATCGGAACTGAAAGAGCAGATTGCCTCATTGAATGAAACCATAGCCCAGGCAAAAAGCAAGACTGCGGATACTGCAAGGTTCATTTCGCTGGCAAAGAAGTATACGACTCTGACAGAACTCACCCAAGAAATTCTTCACACTTTCGTATCACGCATTGAAGTCCATGAAAGAACAATTGACAGTTTCGGGAAGGAACATCAGGATATTGATATTTACTTCACGCACATCGGAGCTGTGAAGTAATCCGCATAAAAGAAAAGTGGATAGCACTTCTGCTATCCACTACCCCGAATTAAGTGTTCCCTAATTCAGCCACGATAAATCGGACTTTTTTGGCATGTGATCTTTTTTGTCACATATAGATGGTGCGGGTGACAGGAATCGAACCTGCACACCTTGCGGCGCGAGAACCTAAATCTCGTGCGTCTGCCAGTTCCGCCACACCCGCGTATTAAATTTGAAATAACAGAATAAATAAAGATTGCATTATCTTGTTTTCGATAAAATGCGTATAATATTCACACTGTTAAAGACTAAAGCAATAACATACAGAACCAACAAAAATTTAATAAAAGGTAAAACATTCATAAGTGGTATTAAAAATGAAAAGAAAAATCCAAGAATAAATAAAATCTTTGAGGTTTTCTGTATTGAAGGGGTTATTATACTTAAATCTGCTTTCATAGCATTCTTTATCTTTACTGACAAAAATTATGACTTATCCGCAGCCGTCTGAGCAGACAGCTGCGGTATGTACAAATTAATCGGTTGTTTCTTCATCTGAAGAAGCATTATTTTCCGTAGAAGCCAGAAATTCTTCAGGAGCTTTATTATTTTCATCAGATTCAGTACTGTTTTCGGAATCATTATTATTTACTTCAGTTTCAGATTCCTTGTTGCCTGCATTTTTTTCTTTGTTTTTTTCCTCTTCTTTTTCAGCACGATCGCCAGCGGATTCAAGATAAAGAGATTCATCACCAAGAATACCAACAGAATTAAGCTGTTTTACTGGGATACGTTTAAGAGGGGAGTAAACGAACTTATTACATGAATAATTAGGATCAACAAGTGCTTTTATTTCGCAAAGAATTTTATCTCCGGCATTAGTACGCTTACCATTCTGGCAGTACTCACACTTCGGAGTGATTTTCTTATCAAAATAATTACTACCGCTCTTAAATATAGAAAAAATACCCATTTCTTATCACCTCATGAATAAACTAAATAAAATTATATCACAAAAAACGTCATTTGTCCAGTGATTTTTGAACTTTTTCTTAAAAATTTCTGAATTTATTTTTCAACTGACTTTCTGATTACTGTGCCCTCCGGAAACAGTATATCAGATTCAAATGAAAATCGCATCATAGCGTGATTTGTTGTCTCGATCTCCTGATTATTTTCGTCATAAAGCTTATCAAGAACAAGTTCAATAGGCTTACATGATGGTGGAAGAACTTCAACAGTATCTCCGGCAAAGAATTTATTACGCTGAGTACAATAAACAATTCCGTTTTCGCATTTTTCAACTACTGCCACAACGTCATAGTTCCTTATATATCCGCTGTTTTCATAGTATTGCGACTCGTCAGGAACACCAAAGAAGAATCCATTGCAATATTTACGATGACTCACCTTGTATACTTCATCTCTTACCCAGTCAGAAAGCTGATAATTCTGCGGATCCTTATAATATTCATCTACTGCCATTCTGTAAGCATTTGTTACAACAGCGGCATAATATGCTGATTTTGCTCTTCCCTCAATTTTCAGACTTGTAACACCTGCGTCAGCGAGTCTGTCGATATGCTCAATCATGCACATATCCTTTGAATTGAGTATATATGTGCCTTTTTCATCTTCATATACAGGGAAGTATTCACCGGGACGCTTTTCTTCCATGAGATGATATCCCCATCGGCAAGGCTGGGCACATTCTCCACGATTTGCGTCACGATTCACAAGATACTGTGAAAGCAGACATCTTCCTGAGAATGATACACACATTGCTCCGTGAACAAATGCTTCTATATCAAGATCAGAAGAAGTCTTGGCTCTTATTTCTGCAATTTCATCAAGTGAAAGCTCTCTTGCGAGTACAATTCTTTTTGCTCCGAGATTGTACAGTTCCCGTGCAGTAACGTAATTAACTATACCTGTCTGGGTTGAAATATGAATTTCCATATCCGGAGCATATTTTTTTACCAGCATAAGCAAACCTATATCTGCGACAATAAGGGCGTCAACTCCTGCTTCAACCGCTTCCCGAACAAACTGTTCAAAGTACGGTATTTCATTGTTTCTCGGGAGCGTATTGCAGGTGAGATATACTTTGACGTTCCTTTCATGAGCATATCTCACTGCATTGCAGAGCTGTTCAAAATCAAAATTCATAGGAGACGCTCTCATACCGAACTGTTTTCTGCCGAGATATACAGCGTCAGCGCCATATCTTACAGCAGCACCGAATCTTTCTTCATCTCCGGCAGGAGCAAGAACTTCAAGTTTATTCATTTTCATTTCCTTCTTCCTGCTTCTGTGCTTCCATCAGGGCGATATCTTCTTTGATTTTTTCTTCATATATCAGATGTTGTTCGTATGTTTCAGAGAAGAATGTTTCTTCTGTATAGATATTGGCGATAAAATAGTAGTAATCGCTCTTCTGACATGCAAGAACGGCATCAATTGCATCAATACCGGGATTGCATATAGCTCCCGGAGGAAGTCCGGCACTGATATATGTATCGTAGGCTTCAATCATGGATTTGTTGTATACATCCTGATTTGGTTTGATAACGTGATTTGAGTAATTTGAAGTCGGATCTGATTCAAGCTTCGGGTATACATCAGCATTATTCAGACGATTCCAGAATACAGAAGCAACCATTGTCATCATGTTTGTTGTTGCTGCTTCCTTCTGAACGATAGAAGCAAACGTTATAAGCTCGTCAAGTGAAAGCTGAAGCTCCTCCATACGCTTAAGTCGGTCATCGGTCATCTTGTTGTCAAAGTTAAGGTAAATTTTCTGACATACCTTTTCAGGATCCATTCCTTCATAGAAGAAGTATGTATCAGGGAAAACGTATCCCTCCATTGGTTTGAATTTCAGCTGAGGATCAATAGGAAGTCTGTCCTCAAATTCAAATCCATATCCGGCAGCGTTGAAATAGAACATAAAATCTTCCTGACTGCATACTTTGTTTTCTTCAAGAATCAAAGCTGCGTCAAAGATAGTAATTCCTTCCGGGAAGGTTACTTCAACAGGAATCTTGTTCTGTTCTTCGTTGGTTGTAAGAGTCTGTATGATTGTCTCGTAAGCCATGTTAGGACGTACAAAGTGTTCACCGGGAATATACAGCGAGTCTGACTTTCTCAGACGTGAAAACAATGCGAAGAACTTAGGCGATTTGATGATGCCTTCATCCTTGAGCTGCTGAGCGATATCTTCTGTTGTTGCTCCTTCTTCGATAACAATAAGCTTTGGCGTATCGCTTTTTTCAATACCAAGCATATCACGTCCGAAAACAATAATTACCATTGCAAGAACAATAGAAACAGCGAAAATAAAAGTAGTCAGAATAAGAACACCTGGCAGACGACTGCGTTTTTTCTTTCTTTTCTTCTTTTTCTTTTTCGGAGCACTTCTCTGCGGAGGATATTCATTCGCAGGTGCATAACCGTATTCTTCAGGATAATTCCCATTGTCCTGATATGGAGCATTTACAGGATATTGTTCCTCTGCCGTTTTTGCAGGTTCTTCCTGATAATAATTCTGGTAATCATTTCGGAAAATTTCTTCAATATCCTGAATTTTCGGCTCTGAAACGGTATCAGAAAAATCCTGCTGGGGAATATTTCCGTTGTCCGGTTCAGGAGAAGCAGACAGCAATTCCGAAAGTTTTTCATCAGGCGGAGCGTTCTTTTTGATGTCAAGCTCATTTAAAATATCATTGATAAGATCGTCATTATTTGGCATTGCAAAACACCATCCTTTCTTCGGTTATAATCATATCTGTTCTGATGTCATGCGGTAAAAGCGGCAGCTCTGGTACAATTAATTTTTCGTATGAAAGAGCTATTTTGTTTACATTCTCATTTTTTGCAAGAAATCTGTCATAAAATCCACCGCCGTAACCAAGACGTCCTCCAACTTCAGTGAAAGCAAGTCCCGGAAGTATACAGACAGATTTTTCTGTTATGACAGGCTGTGGAAATGAGCTGTCAGGTTCTCGTATTCCGAATTTTCCATACTGACTGACAGTAAGTTGATCAAAAGAGGATACAACATGAAAGGTCATTTCTGAATCTTCACCGCAAAGGGGATAAGCAAGCGTGACATTTCGGTCAAGAAGTGTCTGTGCTATATCCCATGTATTGATCTCGGAGCCGAAAGAGGCGTAGAGTAGTACGACATCAGCATTTTTTATAATTTCTTCCGACAGAAACCTTAAGGCAATAGCATTATCCTTCTCAGTAGTTTTTGCATTTTTTCTCTGAGCAGAATAATACTTCCTGAGTTCTTTTTTATCTGTAATATCAGTCATACATTATAGCAGCACGCTGTTTTTTGCTTTCGGGAGCAGAAACAACTTTTTCAACAAGCTTAAGTCCGAAATCAATTGCAGCACCTGCACCTCTTGCAGTAATAAAAATACCATCCTCTGCTACTGGAGAATCAACTATTTCGGCACCTTCAAGCTGAGTTTCAAAGCCCTGATAGCATACAGCCTTTCTGCCATTGAGAAGTCCCTTGTGACCAAGTATGGAAGGTGCAGCACAAATCGCACCGATATAAATATTATTTGCTGTACAGTAATCAATAGCCGCCTGAACGTATGAGGAAGCCTCAAGATTAAGAGTACCGGGCATTCCGCCGGGCAGAACAATCATTTCAAGCTCGTCCGTCAGCGGAGCCTCCTGAGCTATTGTATCAGCTACGATGTTAACACCGTGTGAGCTTGTGATTATGTTGTCGCCTATTCCGACTAAAACAACTTTTTTTCCCGCTCTTCTCAGAAGATCAATAGGAGCTATTGCTTCAGTTTCTTCAAAACCGTTTGCAAGATAAACGTATATCATATAAAAAATCCTTTCATTTAAAAGTCACTGTATATTTATCGAGAAGAAATGCCGGATGATAGGAGAGCTTTGATTTACGCAGACCTTCAATGCCAAGATCTTCTTCACGATTTATATATTTATATTCATGGGCTTCATTTTCTACAAAAAACTTGTTGATTCCTGCGTATATTCCTGCATGAGACGTATCTGCCTTTTCAATATGAACGCAGAATGTTTCGCTGTTCAGCTGTTCGCCAAGCGTAACAGCAGCGATTTTTCCATCAATACGGATAATTCCGCCGCAAAGCCGGAGTTCCTCATAATAGCTGAAATAAGTATTTATTGCATACTGTTCAGCGATTGATGAATGATCCGGATTATCCTGTCTGCTGTTGTAGGATTGAGTACAGAAATAGATACATTCATCAAAATCCTTTTCAGTGACAGGGGAGTAGGAATAATTTTTCAGCTTAGCCAGATGATTCCGTTTTCCGTGATATTTTTTCCCTTTGAGTTCAATAAGATCGCTGGATAAATAAATATAATCAGAGCAGTCCCTGTCGTGTTCAGCCGTGAACTGATCGGGAAAAAGCTCGTTCAGAACAGAAAGTGTTTTATTTGTAACCCCAGTAAGAACAAGAGGTTTTCCAAGTGAATCGGAAAAGCTTCTCATTATGTTTATTACTTCGGAATAATCACCGCTTCCTGCCGGAAAAATAAAATGCGGGATGTCATCATATGTTTCAAAAGCACAGCAAATGTAGAAATTACGAAAAAAAGCAATCTTTGAACCTGCAAGCCGTTTCCAAGCCATATTATTTGCAAAGCTGTATTCGCATCCCATAAAATCAGACTGCCTCAGAGCCGAAGTAATGCGTTCTTTGTCGTTTATTGTAATATCTCTGAATTCAAGCATATTAAAATTACCGGTATATTTATTTGCCGGAGTTTCCGGAATCTTTATATTTTTTTCTGACCTCAGCGAATTTTCCGCAGGTCATATTTCCTTCAGGACATTTTCCTTCCGCAACACATGAAGGACCAGCGTTTGCAAATATATGCGGAGCAACTTCCTTGCAGAGACGGAGCATTTCATTTGCTACCGCTTGAATTTCCCACTGTGCACGATTGCAGCAGCGATGCTGGAAGAAATTAAAAAGTGAACGTACATTCATAGTCACGACAATTTTTGTTTCGCAGGCATTAGGAAGAATAAAACGAGCGTCTTCGTTTGCGAGCTTTATAGCCTTGGAAAGAGCAGTTTTTTCGTCAAGTCCCTGTGCGATTAAGTTATTTTTATGTACTTCTGTGAGGGCATCAGCAATTGTTTTGTAGCTATTCTGAATTGAGACAACTGCTCTGCGGAACTCCTCGTCTGCCTCAGGACAATCTGCAACAGCAGGAGGAGTTATAAAACTGAATCCGTTCTCATTGACGTAACGCTGACTTTTCTGGGAATATGAAGCAATTCTGTGACGGACAAGCTGATGCGAGCAGGCACGGGAAATTCCTTCGATACCAAAAGTAAAGCTGACGTGTTCCATGACGCTTTCATGACCGATTGACACAAGCATATCAATAAATCCGCTTATTTTATCATCTGTAAGTCCATTACGGAGGGAGCTTATATCACTGCTTGAATAACAAAGCTTTGCAGCAGTAGCAACGAGCCTTTCCGGATCTGGAGTATGTTCAAGAAGAATAACGTTCATAAAATACCTCCGTCTATAATAATACATACATTTATATTGTACCATTATTCAAAGGTTAAGTCAATACAATAAAGGGGAATTTTTTTAAAACCGGATTTGCTGCGAACTCTGTTGGCAGTAATGCACAAAATATTATGGATTTCTCACCTGATTTTAAAATATAATTTGTGCAAAAGGTGACAAAATAAAGAAAATTTCATTTTGCTATGGACAAATCAAAAAAAATATTGTATAATAATACAGTATATGGAATACATTCACTTAATCGGAGGAATTTAAATGAAAAATACGAACAGATTTGCAGCTGCAGCTCTCGCTTTTGCAATAGCTGCTGTTTCAACCGGATGTTCTGCACCAAGCGGACCGACAATCGGTAACGGTACAAAAAACGCTTTAACAATTGACGGATATGATGTTCCGGCAGGAATCTTCATCACTTATGAGCTTACTGCATACAACAGTGCTGCGTCCCAGTATATTTCCAGCACAAGTGCAATGCCTACACCCGATGATATAAAGAAGTTCCGCATTGGGGGAACAGACGCTTCTACATGGATTCAGGATCAGGCAACTGAACAGTGCCGTCAGTTCGTAGCAATTGAAAAGGAATTTGATAAAATAAACGGTACTCTCACAGATGAAGAGGAAGATATGGTCAACAGTTCAGTCAAATCTTTATCAGAAGCCGACCGTGATTTCTATGAAAAGAACGGCGTTGGTGATGAATCACTTAAAAAGATCGCTGCATTCGAGTTTAAGGTAACTCATGTATTCGAGCATTATTATGGTATAGACAGGCCGAACGGATGTACAGAAGATGAACTCAAGCAGTATTATCTCGATAATAATGCAAGAGTGAAATATATCGAAATCAAAACTGCTGACAGTCAGGGCAATAAGTATGATGAAGATACTATTCACGATCTTGAAAAGCTTGCTGACAGCTATGTAAAGCAGATCAATGCTGAAAAGGATAACGATGATAAGCTTGCAAAAGTAGACGAGCTTCAGGAAGCGTACACTGAATATGCTGCTACAATAACTACGACAGTTTCCGGACAGACAACTTCTGCAACTACTACAACTACAACCACAACCACAACAACTGACGCATCTGCAACAACTACTACAACTACAACAGATCCTCATGCAAATGAAAAAATAATTGCAAAGATTACTACAACAACTGCTGCTGCAAACAGTGAGACAGTCACTACCACACCTGTTGAGAAAACTGATGCAGAAAAGGCATCTGAAGCATTTGATACCAAGCTTTTTGGCAGCGATATGCCTTTATATACTGCTGAAAGATACCAGTACGATGATGATACAATCTATGTTATCATCAAGGCTGATCTGGAAGAACGTATAAATGCTGATGATCTCTGGACAGAAGATTTTAAGGAAGCTCTTATCCAGAATAGATACGCCTCAGTTTTTGCTGACTGGATAGAAGAAATCGCAAAGGGCTATTCTGTTGAGAAAAACAAATCAGCTTATAAGCGTTATGAACCTTTCGATAAGCTTGAACTTGAAAAGTAATTAATGAACAAAACCTGCTGTATCATCGTGGTACAGCAGGTTTTTTATTATGACGGGCATATCACAATGCTCTGTGGTGAAATTCCACAGAGATGGTGTTACGATGAAGGTGGATGCACGATGAAGATACAGAAGAAAGTGGGGTATTGATCTAACAAACTGAATTTATAAACTTGATAATAAGAGCTTGGATAAATCATTTTCGTAGAGCTTTAATGAAAAAGAAATACTGACAAAGCCAGGCTTAGTCAGTATTCAGATTACTATGCGTTAGTACATATTTACTTTTGAATTGAATCGCTGTATGCCGAACGGCATATACGGTTGTATGAGAGGAAGATGAAAAATCGCCCTACTTAATTTTATTTATCATCTATTGTGTATCCGCTGACGTCAATAATTCCGGAAGCTGATCCGCTTTTTCTCGAAGCAGCTACACGGGCAACATAAAGATTAAATATTCCGACAAGTATCATGACCACACCAATGATAATTCTTGCAAATGCTCCGGCATTGAAAGGATTAATGACACATAATCCGCCGGTAACGAGCATGACCGCACCGATGATTCCTCTGACCAGACCTTTATCAGATTTAATTGCCTTTACAATTTCTGAAATTCCAAGCACTGCAATAATTAAGCCACCTATAAATCCCAATCCGAAAGCGATGATTTTTGGAAGGAATATAATCACACCAATCAGAATTGCTGTGCCGATTACACATGGAATGACTACTCTGAAATCTCCGGAAGCAAGTCCCTGTATAATCTCAAAGAAACAGGCAAGAGCAATTATAATACAGATACCGTAAAGCGTATAAGTTATTATTTTCGGGAAGAATACAAGTATCAGTCCGATTATGGTAAGAAGAAGTCCTTTTGCTATAAATTTATTGCTGCTCATTTTCAAACCTCCTAAATTATTACCTTTCCGGTTTTAAACCATATCTTACGGAAAAATCCGGATTTACTGTAAATATTGGCTGCAAGTGTATTTACAAAATCCATACAGAATGTAACATCATCTTGAGTTGGCTTTTCCTTGCTGAATCCACTGCAAAGAGCTATATCCATAAATCTGTTGAAATCACCGGAAGGGAAGAAATCATTACCGATATGCTTCTCTATATACTTCGAGAATTCAGTATAATTTTTCTTCTCATTCTTAAAGCCAAGAATAGAAAGCAGCTGCTCAGAATAATGATACATACTGTTAATTCTGTCAGAAACTGTTCCGCTGGTAAAATGCTTGTATCTCAATTTGAGAATAATAATTCGTCTTATAATGATAGCAGCAACGATAAGAATTATCATTACAAGAATATAAATTATATGTTTTACAACAGCAGGGATTTTATCGGAGCTTTTCACCGCCCTGACTGCTCTTGCATTCCCGGTTCCTGTACCTATAACCTCAGCTGCACCTGATTGAGAAGTTGTAGTAGTTGTTGTAATTATCTGAGTAATTTCCTGTTCTGATGTCTGAGAAGAATTACTGCCAGTTGTGGTTGAGATCGGTTCAGTTGTCACATCCGATGAAGAAGGTTCTGTAACATCAGGTTCATTTGAAGGAGGTGTGTGACTGATAGTACGTTCTGTATATCCGGCTGTGAACTCATAAGGAAGCCATCCCAGACCATCAATATAGACCTCAACCCAAGCATGACTTCTGTTATCCTCTACATCTATTGTATATGTTCCGTCAGAATTAACAGTACAATTCTGAAAATCATCAGCAACAATAATATAGCCTGTCGCATAGCGTGCAGGGATTCCTGCCATTCTTGCAAGCAGAACACCGGAAGTCGCATAGTGAATACAATAACCCTTCTGGTTTTCTATAAGGAAATAATTTACGAAGTCACGATTTGAAGGAGTCTTGCCGGGAGAGAGTGTGTATTCTGTATCCGAAGCCATTTTCTCTCTCATTCTACGAAGTAAATCGAGCTTATCTGAGGAAGTTTGTGCATAGGAAGCATCATCAATAATATCGCTGTATTCCTCAAGAACCTCATCCATATTTTTATTATCCGGCAGCTGAAGGTAATTATCATAAACAAAATCGCGATATTTGTTTTCAAGAAGTGCACCTATAATCAGATGTCCGTTGTTGTATAAGCCGTTAATGCTGAACGGAAGCTTAAGTTCAAGATACTCAGGAGAAAGTTTATTGTTTGCACAGAAATTTTCTATACTGTTCCGGCAATTAGGATCAGTCACCATTGAACTGTTAAAGACTTCCGTGCGATTTTCCATGAGCAATGAGACATAATAATCAGTATTAATAGGAACAAAATTATACGCAAATTCTTTTGATTCTGTATCGAGTGACGACACGATCATATCACGGCTATAAGAAAGTCCGCCTATATTTTTTGTTCCGTAGGGGGCAAATAATCTATCTTTTTTTACCTTTGATTCAATCGTTATATTGATATCAGCTGCCGCCGGATTAAGAAGCTGAGAGTAAAGTCCTGGGAAATCCTGAGGAAAGATCTTGTATGATTTGAATTCATCAAAAATCTGATCATTATAACTTTTACTGCTCAGTTCAAGCCACTCATTTTCCTTGTAAACACTTCCGACATTATCCTTAAGATAAACTGCACCGTTATAAAGCTTATCGAATGTAACCTCAAGATCGGTAACATTCTTGTAGGTTATGTGATCCTTGCTGCCAAGCTTGTTATTATTGTATTTAAAGGAAAGGCCGAAAACTCCTGCAATTTTTGAAAAGCTTTCCGCAAGATTCTCAATAGAGAATTCCTCAAAAGCAAGACTCAATTCACGGCGTTTCTGGTTTATCTTGTTGCTTCTTTCATAATCAGTAATATTAATTACATAAGAAGTTATAAATGTTACGATCATAACACAAGCAATAATAAAAATACCGCATTTTTCCGTAACCTTTAGCTTCATCTGACGTTTTGGCGAGAAAACGTTATTTTTCCGGACAAATCCACCCGAACCACCTGTATATTCACCCATATCGGTAGAAGTTATGCAGAACATAGCTATCCAGTAGCTTACAGTAAGCATACCCCAGAAAATCGGAATAGCAATACCGTTATACAGACCAATTTCTATTATGGGGAAGGTTACTATAAGCGGAAGAATCAGATTCGTATGATATATTGTAAAGAAATACACCACAAAGGCGATAAGCCATATTCCAAAGATAAATAGAATAGTTGTCGCCTTTTCTTCATGGTCGAAATCAACATATTTGTAGTAATTTATATCACTGTTGAGCGATTCCTTGTAGATTACATTATATACGAATTTAAAGCCTTCTGTTATATCATCGAGCATTTTTACAGCAGATCCCGTTAAAAACAGGAGAGAAGCTGCAATTATCCAGAGTGCCTTACGGTTAATCAGAATCAGCGTGATGTAGAATACTGAAAAAAAGACAGCAGCTGTAATTACTGCACCCTTATTGTACACAAAACTGAACATTCCGAAAAATGACATTATAACAGAAACAAAACCTATCACTGCAATTATAACAGATTCAAGACGTCTCAGATACGGTCTTTTGTTTTTCACGGACATTATAATGCTGTCGCAGATTGTAATACCGTTTTTATTGTTGATATTATTATTTTTCATTACAGTTCTATATCCTTTATTGATGAAGAAATTCTGCCAGCTATTACGGGAGTGATATTAATATCATCATATCCACACCTGATATCAGCAGCTGATTCCTGAGATTTTATAATTATAACTGCATTTTTTATATCAGCCTCCACATATTCGTTTATATGTGTGAAGACATTATTTGAAACATCCGCTGAAATAAAAGTATAA
The DNA here is from genome assembly GCA_045587105.1 of Ruminococcus sp. GTDB lineage: Bacteria > Bacillota > Clostridia > Oscillospirales > Ruminococcaceae > Ruminococcus. The sequence goes on from JAZNBR010000013.1 coordinate 13,983, forward strand.
GAGGAAATTGATATCACAGAGTTTTCCTTAAAATATTCGTCAGGCGGCAGGCAAAAGAGATTATCATTGAATGAAAATACGATATCCTTTGTAACTTCCGCAAGATCTTCTGCGGAGGAAACAGTTTTTTCAACAAATTTTTTCTTGCTTCCGTTATAAAATACAACTTTATGGTTTCTTTCATTATCAATCATAAGCTGAGAAAGTGAAATAAACGCTTCTATAAGAGTATCAAAAACAGGAAGTGTATATTCAGAATCTTCATAGCATTTCAGATCAAGAAAGATTACAGAAGGTATATCCACCGGAAGGCTGTATTCCTTTACGATAAATTCATCCTTCTTTGAGCTTAACTTCCAATGGATACGATTCAGCTTATCTCCTGGATTATATTCACGAAGATCAAAAACTTCCGAAGGATCATCGCCCGGCTTGTTTTCAGAAAAAACATCACTTTCCTCGTTTACATGATCTATATTCATCACAGTACCGGAGATATCGTGTATTTCAGGCATAACAGCTATCTCAGCAGTGATATTTTTACTTGTTCTGAATTTGAAGAGACGCATAGGGTCGTAAACTTTTATGTTGACATTCCTGATTTTTATAATGCCACAGAATTTTGAATCAATCTGAAAAGTTATACGCTGGGTATTTCTTGGCTGAATAGGCATATCAATATAAAAGGAATTTATCTGGTTGCTGAAAACATTATAATACTCAATGTGGGCTTCCGCCTTTCCGACAGGAATAAAGCTCTTATTTGTTATACATAACTGAACAGGAAAGGGATGATTCTTGCTTATGACAGCATCTCTTACAACAATCTCAGATTTTATTGAAAATCTGAGAATCAATGCTGAAACAAACATTATCAGAGGAAGTGCGATAAAAATAACAAGAAGTACCAGAGCAAAATCCGGTACATAAAGTATATAAAAGAATGAACTTATTATTATAAGTATAAAAAAAAGTATTTTTGTTATCAGCATAGGATCACCTGCCGGATGAGGATATTCCCGGAACAGGAACAGTACGCAGGATTTCTGCAATAACGGCTTCAGCTGTAATATCAGAAAGCTTTGCCTTTGAGTTGAGCATTATTCTGTGACAGAAAACATCTGCACAGATATAGGAAATATCATCCGGAATAACATAATCTCTTCCCATGATTACAGCTATACCCTTAGCTATCTGCATAAGTGCAAGAGTACCTCTCGGGCTTACGCCAAGCTTTACCATAGGATGATTTCTCGTTGCTGCTGACAATGCAACAACATACTCGTAAATTCTGTCGTCAACGTAAATATCAGATATATAATCCTGTAATGCTGTAATAAAAGAAGCATTTGTAACAGGATTTACATTATCCAGAGGATTGGAATTGTATTTTGCTTTGAGAATATTAATCTCACCGCTGAAATCAGGATATCCCATACTCAATTTAATCATAAATCTGTCGAGCTGAGAGTCAGGAAGGCTATGAGTACCGGCAGATCCTATCGGATTCTGTGTAGCGATAACAGTGTAGGGATCAGGAAGTCTGTATGTAGTTCCGTCAACAGTTATGCTTTTTTCCTCCATAAGCTCAAGAAGAGCTGACTGTGTCTTGCTTGAAGTACGATTAATCTCATCAGCAAGGAAAAGGTTGCAGAATGCAGCACCACAGCGGAATTCAAAGCTGCCTGTTTTCTTGTTGTATATGTTGAAGCCTGTTACATCTGACGGGAGAACATCCGGAGTAAACTGCATACGGTTATGTTCAAGAGACAGTGCTTTTGAAAAAGCGAGAGCGAGAGTTGTTTTTCCTACACCTGGAATGTCTTCTATAAGAACATGACCTTTACATAATATCGCAAGGAGAACCTTGATAATAATAGTATCCTTGCCAATAACGGCTTTTTTTACTTCACTTACGATTGCATTAATCTGATTTGTATAATTATTATTCATGTTTAAACTCCTGTGTTTTATTTA
>JAZNBR010000014.1:0-17341 GCA_045587105.1 Ruminococcus sp.
GATGGTTCTACAGGTAACATCTACGATGGTATCATTCCTACTGTTGACGCTCAGATCGCTGGTGAGTTCGGAAGAATCATGGCTTGGGCTGACAAGTACAGAACACTCAAGGTAAGAACAAACGCTGATACACCTGCTGACGCTAAGAAGGCAAGAGAACTCGGCGCTGAAGGTATCGGTCTCTGCCGTACAGAGCATATGTTCTTCGAGGCTGACAGAATCGCTGCTTTCCGTGAGATGATCTGCTCAGATACAGTTGAAGAGAGAGAAGCTGCTCTTGCTAAGATTGAGCCTATGCAGCAGGCTGACTTCGAGGCTCTCTACGAGGCTCTTGAGGGTACACCTGTATGTATCAGATTCCTCGATCCTCCTCTCCACGAATTCGTTCCTACAACTGAGGCTGATATCAAGACTCTTGCTGACGCTCAGGGCAAGTCCGTTGAGGCTATCAAGAACCTTATCGCTTCACTCCACGAATTCAACCCCATGATGGGTCACCGTGGATGCCGTCTTGCTGTAACATATCCTGAAATCGCTGCTATGCAGACTAAGGCTGTTATCAAGGCTGCTATCAACGTTAAGAAGAATCACCCCGACTGGAATGTTAAGCCTGAAATCATGATCCCCCTCGTTGGTGAGGTTAAGGAGCTTAAGTACGTTAAGGCTGTTGTTATCGCTAACGCTGACGCTGTTATCGCTGAGGCTGGCGTTGAACTCGAATACGAGGTTGGTACAATGATCGAAATCCCCAGAGCTGCTCTTACAGCTGATGAGATCGCTGCTAACGCTGACTTCTTCTGCTTCGGTACTAACGACCTCACTCAGATGACTTACGGCTTCTCAAGAGATGACGCTGGTAAGTTCCTCAACGCTTACTACGACGCTAAGATCTTTGAGAACGATCCTTTCGCTAAGCTCGACCAGACTGGCGTTGGTAAGCTCATGGAAACAGCTCTCAAGCTCGGCAAACCTGCTAATCCCAATCTCCACTGCGGTATCTGCGGTGAGCACGGCGGCGATCCTACTTCCGTAGAATTCTGCCACACAATCGGTCTTGACTACGTTTCTTGCTCACCTTTCCGTGTGCCGATCGCAAGACTCGCTGCTGCACAGGCTGCTCTTAGATAAACAAGGAGTTCTCGAAAAATCCGAGGATTTGCCAGAAATTGTGCTGTCCTGGGAATTCAGAATTGACTTTGAAACCGCAAAGGCTTTCCGTAAATCCGGCGGCAACTACCTCCGTGCTAAACAGTGGGAGGATTTAACCGTTGAAGTGCGGATAAGCTGATGTGAATAAGAACAAAATGACCTCCTCATTCCGAAAGGAATGGGGAGGTTTTTATTTATATACGGCATACGTTGGGTTATTCAGTTTTGAGCAAGCCACGAGCAGGGTATTATATCAGTAATAACCATAAAGATAGACAAAATTATTTGCGTTGGATTAACGCTTGAAGAAATTCTTTTGGTATAACAAAGTCCTTTACCTTCAAGTAATTTATTTTCAGATTACAACAAAATTACTTCCCCCTAACCCTGCTTTGAAGCGGATTTCGTTGTCTGAAATGTTACTACGAGGTTTCCTTTTCTGTTTTCCTGAGAGGTGCACAACAAAATGACGCACAGTTTTGAAAAGTCATAAATTTATCGACAGATTTCTATTGAAAAGTTGTTTTTTATGTGGTATAATATTATTGAAAAGTCATTGTGGAGGTGCTTTTTATGTTATACCGCAAGATTGAAAAGTTAATCGAAGCTCATCTGACATCCGATTCAAAGAAAATTCTTCTGATAGACGGTGCGCGTCAGGTCGGTAAGACCTACATTATCCGCCACGTCGGAGAAAAACTTTTTGAAAACTTTATCGAAATAAATATGGTTGAGGATTCTCTTGGTGCTCGCCTTTTTGCAAACACCAACACTATCGAGGATTTCTATCTGCAAGTGAGTATGCTTTTCGGTAGCAAAATGAAAGAAAAGGATAACACGCTGATATTTATTGACGAAATCCAAGCTTACCCTCATCTGCTGACGCTTCTTAAATTTTTATCGCAGGATAACAGGTTCACATATATCGCAAGCGGCTCTCTGCTTGGCGTTACGCTTTCGCAGACTACTTCCATTCCAATGGGAAGCATACGCAAGGTCAGAATGTTCCCTCTTGATTTTGAGGAATTTCTGTATGCAATCGGAATGAACGAGCTTGTTATCACTTCCATGCAGAAAAAGTTTGAACGCCTTGAAGCGCTTGACGAAGCTATGCACAGCAAGATGATGGATATGTTCAGAAAATTTCTGCTTGTGGGCGGACTTCCCGACGCTGTGAATTCCTATCTTGAAGAAAAAAATATACAGTCTGTCCGTGAGATACAAAAAGAAATCCACGACTATTATGCCGCAGACGCTTCAAAGTATGATGAGGAAAACAAGTTGAAAATACGCAGAGTGTATGACCTTATTCCGTCGAATATGGAGAATAAAAAGAAGCGTGTCGTTGCACAGAGCATTGAAAACAAGAAAGGCAAGACCTTCAACGATTACTGCGACGAGTTTGAATATCTTATCAGCGCAGGTATCGCTCTGAATGTTCAGGCGATTTCAAATCCTGCGTTTCCGCTGATTGAGTCAACAGGAAAAAATCTGCTGAAGCTTTATCTTAACGATGTGGGAATTCTCACAGGTATTCTCTACGGCAACAACATCCGTGCTATTCTTGATGACGAAAGAAGTATAAATCTCGGTTCGGTTTATGAAACAGTTGTTGCAAGCGAACTGATTGCGCACGGACACAAACTATTCTATTATGACAACAGAAACAAAGGCGAGGTCGATTATCTCATTGATGATTACAACAGCCTTTCTGCTGTTCCGATTGAAGTGAAGTCTGGCAAGGATTATACCGTTCACAGTGCGCTGAATACTTTTGTATCAAACGAGGATTATCATATAAAGAAAGCGTTTGTTGTTTCCAATGAAAGAACTGTAACACAGAACGGAAAGGTAACATACATTCCGATTTATTATATTATGTTTTTTAACGCAGAGTCAGGCGGAGAAAAACTGACATTCTAAAAAAGTGATATGCACTGCTTTAACGGCAGTGCATATTTTTTCATTTCAAGTGAAAAAGGTATGTACGTATGTACCAAGAAAAAAATCTGATGCTTTCGGGTACGTATGTACACAACATTTTAAAATCAGCTAAATTTTTGAACCTTTACTATATATTTTTTTCCATCAAATCTTTTGATTAAGTGAAGTTCGATATAGTCATCGCTTTTGTCTGCGATTATTACTTCATTTGTATCAGTTATATCAAAGCCGTTATCATAAGGATATTCCTTATCCAACACTTCAAAGTCTCGCACAATTTCATCAAAATGCGGAATGCAATATCCCATCTCCGCACCGTAAACCATAGTGCGGTTGGAATAATGATAATCTATCAGCTTTTGTGCTTCATCTGCATCAGAAACATACTTCTTGATTGTTCCTTCAAATACTTTTTTAGCTTGTTCATCCGTCTGCGACAACACAAAAAATGATACATATTTTCTTTCAATGAACAAATAAATCCCTCCTTACTGTTTTAGTCATTATACCACATTTTCTCTGAAAAAGCAATTTCCCCCGTTCCGAAAGGAATGGGGAGGTTTTTGTGTGCAAATGAAAGCCGCACTCGCTCTGACGGGTACGGCTGGAATATAGAAATCATTCGATAAATCGGAAGGCGTCTATCGGGCTCAAGCTATAATCAACTCTATTTTTTCGGCGTTATTACCTGTGTTCTACGGTTGAATTACAAACGGCACTCTCGGGCAGAATTTGATTGCACGTATATTCTTATTAATAGTCTTTTACCATCTGCTCGGTGAACTCAAATAATTTTTTTGCCAGCTCCATATCTTTGGAGCGTTTGGACGACTTGGCTATTTTGCATTTATAGAAATATTCTCCGGTTATACCCTCGACCTCTTTACTTGTAGCAAGATAGATTGCAGTACGTGCGCCCTGCTCCGGAGTTTGAAAGAAAGGCTTCAGCATTCCTGTAATTGTCTTTCCAAAGCCTGTATCTCTGCTAATACCTATGTTTGTTGCAACGGCTCCCGGATGACAGCAATTCACGATAATCCCCTTGCTTTTAAGTCTGATCGCCAGTTCTCTTGTAAAAAGCACATTAGCAAGTTTGCTCTGCGAATATGCCTTAATTACATTGAAGTGCTTTGTAAGATTAATGTCCTCAAAATGTATATTGCCGGTCTTGTGTGCACCGGATGCAACATTAACAATCCTCCCTCCTTTCGGAAGAAGGTCAATCAGTTTCATTGTCAACAGAAAATGACCAACATGATTTACTCCGAATTGTCTTTCAAGTCCGTCTTTTGTTGTTTGACGGTCGAGAGATATGAATCCTGCGTTATTTACCAAAATGTCAAGGTTTTTGTATTTTGATCTGAATGCATCTGCAAATGACCTGATGGACGAAAAATCACCTAAGTCACAAAGCATAAGCTCTAACTTGCGATCCGGTTTTTCAGACAAAGCATTGAGTGCTTCCATACCGCGCTTTTCATTCCGACAAAGCATAACAACGGTTGCACCCATATCTGCAAGTGCTGCTGTAGTTGACATACCCATACCTGAATTAGCGCCGGTCACAAGTGCAATTTTTCCATTCAATGTCGGCATATCCGAATCACTCCATTCTCTCTTAAATTCAAACACAATATCAACACGTCAAATTCTTATTTGGTTTATCATTACGTTAATTATACCACACCGCCACTGAAAAAAGCAACTCCCCGTTCCGTGAGGAATGGAGTTGGCAGAGATTTCCCCATCCAAAAAGTTTTTACCTCTATACCAGTAAAAACTTTGGATTTTGATATAGTTTTTCGGGTTGGTGTTACTTGATACAGTTCTTGCGTTTCACATTATCATTTCTCTTGCTAACAGCATTATGCCGCTTTTTGAAAAAACACAAGTAGTTTTTACACATTTTTGAGACTGCACTCTATGGATTGAATTTTCCTGGTGGGCATGGTATAATAAGTCAGACGCAAACAGGCGTACAAATCAGAATTTGACAAAGGACGTGATTTTTTATGAAATTAGAAAATGCAGAATTGAAACATATTGAAAAAATCACGGCTATATCAAAGGCTGCGTTTGATAGCGATATTGATGTTGGTGCTTCCGAACCAGGTGGACCTCCTGGTTATGATTCTATTACATGGCACATTCAGATGCAAAATGAAGGACATTTGCTACAGGCAGTCATAAATGGAGAAATCGTTGGTGGCGCAGTTCTATTTGTGGACAAAGACGGTGAAACATTGTACGTTGGTAGAATATTTATAGACCCAATTCACTATCGGAAGGGATATGGTCTTTCATTAATGAAAATGGTGGAAACCTACTATCCTGGTATCAAGAAAATCAAACTTGATACACCGCTTTGTAATGTAAGAACGAATGCTTTTTATACAAAGTTGGGTTATTGTGAAGTGAAACGGGATGAAGAGTTTGCTTACTACCAAAAAGAATTAGATTGTTAAATTTCAATTTGTCGAACTGTTTATATACAGCAACAACAAGTTGCTTGATTGAAAAAGCTCTGTGTGATATACTTTTATTGAGGTGATGAACAATGGAAACGAAAAAAATTATCCGAAAGCTTCGCACCAGAAACGGATTATCACAAGACGAGCTTGCAGAAAAGGTTTTCGTAACCCGTCAGGCTGTTTCACGTTGGGAAAACGGAGAAACTGTTCCGAACACGGAAACGCTGAAACTGCTCTCAAAGCTTTTTAATGTTTCAATCAACACACTCCTCGGCTCTCCGAGAGAGCTTATCTGTCAATGTTGCGGAATGCCTCTTGAGGACTCTGTTATCAGCAAGGAAAAAGACGGCGATTTCAACGAGGATTACTGCAAATGGTGCTATGCAGACGGCGAGTATATGTACAGCGATATGGACGATCTGATTGATGTCTGTGTTAAGAATATGGTCAGCGAAGAACATTCTGAGGAAGAAGTGCGCTCATATCTGAAAGCGACTCTGCCGAAGCTTGATTACTGGAATCGATATAAAGAGCTGGGCGGTAATAAAGCGTTTGAAGAATTCAAGAAAACTCTTATCGAAGAAATTAACGCTCTGAACATTGAAGGTATGCCGAAGCTTGAAAAGCTCAACGCACTTGTGGGCAGCTATATCAATCTTGAATACAGGCTTCCGAGCGGCAGAACGATGAAGTTCCTGGACGACAACGCTACATATCTCGGCAATCAGCTTGAATGTGAATTCGGCGGTGACAGATGCTTTGGTATCGCTGCAAATATGGAGTTTATTCTTGTCTGCACCTATGAAGAAAACGGAGAAAATCCCGAACTGGTTATTTACAAAAAGAGATAAAATAAATCAAGCCGTGCTCAAAAATTTCTGAGCACGGCTTTTTATGTGCAAAGGGGTGTCCGTTTTGGACAGGCCTTGTGACTGACAAAAATACATACGATAATAGATAAGGCGATGCCTATTTTTTAACAGGCACCGCCTTTCCATTTTATACTTAATTCTTCAAAGTGCAATTTTGGCACTTTGAAAATTGTGGTTTGGCACTTTGAATAGATTCCCTATAATCAATATGCAGACAGCGGTTCTTAAGCTCATGATTTGCACTCATAAGCAGATTTTTTATTCTTAAAAAGCAAAAACTTACACGCCCTATAATAGCCTCTTATTTTACTTAAAAATGTTCCTCTTTTCGCTGGACTTCTTCAAAACCTTGTGGTATAGTGTTGTACTGCAAGGAGGTGGTCATATGGCGCAGATCACAGTTGAAGAATTATACCACGGCGAGAAGTACAACATCATGGGCAACGCTTTAGCAGAGCTTATAACAGAAGGAAAAGAAACAACCGATACACGAACTGCTTTGGAACTGCTGATAGTAAAGCATACATTGCTTGCAGCGAAACAAGTTCTGGAAAATGGTGACACAGTACAATTATGATTGGAAATCTGCAAGTCTCTGTATGGGGGCTTGCGGATTTTTTTGTATATCCTGTTGCTAAAACGAACATACATTCTTTCAAAATTGTGCAGGCAACTGAAATTAATTACTGACGAAACTTTGTTCTTGACAATAAGCCTGCATTGTGTTAGAATAAAGTCAAAGGAGAAATCCTGATTTAAATTGAATATAACGATTTCTAATCGAGCAAGCGGAGACAGTCTTTATGACTGAGCTACCAAGCGCCGTACGAAACCAGACTTGACGTGAACACTTCTGTGTTCTATCCTGCGGGATAATTACGTCTGTTTGATTCGACGGCTTTTTTATTTGCCCGATTGTTTCGTACGATGATTGAGAGCTTCTTCTTCGCCTGGCGGGGAAAGGAGCTCTTTTTGTTTTTACAGTACAAATGGCTTGAAATGATTGCAAGGTTCCCTTAGAACCTGTCCACAGCAGTTTGAAAATTGAATATGAGAGTTTGAAGAAGATCTGCGGTGCTTTCTGATTTGTATAAATCAATGCATAAACGAAAGTATGTTCTGTTTTCTTTGTGCAAGTAACTGAAATCGATTGTGAAGTCAGTTTTATTCTTGACATCCGTATTGTGATGTGTTAGAATAAAGCCACAGGAGAAATCCTGTTGAAAACTGAATACAACGATTTCTAATCGTGCAAGCGGAGACAGTCTTTATGACTGAGCTTCCAAGCGCCGTACGAAACCAGACTTTGACGTGAACACTTTGTTGTTCTATCCTGCGGGATAATTGCGTCTGTTTGATTCGGCGGCTTTTTTGTTTGCCGATTGTTTCGTACGATGACTGAGAGCTTCTTCTTCGCTTGGCGGGGAAAGGAGCTCTTTTTGTTTTTACAAATCAAATTCTCAGAAATGACAATGAAGTATCCGTAGAAACTTCAACACAAAAACTTGAAAGGAGGTCTATGATGAAAGGCTTTGTAAAAATTCCAAACACCGCATTTGATTTACACCTGTCACCTATTGAATTCTATGTCCTTTGTTATCTTTACAAGTGCAGAAACTCTGTGACAGGCAAGTGCTTTCCAAGCTACAACCGCATTGTAAGTGACTGTCACATCTCACACAGTTCTGTTGCAAGAGCAGTTAAGTCTTTGAAAGAGAAAGGAATCATTCGTGTCAGATATAATTACGAAAACCACTATCAGCGTTCAAATGATTATGAATTGATACTGTGACCGTCTCTCAGCGCTACAGAGTTGTGTTCACAGAGAGATACAAATAAGAGTAATAGAAGGATTAACAGTAATCTATTTTTTATATTATCTTCAGAAGAGAAAGATATAGATATAAGCGGTCTTTTCTTCTCCGCAGATAATGAAAGGAGTTTCTATGCTGACAAATTATGAAAGAGAAACGATTATCACCTTCAACGAAGCTGAAACTGATTGTGAAGTGTACACCTACAATCAGAAGCTGATACGCAAACTGAAAAAACGCTCTGAAAGTCATCCGAATCTGTATCAGAAAGTATCGGAAGATAAATTCGGAGGATACACATTCAGTTTTCCGAAAACACTTCTGACAATCAGTCCGAGAGTTCCAATGAGTAAAGATTTGCGTGAAATGCACCGCAGAATGGCAGTCGAAAACGGACTGGGCAGAAATGGGAGCAAATCATAAGATAACCGTCGGAGCTGAACGCTCTGCAAACTGTTCAGGGTATCCCACGTCCAATGAATAAGCAAAGAGTCACGAAGCCCGATAACTATCGGGGTGAAACGGGTAAAAATTGCAAAGGTGAGCCAGCATGCGATTATAAGAATGTAGATGACGCCCTGAAACAGGGTATCATCCTCATCAACATGGTTTGCTGGTTAAAGGATAGGCGTCTGAAGCCGCCAATCCGACCACTTCGACGAGCAAATCTCGCCGATTCTGCGAGGTTTGTAGCTACTCGAGTAAAGGCGTCTGTTTGCAGAAATCGCTCGAATGAAGGCGTCTCAAAGTGAAAACACGAGGCTTATTCCCCAAATCTGCGAGGTTTCAGGCAGGTGTCTCGAACTCGGGCATGAAAATGCACGGCAAGCATAGCATGTGGCTATCCGCCCATGCAAAATACGGGAGAACCCGAACCCCTTTGAGATGTATGGTATGCGTGTTTCACGCACCCCTATGCAAAGGACGGAACAAGCCGTTCCTCCCTTGCATGAATGACGGGGTAACGAAACGTTACTCCGTCTCAAGGAACAGCTGACTCGGCAAATCACCGACTCAGGTACCATTTTGGTAGTCGAGGTGTCATACAGGGGGAGTTAATTTACCGCCTCCTTGCTAAAGCTGACGGAACTAAATGTTCTGTCACAAGCAGTAATCCACCCGCACTGTTTCGGTGCGGTGGTATGACGGTGAACAATTCGTTCGCCGTGACGGGACGAAGCATCCCGTCATAAAAAAGAGACCACGCCGTGAAACACGACCTGCTCAAAACAAGATGACGCCCCAGAACAGGGCGTCACACCGATTAACATCATGATAAATTTCAGGAGGAAAAAGTTATGAACAAGACAGTAGAAAACATTTTAAAGGCACAGGACAAACAGATGATCGACACAATGGCGTCTCTGCTCAATGTTGAAGTCCACAGGAAGCATTCGGATAGTCTTCTTAAAAAGCAAATGGAAGAAGCAATCAGAGGTGATGGACTGCCAAAAATTGAAAAGTAATTTGTCGTTCTTCCACAAACCCGACGACAAAATGTCGTTGAGTATGATGATTCCATTTTGCGAAAAAGAATAGTATAATTGCGTTGGGAGGAATGCACATGAAAATTGAAAACGAGTACGCAGTGCAGATGCTGGTTGAAGTCCTTTATGAAAAAGGGCTGATCAATCGGGCAACCTACCTTAATATTATGAAAGAAATGAATCAGGACAAGCAGCAAAAAGCTGCGTAAAGAATGGAGGAATGCTATGTATACAACCTTAAAACCAGACCGCAACCGTCCGAGAAATGTTGTATTCTACGGACGAGTATCCACCGAGCATGAAGCTCAGATCTCCGCACTGGAAAATCAGCTCCAGTGGTATGATGATCAGGCAAAGTATCACCCCAACTGGAAAATCGTCGGCAGATATATTGATGAAGGCATCACAGGAACACAGGCGAAGAAGCGTCCGTCCTTCCTGCAGATGATCGAGGACGCTCGTCAGGGAAAGTTTGATCTGATAGTCACCCGTGAAGTTTGCCGATTCGCACGAAACACAGTAGACACATTAATGTTCACCCGTGAGCTGAAGAACATCGGCGTTGAAGTTTACTTCGTTGAGGACAACATCTGGACTATGGACGGCGACGGAGAGCTCAGACTTTCTCTTATGGCAACACTTGCTCAGGAAGAAAGTCGTAAGGTATCGGAGCGAGTCCGTGCAGGTCAGCGTATCAGCCAAGAAAAAGGAGTGCTTTACGGAAGCGGAAACATCCTTGGCTATGACAGAAAGCCCGGAGAAACCTACACTATAAATCCCGAACAGGCTGAAACTGTAAAGATGATTTTCGAGCTTTACTCTCAGGGCATGGGAGGCTCTAAAATCTGCAAGAAGCTTATCGAAGCCAAGCGAAAGAATGCGTCAGGCAAAGTGAAATGGGAATGTTCAAGCGTGCTTCACATTATCTCAAACGCTACTTATATGGGCTACATCTGCTATAACAAATCCCACAGCAACAATTATCTCGAACAGAAACGCATCAACAACCACGACGAAAGCACCATTGAGCTTGTCAAAGGAGATTTTCCACCGATTATTTCCGAGGAGCTCTGGCACAAATGCAACCGAATCAAAAAAGCAAAATCCAAGCCCAGCGTTGTCGTAAACGGAGTGGTCAAGGCGTTTTCCAAGCGAGGTGCAAATGATTTCTGGCAGTCAAAAATGAAATGCAAGTGCGGCTCGTCATTCCGCAAGGATAAGTGGCATATCAATAAGCACAAGGACATCACCTACGGCTACAGCTGCTACAACAGAATCAGACACGGCAATGCCAAAAAGCGTGAGGAGTTGGGGCTTGACACAGACGGCTTCTGCGATATGAAAATGATCTGCGACTGGAAACTTGACCTGATGGCACAGACAATCTTTGATAATGTATGGGTTGACCGTCAGGCTATGGCGGGACAGGTTATGGAGCTTATCAGAAAACACTACACCGAGAGCGTCAAGGAAAAGGGCTTTGTTACCTTGCAGTATATCAAAGAACAGCGTGAAAAGCTTGAAGCAACGCCTTTTCACACATTCAGCATAGGTTTTGACGAGGCTAATGCTTTCCAAAAAAGCCACAGGCTCGTACCTGAGAGAAAATCAATGGAACGACCTGACTGTTGATGTTTATCTGGAATATTAAAATAAGACCTCCCTTTTCCGTTAGGAATCGGGAGGTTTTTGTGTGCAAAAACTGTACTTGTTTTATGAGTACAGTTTTTTAGTTCTAATTTCTTTTAAGAACACTCTTGATCCTGCTTTATGACTCTGTTTTGATTCCACCATAATTCAGAATTAATTGTGTCTGTTTTTATCCACAGTTTTCAGAACCCTGATAACCGGAACAATGAGCAATCCGCAGAAGAAATTGCTGACTCCGTGAATAAAATCGAACGGAAAACCTGCGATGATCCACGCAGCCATTGCGTCAAAGCTGAGTCCGAACATGATAGCCTGTGCCGGAGCATACAGTGTTCCGTAGAGGAACCCGTGACAGGCATTCACTATCATATATACGACCGGCTTTATTTTATCCGGCATTTTCTTCGGCAGGAGCATTGTCACTCCCCAGAGGACTGTCCACAGATAGAGGTATGGAATCCACCACGCTGAAAATCCGCTGAACAATCCGTTCAGGAAAACATAAGTATAAATCGGATACAATGCCTTTTGTCTGTAAACCACGGTAAAGGCGATTGTGAATACACCAAGCAGATGGATATTCGGTGCCGCCTCCATGATAACCTTGGAGGCGTACATAAGTGCACCGAGCATACCGAACAATACAAGCTCTCTTGTTGAAAGCTTCATTATTTTTCTACCTTGAAGGAATATTTTTCGCCTTCCTTGATTTTTGTGGAATCCACGCCGGATGTCGCATATTCGCCGTCCACATAGAAAGCCCAGTAGGTCTTGTCCTTGTCGTAATCGGCAGTAATTCCGTTTACTGATTTGACATAAAGACCAAATTCGCCTTCTTCGCCGGAGATAAGTCCGACATCGAGCAGAGCGTCACCGACTGTTTTCTTGTCCGTGTGGATTTCAAAATCCGTTTCGTTTCCGTCCTTGTCCACCACGGTGAACATGAAGGAAGTCTGTCCCTCACCGAGAACAGATTCTGTAACTGCGACGGTCTTTTCATAGTCTCCCGACGATTTACCGCCATTTTTGCCGCATCCGACTGATGTAAATGCCATAGCCACAATAAGCATTGAACACAGAAGACGCGAAGAAAATCTTTTGCTTTTTTTAAGATTCATTTTCTTTTCCTCCTGATTTGAATTCCCTTTGTGCCGGCAACCGCAGCAGCTGACAAGGGGTATGTAACATTCGGATATTCCGGCTCAGTGAAATGCTTATCCGCCTTCTCAGAATTTCTTCCAATGACTTTTCCCCGATTGTGGCTTTCGGGTAAGGATAAGCACAAGCTTTGTGCGGTATTGCCCACGATTTTTTCACTTTACGGCGACGGGCTCGCGCAGGATTTCCACCTGCTTCCCCGATATTACATGATTTATATCATATTTAATGATATACTTTTTGCGACAGAAAAGCTATGATTTTATCGTAGTTTTCTGCCCTGTGCGGAAAATCACAGCCGGAGCAGTCCTTGACCTTTCTGCCGTCAGACTCGATATATCTGCATTCTCCGGGACATTTTCCGTAATTATACATGGGACAGTAGCAGAACAGACAGTTGATTCCGTCCAGTCCCTCATGACAGGGATAATATTCGCAGTCCCTGTTTTCAAAGTATCTGTATGTATTTTTCATAATTCAAATTATATCATTGTCTGTAATGAATGTCAACTATGTGCCGGTAATACGGCACGCAAATCAATTATAATTATAGGGGCGAACACATGGTCCGCCCCTACTAAAGGCTGATAGCTAACGGCTATTATTGTATATCCAGCTCAGGCGGAATATCAAGCTCATCAGAGACATATTTGCCGTTCTTTTTGCGTTGTTTCACACATTCTGTCAGCAGATATTCAATCTGACCGTTGACCGAGCGGAAATCATCCTCCGCCCAAGCGGCTATTGCGTTATATAGCTTCTCCGACAAGCGGAGAGGAACCTGTTTTTTCGGTGCCATTAATACAGACTTCCCGAATTCACGACAGGCTGAGCGTCGTGATTTCCGCAGAGAACTACAAGCAGATTTGAAACCATTGCTGCTTTACGTTCCTCATCGAGCTCAACAATACCTTTTTCGTTAAGACGTTCAAGAGCCATTTCAACCATACCTACTGCACCGTCAACGATCATCTTTCTTGCGTCGATAACGGCAGAAGCCTGCTGACGCTGGAGCATTACTGCTGCAATTTCAGTTGCATATGCAAGGTATGTAATTCTTGATTCAAGGATTTCAATTCCTGCGTCAGCTACCTTTGCCTGAATTTCGTCCTTGATTCTGTTTGCGACAAGCTCACTGGAGCCTCTGAGACTTCCGTCATCTGCGATACCGTCGCCGGTAGTATCAACATTCTGTGCAACGTCATAAGGGTAGAGTCTCACGATATTTCTGAGAGCACCGTCGCACTGGAGGGAGAGGAATTCCTTGTAGTTGTCAACATTGAATGCAGCCTTTGCTGTATCGACAATCTGCCATGTAACAGCGATACCGATTTCAACGGGATTTCCGAGACAGTCGTTGATTTTCTGGCGGATGTTGTTGAGAGTCATAACCTTTAAGGACATTTTCTTGCTTACAGTAGGTACAACGCCTGTCGCTGCAGCGAGACGGGTTTTATCTACGGAAGCAACATCGCCACTCTGATTGAGCTTTGTTTCTGCGGCAGGATTTACTGCGTGGCAGAACGGATTTACAAAGTAGAAGCCGTCGCCCTTAATTGTTCCGACATACTTACCGAAAAGTGTGAGAACAAGAGCCTCCTGCGGTTTCAGGACTTTTAATCCGAGGAATGGAATCCAGCCGACAAGTACCCATACAATGCCGACTATCAGCATAATGGCGCCGATGAGTGATGATTTGTCGTATGTCATTATTCCGCCGATAATTGTGAGGGCAATTGCACCAAGGTAGAGCAGAATTGTCAGAATGAGCACAGCCATTCCGTTTTTCTTGGTTGTGAGAAGTTTTTCAGTCATAATAAATAATCCCTTTCATCATAAAATATTTTTCACACGTCGCATCTATGTGATATCAAAATAATATCACATAGATATTCATTTGTCAAGAGGTTTTCAGGAAAACTTTTCCCATCTCTGTTATTTTACGCTAACAGGTTCAATATCTCCACCTTAAGTGGCAGAAATCTTCATTTTCTCATCTTGACACAGCCTGTTTTCCGTGTTAGAATTATAATGTAAAATTATGCAGAAAAGTCTTAGGCAACCGGATTTAGGCGTCCGGTGACTTCTCTGCAAACAGGAGGAAATAAAAATGAAACTACTTACCAGAACTCTGGCAGGTCTTTTTGCTGTATGCATGGGAGCTGCCGCAGTCCCTTTTCACGGGACTTTCAACTCACAGGAAAACACCGCTTACGCCGCATCAGGAGACATACGAACTGACATGAAATGGGGAACTCTTAAAATCGGCGGTGCCGGCTTCGTTTCCGGTATCGTTTCAGGACAGAAGGAAATGTATCTCCGTACAGACGTCGGCGGTGCATACAAGTACAACTACAAGACAAATCAGTGGGATCAGCTTTTCGGCTTCCTTACTGAATCCGACAGAGGTCTCCTCAGCGTAAAGGGCATCGCTATCGACCCGACAGACGACAACATAGTCTACTTCCTCTGCGGATGTGCGTACTTCTCAAATGCAAAAACTGTTATCTTCAAAACTACCGACGGAGGTAAGACGTTCACGGAATCTGACGTTACAGACCTCATTCAGGTACACGGAAACGGCGACGGCCGTGAGTGCATCGAACCTATCGCCGTTGACCCCGACAATCCCGACACTATTTACGCCGGCGGTGATGTTACCGCAGGCAGCTCCGCTCTTATCAAGTCCACAGACGGCGGCAAGACATGGAATCCCGTTGCCGGATATGACTCTCTCGGTCTTTTCTCCGGCGAGCTTAAATATCCTATGTGGACAAATCACATGGTAAGAGGTACCGAGCCTTCTAAGGAATACAATCAGCAGAACGGTATCGGCTGCATCCTTATCGAGGACGGCAAGGTATATGTCGGAACATCAGTTACAGGTCAGGCAAATATCCACGTTGCAAGCGTGAAGGACGATAAGTTCGCTCCGCTTTCAGCTGACCTTCCCACAGCTAATTACCCATGCTCAATCACTACCGACAACAACGGAAATATCTTCTTCACATACATTGCCGGTCTTGCATTCAGCGGAACTGCCGGCGGTGCTTTCAAGTATGATACTGCAAGCGGAACTGTTACCGATATTTCCCCTTGCGGAAACGCTATCGGCATGATCGAGGCTGACGAAGAAAATCCTGACAAGCTCCTCGCAAGAACCTGCGGCGTATGGTCCGATCAGTGGTACGAAAAAGAATGGACTGACGGAAGCATCGCATGGGGCGACCACTTCTACCGTTCCGAGGACGGCGGAAAAACATGGCAGGATATCACTCCCGGTGCCGGCGAAACCATCTACGGCAACGGCGATCCCTACAAGGATTTCGTATCACTTCCTATGGATACAAACGGCTATGACTGGATCTACGGCAAGGCTTGTCACTGGGGAAGCGGTATCGTTCTTGACCCGAGAAATCCCGAAAGAATCCTTCTCACATCCGGTAACGGCGTTTTCGCCTGCGATAATGTATGGGATGAAAAGGAAGTTCAGTTCTACTTCCAGCCAGACGGCGTTGAAGAAGTCGTTGCTCTTGACTTCGTAAGTGTTCCCGGCGGTGCAGCATACTCCGCAATCGGTGACTACGACGGATTTATCCACAACGACGCAACTTCAATTCCTCCGCAGTATAAGCCCAATATCGGCTCTACTTCCGCTATTGCATACTGTCCCACTGATCCAAAGGTAATGGCTCGTATCGGCGAGCACGAAGCTAAGGGCTATTACAGCGAGGACGCCGGCAAAACATGGAAGGAACTTAAAGTTCCCAGCGGCGGCGGAAAGCTTGCTATCACAAAACTTAAAGACGGTAAAGTGAGAATCTTCCATGCAAGCGGCAGCAATGCAGCTATCCAGTATACAGATGACTACGGTGCAACATGGACTGCTGCTGCAGGTCTCGAAGGCACAAAGACAACTTATCCTCTCGTTGACCTTGCAAATCCCGCTGTTGTTTACGGCTCCGGTATAAAGTACAACGACTACTGGGCTTCTGATATAAACAAGAAGGAACCCACTCTCGACGACGCACAGTACAACTTCTATATCAGTACCGACTACGGTGCTACATTCACGAAAACTACTGTATGTATGTATGATATGTGCGACCACACCGGCGATCTTGCGTATATTTCCGAAGGCAAGGTTGCTATGGCGGTAGGCTGGAACGGTCTTTATATCATCTCCGACAACGGAAAGAACATCGAAAAAACAGACGTTTTCTATGCAAAGACAGTAGGCTATGGTGCTCCTGAAAAGAAGGGCACAGCAAATACTCTCTTTATTTACGGAAAGCCGGAGGAATCTGATCCCGAAGGAATTTATCGTTCAACTGACGAAGGCAAGACATGGGTACTCATCAACACCAACAACATCTACGGAGGCACCGGCAACGGAAACTTCCTCGTCGGCGATATGAATGAGTTCGGTAAGGTTTATATGTCAACCGTAGGATGCGGTATCGTATACGGAGAACTCTCAGATGGTGAAACTCCTGAGCCGGAGCCCATGCCCGAAGCAGAATACGGCGACGCAAATGTAGACGGAACTGTAAATCTCTCGGATGCAATTCTCGTATTGCAGGTAATCGGAAATCCTGACGCTTATGGTATCGGCGGCTCTGATAAGAGTGCCATAACAGAACAGGGAACAATCAACGGCGACGTTGCAAATGTCGGGGACGGTCTTACAAACTCTGACGCTCTCGCAATTCAGGAATATCTGCTTAAGCTTGTGGACAAATTACCGAAAACATGATAATCTGAATTTTTAATGCGTAATTATTAATTTGTAGGGG
>JAZNBR010000015.1:0-10438 GCA_045587105.1 Ruminococcus sp.
GATCCGACTTGGTCATCATCTGCACAACGGTGACAGGGTATATATAAATTTTAAAATTTGTTGTAAGGGACAAATCAGAAAAAAACAGCCGCACTGTAAGGTGCGGTTGTTTTTTTTTGCATATTTCTGAATTTCTGAGGAAAAATATATTTGTAATAATATACTTTGAAGGAGCATGAGATTATGAATATAACACCACAGATGTACAGCGAAATGAGCGACAAGGCTTCTCCGAAATCAAGGGCGGTATCGAATTCTGTTACTGCTTTCTGTGTGGGCGGAGCAATCTGCGTCATCGGAGAGCTTCTGCTGACGGCTTTTCTGAGCTACGGTATGGATAAGGTATCCGCCGGAGCGTGGACATCCATTGTGCTTGTGGGCTTCAGTGCACTTCTCACGGGAGTCGGATTATATGAAAAACTGGCAAATAAAGCCGGTGCAGGAACTCTTGTGCCGATAACAGGCTTTTCCAACGCTGTAAGCTCTGCTGCGATTGAATCGAAATCCGAGGGATATGTTCTCGGAGTGGGAACAAAGATATTCACGATAGCCGGACCGGTTATTCTCTACGGATGTACGGCTTCTGTCGTATACGGAGTAATTTACTATCTGTTTTCAAGATAAAAAAATAAGCAGGGTGAAAACCCTGCTGATACAGATAAACTAAAAAATATGTGTAGAACAAAAGAAAGGAGACAACAAAACGAGTGTTAATAATTAAAGATTATTTAACACTATACATATTATACCTTATTTCAGATATTTCGTCAAGGGAAAACAATGACTTTTTTGCTTTTAGCGGAAGTTTTTGTCATTTTGCACAACAAACGCGGTGAAATCTGCTGCAATATTTATAAATGGCTGTTAGTTATTAGCCTTTAGCCTTTAGCTTGTGGTGTCCCTTCGGGACGGATTTATATAATTAGGAATGCGGAATTAGGAATTCGGAATTTAAGTCAGTAGGGGAGATTGAATTTACCGGCACGCCATGCACCGTCGCTTTCGATAACAACGGAAAAAGTATCTGTTCTGATTTCCGGCATATCCGGATCTCTGTCAGTTCCGCTGTAATGGTTTTCAACGGTAAAGAAGATTTCATCGTCAGTTCTTGATGTTATTTCCGAAACCGTTGATTTTTCATAGAAAATATCGGCTCCTCTTGAGGCGTTCAGAGCATAAACCGCACCGTCGCCGGTAATGAACAGCTGGTTGAGCAGATTTGGATATTTCCGGCTGAAAACCTTGTAATAATCCCTCTCCACATCAGCGAGCGTTGTAATGCTGCTGTCCGTGATACGGTAGAATCGCCACTCGAATTCGTTTTCGATGTAGTCTTCTGCATCCGTATTGTACGGGCATCCGATAGTGAATTTCCATTCAGTGCGGCAGGCAGATTCAAAAAGTGACTGTGCCGCCGCAATGAGAGTTGCATCGCTTTCCTTTTCGTAGCTTTCTTCAAAGATTACAGCACCGTCATCGTTGTATTCAAAGGCTGAAGCGTCCGGAGCCTCTGTCGCTTCGGCAGGAGCTTCACTTGCAGGAGCAGTCGTTTCTTCGGGGACTGTTGAAGCCTCTGTGGCAGGATCTGTGGTTTTTCCGGCAGGATCAAGAGGATCAGGCTGAGTTGAAGCAGGAACGGATACATCGGCTGTATCTGAGGAAACACCGGAGCTTCCGCCTGATGATTTTTTGTTATCGCATCCGACAATGGAAATAACGGCAGATATTGCGATAAGAGCAGAAAGAATTCTTTTCATTGAAAAAGCACCTCTATTCTTCGTTGAGAACGAAATCTATAAGACCTTCGCTCACATTTACAGCGGCACAGATTACCTGAACAGGCTGTCCGAGAGTATACGAGACGCCGCTGAATTTTTCAGTGAGAACGGCAGGCTCAGAGTAATCGTATTCGCCCTCCGGCAGAGTTCTGATGTGGACGAGTCCCTCTATTGTATTGGGAAGCTGAGCGTAGAAGCCGAATTCTGTAACACCGGAGATTCTTGCGTCAAAGACCTCCCCGATGTGACTGCGCATGAATTCCGCCTTGTAGCAGTCCTCGCATTCACGTTCGATTGTGACAGCTCTGATTTCTGCTGCTGAGGAACGTTCTGCGGAGTTTGCGGCAAATCCGGAATAGCGTTTGTCGAGCCATTCCTTTTTGTAGCCGGCGATTATATCCGTAATGATTCTGTGAATGGCAAGGTCAGGATATCTCCGGATAGGCGAAGTGAAGTGAGCGTAATCCTTGAGTACAAGTCCGAAATGACCAAGCGGCTCATCGGAATACTTTGCCTTTGCCATAGAGCGGAGAACGAGCATATTTACTGCTTCATACTTGTCGGTATTGCGTGAATTTTCAAGGATTTCAGCGGCATGGCACGGCTTGAATTCCGTAAAATGCGGATATTCAACGCCCATTTTAATCAGGGTTTCCCTGAGCATATCAGTTTTTTCTTCCGGAGGAGCTTCATGGATACGGTAAACGAAGGGGACTTTCTTTTCACCGGCAAGCTTTGCGGCGGCTTCGTTTGCGGTCAGCATGAATTCCTCGATAATGCGTTCGGATTTTCCACGCTCACGGGGGAGAACATCGCAGCAGATACCGTTTTCCCCGATAACAAGCTTGCTTTCAGCGTTGAAGATTTCCGGAGCCCTTCTGCGTTCCTTTTTTGCGATAAGGAGATCGGCAAGCTCGTTCATAAGGAAGATATCCTCTCTGACGTGTCCGTATTTCCGACGGATATCATCAGATTCAGTGCCGTCAAGGATAGTGTTTATCTCGCTGTATATGCCTTTTACTCTGGAACGGATTGCACTTTTGCAGAAGCGGTAGGAAACAAGCTCACCGTGACTGTCAAGCTCCATGAATGCGGAGAGCGTGAGCCTGTCCTCATCGGGATTAAGCGAACAGATGCCGTTGGAGAGTTCCTTTGGGAGCATAGGTATTACCTGATCTGCGTAGTAGATGCTTGTTCCGCGACGCATAGCCTCCTTGTCGATGTCGCTGTTGCCCTTGACATAATGTGAGACATCAGCGATATGCACACCGAGAGTCCAGCCGTTTTCGTGCTTTGAAACTGAAACGGCATCGTCAAGGTCCTTTGATTCCGCACTGTCGATAGTGAAGGTTGTCATATCACGGAGATCCTCACGGTTGTTGAAGGAGTAATCCTGAATACCGCCCTCGGATATTTTTCTTGCTTCTCTGAGGACTTCCGATGGAAATTCCGAAGGTGCACCGTGAGTAATGAGGATAGAGGCGGCACAGGCGGCGGCTGAATCCGAGGAGCCGAACACACCGGTGATTTTTACGGTATGATCTGCATGGCGGCGACCTCTGGAAATGATTTCAGCAAGAACCTTGTCACCTGAGCTGAACGGAACGCTCTGACCTGAGACGATGGTAATATGATTTCTTGCGGCGGAATCGGGAACAAGATAGGGCTTGCCGTCGATGATTTCTATAACTCCGGTAAGCTGGGAGCTTCCGAAGCTGATTATATCAATAATTTCCCCTTCAGGTTCGCCGGAGCGTGAAGGTATGCTGACGATAAGGACTTTATCGCCGGGCATAGCTCCGAGCATGAATTTTCCGGGGATGAAATATTCAGTACCATTGTCGGCTTCTGCAAAGCCGAAGGTGCGGCTGAGACGTGAAACTGTTCCGCAGACAACACCGAGACGTGAGCAAAGACCTGTTTTCATACCTTTTTTCATCATGATAACTCCTTCTGTACGGAGTTCATCGAAGGCGGTAATAAAGTTGTCTCTGCCGAGTTTTTTTGTACGGCATTTAGCTTCAAGCTCGCTGAGGGGCATAAGCTTCTTGTCGTATGCGGAAAGGAAGGTCACGATTTTATTTTTATAGCTCTCAGCGGAGCATAAAGCGGAATTCTTTTTTGCAGCCGTTTTCTTTTTAGCCATATAAGAAATCTCCTTTGTTAATAAAAAACAAGCCCCATGACAAAGCCACGGGGCAGGTGATTACTTGGATACAATCGGGATTATGTTGATTGCGAGAACAACGACGAACATAATGATTCCGAATGTTCTTGTGATCTTGTTGAGGATAGCTTCTTTTGTTCTGCCCTCATTTTTTCCATAGAAGGAATCTGCACTTGCACCTGTCAGAGCAGCAGACATACTGTCCTGAGATTTCTGTTCCTGTGAAAGACAGAGAATAATAGTAAGTGCACATACGATGAGGAGAATAATTCCTCCGATCATTTCAAGAGTTGACATAGTGATAAACCTCCGTTATAGATTAAGTAAATTAACAGGGTGGACCTGTACGTTTCTATTAGCTTATATATTATATCATACTTTTTCAGTTATTTCAAGAGGAATGAAAGAAAAAGCGTAAAATATTTTCGGCTTTTATTTGGTGAGATTGTACAAATACTGTGGAAAAAGCAATCGGTTGAAAATTATCGGAAACAGTCTGGAAAACTGCAAAAAAATGACTGCTCCGATTTGGTGAATATTTACAAACCATTGTAATATCACGTCGGAAATATGCGGCAGATATTGACATTACCGGCGTAAAATGGTACAATTACATAGTATGTTATACGGTGCTGCGGCAATTAGCACTGTGCGGCAGCAAAGGCTTTTATACAATAAATTATTATCAATTATCATGAGAATATACTCTCATAAAGAAAAAGGAGAAAAAATTATGCAGTACGGACATTTCGATCTTGAAAACATGGAATATGTTATCACTGATCCCGCAACTCCTGCACCATGGGCGAACTATCTCGGAGATCCCGAATACGGTGCAATGATTTCAAATAACGCAGCAGGTTACAGCTTTGTAAAATCCGGTGCAAACGGAAGAGTTTCACGTTTTCGCTTCAATTCCGATATGGCACTTCCCGGACGCTATATCTACATCCGTGACAACGAAACAAGCGATTACTGGTCAGCTTCATGGCAGCCCGTAGGCAAGCCCCTCGACAAGTATAAGTCCGAGTGCCGTCACGGTACAGCATATACTGTTATTTCCGCTGAATATGCTGGAATTGCTTCCGAAACAACATACTACGTTCCCTACGGAAAGACATACGAGGTATGGCGTGCAAAGATCACAAACAACAGCGATACAGAGAGAAAGCTTTCTGTTTTCGGCTTCGTTGAGTTCACAAATGAACCGAATTACGAGCAGGATCAGATTAACCTCCAGTACACGCTGTTCATTACACGCACAAGCTTTGAGGAAAATAAAATAATCCAGCACATGAACGAGAATACAGGCTTCGATGAGAACGGTTATAACGGCAAGGAAAGATTCTTCGGTATGGTAGGTGCTCCTATCACAGCATATAACGGTTCGCTCAGCCATTTTATAGGTCCATACAGAACATTTTCCAATCCTATTGCTGTTGAGACAGGCAAGTGCGACAACACGCTCAACTTCAACAGCAATTCATGCGGAGCTCTCCAGTCTGAGATTACTCTCAAGCCCGGTGAGACAGCAGAGCTTATCTATATCATGGGACAGAAGGACAACGCACAGGCTTCCGCTATTCTTGAGGAATACAAGGCTGCCGGCAGAGCTGACGCTGATATCGCACAGCTCAAGGATTACTGGCACGGACAGCTCTCCAATTTCAGGGTGGAGACTCCTTCTCCTGAGTTCAACAACATGATAAACGTATGGAACGCATATCAGTGCTTCATCACATTTATCTGGTCAAGAGCAGCTTCATTCGTTTACTGCGGACTCAGAAACGGCTACGGCTACCGTGATACGGTTCAGGATATTCAGGGTATCATCCACCTTGATCCCGAAATGGCGGCAGATAAGATCCGCTTCATGCTCTCTGCTCAGGTAAGCAACGGCGGCGGACTTCCTCTTGTTAAATTCAGCCACAATGCAGGTCATGAAACCTGTCCGGATGAAAACGATGAGCACAGTGTTTACGCAAAGGAAACAGGTCATCCCTCATACCGTGCCGATGACGCTCTCTGGCTCTTCCCGACAATTGTCAAGTATATCGGCGAAAGCGGAAACACAGGCTTCCTCGATGAGGTTATCACTTATGCTGAGGAAGGCGGCGGAGAAGCTACTGTTTACGAGCATCTCAAGAATGCTGTCCGCTTCTCTATGGAGCGTCTCGGAAGTCATAATATGCCCGCAGGTCTCCATGCAGACTGGAACGATTGTCTCAGACTCGGTGCACAGGGAGAATCCACATTCGTTGCATTCCAGCTCTATTACGCAATGAGTGCAATCAGGGATATGGCAGTTCAGAAGAACGATGACGACTACATCGCATATATCGACGATGTTCAGGCAAAGCTCGGCGAAGCTCTTGAAAATTGCTGGGACGAGGACAGATTTATCCGTGGAATCCGTGAGGACGGAGTTATCGTGGGTGCAAAGAAGGATCCCGAAGCAAATATGTGGCTGAATCCTCAGTCATGGAGCGTTATTTCTGGATTTGCTTCCGCAGAACAGGCTGAAAAGGCTATGGACAGCGTTCACAATATCCTTAATACTCCTTATGGTGCAAAGCTTCTTGATCCGCCCTACAAGTACCACCACTTCGAGGGTGCTCTGATGCAGGTGTTTAACCTCGATACAAAGGAAAACGGCGGTATCTTCTCGCAGTCACAGGGCTGGCTGATTCTTGCAGAGGCTCTTATGGGACACGGCGGACGTGCATTTGAATACTTCCTTGAAAGCTCACCGGCTGCAATGAATGATAAGGCTGAAATCCGTGTAATGGAGCCGTATGTACATGGTCAGTTCACTGAATCAAAGGCTTCACCCTACGAGGGACGTTCACACGTTCACTGGCTGACAGGAACAGCTTCTACTGTAATGGTAGGATGCGTTGAGGGTATCTGCGGAATGCGTCCTGACGCTGGCGGACTTACTGTTTCACCTTCTATTCCTGCTGAGTGGGACGGCTTCAAGATCAGAAAGAACTTCCGTGGAAAGCAGCTCAATATTGACGTTGATAACTCCGCACACGTTGAAAGCGGCGTAAAGGAGATTGTTCTCAACGGCGAGAAGCTTGATGGAAATTATATTCCTGCTGAAAAGCTTGCTGATGTAAACGAGATTAAGGTTGTTTTAGGCTGAGATTACAGATAAAGAAAAAAACCGAAGCATTGCGGTGCTTCGGTTTTTTTAATAATGGGATTCCAAAGGGAGGATTCTCCCTTTGGCGGAGTCCAGAGGCAGAGCCTCTGGCAGGGTGTGGGACGGAGTCCCGCTTTTGCCTCAGAAACGCTTCGCAAAGGGTGAATTGAAAAAACAGTCCACTGGACTGTTTTTCAAGAGGGAACGCCTTGCAAGAGAAGGCGTTCCCTCAAGAATTTTCTTATTTTTATCTTTTTTCAATAGGTTGTCCCCCCTCGTTTTCAGAGGGGGAGATTCATTTATCATAAACTGAAAGGATATGGCTATGGACAAGGAAATGCTTGAAAAAATCAATAAATTCACACGCAGACCTTTTACGGAGGACGAAATATATGCGTTTTCTGTAATCCTCTGCGATAACGATATCGACAGGGACGGCGAACGCTTCTCCGACAAGGCTCTTGATAAAATCGCAGAGCTTTTCGTGGGAAAGACGGGAATCTTCGACCACAATCCAAGCTCCTCAGAGCAGACAGCCCGTATTTTCGAAGCGGAAGTAATTTCCGATGACAGCCGCCGTACAAAAACAGGCGAAATCTACAAATGCGTCAGGGCAGACGCATACATGGTCAGAACGGACGAAAACCGCAGTCTTATCGCTGAAATTGACGGCGGAATCAAAAAGGAAGTCAGCGTTTCCTGCTCAGCGGCAAAGAGAATATGCTCAGTCTGCGGCAATGTCAGCTGCTCGCACGTCTCCGGAAGGGAATACAACGGAAAAATGGCATACAAAATCCTTGACGATATCACAGACGCCTATGAATGGAGCTTTGTGGCAGTTCCGGCACAGGTCGGAGCTGGTGTGACAAAGAAATTTTCGTCTGACAGCATTGAAAGCGTTCCCGTTGAGGGAGATATCGCAAAGGCTCAGGACGAGCTTCGCCGTGATATCCGCAGACTCGCCTTCTTCAACGGAGGTCATTCGGCAGCGGATATAACCTCGGTTGCCGCAAGAACTATGAATACATCACAGCTTATTTCGCTCAAGAAGTTCCTTGAAAAAAAGTGCTTCGGCAGAGGTGTGACCGTTCAGCTTGAACCGGAAAATGATATCTCCGGCTCTACATCGGAATTCTCTCTCAGGTAGGTGGATTTATGAATATAGAATCAGTAAAATCGCTTTTCAGGATGTTCTCCGGTGAGGAGGATCCCGAAAAATATGCTCCCGTTATAGAGCTTGCTATGGCGGAGGTTGAAAAAATGCTTCTTCCGGACGCAGACAGAAACGATTCAAGGCTTCCGTTCCTTTGTGCGGCTGTTGCAAATCATCGTCTCTGCCAGATTAATTCGTCCCGTGACCGTACGCAGATTACCTATGCCGGCAGAATGCTGATTGACAGTCCGGATTCCACGATGTCCTTCTCACAGAAACTCATCCGTGACTATCTCGAAATATGCAGTGACCTTATTGTGCCGCAGACGTTCACCTTTGCCGGAATCTGAGGAGGGATATCATGCTTGAAGCTATTATCAGCACCGTAAAGGCAGAGCTTGAAAAATCGGGAGCTGCCCACGTTTACAGTGCCTTTGACTGCATTCCTGTCGGAAAAAGAACAGGAAATATCTTCACTGTCGTGGATATAGGCTCGTTCGAAAGCAGTACTCCGATATATACGCTGAACACGGTCTATATTCCGTACAAAGCGGAGGTGTCGCTGAGAATAACGGCTCCGGAGAAATGCTCCGCTGACGATATATACCGCTATTACGACAGCTACATCAGTACGATGATCTCCGGAATATCCGGCAGGCTTGTCGGAATGACAGTGAAATACGACTCAAATATACGCCGCCTTGTGATGACTGTCAGAATATCGCTCGGCGGCATTATCAGAACGGAAAGGAGAACAGCTTGAACTCAGTTGCAGTTATTTCAGAACGGGAGTCTGTTCCGGTGAATATCGGCAGTATGACTCTCTGGTGCGAGGGCTTCAAGGCGGCGGCTGTACGAAGCTTCTCGGAGGAATCCCTTGTAACCGGCGGCGGAACAATCACCAACAGCTGTCCCAAGGCTATGAAGCTTACCTTCTCCGGAAGAATCTGCGAGGGTTCTGATGATTTTGTCAGACAGGCTTCTGATATGCTCCGCAGTACAGAGGCTTTCAGCGTGGTGTACAAGGGACTCGTTTTCAGCGGGTGCCGTGTGCAGTCCTTTAATTCTGAGGACAAGGGCGAAGGCTTTGTTTACGCAGTTATCACGCTTATTACCGCAGAAGCCGTCAGGGAGGAGGTATCTCCGTGACAGCAGGCATCACAGTGAAAAAAACTGACGGAACTCTGATTTCCGAGGAAAGAATTCTCAGCTTCAGGTTCAGGAAGAATTCCTATCTGCCGTACACGCTTCTCAACGCACAGATTCACGCTGAGTACGCTGATTTTGAGAATTCCGCAGAGATTTTCTTTTACATCGACCAGAAGCTTGTTCATCACGGACTCATCGACAGTCTTAAGGTGACGTATTCCGGCGGCGGAAGGATAGTTTCGCTTGTTTCCAGAGGATTTACCTCGCTTCTCTGCCAGAATCAGATAGAGCCGGGACTGAAATCCGACATAACCTTCAACCAGCTTATGGACGGCTACTACACGCTCCCCTATATTACCCATGAGGATAACTCCGGTCAGACCGGCTATATTTTCGTAAGCGGAAAAACAACCATGTGGGACGGCATTGCGAATCTGTCGTACAAATTCTGCGGAACATATCCGTATATCAGGGGGACAAACTGCGTCAGGATAACTCCCGAAAGCAATCCGGCAGTTTTCACCTATCAGGACGAAGATCTGCTGTGTATGGGATTTTCCATGAACGGCAGACGCATCATGAGTCACTTTCACATGGCTGACATGAGCGGCGGCTACGGTCAGTACGAGTATGAAAATACCGAAGCGGCGGCTTACGGCATTGTCCGCCACAAATACAGCGAGCTTGACAAGGAATTCCTTTATGAGCCGGACAACGCTCTTGTTTTCTACGATAAGCTTGCTTCAAGAAGCCAGAAGGTGTTTTTCTGCCGGTACAGCGGCTATAACGGAGAGGATCTTTCGGATATCCTGAGCTTCGGGAGCATTAATTCCGAGCGTATTGAGGGTATTGAAATCACAGGCTCGGCAAAGGGAATCATCACGGAGCTGAGCGTATATCACGATAAATTCTGAAAAACACAAAATAAAGCCCTCCTGAGTATAATGTATCAGGAGGGTCAGATTGTCGATAAACTATGAAGTTCGACAATAGTGGGTTTCCAAAGGGTTGATAACCCTTTGGCGGAGTCCAGAGGCAGAGCC
>JAZNBR010000016.1:0-2385 GCA_045587105.1 Ruminococcus sp.
AAATGTCGAACCTTGTAAAAGTGGTTCGTTTTTTGACTTTCCCAGCGGTAATATATTAGAGGGAACTTTTCCCAGTCGATAGAGTGATGTGCATTTATATGTACATCACTCTTTTTTACATAAATAGAAGGGAGGTTCAAACCAAGAAATCTACAAAAGAAAGAAGGAATGCAAATGAAAACGTTACAAACCATTTCCTGTGAGGAAATTATGTCCACACCCATTGCACCGATTCCGTTCAGCGTGGAAAATCTGCTTGGACAAGGACTGTATCTCTGCCTTGAGCATAACAAGGTACGATTGCAGAACCGACTGTACGAGCTAACCAACGAACCCACTGACAGTCTGTATTTCTCTCTGCTTGCAGATACAATCGGTGATGGTCTGGAACAACAGATAGAACAGTTTTATCTTGCTCATCGTGACTTGAAGATTGTTGTCATTGATACACTGCAGAAAATCCGCAGCAGTGAAGAATCGGCATATGGGACAGACTACACAGAGCTTGCGTCTCTAAAACGACTGGCAGATAAACTTGCAATTACAATTCTTCTTGTGCATCACACAAGAAAATGTAAAGACAGCGATCCGTTCAATATGATTTCAGGTTCAACAGGTCTGCGTGGCTGTGCGGACGGAGCTTTGGTTCTCATTGAGAAGGACAGGTCAACGCATGAAGCAACGCTGTATTGTGAGGGACGTGATATCGAAAGCCGCGAACTGAAACTGCAGCTCACATCGCATCGTTGGAAGCTGATTGCGGATAGCTGTGTATCACCGGAGCAATTTGATGATGAAATCATTACTGCAATGGTCAGAGTCATGAAAGAAGCAAAAAGCTTTCTTGGAACACCGACGGAACTGACGGATAAAATCAATCAGCACACAAATAAAAAGTATATCCCGAATATTGTTTCAAGAAAGATTCTGCAAAGCGCACAGCGGCTGCTGGAACAGGATGTGCTGTTTGAGATGAAACGAAGCAACGGTATCCGAAAGATACAGGCACAGTATTTCGGTGACGGTCGTGACGACAGTGACGACAAAACCAATGTGTCTTCTCCTTCTGCTGTTGACCCTGTGATAAACGTCGAAACAGCGTGAATACAGCCGTGCCGACAAGAGAAGACTTGGCTGCAATATTCCTGTTGACCCTGTCGGCACTGTAAGCGATTTTGTGCCACGCATTCTCGCATAGGGTAATTACACCACAAAATCGATTGAGGGCGAAATAAGTCCCAAATTTGCAGAGTGTGAGCGCATTAAAAGTGGAGTTGAAAAGAATATGAATTCCGCTGGAAATATGGGGTTCGATAGAGTCCTCTTCAGAGGGCAAGCATAGCGCATGGCATTCCGCCTGCGCCTTCAAGACGGGAGAACCCGAACCCCTTTACGGCGTGTCGCCGAATATTATCAAGGAGAGTGATGCTATGAGAAAAAGAAACAAGACAATAGCAATACGCTGTACGGAAGAAGAATATCAGCGTATTCATGACAAAGCTGAACAGTACGGTCTCAGGCTCAACGATTTCGTTATACGAAGTGCTCTCGATAAGAAAATTATTGTAGCTGAGGGTATCAATGAAATTGTAAAGCAGCAGAAAGCAATCGGCAGAAATCTCAATCAGTTAGCTACACTTGCTAACATGGACAGGCTTACTGCTGTAAATTTCCAACCGCTTCTCAATGAGCATATCAGAGCTACCGAAGCAATCGGTCAGCTTCTTCGTGAGGTGAAGTAATGGCAACTGTAACTGCAATTAGTACCAAAGGCGGTGGTGGAGGCAAAGCAACGCTTGAATATATCTGCCGTGATGATAAGACGGACAATAAAAAATATGTCACAGCTCTTAACTGTTCTCTGCCTACAGTATATCAGGAATTCAAGAACACCCGTGAGATGTATGGAAAGACAGACGGTATCAAGTATTATCATTTCGTACAGTCTCACCCCAGCGGATATGAAATTCCGCCTGAACTTGCTCACAAAATTGCTGTGGAGTTTGCAGAAAAAGCATTCAGCGGACACGAATGTGTTGTTGCGACTCACGTAGATGCAGAGCATATTCATTCCCATATTGTGTTCAATTCCGTAAATGCAGACACAGGTACAAAATATCATTCAAATAAATTTACTCTGAATGATATCAGAAATATATCCGATGAAATTTGTCAGAAGTATGGTGTGCAGACATTGGAAAAGCCTGTGGTTAATCAACGAACTGACGTAATCACCACAGGCGAATACCGCAGTGCAATGAAAGGAGAAAGCTGGAAAATAGATCTCATGTAGGATTACAATAGATATGAGACAATTTACAAAAAAAGGTAGCGGAGCAGCATAGACCTGTGTTACAGTTAAGTTGCGACAATAAAAGCAACAGG
>JAZNBR010000017.1:0-37559 GCA_045587105.1 Ruminococcus sp.
TGATAATCTGAATTTTTAATGCGTAATTATTAATTTGTAGGGGCGGACCTATGTGTCCGCCCTTTTATCATTCACAAACAGAAATATGTAGGGGACGGCGCCCACGACGTCCCGTTAATTAAACGGCATATCAACGGTGTGATTGGGCATCGCACCCTACACAGAACAACGTAAAATGGGAATTCAACGGGCGGACCCATGTGTCCGCCCTTTTATCATTCACAAACAGAAATATGTAGGGGACGGCGCCCACGACGTCCCGTTAATTAAACGGCATATCAACGGTGCGATTGGGCATCGCACCCTACACAGAACAACGTAAAATGGGAATTCAACGGGCGGACACATGGGTCCGCCCCTACAAATTATCGTCATATATTTCTGCCGTATGCGATAGCAGACTACCTGTTCGTACAGAGGAATGTGCGGCAGCACATGGGAACGTGTATCGGGGGCACCGCTGGTGCCGGGTGCAGCGACACGCTGCCCGCTGGTGCCTGCCTTGACTTTTCGGGGGGGATGATGTATAATATAAACCGAAGGAAAGGAGTTTTATCATGAATAAATTGAAAAGAACTCTTGCAGGAGCAGCGGCAATAACTGCGATTCTGTCCGTATCTGTTTCCTGCGATAACAAGAAATCATCCGTCAGTGATGACAAATCTGTATCCGATACAGCACCAACTGAACAGGTAACAGAGCCTGTCACAGAGGATCCCGATAAAATGACAATCACATGGCTCGGCGATTTCAGTATTACTACCGATTCCGGAGAGTCACGTTCAACTGCACTTGCACTCTTTGAAGATCAGTACGGCGGAAAGATAAATTGTATAAGAAGCACTCCCGGCGAGAATCTTTCCATCCTTGACTCCATGATTGCGGCAGGCGAACAGCTCGACCTTTTTCCGTATTATCCGGAATATTTTCCGCAGGGAGTTATAAAAGACCGCTTTGAGCCGCTTGATCCGTACTTCGATACGCTTGAATATGACTCCGACCTCTGGGACGGTATAAGATCTGCCGCCGAGGAGTTCTCTTACAACGGACAGCACTATGTCCTGCCGTATTCCATGAGCGATCCGCTTGTTCTCACATACAGCCGGAAGGTTATGGAGGAAAACGGCTTTGATGATCCTTACAAGCTCTATTCTGAGGGGAAATGGACTTGGGATGTTTTCATGGAAATGATGGAAAAATTCGTGGCAGAGCCTTCCCCCGACTGGACTCCTAAGTACGGCATTGCCGGAAGCTTCGGTCAGGGTGTGATTCCCTCCGCCGGAAAAACTGTCGTGAGCTGTGAAAACGGAAAGCTCGTCAGCAATATCATGTCGCCGGAAATCCAGAAGGCACAGGAGCTTATGAACAGCATTTCTTCGAAGAATCTTTACCGCCGTGACATTCTCGGCTCATTCCCGACAAATGGCTGTACGCTGTTCTTTGCGGATAACGGCTGGTCGGTCGGAGAATCAAATGCGGCAAATCCTGACAAGGATATAATGATTGTTCCGTTCCCGAAGTCCGGAGAAGCGTCAGGATATACCTTCAGCGGAAGCTACAACGCAAGACTGCTTGTGAAAAACTCTCAGAAGGGCGAAGCGGCGGCAACCTACATCAAGTGCGAAAGACTTGCCGCAAGCGATCCGAATTGCCTTGAATCTGCGAAAAAGCACGCTCTTGAGGAGGTAAAGACATCCTCCGGTATTGTGAGAAGCTCCATGACTGAGGAGCAGTATGACGCACTGATGAGCTTCTGTGATCCTGCAAAGCTCGCACCGGCAGTGGAATTTGGCTATGGCATGGGTGATTCCATGAATACCATGGGCGATTATACCTACGAGACAAGAGGTGTTATGAACAATCTCGAAATAAAAATGCTGGAAGTGAATCCGGCAGAGTTCAAGTGGGCAGATATGCGTGACGACTGCAAGAGCGTGATTGATAAGGCTCTCGCAGAATATAATAAGTAGGAAGCGATTTTTTGTTTGCTGATAATCTTGCGTTCAGCCTGAATGCGACTATTCCGGTATTCCTCATGATGGTTTTCGGATGGTCTGCGAAAAGAATAGGTCTGCTGGACGATCATACAACATCAAAGCTGAATAAATTTGTGTTCACAGCTCTGCTTCCGGCATTGCTTTTCATGGATCTGTCGGCGGCGGATTTCCAACAGGTATGGGATACACGGTTTGTGATTTTCTGCATAACTGCAACGCTTCTTAGCGTGGGAATTGCCCTGTGCTTCTCGCTTCTCCACAAGGATAAGTCGGAAAGAGGGGAGATAATTCAGGCATCCTACCGGAGCAGTGCGGCGATACTCGGAATAGCCTTTGTGAAGAATATCTACGGTGAAGCGACAATGGCGGCTCTCATGATTGTGGGAATAGTGCCGGTTTATAATATCGCTGCCGTGATTGTTCTCTCCCTGACTTCGCCCGATAAGGGGAAATGCAGAAGCCGCAGAGAGCTTGTTCTCAGCACGTTCAGGGAAATCGCCGCGAATCCTGTTATTATCGGGAGTGCGGCAGGTATTCTCTGGTCGCTGTCGGGACTATCACAGCCGGTAATCATGGAAAAATCCATTTCGTATCTGGGAAATATGGCAACTCCGCTGTCGCTTATTGCACTCGGAGCGTCATTTAAGCTCAGCGATGCAAGGGGACGTATTCCGGTGACGGTGGGAATTGTTTTCATCAAGCTTGTGCTGCTTTGCGGAATATTCCTTCCGGCGGCGGTATGGCTTGGATTCAGAGGTGAAAAGCTAATTGCGATTCTCGTAATGCTTGGAAGTGCCACGACAGGAAGCTGTTTCGTCATGGCGAAGAATTTCGGTCACAAGGGAGCGATAACTGCGTTTGCGGTAATGCTATCCACGCTTTGCAGTGCGTTTACGCTGACAACGTGGCTGTTTGTGCTGAAATCGCTGAATTACATATAAAATAAAAATGGCAACCATTTATTTTACGGTTGCCATTTTTATGCGTTATTAAGCCTTTAGCTTTTAGCTTGTGGTGTCTCTGACGGAACGGATTGAAATAATATTCCTTCCGTCCCCTACATATTTTTATGTGAATGATAAAGGGCGGACACATGGGTCCGCCCCTAAGAATTAACGTTTAAATTTTCTATCGTATGCGATAGCAGACTGCCGTTTTGTACAGAGTGAGTGCGTTTACGCACGGAAACGTGTATCAGGGGCACCGCTGGTGCCGGATGCAGTGTCACGCTGCCGGGGACACCGCTGGTGCCTACTTTTTTGCGTTTCCTCTGATTTTAGCTCTCTGGGTATTGCTGAGAACTCTCTTTCTGATTCTCAGCGATTCAGGAGTAACCTCAAGAAGCTCGTCATCAGCAAGGAATTCAAGGGAATCCTCAAGGCTGAGGACTCTGTGCGGAACAAGACGGAGAGCGTCATCGCTTCCGCTGGCACGGGTATTTGTAAGATGCTTTTTCTTGCAGACATTTACAACGAGGTCGTCAGTCTTGGGAGAAGCTCCTACTACCATTCCCTCGTATACGGGAGTTCCAGCCGGAATAAAGAGCTGACCTCTTTCCTGTGCGTTGTAAAGACCATAAGTTACAGCCTCGCCTGTCTCGTGAGAAACGAGAGAGCCTGTATTTCTGCGGTCGATATCGCCCTTATATGCTTCATAGCCCTCAAAGACGTGGCTCATGATTCCCTCGCCCTTTGTATCCGTAAGGAACTCGCTCTTGTAGCCGAAAAGACCTCTTGCCGGCACAAGGAATTCAATACGCATACGGCTTCCCTGCGGGTGCATGGAAACAAGCTCGCCCTTGCGGCTTCCCATTTTTTCCATTACGGAACCAACGCTTTCCTCGGGAACATCAATTACAAGACGCTCGATAGGTTCAAGCTTTCTGCCGTTTTCGTCCTCCTTGAAAAGAACTCTCGGAGTGGATACAGCAAGCTCATAGCCTTCACGACGCATATTTTCGATAAGAATGGAGAGGTGCATTTCACCGCGTCCGGCAACACGGAAGGAATCAGTGGTTTCAGTTTCCTCAACACGAAGGGAAACATCCTTGAGAAGCTCACGGAAAAGTCTCTCACGGAGCTGACGTGATGTCACGAATTTACCTTCACGTCCTGCGAAGGGACTGTCGTTTACGGAGAAGGTCATTTCAACGGTAGGCTCGCTGATTTTCACGAAAGGCAGAGCCTCGGGAGCTTCAACGGCACAGATAGTATCGCCGATAGTAATTCCGTCAATACCGGAAATCCACACGATATCGCCGACAGTAGCCTCCTGAACGGGAACACGGTTAAGTCCCTGAATCTGGAGAAGTGAAACGATTTTGGAGTTGTAATTCTTCTTGGACTCAGTGTAATCGCAGACAGTTATCTGCTGATTAACCTTGATATTTCCTCTGACGATACGTCCGACACCGATTCTGCCGACATATTCGTTGTAGTCGATAGAGGAGATAAGCATCTGGAGAGGCTGTTCTGCATCGCCCTTAGGAGGCTCGATGTAGTCGATGATAGTATCGAAAAGGGGTTTGAGATCTGTACCAGCCTCGTACTGGCTGAGTGAAGCTGTACCGCTTCTGCCGGAGCAGAAAAGGAGAGGTGATTCAAGCTGTTCATCGCTTGCGTCGAGGTCGAGAAGAAGCTCAAGAACCTCATCGCCGATCTCGTCAAGACGAGCGTCAGGACGGTCGATCTTGTTTACAACAACGATAACCTTGTGTCCCATTTCGAGAGCCTTTGAGAGTACGAAACGAGTCTGCGGCATAGGACCTTCTGCTGCGTCAACGAGGAGAAGAACACCGTCAACCATTTCGAGAACACGTTCAACCTCACCGCCGAAGTCGGCGTGTCCGGGGGTGTCAATAATATTGATTTTGATACCGTTGTAGCAAACGGAAGTATTTTTTGCAAGGATAGTAATACCACGCTCACGCTCTATGTCATTGGAGTCCATTACACGCTCGGCGACCTCCTGATTTTCACGGAAAACGCCGCCCTGTTTAAGCATTTCATCAACGAGGGTAGTCTTTCCGTGGTCAACATGGGCGATAATGGCAATGTTTCTTAAATCTTCTCTGATCATTTTTATTCCTCCTGTAAGAATCCGGAATTACGCAGTGATGATACAAAAACGATATTTTTTCTGCACAATGCAGATTGATTTCCGTGCAACACTTCTTTTTTTCCGGACATAAAAAAGTCCTTGCAGAGAAAATGCAAGGCTTCAGAATCAAAAAAACCGCTCATAAAATGAAGCGGGAACGAAAAAATAATGTGTGAAAATGTGGTGGGAGAGGGTGGATTCGAACCACCGAAGCTGAAAAGCAACAGATTTACAGTCTGCCCCCTTTGGCCACTCGGGAACTCTCCCTTAACATATTCAGAAAATTTACCGGTTAAACCGATAAAAATGGAGCTGGTGGACGGACTCGAACCCCCGACCTGCTGATTACAAATCAGCTGCTCTACCAACTGAGCTACACCAGCGCTTAGTACTTTAATATTATATCACATTTTTTCGAGCTTGTCAAGCTTTTTTTGAATTTTTTTCAAAAAAGTTTTTTGGTCGAGGCGACAGGACTTGAACCTGCGGCATCTTGCTCCCAAAGCAAGCACTCTACCAAACTGAGCTACGCCTCGACGCACCCTTTTCGTGACTGCCCGTGTCAGACAGCTTTTATATTATATCAGCATACTGCACGAATGTCAATAGTATTCCGACTTTTTTGTATGTATGCACAAAAAAGCATCGAATTTATGTGCGTTTTGTATAAATGATAAAAAGGAGGGGTTAATTCCCCTCCCTGAAAATCAAAATTATTCCTCGATTTTCTCAGCTGCTTCTTCGATAATTTCCTCAACAGCTTCAACTGCTTCTTCAGCAGCTTCCTCAGCTTCTTCAGCTGCTTCTTCAACAGCTTCCTCAGCGTCGTCAATAATTTCAAGGTCGATATCGTCGTCGCAGATGTCGAAATCTTCGTCAAACTCATCGTATTCGTCTTCGTTGTTGTTTCCCTTGAGAGATTTTACTGCAGCGTATCCGGCAGCAGCAGCGCCAGCGGCTAAAATTGCTAATAAAAATTTGTTCATTTTATTTTCCTCTTTTCTCCGCAAGAAATAAAACTTCACCGCACCCCTTGCGGTCTGATGACGGCTGATTCAGACAGATCGTTCTCACGATTCCGTCATGATTACTTAGCTTCAAAGGACAGAGCTTCTGTCCACAATATATTATAACACACTCTTTTTATAATTTCAACCTTTTACATATTATTTGTTAAAAACATCAAAATTGAGAGTGCCGTTATTGGTGCAGTTTCACAACGAAGGATTCTTTTTCCAAGCCAGACACGTTCAGCTCCGGCGTCAACTGCCATTTTTACCTCGTCGGAATCGAAGCCGCCCTCGCTTCCGATAACAAGACCTATTTTCTTTGCACCGGAAAGTTCAACCTCGCCGAAGGGCTTTCCTCCCTCAGCCTCGTAGAGCATAACAGTTTTGTCAAGCTCCGACATCATTTCAAGAGCCGTCTTGTAGGAGACAATCGGCATTACCTCGGGAATTATCCCTCTGCCGGACTGCTTTGCGGCTTCCTCAGCGATTTTCGTGAGTCTTTTCAGCTTTTTCTCGAAATCACGGCTGTCCGGACGTGAAATACATCTCCTCGTGAGCATGGGAACTATCCTTGATACGCCCAGCTCCACGCCCTTCTGGATGATGAATTCAAGCTTGTCAAGCTTCGGAACAGCCTGAAACAGCGTAACCTCAATATCTGGCTCCGCTTCGCACGGATGCTTCTCATCCAGTTCAAGATACACAGCCTCTCCTGAAATATCTGTAATCGTGCAGTCATAGTCGATTCCTCCGCAGCACAGCGTAAGCTGCTCGCCCGGTCTCATTCTCAGGGAAAATCCGACATGACGTGCGTCCGCCCCTGTAAGAGAGAGGCTGTCCTCGTTTATTTCATCCTTGAAGAATCTCGGCATATCCGCACTCCTTTCCAGAAATTTCTGCCCTTTCAGTATAGCAGATTTCACGGATTATGTCAAGTTCTCACGACTGCATAAAATTTCAATTTTTTTGTCGATATATATTGTATTATGTGATATTATGTGATATAATTAAGTGTCACGGATTTTGTCCGGACAATTCATAGAAAAAGGAACTGATGCAATGGAAAATATTATCAGTCTTAAGGACATTATTGTTGAATTTGAGGACGGAGCAAGAGTTCTCAAAAATATCAGCCTCGACATAAAGGACAAGGAATTTGTAACCTTCCTCGGTCCGTCCGGATGCGGAAAAACTACTACCCTCCGAATTATAGCCGGCTTCCTTGAGCCGACCTCCGGCGATGTTTTCTTTGACGGTCAGCGGATAAACGGCGTTCCTCCCCACAAAAGAAACGTGAACACAGTTTTCCAGAGATATGCTCTCTTTCCGCACCTGAACGTCTACGAGAACATAGCTTTCGGTCTCCGTGTAAAAAAGGTCTCCGAAAAGGAAATACTTTCCCGTGTGAGCGAGGCTCTGGAGCTTGTAAACCTCAAGGGCTTTGAAAAAAGATCCGTACACCGTCTCTCAGGCGGACAGCAGCAGCGTGTGGCTATCGCCCGTGCTATCATAAATCGTCCGAAGGTTCTTCTTCTTGACGAGCCTCTTGGTGCTCTCGACCTTAAGCTCCGTAAGGAAATGCAGATCGAACTCCGCCGTATCCAGCAGGAGCTTGAGCTTACCTTCGTATACGTTACCCACGATCAGGAGGAGGCTCTTACCATGAGCGACAGCATTGTGGTCATGAACAACGGATATATCCAGCAGATAGGTACTCCTACCGATATCTACAACGAGCCTGTAAATGCCTTTGTTGCGGACTTTATCGGCGAAAGCAACATCATAAACGGCTGTATGCCGCAGGACTGCGTTGTGGAATTCGCCGGCAGACGCTTCGACTGCGTGGATAAGGGATTTGATCCCAATGAAACCGTTGATGTTGTTATCCGTCCGGAGGATGTCAAGGTCATTCAGGCTGAAAAGGCACGTCTTACCGGTATCGTTGAATCCGTCGTATTCAAGGGCGTTCACTACGAAATGATAGTTGACGGAGTTGACCACAAGTGGATAATCCACTCCACAAAGGCGGCTCCAGCCGGAACTATGATCGGAATGACGTTTGATCCTGACGATATCCACATAATGAAGAAAACTCCGGAGGTGCAGGAATGAAGCTGAAATATTTCTCCGCACCCTACCTCGTCTGGATGGTCGTTTTCATCCTTGTGCCGCTGGTGATGATAGGATATTTCGCATTTACCACTGACGGCGGAGACTTCACAATCCGCAACGTCTCCGATGTGGGACAGTACGCAAATATTTTTGTACGTTCAATATGGCTTTCGCTTATAGCTACGGCAATCTGCCTTGTTATCGCATATCCCGTTGCCTTCATCCTTTCAAGAATGGACAAGCACAAGCAGGGTACCATGCTCATGATCGTCATGCTCCCTATGTGGATGAACTTCCTTCTCCGTACATACGCTTGGATGACTCTCCTCGGCAACAATGGTATCATCAACAATCTCCTCGGAGCTGTCGGTCTTGGTCCCTTCCGCATGATAAATACTTCCGGAGCCGTAGTTCTCGGTATGGTGTACAACTACCTGCCCTTCATGATTCTTCCGCTGTACTCAGTTATGGTGAAGATAGACAAATCACTGCTCGAAGCCGCTTCTGATCTCGGATGCAGTTCTGCTTCCACGCTTTTCCGTGTGGTTGTTCCGCTGAGTATGCCGGGAATCACCTCTGGTATCACAATGGTTTTCGTTCCGGCGATCTCAACATTCATTATTTCAAGAATGCTCGGCGGCGGCTCAAATCTCCTCATCGGCGACCTTATAGAAATGCAGTTCCTCGGAAATGCCTATAATCCGCACCTCGGAGCAGCTATCTCCCTTGTGCTGATGGTTATTATCCTCGTTATCATGACTGTCATGAATCAGTTCGATCCTGACGATCAGGTACTTATTTAAGGAGGTGCAGCGTTGAAAAAGCTTGGAAAAATCTATCTCGCTCTTGTACTGCTTTTCCTCTATGTGCCGATTTTTGTGCTTATAGTATTCTCCTTCAACGAGACAAAAAGCAGTTCTGTTTTCAGCGGCTTCACCCTCGACTGGTACAAGCGTCTGTTCAATAACAGAATAATCATCTCATCCCTTGTCAATACAATCATTATCGCCGTTGCCGCCAGCATAATCTCTACAATCCTCGGAACTCTTGCGGCTATCGGTATCAACAGCATGAGGCGTGTTCCCAGAACAGTTGTCATGAATGTGACTAATATGCCGATCATCAACCCCGAAATCGTTACCGGTGTTTCGCTGATGCTCCTTTTCAGCTTCTTCGCCGCAAGAATGACTCTTGAATTCGGCTTTGTTACGCTCCTTATCGCTCACATCACCTTCGATGTGCCTTACGTTATACTCAGCGTTATGCCGAAGTTCCGCCAGATGGATCCACATATCTACGAGGCAGCTCAGGATCTCGGATGCGGACCGTTCAAGGCTTTCCGCAAGGTTGTTCTGCCGGAAATCATGCCCGGCGTTGTCAGCGGCTTCCTCATGTCCTTCACATACTCGCTCGACGACTTCGTAATCAGCTACTTTACAACAGGCTCGACCTCGCAGACTCTCCCGATTACAATCTACTCCATGACAAGAAGAAAAGTTTCACCTGAAATAAATGCACTTTCTACACTGATATTCCTCGTGGTATTCGTTGTGCTTATCGTCAAAAATGTTCTTGAAGGCAAGGCTGCAAAAAAACGCATGAGCGGAGGTGGCTTCTGATGAAAAGAAAATTCGCTCTGCTTGCGGCTCTCATGATGTCTCTCTCCATGACTGCCGGATGCTCCGGTGACGACGACGGCGGCGACGAGGTAGAGGACGGCTCCTCCCAGACTCTTACAATCGAGGACATGGATTACTACAAACGCTTCAAAGGCGACGATATTTCCATAAACGTCTACAACTGGGGCGAGTATATCTCCACTGGTGCCGACGAGGGAACTCTCGATGTAAACGCTGAATTTGAAAAGCTTACCGGAATCAAGGTCAACTACACAAACTACGCCACCAACGAGGAGCTTTACGCTAAGCTAAAAGGCGGCGGTACGACCTATGACGTTATTATCCCCTCGGACTATATGATAAGCAAGATGATAAAGGAAGAGCTTATCCAGCCCATTGATATGGAAAACATTCCCAACTACAAGTATATCATGGATAACTACCGAAATCTTGCCTACGATCCCGAAAACGCCTACTCCGTGCCATACACATGGGGAACAGTCGGCATTATCTACAACGCTGAGGAAATTGATATCCCCCGTGAGGAAATCGACTGGGATATCCTCTGGAACGAGGAATACAAGGATCAGATACTGATGTTCGACAACCCCCGTGACGCATTCGCAATTGCTGAAATAATGCTCGGATATTCGCTTAATACCGAAGATCCGGCAGAACTCAAAGCGGCAGCTGAAAAGCTCCGTGAGCAGAAGGATGTCGTGCAGGCTTACGTCATGGACGAGGTTTTCGATAAAATGGCTGCCGGAGAAGCTCTGCTTGCTCCGTATTATGCCGGCGACGCTCTGACAATCCTTGAGGATAACGAGGATCTTGACTTTGCAGTTCCCAAAAGCGGAACAAACCTCTTCGTGGACGCTATGTGTATTCCTTCCTCTGCAAAGCAGAAGGAAGCCGCAGAAATGTACATAAATTTCATGTGCGAGCCTGATATCGCTTTCGCAAATATCGACTATATCTGCTACTCTACTCCGCATAGTGCCGCTTTTGATATGCTTGACGAGGAGGTTCAGAACGATCCTATTTCCTATCCGGACAGCGAATTCATCGCCAATAAGACTACCGTTTTCGTCAACCTTTCCGACGACGCAAACGAAATGATGAGCCAGCTGTGGACGGAAATGAAGTCCGAAACGGCTAATACATGGTTTGTGCCGGTGTTCCTTGTTGTCTGCGTGCTTATTATGGTATTCGTACTTGTACGCCGACATATCAAACGTAAAAAAGATATTTTTTAGCTGATACAGCTGTCAGCCAATAGTACGGGCGAACCTATGTGTTCGCCCTTTATATTTTATCGGATATTTTACGTTATGCTATCGCATACGGCAGAATTAATTTCACTGTTTCCTCTTGCAATTATCACAAATTTGGTGTAAAATAATAAATGGAGGCGATATTATGAAAAAATCTGCAATACTTTCACTGATATTATCAGCAGTACTCTGCACCGGCTCTTTTGCTGGCTGCGGTAAGAAAAAAGACAGCTCATCCTCTGACGAGGTGAAAAACAGCTCCGTGACCGAGACTACCCAGTCTGCCGGTACAGGTGAGCTTATATATCCCGATGAAGGATCTCAGGAATATGATCTTGGTGCGTACCGTATCAGCGATAAGGGAATAAAGCTATATTTCGAGGACTCTGAATATCCAAAGGAGCTTGTTTCGACTCTTGAAAGCTATTTTCTCAGCTTTCAGAACGGCGATTTCAACGAATATAAGAATTATATCTTCCCGAGCTATATAGATACTATGGAAAAGAAGCTTCAGGCTGATTACGGCTATGGTCTTGATAAATCCTTCCAGTCTCAGTGCGACAGTCTTAACGAAAATATGGGCGGAAGCTTTGAAATTACAAGAATCAAGGTCGAGCCTCCTCTCGAAATAGAGTCTGAGGAAGTCGGAGCAGATGAGTTTCTTGGTAATCTGAACGAATTTTTCGGCAATGACTACAAAGCATCCGTAAAGGCAGAGGTCGATAATCTTCGCTATATGACGTTCAGCGTTATGGCAAAGGATACAGATGGCAATGAGTCGCTCCTTGTAAGCAGCTTCTATATTCTGTTTGCTGAAAAAGACGGCAAATACTACACATTTGGTTAAGGAGGAACTAATATGAAAAAGAATTTTCTTATGAGAATTTCTGCACTTGCGGCGGCTTCGGCAATGCTTATGGCTTCTGTTTCGTGCGGAAAAAAGGCTTCTTCCTCTGAAGAACACAACCATAAGAATATGGTCGGAGATATTGACGATAACGCAAATGTTGCTCCGGAGGATATGCCGGCAACAGTTGTGCTTCTTACGCCGACAGTAAGCGGAATTCCGATAAAAATGGAATACGTTGAGGAAAATATCAGCGAACAGGAAGCAATCGCTGTTGCAAGATATCTCTACGGCATATCGGAAAATGATCAGGAAATGGTAAAATCCGCCATGTATGACGGCATGGAAGAATTTATTGTTACAAATGGACGGGCTCCGAGTGTGGACGGATTTACCGACAATACATACAGATACTTCAAGGATTTTATAGGTGAGGATTACAGCTTCAACTATTTCGTTGCCGGCGGACTTTATGCCGGTATGCCATATGACTATTATGATGATATAGTAATGGGAAAGGATCCGTCTGCTCAGATTACAGGCAGAAAAACTGTTGTTATGGAGATTTATTATGAATCTGATTCATCATCTTCCGGAATTCTGCGCAACAGATCGGGCGATTTCGTTTATGTTA
Source organism: Ruminococcus sp. (assembly GCA_045587105.1). Taxonomy (GTDB): domain Bacteria; phylum Bacillota; class Clostridia; order Oscillospirales; family Ruminococcaceae; genus Ruminococcus. Next base: position 12,593 of record JAZNBR010000017.1, read on the forward strand.
TTGTGTATACTATAAACGGTCAGAGTTATGTAATGGAAAACGTTATCATAGATCAGTCAGAATAAGGCACCAGCGGTGCCCCCGATACACGGTCCCATGTGCTGACGCACATTCCTATGTCCGGCATGGTCAGTAAAAGCTCGCTCGCTTAAACTATTACCTCGGCAGGCAGTGTGAAGCTGCACCCGGCACCAGCGGGCAGCGTGACGCTGCACCCGGTTCACGTTTCCGTGCTTCGCACTCACTCTGTACAGACAGGCAGTCTGCTATCGCATACGGTAGAAATACCTGACGATAATTTGTAGGGGCGGACCCATGTGTCCGCCCGTTGTATTTCATTGGATATTATGCGGACGACCAATGGTCGTCCCTACAAACGGTTATTATAAAAACATAATCCGTATATACAACAAAAACGGCGGTCAATGCGGCCGCCGTTTGCTTTTAGCCTATAAGTTCCTTTGTGATATCGTAAAGCTCTTCAAGTGTGTATTCTTCATCCTCGTCCATATCTTCTGTTTCAACATAACCGTTATCAATAGAAGAAGGAATTGAACTTATCGGTTGTGTTCCGACATAATTTTCTTCGCTGTCCTTTTCCTGACATGCAGTGTATGAGCACGTACCGTCTGTTATAACTACAAAGTAGTCAAGGGTGTCGATATCTTCAAAGTATACCCTTGTTCTGCCAATTAAATCTTCTGTATCAATTTCACTGCTTACATTGTAGTTCTGGCTTTCGTCTGAGCTGATAATGAAGCTTCCGCTGATGTCATATCCTTCTTCGTCCAGTTCTGTAAGAGCTGTATTGACAGCATAGAAGAGAGAACGTGCAGTAGAATTAGCGGCTGCAGCCTTTGACTTCGCTACATATCCGATCATAGAGGGGTACAGGATCATTTCGCAGTTCCAGCCCTCGCCCTTGATGTTGTAGAAAGGAAGCTCCATGGAATCTTCTTCGCCGTCAGCCTTCATAGTAACCTCAGCTAAACAGAAGTCCTCGATTGTCACTGTTGTCTTGATTGCGTCAAGAATTCCGGAATCAACAAGATCTTCAGCGGATTCAAAGTCAGCACCGCTGTCCTCTATTAGGTCAATGAGCTCTCCGAAGGGAGTTTCCATAATTTCCTCGTCGTCCATTTCGTAGAGATCATCAATGGTCATATCGTTTTCCTTCATATAATCTGTAACAGATTCTGCGAGTGAGAAAACCTTTTCAAGGATATAGATATAATCCTCGTCCATATCCTTGGTCTTTTTAACGCTTACAATCTCTGCATCCGGAGCAGTTTCGGAAACATCAATATCCTCTTCTTCAATAAGAGCGTTGAGATCGTCGCCGAAAAGATTCATAACATCCTCGGAAAGGTCGTCGGGCATCATGTACTTGACGATTTTGTCCATGTCCTTGTCAGTGGCGGCGTCAACTAAATCCTCAACAACGTCCTTGAGTTCGTCCTCAACGGCTTTTCCGGACTTCTTTCCAGAGGATTTTTCATCCTTGCTGTCGTCTTTTCCGCAGCCTGTAAACATGGCGGAAACGCAGAGGAATGCTGTGAGTGCAGATAAAATTTTTTTCATGATAAAAAATCCCTTTCATACATTGCTCCCCAAGCTTCATATAATTCTTCAAGAGTTAATTGGCGGAGCAATAAAATTTATATAATTCCTGTGAGACAGGAGTTAAGGCTGTAAAAATAGCATATTGCAGAATGGACACGGCACGCCGTGTCCCTGCAAAATAGATAATAACGATGTAGGGGCGAACTTTGTTCGCCCGCAGATAATCGCTGTTATATCACACCTGAGTTGAGTAGTTAGGTGCTTCCTTTGTGATATAGATATCGTGTGGGTGGCTTTCCTTGAGTCCTGCACCTGTTATGCGGATGAACTTTGCATTTTCGTGGAGTGTAGGAATATCAGCACAGCCGCAGTAACCCATTCCTGAACGGATTCCGCCGACAAGCTGGAAGATAGTATCAGCAACAGCACCCTTGAAAGGTACACGACCTTCAACACCCTCGGGAACAAGCTTCTTTGCACCCTCCTGGAAATATCTGTCTGTTGAGCCGTTAGCCATAGCACCGAGACTTCCCATGCCTCTGTAAACCTTGAACTGACGTCCCTGATAAATTTCAGTTTCGCCGGGAGCTTCAGCACATCCGGCAAGAAGTGAGCCGAGCATAACAACGTTAGCACCGGCAGCGAGAGCCTTTACGATATCGCCGGAGTACTTGATTCCGCCGTCAGCAATAACGGGAATACCGTACTTCTGAGCAACACAAGCTACATCATAAACGGCTGTGATCTGGGGAACACCGATACCTGCAACAACACGGGTTGTGCAGATAGATCCGGGACCGATACCAACCTTGATGCAGTCTGCACCGGCAGCGATAAGATCCTCAGCAGCCTCAGCAGTAGCGATATTTCCGGCAATAACGGGTGTATCCGGAAATGCTTCCTTGACCATTTTAAGGCACTTGAGGATGTTTGCACTGTGACCGTGAGCAGAGTCAAGTACGAGAACGTCAACCTGTGCGTCAATAAGAGCCTTGGCTCTGTCGAGAACGTTTGCAGTTACGCCGATAGCAGCACCGCAGAGAAGTCTGCCCTTGCTGTCACGGGCGGAGTTAGGATACTGAACGGATTTTTCGATATCCTTTATAGTGATAAGTCCCTTAAGATAGCCTTCCTCGTCAACGATAGGAAGCTTTTCAATCTTGTGGGCACGGAGAATTTCCTGTGCTTCGGTAAGAGTTGTTCCCACGGGAGCAGTAATAAGGTTGTCCTTTGTCATAACCTCGGAGATTTTCGCACTGAAATCAGTGAGGAAACGCATATCTCTGTTAGTGATTATTCCCACAAGCTTGTTCTTTGAATCAACGATCGGCACGCCGGAGATCTTGTATTTGCCCATGAGTTCGTTTGCGTCAGCAACGATATGATCCTCAGTAAGGGAGAACGGATTTACGATAACGCCGTTTTCGGAACGCTTTACCTTATCGACTTCCTCTGCCTGCTGTTCGATATTCATGTTTTTGTGGATAATTCCGATTCCGCCTTCACGGGCGATAGCGATAGCCATGCGTGAATCAGTAACAGTATCCATAGCGGCTGTCATGATCGGAGTATTGAGCTTTATAGTTTTTGTGAGCTGAGTCTCCAGTCTGATCATGTTGGGGGTAACATCTGATTTAGCCGGGATAAGCAGAACATCGTCAAATGTCAGTCCCTCCTTCTGAAATTTGCTGTTGATATCTGTCAGCATAAAAAATCCTCCTTACATTACATATAAGAACCCTCCAGAAAAACGCTGCTGAACGGTTCATTATTTCAAAAATTATTATCTTTAATCATATCATTTTTTTTATTATGTGTCAAGTGCTGTCTGAAAATGACGGCATAAAATTTAGCTGTTGATTTTAGCCGGCTTTTGTAGAAAAAAGCAGTTTGTTATACTTCCGGTATACCTGATTGAAGACGTGTATATTCATGCAGAATCAGAGTTGCGTCAGAGCCTGTTATGATATCATCGCTGTTCCAGTCTGCGGCAGCTCTCTGATAGGCATTGAATTCTGAAATCGTATCACCGGACTGGTATGTATACATACGCAGAGCCATAGTTGCGTCACTTCCCTCGATCATGCCGTTGTCGTTGACATCGCCGATCATGAAATCCTTTGCAGGGATTTTTTCGGCTTCTGCGTACTTATCGGCGGGGGAGTCCTTTTCCGTGTGGAGAGTGAAGCCGGATATCGTCTCAACGGCACCGGTTCTGAGGTTGTATGTCTTTCCGACAGCGTCTGTACCGATTTCCTTTACTGTGGGCGGAATGTACATACCGGAAAGTTCTTCGCAGCCGAGGAATGCAGAATCGCCGATTGATGTCACTCCTGACGGTATATTGACATTGAAAAGGGCGGTGCATCCACGGAAGGTATCCTTTTCGATTGATTTGCAGTTGATGCTGAAATTTACTTCCTTAAGGCTGTAACAGCTTGTGAAGCATCCGGCACCGGTATAGGTCACGGAGTTGGGGATACTTGCCTTTTCCAGCGATATACATCCGGAGAAGGTGTAATCGCCGAGACTTTCAAGACCTCCGTTCGGGAATTCTATGGAAACGATATTTGTTTTTCCCATGAAGGCTCCCTTGCGGACGGATGTTGTTCCGACGGGGATTTCAGCATTCTTTCCGCCGGCATAGGTGACAAGCTCAGTTCCCTCGAACAGGGAGTTTGATTTGACGGAGAAGCTCTTGTTATTCGTGCTCACATAGAACGACTGGAGTGCAGGACAGGCAGAGAAAGCCATGCTTCCTATGTCGCTGACTCCGCTTCCGAGAGTTACTGTTGTAAGCGAGGGACACGCAGAAAATGCCTTGCCGCCGACAGATACTACGCTGTCGGGAATGATAACGGCAGTAAGCTCCTCAATACCCATGAAGGTGTTGTCAGCGATGGCAGTTACCTTGTATCCGTCTATTTCAGCAGGAATCATAAGGATTGCGTCATTTCCCCTGAATCCGGTTATGCAGGCGTTTCCGTCAACGACATCGTAGGTCAGGTGGATTCCGTTGTGGGGGACATCCTCCTGAGCGTGGACAGCGGAAGCCGGCAGACATGATACGGATATCACGGCAGAGGAAACAACAGATAAAAGCTTTTTCATATCAGATATCCTTTCGGCAGATTTCGCCGCTTATCATAACGAGAAGCGGTTCAGACATAAGGTCAAGAGGATTCTGTCCCTTTGCGTAGAGCTGGAGATCAGCGTCCTTTCCTGCGGCGAGAGTTCCGGTTATATCGTCGATTCCGAGGATTTCAGCAGGATTCACAGTGAGCGTCCTGAGAGCCTCTGATAGTTCCAGACCGCCCTTTACAGCTGCCTGAGCAGACAGCGGGAGATACTGTATCGGAATAACGGTATGATCGGTGCAGATTGCAGTTTTTACGCCGTTTTCGTGGAGTACGGCAGCATTTCTGAGTTCAAGTCCCTTCATTTCGGGCTTGCAGCGGTCGCAGATAAGAGGACCGCAGATTACGGGAACTTCTTCTTCAGCGAGGATGTCGGCGATTTTATATCCCTCCGTACCGTGAATGATTACGGGATCAATTGAAAATTCGTGGGCGATTCTCATGGCGGTGCAGATATCGTCCGCACGGTGGCAGTGGAAGAAAGCCTTCATCTTGCGTTCAAGAAGGGGCATGAGAGCCTCACATTTTATGTCGTATTCAGGCGGATCGTAATTTTCACCGTCGGAATAGTAGCTGTCCATATCGTGGACGTATCGCCGTGCCTTGTAGAGTCCTTCACGGATTACAGCGGCGACAGCCATTCTTGTAACGGGAGCCTCATCCTTGCCGTTGTAGACATTTTTGGGGTTCTCACCCATTGCGAATTTGATTCCGCACTGCTTTATGAGCATATCGTCAATGCGTCGTCCGTTGGTTTTTACGGCACAGATTTCTCCGCCGCAGGGATTGGCACTTCCGGGGCTTGAAGCGGCAGAGGTGATACCTCTCATTCTTGCCTCTTCAAAGCAGCGGTCGAAGGGGTTTATTCCGTCGATAGCCCTCATATGCGGAGAGAAGGGATCGGTGGATTCATTGCAGTCATCGCCCTCAAAGTCAATACCGTCCTCTATAATTCCGAGGTGGGTATGAGCGTCTATAAAGCCGGGGAGAAGCATTCCGCCCTGAGCGTCAATGCTGTCGTCCGGAATATTTTCAGGCATTCCGGTGCCAATTTCCTTTATTTTGCCGTTTTCCGTCCTGAGCCAGCCGGTCGGAATGATACCGGCTGAATCCATGGTATAGATTTCAGCGTTGTAAATAAGCATAATTTTACTCCTTATCAGAACACGGACGCCGCGATTTTTTCAGCGATCTCAATGGGACTTGAATTTCCGCAGTCTATTCTTATTGTTGAGTGACTGAGGTAGATACTCCGGCGGCTGTCGTAAAGAGCCTGAAGCTCCTCTCTGGTGGATTTTGCCACAATCGGACGATTTGTGTCGCCGCTTATGCGTTCATAGCAGATATCGAATGGAACATCAAGGAAGATTATTGCCGCACCTGCGTCACGGGCAGCCTTAGCCGTATCGGGATTGAGCATTGCTCCGCCGCCGCATGCTGCAGCGACAGTCTTTCCGCAGAGTGATTTCACTATTTCTGCTTCAGTTTTCCGGAAGAAGGGTTCGCCCTTCTGTTCAAAGATATCGGGTATGGACATATCAAGGGTGCGGACGATGAGATCATCTGTATCACAAAAGCCGCAGCCGAGTTTTTTTGCTGCAAGCTTACCGGATGTGGACTTGCCGCATCCCATAAAGCCGCAAAGAAATACTGTCATAATGTTACTCCTTAACTTTATAGTCAGTTTTCGTTCATTTTGTTGACTTCGTTTTCGACTTCGAGGATTATCGCAGAGATATCCTCAGAGGAAAAGCTTCCGCCGTACCATATCTCATGAGCCTTGACAGCCTGATATACAAGCATTGAAGCTCCGCCTACGGCTGTCTTTCCGAGAGCGCGTGCCTTTTTCATGAGCAGGGTTTCGGTAGGATTGTATATAGCATCGAAGAAGCACAGGCAGTTTCTGATAACCTCGTCACTTACAGCACAGGCGTCAGTTTTCGGGAACATTCCCACGGGAGTAGCGTTTACAAGAAGATCATAGCTTCCGTCAAGCGTTGAAATATCGGCAATCTTCACAGATGCACCGCTGCATTTTTCCATAATCTCAGCCATAAGGAGCTGAGCTTTGCGTATGCTTTCCGGACGAACAGCAAGTGTGAGAGTTCCGCCGTGGAGTGCCGTTTCAATAGCCATCATGCGTCCCACGCCGCCGCATCCGAGAATCACCACATTTCCGCTGATAGGAAGAAGCTCCACTGAACGCAGGAAGCCGTCGCAGTCGGTGTTGAAGCCGATAAGACGTCCGCCGTCATTTTTAATGCAGTTGACGGAGCTGTATCGCTTCGCACTTTCGCCAAGCTCGTCCATAAGCGGAATAACAGCCTGTTTGTGTGGGATTGTCACGTTCATTCCGAGGAATTCCTCAAAAACGGGACGGCTCGCGGGGATATCCTCCGGAGCGATGTCAACAAGCTGATACGGCTCAGCTTCAAAGCCGCTGAGTGTAAAAAGCCGGTCGTGGATAAGCGGAGACATCGAGTGTCCGAGAGGGTGTCCCGTGAGAGCGAATTTATTCATAGATATCAGCTCCTTCGAGTGTGGCAAGGTTTTCGATATTGAATGCAGAAACGCCGGAGAGAGTCTTTTTGACAAGTCCGGTGAGAGTTTTTCCGGGACCGAATTCAGCGAATTTATCTGCACCGGCTTCGCTCATTGCGGAAAGCTCCGATGTGAAGCGTACAGGCGATACGATGTGCTTTGCAAGAAGCTCAGCCATATCGGGAAGCTCTGTAAGCTCGCCGCCGGTAACGTTTGAATAATATTTCACCTGAGGAGCCTTGAATGTGACAGTTTTTGCAGTCTCGTAGAAAGTATCAGCGGCAGACTGCATAAGCTTTGAGTGAAAGGCTCCGGCAACATTAAGTGGAGCGACTCTTGCCTTCATTTCCTTGAATATTTCTGTTACTTCGGCAACACCTTCGGGAGTTCCGGCGATAACGGTCTGAACGGGGGAGTTGTAATTTACAGCGGCAACGTAATTCTTTGCGGAGCTGCAGATTTCCTCAACCTTTTCGGGAGCAAGCTTAAGGATTGCCGCCATTGCACCCTTGTGTTCGGATGCGGCAGATTCCATAGCGGCGGCTCTTGCCTTTATGAGTCGGAATGCGTCCTCAAGGGATATCATTCCGGAAGCGTACATTGCGGCATATTCGCCGAGGGAATGTCCTGCCACGCCGTCGAACTTGTATCCCTTTGAGAGGGCTGCTGTCAGGCATACGATAGAGGTAGTCATGATAGCCGGCTGAGCGTTGGCGGTTCGGGAGAGTTCCTCGATGGGGGCGGTGAAGCAGAGTTCCCTGAGGTCTGTTCCGAGGATTTCGGAGCCTGTATCATAGATTCCGGCGGCTGCGGGAAATGCCTCCGCGATGTCTCTGCCCATGCCCTCGTACTGAGAGCCTTGTCCGGCGAATAGTGATATTGTCATATTGTCATACATCCTTTCTGTGCATTTTATACAAATCGGTAGTCAAAGTAAACAATTGTGTGGATTCAGATTTGTGTAAAGTAATGATATTTTCTTTAACAATAAATAAAATATTGCAAAAAATCCGGAAATGATTTACAATGTAAAGTGACTGAGAATATTTCAAGGGGATTTTTTAACAGCCCCTTATCAATAATATAACATAAAATTTCAGGTTTGACAACAGTATTATAATAAATTTTTCGTCCAAAGGAGTATTTTTAATGGGAATCAACATTCTGGGCATGGGCAATTATCTGCCTGAGCAGACGCTTGTCAATGATGACTTCAAAAAATTCGTGGATACCAACGATGAGTGGATCCGCACAAGAACAGGCATTACCGAAAGACGCATGGCAGGCTGGGAGCCTGTATGGTACATGGGAAAGGAAGCTGCACTGTCAGCTATTGAAAGAGCAGGAATTGCTCCCTCCGAAATAGGACTTGTAATCTTCACTACCGTTACGTCGGATTTCCTTACTCCCAGTATGGCAAGCATCGTCCAGCATGAGATCGGTGCGGTGAATGCGGCGGCATTTGATCTCGGAGCAGCCTGCACAGGCTTCGTGTATGCTCTCGATACAGCAAGAAGATTCCTTGATACAGACGATTCCCTGAAATATGTCCTTGTGATTTCAAGCGAAGCTATATCACGCTTCTGCGACTTCACCGACAGACAGACCTGCATTCTCTTCGGTGACGGTGCGGCAGCAGCTGTTGTGGAACGCAGCGATAAGATGTACTCGTGTGCTCTCGGCTCGGACGGAAGCGGTGCAAGAGTTCTTTTTACAAGAAATCTCGGCCCTGCACCTGAGGTAATGCAGGAATCGGACTTCAATGACGGATTCCCCGAAAAGCCGAAGCATCTGCTCTATCAGGACGGCAAGGCTGTATATAAATTCGCTGTACAGGCACTTCCGGCTGCGTTTGAGCTTGCGGCTTCAAAAACCGGCGTGACAAAGGATGAAATAGACTGGTTTGTTCCGCATCAGGCAAATGTGAGAATCATAGAAACAGCCGCCAAGAAGCTCGGAGTTCCCATGGATAAATTTATCCTCACTCTCGATCACTTCGGAAATACATCAAGTGCCTCGGTTCCGCTTGCACTCAATGAGGGCATAGAAAAAGGACTCATAAAACGAGGTCAGAAGCTTGCTCTCATAGGCTTCGGAGCAGGTCTTACCTACGGCGGAATCATCCTTGAATACTGATAACGACATCCATGCGGAGACTTCCTTGTGAAGCTTCTGCACTGAAATAAAGGAGTAAAAAATATGAAAACAAGAATCACAGAATTACTTGGCTGCAAATATCCCCTGATTCAGGGCGGTATGGCATGGATTGCCGAGCATACGCTCGCAGCGGCAGTTTCAAACGCAGGAGGAGTAGGTCTTATCGCAGGCGGCTCTGCACCTATTGATTACCTTCGTGAGCAGATAAGACTCTGCAAGGAGAAAACAGATAAGCCCTTCGGCGTGAACATTATGCTCATGAGTCCCAATGCAGAGGATCTTGCACAGCTCTGTATTGATGAAAAGGTTGCCGTTGTCACAACAGGAGCAGGAAATCCCGGAAAGTTCATTCCGGCATGGAAGGAAGCAGGAATCAAGGTTATTCCGGTAATTCCGTCCGTTGCCCTTGCAAAGAGAATGGAAAAAGCCGGAGCTGACGCTGTTGTCGCTGAGGGAACTGAATCAGGCGGTCACATTGGCGAGAATACAACAATGTGTCTCGTTCCGCAGGTTGTGGATGCTCTTTCAATCCCTGTGATTGCCGCAGGAGGAATCGCTGACGGACGAGGTGTTGCGGCTTCGTTCATGCTCGGAGCTGAGGGAGTGCAGATAGGCACACGCTTCCTTGCTTCTGAGGAATGTCAGATTCACCCGACCTTCAAGGAGCTTGTCGTAAAGGCAAAGGATACAGATAATGTTGTTACCGGAAGATATACAGGTCATCCGTGCAGAAATATAAAGACAAAGTTTGCAAAGATGCTTGCAAACGGCGAAAAGGACGGCACACTCACTCCGGAGCAGTTCGAGGAGGTTACACTCGGCTCTCTGAGAAAGGCTGTTCAGGACGGTAATGTTGAGGAAGGCTCTTTCCTCTGCGGACTTATCGCAGGTATGGTAAACGATGTGAAGCCGTGTAAGGATATCATTGAGGAAATGATGGCACAGGCAGAGAAGCTTCTTAAATGAAACTAATACTGGGATTCTAAAGTGAAGAAGGAATTTACCATGAAAAGATATGAATTTATAAGAATGAAATACAAGATGATGAAGGGCGGATATGTGACCTCCAAGGATACAGGACATCTTGACCACAGGACAGTTATCACGGAAATGGCTTCACAGGGCTGGCGTTTCGTGGGACAGATTCCCGTTGAGGCGGCTGGAAATTGGAGTTCAGCTCCTGAATATGATCTTGTATTTGAATATGACAATTAATCGCATAAATATATACGGAGGTAAAATAATGGCAGTAGCACTCATAACCGGCGCTTCACAGGGAATCGGCGCCGCCATAGCAAAGAGACTGGCAAAGGACGGCTTCGATGTTGCAATAAATCATTCCCCGAAGGAGAGCAGTAAGGAAAAGGCTCTTGCTGTTGCGGAGGAATGTAAGGCTTTCGGCGTTAAGGCTGTATGCTTTGCGGCAGATGTCTCGAAAATGGCAGACTGCGAGGAAATGGTGAAGGCTGTCAAAGAACAGCTCGGCAGTATTGACGCTCTCGTGAATAATGCCGGAATCACAATCGACAAGCTCCTTGCGAGAATGACCGAGGAGGATTACGATGCAGTTATTGCCGTAAATCAGAAAAGCATCTTCAATATGCTGAAAAACGTATGTCCCGTCATGATGAAGCAGAAGCACGGCAGAATCGTCAATATTACTTCCGTTGCAGGACTGTACGGAAATCCCGGACAGGTCAACTATTCCGCTTCAAAGTCGGCTGTCATAGGAATGACAAAGACAATAGCCAAGGAATACGGCAGAAAGAATATCACCTGCAACGCTGTTGCACCTGGATTCATCAATACGCCCATGACAGAAGCTCTCTCCGATGAGGTAAAGACTAAGCTTCTTGACAACGTAGCACTCAAACGCTACGGCGAGCCGGAGGAAATTGCCGGTGTTGTTTCCTTCCTTGTATCTGAGGATTCATCCTACATTACAGGACAGGTTATTGAGGTTTCAGGCGGAATTTCGATGTAAGGGACAACCAGCCTGAGTTTATTGAAAAGAAAGGAAAAAATATGAGCAGAAGAGTTGTTATAACAGGTCTCGGAGCAGTTACACCTCTGGGAACCGGAGTTGAAAAATTCTGGGAGGGCATTAAGGAAAATAAAATCGGATACTCTCCCATAGACCATTTCGATACAGAACGTACAGGCGTAAAGCTGTCCGGACTTGTAAGGGATTTCGATGAAACAGCATACTACGAAACAAAGGGCTGCTTTGACAAAAAAGAAGCTCGACGCATGGACACATTCACAAAATACGCCGTTGTTGCCGCACATGAGGCACTTGAGGACGCAGGCTCCGATTTCAGCGACATTGATCCTTACAGGGCAGGCGTTCTTGTGGGATGCGGAATCGGCGGTATCGACTTCACACTTTCTGAATACGAAAAGTATCTTGAAAAGGGACCGGGCAGAGTTTCCGTTTTCTACGTTCCGATGATGATAGCAAATATGGCTGCCGGAACAATCGCAATGAAAACAGGCTTCAGAGGTGCGAATTTCTCTGTTGCGTCTGCCTGTGCTTCCGGAACTCACGCTCTCGGCGAGGCTTTCCGCAAGGTCAAGGACGGATATCTTGATGTCTGCATTGCAGGCGGAACTGAAAGCTCCAAGGCTGAATTCACATACGGCGGCTTCAACAACATGAAGGCGCTTACAAGATCTGACGACCTCATGCGTGCGTCAATTCCCTTCGATAAGGAGAGAAGCGGATTCGTTCTCAGCGAGGGAAGTGGTATGCTCATCCTTGAGGAATACGAACACGCAAAGGCAAGAGGAGCAAAGATATACTGCGAGCTTGCCGGCTATGGTGCTACCGATGACGGCTACCACATGACTTCTCCGATGCCGTCCGGCGAGGCTGCCGGAATGGGTATGACTCTTGCAATGCAGGAGGCTGGAGTTTCTCCGGCAGAGGTTGATTATATCAACGCTCATGGTACATCAACAGGTCTCAACGACAAGTACGAAACAGCAGCGATCAAGCTTGCATTCGGCGATGAAGCCGCAAACGTGAAGATAAATTCCACAAAGTCGATGATAGGTCACCTTCTTGGTGCGGCAGGAGCAGTCGAGGCTGTTGTCTGTGCAAAGACAATCGAGGAGGGTTTCATCCATAAAACGGTCGGATATGAGGTTCCCGATGAGGAATGCGATCTTGATTACTGCACTGAGGCTAATATTCAGCAGGAGGTAAACGTTGCTCTGTCCAATTCACTGGGCTTCGGCGGTCATAACGGAACTCTCTGCTTCAAGAAAATTAAGGATTAAGGAGAAGCGGCAATGGACAATATTTACGATCAGATTGAAATCGAAACAATTGAAAGGCTTGCAGGAATTCTTTCTGCAAACGAGCTTGCTGAAATCACAATCGAGGACGGAGACAGAAGAATTACACTCAGAGGAAATAAATCTGCTGTAACTCATACTCCGGCAATGGCAATGCCTTTTATGGCTCCGCCGCAGCAGACAGCAGCTCCGGCACCGGTGGCTGAGGCAGCTCCGGCACCGGTACAGGCAGAGCTTTCCGGAAATGTAGTGAAATCGCCTATCGTGGGAACCTTCTATGCTGCTCCTTCACCTGAAAAGCCGCCTTTTGTAAAGGTCGGCGACAGCGTGAAGAAGGGCGATGTAATCATGATTATCGAGTCTATGAAGCTGATGAACGAGATTAAGTCCGAATATGACGGCAGGGTAAAGAAGATTCTCGTTGCAAACGGTCAGGCTGTTGAATACGATCAGCCGCTTATGATCATTGAGTGATACCACTGAGGAGGCACCGGAATGTCAGACGTTTTGATGAACAGAGAACAGATAATGGAAATTATTCCGCACCGTGATCCGTTTCTCCTTATCGACGAGATCGTTGAAATGGAAGTCGGTGTGAAGATAAAGGCAAGAAAACACATAAAGGAAGATGATTTCTGGTTCAGGGGACATTTTCCTGACTACCCCGTTACTCCCGGAGTTCTCATGGTTGAGATGCTTGCTCAGGCAGGAGCTGTATGTATGCTCTCAAAGCCTGAATTCAAGGGGAAAATCGGTCTTTTCGGAGGAATCGACAAGGCTAAGTTCCGCCGTCAGGTAGTTCCCGGCGATGTCCTTGATCTTGAGGTTGAGATAATCCGCCAGAGAGGTCCCATAGGAACAGGAAAGGCTCTTGCGTCGGTCGGCGGAGAGAAAGCAGTTTCCTGCGAGATAACCTTTGTGGTAACAGACAGCAAATCGGAGTGATATATAAATGTTTAAAAAAGTACTGATCGCCAACAGAGGCGAAATAGCCGTCCGTATCATAAGAGCCTGCCGTGAACTCGGCGTACGCTGTGCAGCGATTTATTCCACAGCCGATACAAGCTCTCTCCACGCACAGATAGCCGATGAGGCAGTCTGCATAGGACCTCCGCCTACAAAGGACAGCTATCTGAATATGAACGCTGTCATTCAGGCGGCACTGAATGTCGGTGCAGACGCTATACATCCCGGCTTCGGATTCCTTTCGGAGAACGCAGAATTCGCACGTCTCTGCGAAAAAAACGGAATCACCTTCATAGGACCTTCCTGCGAATCCATTGAAATGCTCGGCGACAAGGCGGCTGCCAAGGAGACAATGAAGGCTGCCGGAGTTTCAGTTATTCCCGGTTCTGACGGAGCTGTTTCCTCATACGAGGAGGCTGCTGAAATTGCTGAAAAAGCAGGATATCCCGTGCTTGTAAAGGCTTCTGCCGGCGGCGGCGGACGAGGTATCAGACGTGTTGATTCTCCCGAACAGCTCAGGGAACAGATGACTGCGGCTCAGCAGGAGGCAAAGAACTTCTTCGGCGACGACGCAGTTTATATTGAGAAATTTCTTATAAATCCGCACCATATTGAAATCCAGATAATGGCGGACAAAATGGGTAACTATATCTACCTCGGAGAACGTGACTGCTCCATGCAGAGACGCAACCAGAAGGTGCTGGAGGAATGTCCCAGCCCTATCGTGGACGAGGTTCTCCGTAAAAAAATGGGCGAAGCTGCAGTTACTGCCGCAAAGCAGAGCGGATACTACAACGCCGGAACTATTGAATTCCTCGTGGATGAAAACCGCAGCTTCTACTTCATGGAAATGAATACCCGTATTCAGGTTGAGCATCCCATTACTGAGGAGGTTACCGGATTTGATCTGGTGAAGGCACAGATTGAGGTTGCCGCAGGACTTCCCCTCAGCGTGAAGCAGGAGGATATCCAGCTGAGAGGTCATGCCATTGAATGCCGTATCAATGCGGAAAATCCGGAGCTTGATTTCAGACCGTCTCCCGGAACAATCACTGCTCTCTATATGCCCGGCGGTCCCGGAATCAGAATTGACGGAGCAGTATATCAGGGTTACACGATTACTCCGTACTACGACTCCATGATAAGCAAGCTTATTGCTCACGGCTCCGACAGAGAGGACGCAGTAAACAAGATGAAGTGGGCATTGTCTGAGTTTATCGTTGAGGGTATTGATACGAATATCGACTTCCAGCTTGAGCTTATCAGAAATCCTGATTTCAGGCAGGGCAGCTATGATATCGGCTTCCTCGGCAGATATATGGATGAACGCAGGAAAAAATAACGGGAGGGTGAGATAACCAGTGTTTGAGGATCTTTTTAAAGTAGTAAAAAAACGTTTCAACGACAGCGAAGAGGAATACAAGCCGATGTTCAAATGTCCGAGATGTCAGGAAACATCTCCGCTGACAAGATACGAGGAGCTTCACAGAGTATGTCCCTTGTGCAACTATCACGGCAGACTGTCGGCTCAGGAGCGTATACAGATTACCGTGGACAAGGGAAGCTTCAGCGAGCTTGACAGCACCATGACAAGCGGAAATCCTATTGATTTTCCCGATTATGAGGAAAAGCAGAAGGAAGCTGCCGAAAAAACAGGAATCTCAGAAGCCATTGTGACCGGAACAGCCACGATAAAGGGTTCTCCGTGCGTGGTCGGAATCATGGATTCAAGATATATGATGGGCAGTATGGGCAGCGTTGTGGGAGAGAAGATTTCCCGTGCGTTTGAGTATGCCGCAGAAAATAATCTTCCGGTTGTGATGTTCACGGCGTCCGGCGGTGCCCGTATGCAGGAAGGAATCGTTTCTCTTATGCAGATGGCGAAGACCTCCGGTGCGGTAAAGCTTCACAGCGATAAGGGCGGACTTTACATTACTGTTCTTACTGATCCCACAACAGGCGGAGTTACAGCAAGCTTTGCGTCTCTGGGCGATATAATCGTCGCTGAGCCGAAGGTTCTTATCGGCTTTGCCGGCAGACGCGTTATAGAAAATACTATCAGACAGAGACTGCCGGAGGACTTCCAGCTGGCAGAATTCATGTTTGAAAAGGGCTTTGTGGATATGATAGTTGAACGCAGAAAAATGAGGAGCGTTCTTTCACATCTGCTGAAGCTCCACGGCTACGATAAAAAGGAGGTCTGAGCAATGAGTGAGAAAAAATCAGTATGGGAACGTCTCCAGCTCGTTCATAATATCAGCAGACCTACTATAAGGGATTACCTTCCGCTTATTTTTACCGATTACTACGAAATGCACGGCGACCGTCTCTGCGGCGATGACAAGGCGATTTACGGAGCCATAGGACGTCTTGACGGCAGACCGGTAACAATTATCGCTCAGGTAAAGGGCAGGGATATCAACGAAAACAAAACCTGCAACTTTGCAATGCCTCATCCGGAGGGATACAGAAAGGCTCTCAGACTTGCAAGACAGGCGGAGAAATTCCACAGACCTGTTATCTGCTTCATTGATACTCCCGGAGCCTTCTGCGGAATCGCTGCTGAGGAAAGAGGCATGGGCGAGGCTATCGCAAGAAATATAGCCGAATTCATGACGCTCAGAACACCTGTTATCTCCATTGTTCTCGGAGAAGGCGGAAGCGGCGGAGCATTGGCTCTCGGCGTGTGCGATGAGCTGGCTATCCTCGAAAATGCACAGTATTCCGTGCTTTCGCCAAGAGGATTTGCAAGTATCCTCTGGAAGGACGCTTCAAGAGAGCAGGAGGCAAGCGAAATTATGCAGATTACCGCAGAGGATATGGTACGTCTCGGAGTTGCGGAAACGATTATCGAGGAGCCACTCGGCGGCGCACACAACGATTTAGACAAAATTTCGGAAAATATCAAGGAATATTTGTCAAAAATAATTCCGGAAAAATGCGAAAAAGATATTGACGTTTTGCTAAAAGAACGTTATACTAAGTTTAGAAAGATCGGAGCATTCATTGAATGATTCCGTTTCTTGATATATATTTTATATAAAGGAGGGCATACACATGGTTTTTGACAAGCTCAAGGATCTTATCGCTGATCAGCTCGGCGTTGATGAAGGCGAGGTTACAATGGAAGCTAACATTCAGGACGACCTCGGCGCAGATTCTCTGGACGTTGTAGATCTTATCACTACTATTGAAGATGAATTTGACCTCTCAATCCCTGACGAGGCTGTTGAGGAAATCAAGACAGTCGGCGATATCGTTAACTATATCGAAAAGAACACAGACGCTGATGCAGAATAATCTCTGCGCAGTATAGAAAAGTCCGGCATCAGCCGGATTTTTTTATGTTGATTATTCTGAATGCCGTCTGCAAGGACGCTTATCCACATCTGACGGTGGTGTATCGACAAAATTCTACATTACGAATTGTAAATAAAATATTGCATTTTAAATAAAAAGGTGATATAATAGAAAGGTACAGACATTTTCCGTGGAGGATAATATGAAAAAGATCACAGTAATTACAGGTCACTACGGCAGCGGAAAGACTAATCTTTCTGTCAATCTTGCGGTGAAAGCCGCTCAGGAAGGAAAAAAAGTTACCGTTGTTGATCTCGACCTCGTTAACCCCTATTTCAGAACAGCGGATTTCAGGGAGATGTTCGCAGATATGGGAATTAAGCTTATTGCTCCCGATTTCGCCAACAGCAACCTTGATGTTCCGTCCATACAGTTCGATATCGAACAGCTCGCTAAAAGTGAGGGCTGTCTTATTATCGACGTCGGCGGAGATGACGCCGGAGCTTTCGCTCTCGGACGATTCGCGGAGGCTCTCAACAGCTACGGGGATGAGCTTGATATGCTCTATGTGATCAATCAGCGGCGATACTTTACGGAAAACTCCGGAGAAGCAGTTTCACTCATGTACGAGATCGAAAGGGCATCCCGTATGAAGCATACGGCAGTTGTCAATAATACGAATCTCGGCTGCGAGACTACTCCGGAAATAATAGGCAGATCGGCTGACTTTGCAAGGGAAACCGCTGCTGCCGCAGGTCTGCCGCTGGCTTTTACAACCTGTCCAGAGGAATTTTGTGAGCTGATGGATATCAGGGATATTTTTCCGGTAAAGGTATATGTAAAGCCGCTGTGGGATTTATGATTAAAAGGTGGTGTTTATTTTGGCAAAAATGACGGTTATTACCGAACGCTGCAAGGGCTGCGGACTTTGTGTGACAGCCTGTCCTAAGAAGATTGTTTCACTCCAGAAGGAAAGACGAAACAAAAAAGGATATTTTTACGCTGAGTGTACAGATATGGACGCCTGCATCGGCTGCGCAATGTGTGCGATGATGTGTCCTGACTGTGCTATCGTAATCGAAAAATAATCAGAAAGGAAAATAATGCTTTGGAAAGAAATCTTATGAAGGGCAACGAGGCTCTTGCTGAAGCTGCAATCCGTGCAGGCTGTAAGTGCTTCTTCGGATACCCGATTACTCCCCAGACAGAGCTTGCCGCTTACATGGCAAAGCGTATGAACAAGTCGGGCGGCGTTTTTCTTCAGGCTGAGTCTGAAATCGCTGCTATCAATATGGTTCTCGGAGCAGCCTCAACAGGCGTCCGTGCAATGACATCCTCATCCTCACCCGGAATTTCCCTTAAGAGCGAGGGTATCTCCTATATCGCAGGATCTGATCTTCCTGCCGTTATCATCAACGTTCAGAGAGGCGGCCCCGGTCTCGGCGGAATCCAGCCTTCTCAGGCTGACTACTGGCAGGCTACAAAGGCTCTCGGTCACGGTGACTTCCACCTCATGATCTTTGCTCCCGCTTCCGTTCAGGAAATGGTAGACATGGTAGTTAAGGCATTCGACAAGGCGGATCAGTACAGAGTACCTGCAATGATTCTCGCTGACGGTCTTCTCGGTCAGATGATGGAGCCTGTTTCATTCCCCGAAATAAACCCCGATTCAACTGACAAGAGCAGCTGGGCTGCAACAGGTCACAAGGGAGAGAGAGCTCATCACATTATCAACTCACTCTACCTCAAGCCAGATGAGCTTGAAAAATCTGTTGCTGACCGCTTTGAAAGATACGCTCAGATCAAGGAAAACGAAACAGATGCAGAGCTTTACCTCACTGAGGACTGCGATATCCTTCTCTGTGCATTCGGTGCTACTGCAAGAGTTGTAAAGTCTGCTGTAAACGAGGCAAGAGCACAGGGTATCAAGGCTGGACTTTTCCGTCCTAAGACACTCTGGCCGTTCCCCGAAAAGGAACTCAACGAGGCAGCTAAGAACGCTAAGAAGCTTCTCAGCGTTGAAATGTCAATGGGACAGATGATCGACGATATCAAGCTCGCAATCAACTGCTCAAAGCCTGTTGAATTCTACGGACGTACAGGCGGCGTTATTCCTACTCCTGCCGAGGTTCTGGCAGAAATCAAAAAAGTCGGAGGTGCTGAGTAATGGCTGTTGTATTTGAAAGACCTAAGGCTCTTCTTGATGTGCCTTTCCACTATTGTCCCGGATGTACTCACGGTATCGTTCACAGACTCGTTGCTGAGGTTCTTGATGAAATGGGTATCGAGGGCGAAACTGTCGGCGTATGCCCCGTTGGATGCTCCGTTATGGCTTATGATTATTTCGGCTGCGATATGATCGAGGCTCCGCACGGACGTGCTCCGGCTGTTGCTACCGGCGTTAAGAGAACAAATCCTGATAAGTTCGTATTTACATATCAGGGCGACGGAGATCTTGCCGCAATCGGTACTGCTGAGACAGTTCATTCCGCTACAAGAGGCGAGAATATCGTTGTTATCTTCATCAATAATACTATCTACGGCATGACAGGCGGTCAGATGGCTCCTACAACTCTGCCGGGACAGGTTACACAGACAACTCCCTTCGGACGTGATCCTCAGCTTGCAGGATATCCCGTAAGAGTGTGCGAAATGCTCTCTACTCTCACCGGAACAGCGTATGCAGAGCGTGTTGCTGTTGACAGCGTTCCCCACATCCGTGAGGCTAAAAAGGCTATCAGAAAGGCTTTTGAAACTCAGAAGAACAAGAAGGGCTTCTCAATCGTTGAGGTTCTCTCTACTTGTCCTACAAACTGGGGACTCAATCCTGTTGAAGCATTAAAGAGACTTCAGGACGAAATGATCCCTTACTATCCCCTTGGCGTATACAAGGATACAACAGCAGAGGAGGGAAATAAGTAATGGCTACAACTGAAATTCTTCTTGCAGGCTTCGGCGGACAGGGCGTTCTGTTCGCAGGAAAGATTCTTGCATACTGCGGTCTTATGGACAGCAAGGAGCTTTCATGGCTTCCTTCATACGGTCCTGAGATGAGAGGCGGTACAGCTAACTGTTCCGTTTGTATCTCAGATGAGCCTATTGGTTCTCCGCTTGTACTCAATCCCGATATCCTCATTGCTATGAATCAGCCTTCATTCGACAAGTTCGTTGCAGATGTAAAGCCCGGCGGAAAGGTGTTCTATGACAGTACACTCATCGAGGCTGACTGCTCCAGAACTGATATCGGAATCTTCCCCATTGCTTCATCACAGCTCGCTGATGATAACGCTCTCAAGGGCGGATCAAATATCATTCTCCTTGGAAAGGTTATCAAGGAAACAGGCGTGTTCTCTCTTGAGACAATGAAAAAAGCCATTGAAAAGGTTGTTCCTCCTTCAAAGGCTCAGCTTATTCCCAATAACTTCAAGGCTATTGAAATTGGTATGAATTCATAAAAAAATCAAGGCTCCCGAAAAAGGGAGCCTTTTGATTTAAGCTGTTAGCTTTTAGCCTTTAGCTTGCGTTGTCATCTCCTGTGACCGCCGCCGCCATGTCCGCCGCCTCGTGAATGACCGCCTCCGCCGGAACGCATTCCGCCGCCGCCGCTGCTTGTTTCAATCTTTCTCTTAGTGACGTAACTGCGGATGAATGTATCAGACTGCTCAGTAAGACGGCTTTCCTCCTGCGATATGTATACGCTCGGATTTGCCGAGACCTTGAACCTGTACTTGCTCTTTATGCTGAAATATGTGCTGATTCCGACGATTGTACCGACTACCGCTGAAATAAGCAGTATAATAATACCAGCAAAAGCCGGTTTCTCCTTCGATACAATGAATTCTCCGCCTTTGTAATAGAAATATATTCCCTTGTCCTTGTCGTGATATTTCGAGAAGAAGCCGGGCTTTTTCTTTTCGTACTTTGCAATCTGCCGGAAGAATTCTTTTACTGTTTCTTCAATATCCTTTGCGTAGATTTCCTCACCGCCGGCAGGAAGATAATTGTCAAGACTGCTGAAAATTGCATCAAGATTCTTCTGATAAAGAAGAACAGCCTTTCCGCTGGTGGATATCCAGTCAAGAGGAGAGCTGACACCGGAAAGATCCATAAAATACATGATTCCGTCCGTGTTCTCAAGGCATAATGTATCGTAGTAGTCGTCACAGAAGATTTCTGCGTTTCTTTCTCCATACAGACTGGTTCCGCCGAGATACACGATAATATTCATTTCAAGCTTTTCAGAATAATCCTGTGCAAGGCTGTTCAGCTCATCAAGAGTATCCTCGTCGTCATCGAAAATTCCTGCGTCGTCAATGACAGTGCTTACGCTTTTGTCAGGAATATATCCCTTTGCGATGTTCTTCGGTTTGCGGATAAACAGGTTGAAAACTACAAGACCTGCGAGAAGCAGGGATACTGCCGGCAGGATAAACATTAATTTCTTTTTCATCAGAACAACAGACCTCCCAGCAGATATAATGCAGCGGTAATGCCGATTCCCAGAGTCGCACAGAACATACGGAGCTTCTGCTTATCAAGGGGAGGAGTTCCGGCAAGCTTACCGGTCTGACCGTTTATAGCGAATTCATAAATCTCATCCTTATACTTGTATGTCATGAACCACACTGGAAGCATCATGTACTGCCAGTCTGTATTCATGATGCTGAACTGCTCCGTGTATACATTCAGCGACGAATATGAACCTATACTGTCACGGACAACCTTTTTTCCTGCCTGAGAAGCACGGGTTTTTATTCTCGGAAATACCTGAGCCTTGTCAACATCGTATTTATCAGCGTAGAAGCCGGTGAGATATGTCATGGAAAACGGCTCAAGCTCCTCGTAATCGAAAGGCTCAATGGATTCCATAAGCAGGTCGTTGATTTTGCTTTCGCCGTCTGCCGGAATTCCGTTGACAATGATATTTCCACGTCTTACGACGTTATATTCCTTGGTTTCAGTGTAGCGGTAGCTGCCGGATGTCCATGAACGGTTGTTCTTTCCGACTGCCGTGAAATCAGCCTTGACATCGCAGTCTGCAATCCAGAAGGGGACATACAGTCCTGTAAGTTTGTCAAGCTGCTGTTCCGATTTGAAGTCGTCGGGGAGGAAGGTTTTTTTCTTTACCCAGTTTCTGAACGTTTCAAGGGCACGGTCCTTTGTGAATTTAAACGGAATCAGTTTGCTTGGTCTGTATTCGCCTGTCAGCTTTCCGGAGAGAATTACCGGATTGTGGCAGTAGTAGCAGAAGAGGGCGGTTTGCTGGTCGTCGCACATAATCTGAGCACCGCAGCTTGCACAGTGGTAGAGATTTGTATGTTCTTCAAAGTCATTCTGAGTCTGGATTTCAGCCTCAGTGGGAGTAATTTCGCCTGCGGCTTCGTTTCTTTCCCTGAGTTCCTTCTCGGTGAAGCTGCTGAGACAATATTCACAGCTGAGCTTCTGAGTTTCGGGATTGAATTTCAGGTCAGCGTCGCAGTTGGGACATTTATATTCAATAGCTTCCAATAGTTGTCACTCCTTCATACACAATATAGTATATATAATAACATATTTTTCCGGATTTTGCAAGACCTTTAATTTAATTCGTAATGCGGAATTGGCACCAGCTAAAACTTTATGAAAAATATAATTGTGTGGGGTGCGATGTCCACATCGCACCGCTGATATGCCGTTTAATTAACGGGACGTCGTGGGCGCCGTCCCCTACAAAATATCATTATAAAAATATAAAGTAGGAGCGGACCCATGTGTCAGCCCCTACGAATTAACGTTTGAATTTTCTATCGTATGCGATAGCAGACTGCCTCACCGTACAGAGTGAGTGCGAAGCACGGAAACGTGTTTCGGGAGCACCGCTGGTGTCTTCTATTTAATTCGGAATTCGGAATGCGGAATTCGGAATTGTGGTGTCGGCATTCGCCGATGAATTTAAAAAACACACATTTCTGACGTTATCAATTTGTAGGGACGACCAATGGTCGTCCGCATAACGTAAATATCCGAAAAAATAATGGGCGGACACATGGGTCCGCCCCTACGAATTAACGTTTGAATTTTCTATCGTATGCGATAGCAGACTGCCTGTCCGTACAGAGTGAGTGCGAAGCACGGAAACGTGAGCCGGGTGCAGCGTCACGCTGCCTGCCGCTTTGTACAGAGTGAGTGCGAAGCACGGAAACGTGTTTCGGGGGCACCGCTGGTGCCAATTCCGCATTAAAATTCTATTGTATGCGATAGCAGACTTTCGCTCCGTACAGAGTGAGTGCGTTTACGCACGGAAACGTGAGCCGGGTGCAGCGTCACGCTGCCTGCCGTTCCGTACAGAGTGAGTGCGAAGCACGGAAACGTGAGCCGGGTGCAGCGTCACGCTGCTTGACAAATTTGGCAGAATGTATTATAATTTTAATATCAATCATAATAATTATGGCGACACCGCACAGAGTCTGTGCAAAAGATGCGTGGGCGGGCTTTGTGCGGTGTTACCATAAAAAGAAGGGAGAAGAGGATGAAATATAAATTTTCCGAGATAACTCCTGAGATAAAGAGACTGGCAGACAACTCCATGGAGGGATACAGAATCGAGCCGTCACTTTATACTCAGTATGATGTAAAAAGGGGACTCCGTGATGTCAACGGAAGCGGAGTTGTTGCAGGTCTGACGAATATCAGCACCATAAAGGTACTTGATACCGGTGAGGGAATGCCGAATCACGGTGAGGGAAAGCTCTATTACCGAGGAATTGACGTTGAGGATATTGTTGAAGGCTTCGTGAGAGAGAAGCGTTTCGGCTTTGAGGAAACGATATATCTGCTTCTTTTCGGCAATATGCCTTCCTCAGAGGAGCTTGACGGATTCCGGAAGCTTCTTGCTGAATTCCGTTCACTGCCGTCGTCGTTTACGAGGGACGTAATCATGAAGGCTCCGAGCGACAACATGATGAATACCCTTGCAAAGAGCGTTCTTGCACTTTATTCCTACGACGACAACGCAAATGATATATCAATCCCGAACGTTCTGAGACAGAGCATAGAGCTTATCACGATGTTCCCTGTACTTGCAGTATACGGCTATCAGGCGTATAAATATACCAGAGAGGGCGGAAGCTTTTTCATCCACGATCCCGATCCGGAGCTGTCTATTGCTGAAAATCTGCTGTATATGCTCCGTCCGAACAAGAATTACACTGAGCTTGAAGCAAGAATCCTTGACCTTGCACTTGTGCTTCACGCAGAGCACGGCGGCGGAAATAACTCCACCTTTACCGTTCATGTGGTGTCCTCGTCCGGAACGGATACCTACTCGTCAATTGCGGCGGCACTCGGCTCTCTCAAGGGACCGAAGCATGGCGGTGCGAACATCAAGGTTACAGGAATGTTCGATGACATGATGGCGAATGTGGGCAACTGGACTGACAAGAACGAGGTAAAATCCTACCTCCGCAAGCTTCTCAACAAGGAAGGCTTTGACCGTTCCGGACTGATTTACGGCATGGGACACGCTGTATATTCAGAATCAGATCCGAGAGCGAAGGTGTTCAAGAAATTCGTGGAACAGCTTTCCTGCGAAAAGGGCAGAGAAGCGGAATTCCAGCTTTATTCGCTTGTGGAGAGACTTGCTCCGGAGGTTATCGCCGAGGAACGCAGAATCTACAAGGGTGTGTGTGCCAACGTTGATTTTTACAGCGGCTTTGTTTACAGAATGCTTGGTATTCCGGACGAGCTTTTCACACCGCTTTTCGCTGTTTCGAGAATTGCCGGCTGGTCGGCACACAGAATCGAGGAGCTTATCAACTCAAACAAGATTATAAGACCTGCGTATAAGGCGATTTCGCCTATGCGTGAGTATCTTGATATGACCGACAGATAAGATAAAAACGCAAAAGCTATGTGCGTTACTGCTTGTCGATAAACTATATAAATAGACAATAATGGGTTTCCAAAGGGTTTATAACCCTTTGGCAGAGTGCAGAGGCAGAGCCTCTGGCAGGGTGTGGGACAGA
>JAZNBR010000018.1:0-49212 GCA_045587105.1 Ruminococcus sp.
TACACGGCAGGAATCGTGCCATTTCCAGGCAAAGCCATGCCGATCGCTTCGCAGAGGCAATTCATACTGTTGGCGGTAAACATTCCGGAACACGAACCGCATCCGGGGCAAGCTGAACACTCGATTTCAGACAATTCATCTTCACTCATTTTTCCGGCATTAACCGCTCCTACTGCCTCAAATACGGTATTGAGATCTTTACCATCCAATGAGAGCATGGGACCACCGGAAACGAAAACCGATGGCAAATTGCATCTTGCCGCCGCCATCAACATTCCGGGGACGACTTTATCGCAGTTGGGAATGAAGACCAGCGCATCAAAGCAATGGGCTTTCACCATACATTCGATACTGTCGGCGATCAATTCCCGTGAGGCAAGACTGTAATGCATACCGTCATGCCCCATGGCAAGACCATCGCATACGGCAACTGTATTAAACTCCATCGGAGTACCACCGGCAGCAAGTACTCCATCTTTGACCGCACGGGCGATCTGCTGCAAGTGCATGTGTCCGGGAACAACTTCGTTGAAACTGTTGACCACGCCCACCAGAGGTCGTGTCATTTGTTCACGGGTATATCCCAGCGCACCCAATAAGGCACGCTGGGGAGCGGCAGTTACGCCACTGGTTATTTTTTTACTGTTCATCATTTGTTCCAATTCATTTTTGCACGCAATTCTGCGCCTACGGTTTCCATTTGATGAGCTTTGGCTGCTTCGCGTTGTTGCGTAAAAAGCGGTCTGCCATCGGCATTTTCTTTCAGCCATTTGCGGGCGAAAGTGCCATCCTGAATTTCAGAAAGCACCTTTTTCATTTCCGCTTTGGTCGCATCGGTGATCAAACGGTGTCCGGTATTGTAATCACCGTATTCAGCGGTATCACTGATGCTGTAACGCATAAAGGAAAATCCGCCCTTGACCACCAGATCGATGATGAGCTTCATTTCGTGGATACACTCAAAGTAGGCACTTTCCGGTTTATATCCGGCTTCGACAAGAGTTTCAAAACCAGCCTGCATCAAAGCAGTAACACCGCCGCACAGAACCGCCTGTTCGCCAAAGAGGTCGGTTTCAGTTTCAGTTCTGAAAGTTGTTTCAAGAACGCCTGCACGAGCACCGCCGATAGCAAGACCGTAAGCAAGAGCCATATCCTGGGCCTTGCCGGTAGCGTCCTGATGAACAGCGATAAGACAGGGAACACCCTTGCCAGCCTGATACTCGGAACGAACTGTATGACCAGGTCCTTTGGGAGCAATCATTGTAACGTCAACGTCAGCGGGAGGAGTGATACATCCGAAGTGAATATTGAAGCCGTGAGCAAACATGAGCATATTGCCGGCTTCGAGATTAGGCTCGATGTCGTTCTTGTAGAGAGCAGCCTGCTTTTCGTCGTTGATGAGGATCATGATGATATCAGCCTGCTTAGCAGCTTCAGCAGCTGTGAAAACTTCAAAGCCCTGCTTTACAGCCTTGTCCCATGACTTTGAACCTTCGTAAAGACCGATGATAACTCTGCCCTTATCGCCGAGAGATTCCTTGGCATTGAGAGCATGAGCGTGGCCCTGTGAGCCGTAGCCGATTACAGCGATTGTCTTTCCGTAGAGAAGTGAAAGATCGCAGTCCTGTTCGTAATAAACCTTAGCAGTATTTTCCATGATTGAAAATCTCCTTTATTATAATAGTAATATATGTAATTGCTGTCAGGCAATTATAATCGTTTGGTTTTAAGGCAGTTTTCGCCTCTTTCGATAGCAACAAGACCTGTGCGGCACATTTCCATAATGCCGTATGGCTTGAGAAGATCAATAAAAGCATCGATCTTCGAGGTTTCGCCGGTAAGCTCGCACACAAGAGCCGTTGTGGAATAATCAACGATCTTTGAGCGGAATATCTCAACAGCTGTCATGATATCCTGTCTTGACTGCGGAGTATTTCTCACCTTTATGAGAAGAAGCTCACGGATAACTGTTTCACCGCTGCGAAGTACTTCTACTTCCTTGACATCGTGAAGCTTGCGGAGCTGAAGGAGGATGCGATCCTTCAGGTACTCATCACCGTGAAAGGCAATGGTAATTCGCGAAAAGCTGCTTGATTCCGTTTCACCCACGGTAAGACTGTCGATATTGAAGCCTCGCCGTGTGAACATTCCCGAAACACGGGAGAGAACACCGGAAACGTTTGATACGATAACACCGATTACATACTGTTCCATATCACTCACCTCACTTGATTTCTGTAATAATATCGTCGATAGAGCCGCCCGGAGGAAGCATAGGGAGAACGAATTCATTGCAGTCCACGAGACAGTCGATAAGGAAGGTTCCTCCGTATGAGAAGGCTTCCTCTGCCGCTTTTTCAAGCTCATCCTTAGTAGATACTCTGACTCCCCTTGCACCGAAGGCTTCTGCAAGCTTTACAAAGTCGGTCTGACGGTTAAGAGTGGTATTGGAGTAGTGCTTTCCGTAGAAAAGCGTCTGCCACTGACGTACCATTCCGAGAACACCATTGTTCATGATAACGATAACAACAGGAAGTCCCTGAGAAACGGAGGTAGCAAGCTCATTGAGATTCATGCCGAAGCTTCCGTCTCCCGTGAACAGTACGGAATATTTTCCGGAAGCGGCAGCGGCACCGATAGCAGCACCGAGACCGTAGCCCATAGTACCGAGACCTCCGCTTGTAAGGAAGGTTCTTGGCTTTTTCAGGGGATATCGCTGAGCCGCCCACATCTGATGCTGTCCGACATCGGTTGCAACGATTGCGTCACCGGCACGGGAGCTTACAATATCAATGATATCGTAGGGATTAAGTCTGTTTTCTGCCGGAATTCCGGTATTGTGGCATGGATTTGTGCATTTTGAGCAGTCCTTCTGGAAGGAGCAATCCCTTGCACTTTCTATGCGGCGTTCTTCCTCAGCTTTAAGCTCAGCGATACGGGTGCTCCACTGAGGACGCTTCTGTTCATTTACGAGAGTGCAGAGTCTTTCAACGGCGTCCTTTATATCAGCGTTGATTGAAAGATCTGCCGGAATATTTTTGTGAAGCTCGGCACCGTCAATATCTATGTGAATTATTCTGAAATTCTTGTTGTACCGTTTTTTGTTGCCGGTAGCTCTGTCGCTGAATCTTGCTCCGAGAGCGATAACGAGATCGGCTTCATCCTGTGCCATTGATGAAGCATAGTGACCGTGCATACCCTGCATTCCGAGGAAGCGCGGGTTGTCGTACGGAACAGCGGAAAGTCCCATAAGAGTGCATCCCATAGGAGCGTCAATCTTTTCAGCAAGAGCCATAACCTCTGCGGAAGCCCTGCCGCTGAGAATTCCTCCGCCGAAGTAGATGTAAGGTCTTTCGGCAGCTTCAATCATTTCTGCGGCTTCTTTAAGCTGATCGTCGTCAGCAAAAAGGATGGGATAGGGGATCACCGGCTGAGCCTGTGCCTCAAATTCGCACTTTGCTGCCTGAACATCCTTGGGGATATCCACCACAACGGGACCGGGGCGACCGGATTTAGCTATTTTGAAAGCCATGCGGATAGTACCTGCAAGCTCATTTATATCCTTTACGATGAAGTTGTGCTTTGTGATAGGCATAGTTACGCCTACGATATCGACCTCCTGAAAGCTGTCTCTGCCGATGAGGTCACACGGAACATTTCCTGTAATGGCGACCATAGGAATTGAATCCAGATAAGCCGTAGCGATTCCTGTAACGAGATTAGTTGCACCGGGACCCGATGTTGCTATAACAACTCCGACCTTTCCGGTAGCTCTTGCGTAGCCGTCGGCAGCATGGGCGGCTCCCTGTTCATGGGCAGCGAGGACGTGATTAATACGATCGCTGTTGAGGTAAAGCTCATCGAAGATATTGAGAACCTGACCGCCGGGATATCCGAAAACGGTATCACAGCCCTGTTCGATGAGGGTTTCAACGATAATTTTTGCACCTGAGATAAACATGATAAAGTTTCATCCTTTACGTTTCAGGATGGCGGTGCATCCTGATTTATAATATAAAAACCTCCGACAGACTGCCGGAGGTTTTGTTCAAGCGACACTGCACAGGTACAGCAAGGTGTACCGGCAAATATTACTCAAAGTCCTGCGGGCAGAATGAAGATAAGCGGCAGTCGGAAATGGTAATGACTGCGCTCTTAATAATGACTATACCGGAAAGAATAACGACCGATTTCATTATTAATGCTCCTTTGCTCAGACTTTGAATATTCTTATTTAAATTATAGCACCTTCGGTTTATAAAATCAATACAAATGATTGTATTCAGAAATATTTTGTTGATTTATCACATATTTGAATAACGTTTGCAATCAGTCTTTGAGCATATTGTTTACAGCGCTTACGAGAGCCTTGATAGAAGATTCCACGATATCGGTATCTATTCCTGTTCCCCAGAAGCTGCTTCCGTTTTCTCCGATGATTTCCACATAGGAAACGGCCTTTGAAGCCGAGCCGACCTCAAGAGCGTGCTCCGTATAGGTGTTGATGCTGTAATCAATTCCGGTATAGGAACGGATAGCGTTGCTCACGGCGTCAAGACGACCATTACCATTGTTTGTGGCAGAAGCAATTCTTCCGTTGAAGATGAGACTTACAGTAGCTTCAATGCCGTCGCACTGGACGTATCTTGTTTTCGTGATTTTAAGCGGTTCTGTTATATCCACGAAATTCGTTCTGAAAATCTGGTAAACCTCGTCGGGGAGAAGCTCCTTGTGCTTGTGGTCGGAAACACTCTTGACCATGTATCCGAGAGCCTCACGCATTTTCTTGGGAAGATTATAGCCGAAGCGTGTTTCGAGGATATATCCTATGCCGCCCTTGCCGGACTGACTGTTGATTCTGATAACATCAGCGGAATACTCTCTGCCTATATCCACCGGATCAATGGGAAGATACGGAACGGTCCAGTGTTCGGTATTTCCGTCCTCACGCCACTTCATTCCCTTTGCGATAGCGTCCTGATGCGAACCGCTGAATGCCGCAAAGACAAGCTTTCCGGAGTAGGGAGAGCGTTCATATATCTCCATTCGGGTAACCTTGGTGTAAAGCTCACTGATTGACGGTATATCCGAGAAATCAAGCTCCGGATCAACACCCTGCGAGTACATATTCATAGCAATGGTAATGATGTCGGCATTGCCTGTTCTTTCGCCGTTTCCGAAGAGAGTTCCCTCCACACGGTCAGCACCGGCGAGAAGTCCCATTTCAGTATCGGCGACAGCACAGCCTCTGTCGTTGTGAGGGTGAAGCGAAACTATAACGTTTTCCCTGTATTTCAGGTTGTCGCACATATACTCAACCTGATTTGCGTAGACGTGCGGCATTGAGAGCTGAACAGTGACCGGCAGATTGATTATCGCCTTGTCATCGGGAGTCGGCTGCCATATATCGAGGACGGCATTGCAGACCTCCAGAGCGAATTCCGGTTCTGTTCCGGTAAAGCTTTCAGGGGAGTATTCAAACCGGAAGTTCCCCTCGTATTTTTCACGATACTCCTTGCAGAGCCTTGCTCCTGTCACGGCAATATCTATGATTTCTTCCTTGCTCTTGCGGAAAACCTGTTCACGCTGAGCGAGAGAAGTAGAGTTGTAGAGGTGAACGATAGCGTTTTTGCATCCCCTGAGAGCCTCAAATGTCTTGTGGATTATGTGTTCTCTGGACTGGGTAAGAACCTGAATTGTCACATCATCGGGAATCATATTCTTTTCAATGAGAGTTCGGCAGAAGTCGTATTCTGTTTCAGAGGCGGCAGGAAAACCGATTTCAATTTCCTTGAAGCCTATTTCAACGAGCTTGCTGAAAAATTCAAGCTTTTCATCGAGACTCATGGGGATAATAAGAGCCTGATTGCCGTCACGCAGATCGACGCTGCACCATATAGGAGCCTTTTCGATACAAGCTTTTTTTGTCCACTTCATCTGAGTAACGGGAGCTTCAAAGAACTGCCGTGTGTACTTGCTTACGTTTTTCATAAAAATTTCCTCCAATCATTTTTTATCCGATCAGATAACAAAAAAGTCCCTTCCATACACAAGGTATGAAAGAGACGAAGTTACGAACTGAGATACTCCGTGGTACCACTCTTCTTGGTGCAGATAAGCACCCACTCATCTGCGTCGGATTAACGCATATCTCTGTAACGGGAGAAGCCGTCCAGACCTAATTGCAGCACAATGCAGCTTTCAGCCGGATGCTCAGGGAGGAGCTATGACCTGCTTTGTTTTACTGTCTTTCACCGCCGACAGCTCTCTGTGAAAATTACACAGGCTTTATTTCCCTTCATCGCATTTTCAATATGACATAATTATAGCAGTTGTTTTTTGATTTGTCAAGTTTTTTGAAAAAATTTTCAAGTGAATAAATTACGGAAACTCGTCAACAATAATTCATGAATCAATGATTTTTGGTGCCGGAGCATTTTTTTCTGCTTCTTTTCTGCGTCGGATTTCACGGCGTTCTTCTGCGGAATCGTATGAAAAATACTGTACTGCTGCTATGGCAAGAGTCAGCAAAAACGGCAGCATAACCGGAAAAATCCGCTGTCTGTACATATCTGCCACAGGAACGGAGGAATACATTCCGTGTCCCATCCAGCCGGCGGATTCTGCGTGAGATACAAGCTTGTGAAGTGCCGTCATACACACGGCGAATGCCGGCAGAACGATAATCATTGACAGCAGATTTGTCCGGCTTTTTCTGAAAAGACAGAGTATCGCCGCTGTTGTCATGGCTGCTCCTGATATCACAAGAGCAGCAC
Organism: Ruminococcus sp.; assembly: GCA_045587105.1. Classification (GTDB taxonomy): domain Bacteria; phylum Bacillota; class Clostridia; order Oscillospirales; family Ruminococcaceae; genus Ruminococcus. Next base: position 6,777 of record JAZNBR010000018.1, read on the forward strand.
CGCAGATTGTGACTGTACTGCCGTAGCTTCCGCTTTTGCTGAGGATTCCGATACCGGTCAGCATGGTCATAAATAAGGGATATACGGCGGTCAGGACGATAAGCAGCAGCTTTGTGGCTGTCATTATCGGTTTTTGTTTACTGTGAATTTTTTTCATGGGTAAATCTCCGTTTTATTGCAATAATTTTCAATAGTAATCCGGTACAAATGAAATATAATAAGCTTCGACAGGATCCGGATACCTTTCGGATTTCTGTCTTATTCAGAGGAAAGGAATCGAAGAATGCAGCTAAAAAGAAAAATAATCAGGTCGGTTGGAACAATGCTTTCGGCGGCATTTCTCTGTCTTTTCGGAACAGTCGGATATTATTCGTCGAAGCTTCCGTCGTCGCTCACGATAGAGCCTGCATCGGAGCTTAAAATTGCGGAATATCCGGAAATAAGCTGTTCAGTAAGTCCGGCGTCCGTCATGCAGACGTCAGGAGGTTTTCCGGAAACAAGGCAGGTAACCCTTTCGCTTTTTGGTGCGATTCCGGTAAAGAGCGTCAGTGTTACGGAAGCGGAGCCGCCTGTACTCGTTGCCGGCGGACATCCCTTCGGAATAAAGCTTCTCATGGACGGCGTTATGGTCACGGAGCTCGGAGACGTTACGGATATCAGAGGCAAAACGAGCTGTCCTGCGGAGGATGCCGGAATTATGACCGGAGATATTATTAAATCGGCAAACGGAGAAGCTCTTGTTTCCAACAACCGCCTTCAGGAAATCATTTCACAAAGCGGCGGAAAGGAAATCAATCTGACAGTCAGCCGGAATGACAGCGAATTCGATGTATTGCTCAGACCTGTATTTTCAGAGAAGAACAATATGTGGCGTGCAGGAATGTGGGTTCGCGACAGTATTGCCGGAATAGGCACAATGACATTTATTAATAAGGAAACCGGAGAATTTGCAGGACTCGGACATCCGGTATGCGATTCTGATACAGGAGAGCTTGTGCCTGTTTACAGCGGCGAGGCAGTTCCCGTAAAGATAACGGAAGCACGCAAGGGTGAGAAGGGAATTCCCGGAGAGCTTCGGGGAAGCTTTTCAAGCGGAAGCTATGGTATTCTTGAGGACAACAGAAGCTGCGGAGTATACGGCTGTCTTACTGAGGAAGGCATTGAAGAGCTTTGCGGTGATTCCTGTGAATACGTTATGGGATATCGTCAGGATATAACTACCGGAGAAGCGGAAATCTACACCACTGTAAGCGGAAACAAGCCGGAGAAGTACAAGATCGAAATCGAGAGCATAGACCTCAGCGGAGAAGGAAAAAAGAATATGGTTGTAAGGATAACCGATAATCGTCTTTTAAAGAAATCAGGCGGCATAATTCAGGGAATGAGCGGCAGTCCAATCATACAGAACGGACGTCTTATAGGAGCAGTAACTCATGTTTTTGTAGCCGATCCGACAAGAGGATACGCAGTTTTTGCCGATAATATGGCTGAATATCTTAACGACTAAAATAAAACCGGTCGTTACAAAAAATGTAACGGCCGGAAATTATCGGAAATCATTAAAAAGTGGAAATAATTATCTGTTTTCCTCACTGAAACCGCTGTCTACGAGTTCAACAAGTGAATCAACAGCAGTCTTTTCGTCAGCACCATCAGCGATAACCTTGATGCTGGTTCCGCCTACGATACCAAGAGAAAGAATTCCGAGGAGGCTCTTAGCGTTAACTCTGCGCTCTTCCTTTTCGATCCAGATAGATGACTTGAATTCATTAGCCTTCTGGATAAAGAAGGTTGCAGGTCTTGCGTGAAGGCCAACCTGATTCTTAACCATTACTTCCTTTACAAACATATACAACTCTCCTATTCTCTTAATTTCAGCCCTCTCAAACGCTGAATATGCAAGTACAGACAGCGCCGCACTTACATTGAGGGCGGATCGCTTTTGCTTTCCTTTGCTGATATCATTATACATTCAAAATTTATTATAGTCAACGGATTTTTTTTCATAAATGAGCATATTTCAATAAATTCTACATTTAGATTAAATCGCGACTGGATTTATAATGATTGCTTGTTGATTATCACCACATAGAATTGTTGATTGTTGTTGGTAATGTTACATAATATTCCACAAAAAAATATATATAATTCTTCTAAACGGAAATTATCGTTCAGTATATACGGATTGTAGATTAAGGTATCACTGCACAGAGCTTGAACAAAATATGCCAGCAGATTTTGTTCAAAGCCGAAAGGCGTGCTTTGTGCGGTGTTGCCTTAAGACTTCTTCTTTTTTTTCGGCGGAGGATTCTCAATCAGATACTTTTCCAGAAGGTCAGGACGTCTTTCCGCCGTGATTTCAAGGCTCTGCTCGTGTCTCCATTTGTTGATATTGGCGTGATGTCCCGTTAGCAGTACCGGCGGAACAGGCATATCCTCCCAGACCTCCGGACGTGTATATTGCGGATATTCCAGCAGACCGCTGTATATGCTCTCATCCGTGAAGCATACATCATCAGAAAGAACTCCGGGACACATTCTTGCAACAGCATCAGCAAGCACCATTGCCGGAAGCTCGCCGCCGGTAAGAACATAGTCGCCGACAGATATTTCCTCGTCCACGATTTTGTCTATAACACGCTGATCCACGCCCTCGTAGTGACCGCAGATTATAAGAATATTATCCATTTTCGACAGTTCAACAGCTTTTTTCTGGTCAAAGATTTTCCCCTTAGGAGACATATATATCGTATGCGGTTTTGTGCCGAGTTCCTCGCAGACCGCCTTGTAGCAGTTGTAGATAGGCTCGCACTGCATGACCATACCCATTCCGCCGCCGTAGGGCGTATCATCAACACGGCGGTGCTTATCCTGAGTATATTCCCGTATCTGGCGGCAGTTTACCTCTATTTTTCCAGCTTTTCTGGCACGTCCCACGATGCTCTCGCCGAGGACAGCCTCGCACATTTCGGGGAAAAGCGTTGCGATTGTAATGTTCATAGTTACTCCTGTATCAGTCGTTATTTTTCAAGAGGCTCCATTATAAAAACGATAGACTGTATAGAACCATCAGGCATATCAATAACTTCAAGCTTGCCGTTATCGCTTGTATCATAGGTGTAAACAGTCTTGTTTGAAGTGGTTGGAGCACCGAGTTTTTCCTCAAGAACTTCAATTTTATCGTTTGCAGTAAAGCCGTTCAGTGATATTTTATCTTTGTTGAAATCGTTGGCTGTAAAATAGATACCGGCGATTTTCTGATTTTCGTCAATTTCATCGGAAGTACAGTGATAATCGAGGGTACAGACAAGCTCGTTGTTGTAGAAAAGGTCTATCATAGCTCCTGTGGTGCTTTCCTGAGCGTAGGAATCAAGCTTGAAGCCTTCGCCGAAATCCGCAAAAGTAAGCGGACTTTTCAGCTGTTTTCCGCATATAGAAATCTTTTCTGCAAGCTCTGCCGTAGTATAAGCGGAGGAGCTTTCCTCTTTCACAGAGGAATCAGATTTAACAGTTGAATCAGATTTTACAGAGGAATCTGAACTTTTGCTTCCGCAGCCAGTCAGTGTGAATGCAATACCAGCCGCAAGAAAAACGCTTAAAAATCTGTTTTTTCTCATAATTTTCTCCTTTATTATTCAAAAAGACCGTCCAGCGGACTAATAGTCATAATATTTCCGTCGATATCGGTAGAAACAACGACATCAGCAATAGCCGGAACGAGATATTCTCTGTCCTCTCCCTTTATCACATAGACATCGTTTGCTCCCGTCTGCATTACATCAGCGATTTTTCCGTACATAAAGCCTGTATCAGCGTCCTTTACTTCCATGCCGATAAGGTCCTGAATGAAGTATGTATCCTCATCAAGTTCAAGGTCGTCACGGTGCATATAAAGGATTTTGTTCCGGAGCTTTTCAGCGTCCTCAACGGTATTTATTCCCTCAAGCTTTGCAATGACCATTCCCTTGAATACACGGGAACGCTCAACGAAAATTTCTTCATGGTTTTTTCCGAGAAAAAGCCTGTCAAATTCGCACAGAAGCTCCGGCACGTCGGTGTAGGGCATGATTTTCACTTCGCCCTTTATGCCGTGAGTTGTAACGATTTTTCCGGCTTCAAGATATTGTTTTTTCATATAATACCTCACATCACATGATATTTCGGGATTTGTGAACGCATCCCATAATATTCCATGTTTGTTGCGGGCGAATACAGTTCGCCCCTACAAACGGCTATTCTGCGTATCATAATGCAGGGACGCCCACTGGGCGTCCTTGAAGTGGTTCAATAAAGATTATGCTTACACCAGCAGTTCTTTCCGCATTTCGGGCAGCGTATTTTACGTGAATCGGGCTTGTGGTTTGCAAATAAGTAGTTTGCACTTAATTTCGGTACAAATTTCTCATTGCATTCCTCGCACTGATAATAACCGACGCTGCAATCCACGAAAATTATTGCTAAAGCACCTATAATTGCCGGAATCAACGTAATGATTTCCAGTTTTTCAGGAAGATTGTACTTTTCTATAAGTACGGCTACAATAATCATAGGTGCGAGCATAAGCAGTAAAATCAGAATCATCAATGCAATTATTTTTCCTCTGCCTTTTTTGTTTCTCATTAAATCCATCATAGTTTCCTCAGCTTTCTCCTTGTAGCTCTCATCGGGGATACGCTCGCCCGTGAGTAGCTCGTTTACGTTTATGCCGAGAACTTCGCAGAGAGGCATCATTAGCGACACCTCAGGCATACCCTTGCCTGTCTCCCATTTGGAAACGGTCTTGTCGCTTATGAGGAGCTCGTCAGCAAGCTGTCTCTGAGTCATTCCCTTTTCTTTTCTTATTTGTGCGATGAATTTACCTGTTTTGATCTGGTTCATTCTGATCGCCCTCCTTTCAAGAAAAAGTATAGACCGAAAATAGGAAAAAGTACACCCACAAACCGTAGAATCACGATATACAGGCAATTCTACGATTCGTGGAGTGAGGATTTATGCGTAAAAACAGAGGATTTCAGGAAAAATCAGTTCTTCATTTCAAAGTTCTCGCCGAGAACATCCTTGTTAGCTTCGAGGATAGGATTGATATATTCGCCGAGGAATTCGTCAACCTGCTGAGAGCTTCTTCCGGTATAATTTTCCGGCTTGAGAACAGCTTCAAGCTCGTTGCGTGTGATCTTGAACAGCGGATCATTGAGGATAAGCTCGCAGAGATTGTTGTCCTTGCCGTAAACCTTAACCTGTTCGCCTGCCATCATTGAGTAATCCATGATTCTGTCATGAAGCTCCTGACGGTTTCCACCCTTCTTAACGGCGTTCATCATGATATTTTCGCTTGCCATGAAGGGAAGCTCAGCCATTACACGTCTGCGGATGATCTCAGGATATACCACAAGACCGTTAGTAACGTTCATCATGATTCCGAGGATAGCGTCAACGCCAAGGAATGCCTCTGCTACGCTGATTCTTCTGTTAGCGGAGTCGTCGAGGGTTCTTTCAAACCACTGGGTTCCGGAAGTGAATGCAGGGTTAAGGCTGTCGATCATGACGTATCTTGCAAGAGCAGTGATACGTTCACAGCGCATGGGATTTCTCTTGTAAGCCATAGCGGATGAGCCGATCTGCTTCTTTTCACGGGGTTCTTCCATTTCCTTGAAGCTCTGAAGGAGACGCATATCGTAGGAGAATTTGCTTGCAGTCTGTGCAATTCCGCTGAGAACGGAAAGTACCTGAGCGTCAATCTTTCTTGAATAAGTCTGACCGGAAACAGGAACAACACTGTCGAAGCCCATTTCTTCCGCAATCATTTTTTCAAGCTGTCTTACCTTTTCTGAATCTCCGTCGAAAAGCTCCACGAATGAAGCCTGAGTACCGGTAGTTCCCTTAGAGCCGAGAAGGCTGAGAGTAGAGATTCTGTATTCGAGGTCATTGAAGTCCATAAGAAGCTCATTGAGCCAGAGAGTAGCTCTCTTTCCGACTGTTGTGAGCTGTGCAGGCTGAAGATGCGTATATCCGAGACATGGGAGATTCTTGTATTCATCGGCGAATTTTGCAAGATTGCTCATAACGTTGATAAGCTTTCTGCGTACAACGCCGAGAGCATCACGCATGATGATGATATCAGTGTTGTCGCCTACATAGCAGGAAGTAGCTCCAAGGTGGATGATTCCGGCAGCGTCAGGGCAAGCCTGTCCGTATGTGTAAACGTGAGCCATTACATCATGGCGGGTGATCTTTTCACGTTCTGCAGCAGCAGCGTAGTCAACATCGTTGATGTGTTCTTCAAGCTGTTTTACCTGTGCCTCTGTAACAGGAAGTCCGAGCTTCATTTCAGCTCTTGCAAGAGCAACCCAGAGCTTTCTCCAGGTAGTGAATTTTTTATCGGCAGAGAAAATGTACTGCATTTCCTCGCTGGCATAACGTGTGCAGAATGGGCTTTCGTAGCTGTTTATATTACTGCTCATGATAATGTTCTCCTTAAGGATTATTTTTCTCCGTTCTATGCGGAGAATGCTACTTAATTATACCATTTTTCGGAATATATGTCAATATTTCTGTTGCCGACAAAAAAGCAGTCCCCATGGACTGCCTTTTTATTATGCTTATTACTCCTCATCCTGAGGATTCTTTATTTCGAGAATTATTTTTTCAACCGTCAGCTCATTGACAGCAGCGGCAGTTATACGGAAAATACCTGTTTCAGCAACTTCACCGGCTTCTGGAATGTGTTCCATGACATCTGTTACCCAGCCGCCGACAGTAGTATAATCGGTCTGGATAAGATCATCGTCAAGATCAAGCTTTTCAAGGAGACGGCTGATGCTCATATCGCCGTCAACCTCGTATTTATCAGGCTCTATCATTCTGATAAGACTGATTATTTCATCGTCCTCATCGTAGATATCGCCGACAAGCTCCTCGATTATATCCTCCAGTGTAACGATACCCTTTGTTCCGCCGTACTGATCGGTAACGACAGCAAGATGAACCTTTGAACGCTGCATATCACGCATTGTCTCGCTGATAAGCTTTGTATCGGTGATGTGGGTGACATCCTGAATAATATTTCTGATATCGGTTCCGCCCTCGATACGCATTTTGAAGAACGCCTTGTTTGTGATAATTCCGACTATATCATCAAGACTTTTTTCGTAAACCGGCAGACGTGAATACATTTCGGTGATAAAAAGCTCCTGTATTTCATCAAGGCTCATGCCGATTTCTACACCGACAATTTTTACTCTTGGTATAAGTATCTCATTGACAGTGATTTCATCGAATTCCAGTGCACTTTTTACAAGTTCGCTTTCCTGTTCCTCGATAACGCCTTGTTCCTCGATTTCATCAATCATATATTTGAGTTCGTCCTCGGTAACGCTGGGAGCTTCATCAGCACCTCTTGAAAGGAGAGAGGAAAGTCCGTTGAGCATTACAATAAAAGGCTTGAATAACGCTACAAGAAACGCAAGCGGTGCTGCAAACAGAAGTGCAAGCTTTTCGGCGTTTCTTTTGGCATAGGATTTCGGCAGAACCTCGCAGAATACAAGCACCAGTATCGTGACAACAATGGTTGAAACAGCCGCACCATTGCTGCCGATTATGTTGATGAATACAACTGTGCTGACTGATGATGTTGCAATATTAACAATATTATTTCCGATAAGAACGGCTGTAAGCACATCATCGAACTTGTTTGCAAGTTTAAGAGCCCGTGCAGCCTTCTTGTTTCCCTGAGAAGCATAATTTTTCAGTCTCAGCTTGTTTACGCTTGAATACGCTGTTTCCGTACTTGAAAACAGTGCAGAGAAGATCATCATCACTATAACGAGTATAATTTTTCCCAAATCAGAATTGTCCATAATAAACCTTTCTATAATAATTTTAAATCAAAGGACGCCCATTTTTACGGACGCCCATTTTTGATTATTTGTTATTGTTCTTTGCTTTTCCGGAATTCTTCTTAGTTCCGGATTTTTCCTCAGCCTTTTTTTCTTCGGCTGCTTTTACGTTGTCGCCATCATCATCGTCGTCATCGTCATCATCGTCGTCATCATCATCATCATCGTTTCCGGAAGCCTTTACAGCAGCCTTTTTGTTGTCGTTTCTGATAGCGAAAACGAATGCAGCTGCGATGTAAATTACAAAGACGAATGCCTCAACAATGATTGCGGGTAAGATTGTTCCCTTGACAACAGTTTTGATAACGTCTGTCTTGGAGTTGACAGCAGGAACAAGAACCTTGTATGCGTTTGCGAATTCTTCTGTTTCGTAGTACTGTTCAGAAGCGATTCTTGTGATATCAATAAGGCGGTTAAGCTTTTCGTCGAGCTTCACGAGTTCGCCGCTGACGTAATCTTCCATTTCCTTAGTGCCTTCCTTGCCCTTTTCAAGACCTTCCTTACGCTGGGTATACATTTTGATATCCTGCTTTACATTAGCGAGGTTTGTAGCAACATCATCATAGCGTTCGATAAGTCTGTCGTACTGCTCTGAGCTCTGTGTAAGCTCCTGATTTGTTGTACCGTCAAGGCTGTTCATTACAAGAACAGTATCCTTCTTGTAGGAGTCAATAGCAGCCTTGAGGTTTGCAAGACGTTCGGAATATGCGTCTCTCTGACGTGAAAGCTCGTCTATATTGTACTGATAGTATGCGATAGTAGCAGTCTTGTCTCTTGTTACGTTGTTTACTGTAACGTATGAGGAGATTCTTGCGAGATCGATTCTCTTTATGGCATCGATAGACTGTGAAATATCGTCGAAGGTATAACCTGTAAGACCTTCTTCACCCTCAGCACCTGTATCCTTTGAACGGAAGTGACTTGAATCTGTGCTTGAGATTGTATTTACATAATCGGAAAGTGAGTTGAGGTTAACTCTGAAAAGATCAACCGCCTCGCTGTAATCGTAGCTTTCGTAGCTTACAGCTGAGAGTGATTCACCGAGAGAGTGGTTGTATCCGTACTGATCGAAGAAATAATCACGATAGTTGTTGAGGATAGTATTGAATACCTGAACAGCGTCTTTTCTTGAAATGTCTGTTGCACCGTAGTTGAAGCTTACTTTGAAGTGTGTAGGATAGTAGGTAACATCAAGCATAGCCTGTGCAGCAGAAAGATTTCCGCTCTGTGCATTCTGGTAAACACTCTGGTATGTTGTGATTCTGTCTATAATATCTGATGGGATAACGCCTTCAAAGGTGATAGCGTTTCTTATGGAATCAGCTTTCTCAATATCAATATTATTCTCCACGAGAGCGTCTGAAATAACCTGAACATTCTTGACTGTGTTGATATCAAAGGTGTGTCCTGAAGGATCAAGACCGCTTTCGATACCGTTGTAGTTGAAGCAGATGAGAGCCTTAAGCGGAGCCTTATCTCTTACAACCTTTATTGTATTGATACCCGCAACGCTGAGAAAAGCAATAGCGGCAGCTATCAGCCATGGGAGAAAGTATTTTTTCATTCCTTTTCCGAAGCTTGACAATGTAAGTACGACATTATCGTTGTCATCGGCGTTGTTTCTTATTGTAACATTAAGGTTACGTTCTTCGTTCTTAGACATTTTATCCTCCATTTTCTTTTCTTATCCTGCGAAAATACAGCAGAAATCATTTTTCCACATGATATTATAACACTATTGAATCACAACGTCAATATATTTTTTAATTATCGCAGTATTTTCCAGTATTTAGCCAAATATTTGCAATAGCAAACTTGACGATTTGCCAGAATCAACAAAGACAGCGGATTGATTATTCAAGCCGCCGTCTTGATGATTTTTAAGGCAATACCGCACAAAGCTTGTGCATAAGATGCGAAGTCAGATTTTTCGTCAGAATGTGCAGAAAGCTCGCAGGCATACTGACGTATGGCAAGAGATTTCTGTGCGGAATGACAGAAAATATGTCCGCAGATTTTATGCAAAGCCGTCAGGCGTGCTTTGTGCGGTGTTGACTTATGAAAGTGTTATATCTCTCAGGGAGATTTCACCGCTGCCGTGATAAACAAGATACAGCGGATGAACTCCGTCCGGAAGGATAATTTCAGCTGTGATTTCACTCCACTGTTCTGACGGAGGCACTGCAATTTCTCCGAGAAGATTTCCGTCTTTCTCCGTGTATACGCCGAATGTTCCTGAGCCAGTTCCGCGAACAGTAAGAGTTATTCCCTTATTGCCGGAGAATTCAAAATACTTGTAGCCGATGAGCGTGTTATCGCATATTTCAGCAATAAAGCGTTCGTCATCCGAATGATTTACATTCGGGAAGCTGTCAGTGAAGATACGATTCGAGCCATGCGGCATTCTGCCGTTTGTTATATAGCAGGCAATAGGTGCCGGATACGTTCCCTTTCCGGAAAGAGGACCGTCGTTGAGTCCGCAGGAGGTGATTTCAGCCTGCTTTATTGATCCGTCAGCTTCAATGGTGATTTTTTCCGCACACGCCTGACGGCTGTAATCGGATTTATGTGTGAGTCTGTGATAGAACACATACCACTGACCGTTTATTTCAATGATGCTTCCGTGAGTTGTTCCTGTCATGTTCATGCGGTTTTCATCGGTAACGCCGTTTACTCCCACATCACCGTTGGAGACTAAGGTTCCGCCGAAAACAAAGTCACGGTCGGGATAATCGCTGACAGCATAGCAGAGCTCGTGATTCTTCTGGGAGGAGAATACAAAGTAATACTTGTCTCCGACCTTTCTCATGGAGCTTGCCTCAAAGAATTCATGACCGCCAAAATCAGCGTCATAAGGGATAATATGCTGCGGCTCGCCCTTTACAGTGAGCATATCGTCCTCCAGAACGACCATGCAGGCACCGTTTACATTGTCGGGTGTGCCGAGGATTTCCTCTGCCGTCTTGTTGTAACGCTTCTGGACATCAGCAAGCTTTTCGCTGTCAGCCGCAAGAACGTCATTCGGCTCATCCATGTATTGTGTTCCGTAGTAAATGCGGATAGTACCGCCGTCATTGAAGGCACAGGGGTCGAAGCATACATATTTTTTCATGGGAGTTCCGTCCGGATAGCGGACATATCCCAGATATTCGTATTTTCCTGCCGGAGTATCGCACACAGCTACGGATATAGGACCATAATATCCTCCGAAGCCCCAGTTTCCGGACATACAGTAGTAGAGGTAAAATTTCCCGTCGTTGCCCTGAACTACATCGGGAGCGTACATATAGGGACGCTCGCCGTAATCGGGATCCTGCTTTGCACAGTAGATAACGCCTTCATACCGCCAGTCGGAGAGATCATCCAAAGGTGCGGAATATACCGTATAATCGCCCATGCAGAACGTTTCTCCGCCTTCGTTGTCGTGAGAACCGTAAAGATAAACCCTGTCCCCGAAGATATGCGGCTCGCCGTCGGGGATGTACTCATTAAGAGGAAGGAAAGGATTGTAAGCCTGTTTTTTCATAAGAAACTCCTTAGATTGTGTGTCCCTTGCTTTTCATAACATCAAGGACTTTGTTTACATATTTGTGACATATTTCCTCATTTTCCGCTTCAACCATAACACGGACGAGGGGTTCCGTACCACTTTCACGGACAAGGATTCTTCCGGATGTGCCAAGAGCCTCTGCCGCTTCTGCAACAGCCGCCTTTACATCGGGATCATTCTGAGCTGCACTCTTATCCTTGACTCTTACGTTTTCAAGCACCTGCGGATATACCGTAAACGGTGCGGCAAGCTCGCTGAGGGACTTTTCTCTTGCCATGATTACTTCCATGATTTTCAGGCTTGTGAGGATACCGTCGCCTGTTGACGCATATTTTGAGAAGATTATATGACCGGACTGCTCACCGCCGAGACGACAGCCGTTCTCCTTCATGTATTCGTAAACGTACTTGTCGCCTACTGCTGTTTTCGCATAGCCGATTCCGATTTCATCGAATGCCTTGTAAAGTCCGAAATTCGACATAACCGTTGTAACAACGGTATTTGCGAGGAGCTTTCCTCTTTCCTTCATGTATCTGCCGTAGATATAGAGGATATGATCTCCTGAAATCAGATTCCCCTTTTCGTCAACACAGAGACAGCGGTCAGCGTCGCCGTCGTATGCAAAGCCGACGTCAAGACCGTTTTCAACAACAAATTTCTGAAGCACCTCAATATGGGTAGAGCCTGCGTTCATGTTGATATTCGTGCCGTCCGGCTGTGCGTTGATAACGTATGTTTCAGCTCCGAGAGCGTCAAAGACAGCCTTTGCGATATTCCATGCAGCTCCGTTTGCACAGTCAAGACCAATTTTCTTTCCACGGAAGGAATAGACTCCCAGCGAGATAAGATAGCCTATATAGCGGTTTCTGCCGGCAACATAGTCAACAGTCCTGCCTATTTCTGCGTCACGGGCGAAGGGAAGCTCCTGCCATTCCTGACCGAATACATTGAGATTTCCGTCAAGATAAGCTTCAACAAGCTCAATCACCTCGTCCTCCATTTTTTCGCCCTTGCCGTTGATTAGCTTGAGTCCGTTATCGTGATAGGGATTATGGCTCGCAGAAATCATGATTGCACAGTCGAAGCCGTCAACACGGGAGATATATGCTACCGACGGCGTTGTTGTAACGTGAAGCAGATATGCGTCTGCTCCGGAAGCCGTAAGTCCGCCTACCAGACTGTATTCAAACATATAGCTTGAAAGTCTTGTATCCTTTCCGATAAGTATACGCGGAGCTGTATTGTCTCCGTTCTGTTTCTTTATTTCCTTGTAGTACCATCCTAAAAAACGTCCTACTTTAAAAGCATGATCTGCTGTTAAATTTTCATTTGCAGTTCCTCTGAATCCGTCTGTTCCAAAATACTTGCCCAAATCGTTATACTCCTTACATTATGTAGTCTGTTTCCACCGGAATAACTCCGGACATTTAAATTATATCATTTCTGACATCAATAGTCAATGTTTTTTTGAAATTACTTCCGGAAATTTGCATAAAATTATAGACAGATAAAAAATTTTATGATATAATATCAATAGAAATTTATCGGGAGAAGGTATTCCCATGAAAGCAGAGGTTTTTTATTATGAAAATGATGTTTATCGGCGCAACTCATGAGGTTACAGGAAGCTGTACATATATCGAAGCCTGCGGAAAGAGATTTCTTGTTGATTTCGGTATGCAGCAGGGAGAGGATATCTACGAAAATGTGAAGATTCCGACTGCTCCCGGAAATATTGACTTCGTACTTCTTACACACGCTCATATCGACCACTCCGGACTTCTGCCGCTTCTTACAGCAGGCGGCTTCAAGGGCGAGATTCACGCTACTGAAGCGACTGCCAATCTGTGCAGTGTTATGCTCCGTGACAGTGCTCACATTCAGGAGTTTGAAGCTGAATGGCGAAACAGAAAAGGTAAAAGAAAGGGAAGCGAGGAGTACGTTCCGCTGTACACTATGGAGGACGCTCTTACTGCGATTTCACTTTTTATCCCCCATAAATATGATACTACCATCGAAATCTGCGAGGGTGTGACTGTTTCCTTCCGTGACGCCGGACATCTTCTCGGTTCTTCCAGCATAATCATGACTATTACCGAAAACGGAGTTACGAAAAAGCTTGTATTCTCCGGAGACCTCGGCAACACCGAACAGCCTCTCATCCGTGATCCACAGCTTATCGACTCCGCTGACTATGTTCTCATCGAATCTACATACGGCAGCAGAAATCACAACAAGCCTGCTGACTATGTAACTGCTCTTGCTGATGTTCTTCAGAAAACCTTCGATCGCGGCGGAAATGTTATTATTCCGTCATTCGCTGTCGGAAGAACTCAGGAAATGCTCTATTTCATAAGAAAAATCAAGGATCAGAAGCTTATTAAGGGACATGATAATTTCCCTGTTTATGTGGACAGCCCTCTTGCAATCGAGGCTACGGATATCTTCATCAGCAACCGTGAAAGCTGCTATGACGAGGAAGCTATATCCTATGTAAGACAGGGAATCAATCCCATTACCTTTGAGAATCTTGTGAGAGCTGTAAGCAGCGACGACTCAAAAGCTATCAATAACGACAACCGCCCGAAGGTTATTATCTCAGCCAGCGGTATGTGCGAGGCAGGCCGTGTAAAGCATCACCTCAAGCACAACCTCTGGAGACGTGAATCCACCATCCTTTTCGTTGGCTATCAGGCAGGAAATACTCTCGGAAGAAGCCTTATTGAGGGTGCTAAAAAGGTCCGTCTTTTCGGTGAGCCTATCAATGTTGCCGCAGAAATTTTACAGCTTCCCGGCGTAAGCGGTCATGCTGATTCAGACGGACTTCTCAGGTGGGCAGGAGCTATCAAGGGCGTAAAGAAATTCTTTGTTAATCACGGCGAGGACGCTGCCGCTGACGGTCTTGCTGAAAGACTCCGTGAAGAACTCGGTGCAGATGTCTACATCCCATACAGCGGTGCGGAATTTGATATCGCAGAGGGAGTTGTGACTGTTGACGCACAGCCTGTTCTTATACCGAAGAAGAAACGCAATACCTCCAACCTGAACGAGAATTATTCACGTCTTTTAGACGCTTCACAGCGTCTCGCGGAGCTTATAAGAATTTCCAACGGCAGAACAAATTCCGATATGCGTAAGCTTACTGACGCTATCAATGCACTCTGCGACGACTGGCAGCTGTAAAGAATTCTGCGAAGACAGATGATATTTCAGCAGAAAGATCACAATAAAAATAAATATTTTTTTATAAAATACTGCCATTATGTAAAACTTGCTTTAAAACAGCTCTGAAAAGGGCTGTTTTTTATTATTTTCCACAGTTTTCCGCAAAAACCGTCATTTACCGCTTTATTTTTTACAGGAAATGATGTATAATAATTAATGTATCGGTTATATAATCGAACATAAGGATTATGAGGTGTACAGCAATGAAAAAATATTCTCTCGGAATAGATGTCGGCTCCACGACTGTAAAGACAGTTATCACTGACGCAGACGAAAATATCATATATTCAAAATATCAGCGTCATCTTTCAAAGGTGAAGGAAACTGTCATTGATCAGCTCAAGCTGATTCAGGCGGATTACCCCGACGAAAGCTTTACGGTATGTATTACCGGATCAGCAGGTCTTGGTCTTGCAAATTCTGCCGGAATCCCCTTCGTACAGGAGGTTCATGCGGCATTCCTTGCAGTAAAAAGAAAGCAGCCCGACGCTGACGCCGTTATCGAACTCGGAGGCGAGGACGCAAAAATTATCTTCCTGACCGGAGGCGTTGAACAGCGTATGAACGGCTCATGTGCAGGCGGTACAGGTGCATTTATAGATCAGATGGCTACGCTTCTCGGAATTACTGCCGATGAGCTTGACAATCTTTCTCTTAATTCTCAGAAAACATATCCGATAGCTTCACGCTGCGGAGTTTTTGCAAAATCGGATATACAGCCGCTTCTTAATCAGGGCGCACGCCGTGAGGATATTGCGGCAAGTATCTTTCAGGCGGTAGTTGACCAGACTGTTTCAGGTCTTGCTCAGGGACGCTCTATCGAAGGAAAGGTACTTTTCCTCGGCGGACCGCTTTTCTTCCTTAAGGGACTTCGCAAGGCTTTTGTAAATACTCTCGGGCTTGACAGCGAGCATGCTGTTTTTCCGGATGAAGCTCCTGTTTTTGTGGCTTATGGATGCTCCCTCTATGCGGCAACGGCTGAGGATTCCTTCAAAACAGAAGAACTGATAAGAAAAATTACAGAGGCAAAGGCTTCTGATGATATAGTAACCGGCGATCCTCTTTTCAATTCTCAGGCTGAGTACGATGAGTTCATCGACCGCCATAAGAAATTTGATCTCGGCTACGCAGATATCCGTACATACAAGGGCGACGCATACCTCGGAATTGACGCAGGCTCAACCACGACAAAGCTCGTGCTTATTACGGGCGACGGAAAAATCCTGTATCACCACTATTCATCAAATCAAGGACAGCCACTCGACAAGATTGTTGAACAGCTCAGGTGCATTTACAGCGAAATAAATCCTGATATAACCATAAAGGGATCAGCAGTCACCGGCTACGGAGAGGATCTCATCAAGGCAGGACTTTCAATAGATCACGGTATAGTAGAAACGGTCGCTCACTTCACGGCAGCTGCGTATTTCTGTCCGGACGTTGATTTCATCATTGACATCGGCGGTCAGGATATCAAGTGCTTCAAGATAAAGAACAAGAGCATCGACAGCATTATGCTGAACGAGGCCTGCTCCTCCGGCTGCGGATCGTTTATCCAGACTTTTGCCATGGCTCTCGGCTATGATATCGCTGAATTCTCCCAGCTCGGACTTTTCGCAAAGAATCCCGTTGACCTTGGTTCAAGATGTACGGTATTCATGAACAGCTCCGTAAAACAGGCTCAGAAGGATGGTGCTACTGTTGAGGATATCTCGGCAGGCTTGTCATCCTCTATCATAAAGAACGCTATTTACAAGGTTATCCGTGCAAAATCTCCTGATGAACTCGGAAAGAATATCGTTGTTCAGGGCGGAACCTTCCTCAATGACGCCGTTCTGCGTTCATTTGAAAAGGAACTTGGAAGAAATGTTATAAGACCTGCAATTTCCGGTCTTATGGGAGCATTCGGCTGTGCTCTCTACGCAATGGAGAATGCAGGCGATAACGGCTCTGTTCTTATCTCAGCAGATGAGCTTGCTGGCTTTGACTATACATCACGTTCCGCAAACTGCGGTGGATGTACGGCTCACTGTCAGCTGAATATCATCAGCTTCGGAAAGGGCAGGAAATTCATATCCGGCAATCGCTGCGAAAAGGGAAGCGGTACAGTCCAGAAGAATACCGTTCCTAATCTCTATGAATACAAGTATGACAGCATAATCAATACTGTCAAGACTCACCAGCCGAGAAAATACCGCGGAACAGTAGGATTCCCTCTTACACTCGGCTTCTACGAACAGCTTCCGTTCTGGCATACGCTGTTCACAACGCTTGGTTTCAGAACAGTAATCTCTGATGAAAGCTCCCGTGCGATGTACTATCTCGGACAGCATACAATCCCGTCCGATACTGTCTGCTATCCGGCAAAGCTTGCCCACGGTCATATTGAGGATCTTCTTGACAAGGGTGTGGATTTCATCTTCTATCCCTGCATGAGCTATAATATCGACGAGGGCGAAAGTGACAACCACTTCAACTGTCCTGTTGTTGCGTACTATCCTGAGCTTCTGCTCGCGAATAATCCTCGTCTTAACAGCGAGAATTTCAAGCATCCGTATATGGATCTCAACGTGAGAAAAAATGTAGTCAGGGTTCTGTCGCAGATGCTCCGCAGCTACAACATCAAGGGAAAGATTCCTGCCGCCGTTGACGCTGCATACAAGTCGCTGGAGCTTTATCACACAGATGTCGCAAGCAAGGCAAGAGAAATCATTGACCGTGCCCGTGCTGAAAATCGTAAGATAATAGTTCTTGCCGGACGTCCCTATCATATTGACAAGGAGATAAATCACGGAATCCATAAGCTGATAACAAGTCTCGGAATGGCAGTTATCACCGAGGACAGTATTGCTGCTCTTGCACATACCCCCAAACTCGGTGTTCTTAATCAGTGGACTTACCATTCACGTCTTTACCGTGCGGCAAAATATGTTACAACTCAGCCGGATATGCAGCTTGTACAGCTTGTATCCTTCGGCTGTGGAATAGACGCTGTTACCGGTGACGAGATAAGAACTATCCTTGAAAACAGCGGAAAGCTTTACACTCAGCTTAAAATTGACGAAATAAATAATCTTGGTGCGGCAAGAATAAGACTCAGAAGTCTTGTTGCCGCAATGAAATGATCCTGAATCTGCACGATCAGGATACAGGAGGTATCTGAATTGCCTGAATATACAGTTTTTACCGAGGAAATGAAAAAAACTCATACTATCCTCGTCCCCGATATGCTGCCCGTTCACTTCAAGCTGTTTATAGCAGCCTTCAGGGCAGAAGGGTATAAAATGGAGCTTCTCCAGAACGATTCACGAGCCGTTGTGGATGAAGGACTCAAAAACGTCCACAATGACGCCTGCTATCCGGCACTGCTCGTTATCGGACAGTTTATGGACGCACTCAAAAGCGGAAAGTACGATCCCGACAAATCTGCTCTCCTTATTACACAGACAGGCGGCGGCTGTCGTGCTTCCAATTACATCCACCTGCTAAGAAAGGCTGTTGATAAGAATTTTCCGCAGGTTCCCGTTGTATCGCTGAATTTCAGCGGTCTTGAAAAAAACAGTGCCTTCCGTATTTCTCCGAAGGTATTTATAAAGCTTCTCCACGCAATCCTCTACGGAGATCTCCTCATGACCTGCTACAATAAGTGCAGAGCATACGAAATCAACAAGGGTGAATCAGCAAAAATGCTGGCGAAATGGCAGAATCGTCTCGGAAATATCTTCCTGAAAAACAGCAATATGTATCTTAAAACAAAAAAGATATACAACGATATCCTTGACGACTTCGCTTCAATAAAACTCAGTGATGAAAAGAAAATCCGTGTGGGTATCGTCGGGGAAATCTATGTAAAATATTCTCCGCTTGCCAATAATCATCTTGAGGATTTCCTCATCTCCGAGGGCTGCGAGCCTGTTGTGCCGTCGCTCATGGAATTCGTTATGTATACAACCTCTGCTTCCTTCAACAACGCAGAGCTGTACGATAACGTAAACAGTCGTTCCCGCATATACAAGCTTGCATACAAAATGATCTACGCAAAGCAGAAGGAACTCATCTCGGTAGTGAAGAAGCACGGAGTATTTGAGGCTCCTCATGATTTTGAGCATCTTCGTGCTCTGGCAGATAAATACATAAATCAGGGCGTTGTTATGGGCGAGGGCTGGCTTATTCCTGCTGAAATGGCGGCTCTGGCAAAATCCGGAGTTGAAAATATCATCTGTGCCCAGCCTTTCGGATGCCTCCCGAACCATATCGTTGCAAAGGGAATGTCCCGTGCAATAAAGGAAGATAATCCCAATGCCAATATCGTGCCGATTGATTACGATCCCGGTGCAACAAGAGTCAATCAGGAAAACAGAATTAAACTCATGCTTGCAAATGCACGCCTCTGACATGAAAACCACCCCCTTCCGGAGTTACTTCCGGAGGGGTATTTTTTTGTTTTTGCAGTAGGAAAAAAATATTAAAAATAGTATTGACAAGTATATAAATCCGTTGTAAAATAATAATATATCAGATAGAAAAAAGATAAAAAAAGAGAGAAAAAAAAGAACAAAAGAAACAAAGGGGTAGTATAATGGTATTCAGCAGCTTGGAGTTTATTTTTATATTCCTTCCTGCATTTTTTATCGCCTATGGACTTTCGCCGAAGAATATCAAGAACGCTGTCATTTTCGCAGGAAGCGTTATTTTTTACGGCATGGGCGTCGGCAGTCCGATATATATAGGACTGTTTCTTCTCACGATGCTTTTCAATTTCATCGTGGGACAATTTATTGAAAGCTACCGGCGGGCAGGGAAATTCTGGCTTACATTCGGTATAGCCTTTAACTTCTGGTGGCTGATTTTCTTCAAATACTGGGGCTTCGGAACAGAAAATATAAATACTCTTTTCAACTCGTCTCTGACGGTAAAGGATATTATCCTCCCTATCGGCATCAGCTTCTACACGTTCCAGAACGTTTCGTATATCATCGATATATACAGGCGTAAGACAAGAGCTGAAAAGAACTTCATAAATTACGGTGCGTACATAAGTATGTTTCCTCAGCTGATAGCCGGACCTATCGTTACATACGGGACGGTCGCAAAACAGCTCAGGCACCGCACTCACAACATAAAAAACATAGAGGACGGACTTAAGACATTTACTATCGGTCTTGGTTACAAGGTTCTTCTGGCAAATCAGTTATCCGGTCTGTGGAAGGATATAACAACAATCGGCTTCGGTACAATATCGACAAGGCTTGCGTGGATGGGAGCCTTTGCGTATTCGTTCCAGCTTTACTTCGACTTCTGCGGATATTCGCTCATGGCTATCGGTCTTGGCAGAATAATGGGCTTTGAGCTTCCTCAAAACTTCAACCATCCGTATATTTCCAGAACGATGACAGACTTCTGGAGACGCTGGCACATGACGCTCGGCTCGTGGTTCAGAGATTACGTCTACATACCTCTGGGCGGAAACAGAAACGGTAAATCCGCAATGATTCGCAATACATTTGTTGTGTGGCTCTTTACCGGATTATGGCACGGTGCAAGCTGGAATTTCGTTCTGTGGGGAATGGTACTGTTCGCTATAATCATGCTGGAAAAATTCTGTTTAGGAAAATTACTCAACAGGTTTGCAATTATAGGTCATGCGTGGATGATTGCAATTATTCCCATAACATGGCTGATATTTGCCATAACCGATTTCGATCAGCTCAGAACGTATCTGAACCGTCTGCTCCCCTTTACGCACGATAAGGAAACAGTCCTCTTTGAAAAGGATTACGCAAAGTACTGGGGAATATACGCGAAATATCTGATAGCCGGCGCTATCTTCTCAACGCCGATTCCGGAACGCATCTATAAAAAGATAAAAAAATCAGTATTCTGTTCCCTTCTTCTGCTGACAGTGTTCTGGGCGTCAGTATACTGTATGTATAAAGGCATGGACGATCCGTTCATGTATTTCAGATTCTAAAAATAAATAAAATGTAGAACAAAAAGAAAAATTCAGGAGACAAAAAATGAATAGATTCAAGCAGTGTACATATTCAATCATTCTCATCCTTACCTGCGTGGTAGCGTCGCCGATGATTTTCAGGCAGATCTGGACAACCAGTGCTGAAAAAAAGAAGGAAAACAAGGTGAGCATTGAGGATATCGACATTTCAAAGGGACTCGAAGATCAATCCGGTAAACAGGAGACTTCCGGCTCTGACACCAGCGGAGTACAGCAGAATACTGCGGCATCCTCTGCAAACGGCAATCACAGTAATCCGGCAAGCGAGCCAATGGCTTCGACCTCTGTTGAAGGGACAACTGAGCAGATATATTATCAGGAATTCGTTCAGGGGGATTACTCCTATTTCGATAACGCTCTGTTTATCGGCGATTCCCGTACAGTGGGAATCCGTGAATATGGTTCTCTCGGCAACGCTGATTTCTACTGCGAGGAAGGTCTCAGCACCGCAGATGCAAAAAAATCCAGTGCCAACGGCGAACTGAGTAAGCTTCTTTCATCCGGAAAGTACAAGAAGGTATACGTTATGCTTGGTATCAACGAGGTCGGAAATGATATCGACGGTACTTTTGCAAGCTATAAGGGACTCGTTGAAAATATCCGTGTGAAGGCTCCCGAGGCGATAATATTCATTCAGGCGAATATGCACGTTACATTTGATACGCAGTCTAATTCTGTCAACAACGAGAGAATAAACGCTCTTAATAACAGGATCAGCACCCTTGCCGACAGACAAAGGATATTCTATATAGATGTAAACCCTGTATTTGATGACGACAAGGGAAATCTTGAAGCAGGCTACACCAGCGACGGTATTCACGTTTATGCTGCTGCTTATTCCAAATGGTGTGAATGGTACTGTCAGAAGACAATACCTGTATCATGATAAAACATAAATAAGAAACGCTCTCCATCAGGTGATATGGAGAGCGTATTTTTTTGATATTTACTTCAATTCGACAGGCATCCTGTATCAGTCACTGTTCTTTAAACCGGAAACTTTAAGTTCACCGTTTTCTGCTTCAATTGCGATACGGTCTGTTTCCGATGCGTTGTCAATAATGATTTCAGCAATCTTATCCTCGATATCCTGTCTGATAACACGTCGGATATCTCTTGCACCGTATGACTTTCCGAATGACTTTTCTGCAATAAGATCCAGAGCAGCTTCGGAATATTCAAGCGCAATATTCTTTTCGGAAAGCGGCTCCTTCATCTCGTCAAGCATGAGAGCTGCAATTCTTGCGTAATCCGGCTTTTCAAGCTGTCTGAACACAACTATCTCGTCGATACGGCTGATGAATTCAGGACGCAGGAAATCACGGAGTCCCTTTATAGCCTTGTCTCTGGATATTTCATTTATCGTTCTGTTGAAGCCTACACCGGTTGATTTATCAGTAGATCCTGCATTGGAGGTCATACAGATAATGGTATTCTCGAAGTTTACTGTTCTTCCGTGAGCGTCGTCAACTCTGCCCTCGTCAAGAATCTGCATGAGGATATTCATGACATCCGGATGAGCCTTCTCAATCTCGTCAAAGAGAATAACGGAGTAAGGTCTGCGGCGGACTTTTTCAGTAAGCTGTCCTGCCTCGTCGTAGCCGACATATCCGGGAGGTGAACCGATCATTCTTGCAACGGAATGTTTTTCCATATATTCCGTCATATCAAGACGGATAAGCGGTTCGGGAGAATCAAACATTTCCTGTGCCAGAGACTTTACAAGCTCTGTTTTGCCGACTCCGGTAGGTCCCACAAAAATGAACGATGCCGGTCTGCGACGCTTGCTGAGACGCACTCTTGTACGCTTTATCGCTTTTGCAAGAGTTTCAACAGCTTCGTCCTGACCGATAACGTGCTTTTTAAGCTCACTTTCAAGTCTTGCTATTTTCAGGAACTCCGTTTCTGCGATCTTGCTTGCCGGAATACCGGTCCACAGCTCTACAACCTTGGTAATATCTTCTTCAGTAACCTGAATATTCTCTGCCTTTTCCCGAAGCTTTTCGGCATCCTCACGGGTATGGATAAGCTTTCCCTTAACCTCTGCCAGAGCCTGATAGTCTATCTCGTTCTGTTCCGAGATAGTTTTTTCCATTTCTTCAAGAACACTGATTTCCTTGCAGAGCTTTGCGTAATCAGCGATTTCGGGAGAGCGAATGCAGGCTCTTGCACATCCCTCGTCCATAAGGTCGATAGCCTTGTCGGGAAGGAAACGGTCTGTGATATATCTTTCGGAGAGGACTGCACACACCCTGATAAGGTAATCCGAGATATGCACCTTATGGTATTCCTCATAATGCTTCTTTATGCCAAGCAGAACGTCAACGGTATCCTCAATAGTAGGCTCGCTGACAGTAACAGGCTGGAAACGTCTTTCAAGGGCAGAATCCTTTTCGATGTACTTTCTGTATTCACCGAAGGTTGTTGCACCTATAACCTGAACCTCGCCTCTTGAAAGTGCGGGCTTGAGGATATTTGCAGCATTCATGGAGCCTTCTGAATCTCCGGCACCCACAAGGTTATGAACCTCGTCGATAAAGAGAATGATATTTCCCTCACGCTTCACCTCGTCTACAAGACCTTTCACACGGCTCTCGAACTGTCCGCGGAACTGAGTGCCGGCAACAAGAGCTGTCAGATCGAGGAGATAAACCTTTTTATCCTCCAGATTGAACGGAACATTTCCCTCGTTGATACGCTGAGCGATACCCTCTGCAATTGCAGTTTTTCCGACGCCGGGTTCACCGATAAGGCAGGGATTGTTCTTTGTTCTTCTTGAAAGAATCTGGACAACACGGGCTATTTCCTTGTCGCGTCCGATAATTGTATCAAGCTGACCATCAGCCGCCTTCTGAGAAAGATTAGTGCAGTAGCTGCTGAGGAACTTAAGCTCCTTCTTTTTTTCCTTTTTGCCGAAGATACCCTTCTTTTCGCCCTTTTCATTACTGCTGTCCTTAGCGTTGTTTTTCTCGGAAGGGGCGGAATAATTACTGTCGCTGTCAGATTCCTCGCTGTTCATACCGAACATATTTGAGATAAAATCAGGCATCAGACCAGAGCCGCCCATTTCAAAGCTGTCGCCGTCAAGCATACTCATCATCTGTTCGGATATCTGATCAATTTCATCACCGGTTATGCCCATTTTATCCATATATTCCGTAACCTGCGGAATATTTCTTCCCCTTGCGCAGGAAAGGCAGAGTCCCTCGTTCTTCTTTTCGTTTCCCTGCATCGTAGTGATAAACACAACGGCGGGTCTTTTTTTGCAGTTGCTGCACATTGGTATCATTAAGCAGAATCCTCCTGTTGACTATCAAAGATTTAAAGTGATAAAGTTATATATATGTCTGAACAGATATGTGTTGTCGATTGCCTCGTTATTGAAAAATAGCATTTTATTCTCGCCGCAGATAACGTTAAGACGTATGCAGGCGGTTATGAACACAACGATTACCAGACCAAGCAGAATACCGACAGCTCCGCCGCCGATATGCGATCCGAGGCTTTGGAAGCCCGGCGTTTTGAAGGTTGTATTTGTCAGCAGTATTGTAACGCCGATCATCACCACAAGAATCGAAATGAAGCTGATAAGCCGGACAATGCTTTTATATGGTCCTGCTGTATATTTGTCGGCTATGTATTCTGCTGCTGCACTGCGATCCTCATGCTCAAGGAGCATAGGGATAAGCTCATCCATCTGCTTCGGCTTGTCGATGATACTTCTTGAAGCCGTTTCTGCCGCATAGGCAGTCAGCTCGTCGGACACGATATTGCTGATGTAAGCAGCATACGCTTTATGGAGCCTGTTGTAGAATATTGTTTCATTTTCGAGCTTGCCTGTGTAGATACTTGAAACATACTGATATATCTGCTCGTCATAGCTGTATCCCAGACTGTTCTTCTCGGTATAGATTTTCTCCATGCGTTCATATTTTATTTCGCCGTTGAAATCAAATTCAGTCTCGATTATATTTATTGAGTCCAGAATGAAATCAATTTCATTCAGTGTTTTTTTAAGATTTTTTATATTGCTGTTTCTTATGCTGTTTTTATATAGTCCGTTCGCGATGGAACCGCTTACGGAAAACGCAATCACGACTGCCAGAAAATATCCTGAAAAGTGCAGAAGTGATTTGAAAATTCCTCTTTTTGCCGACAGATATACCATTACAAGTATTACTGCCACAAAGAGTACGTCATAGAACCACCAGAATTGTGAACCCATAATATTTGTCTGACCTGGTGCTGTACCACGTCAATCCTCCGTTTTATCAAGATCCCGTATCGTAATCAATACGGTCTATTTTATCATATCCTTTAAGGAAAATATGATCGTCGCTTCTGACAAAGCCTGAATATGAATCGTTGACTGCTGCCGTCGAGCGAAGATTTCCCTTAAAGTCGTATGCAAGAACTTCTTCCTGAGTAAGAATATATGCCAGCCCCCGGAAAACAGATACTGCCACAGCCGGAGATTCCAGCTCAACGACAAGGGGAGTCTTTCCGTTTCCTGAGAAAAGAGCCGCCGTATATACACGTCTGTCATCGTTGTTGATGACTACTGCCGATTTTCCACTCATGCTTGCTCCTGATACGCATTTGCCGTCGTATTCATAATAGGAGCTTATCTGTCCGTCCGGATCAATATATCCGCAGGCGGTATCGCCGTAGATGAAGGTTCCCTCAGAAGAACCGAATATCTCATAGGCACAGGCATTGAAGCCGGGTGAAGTCCATTTTTCGCCCTTCTTGCTGAAGCTTATTTCCCTGATTTTAGTGGTAAGCTGTCCGTTTTCTGCCGAAAGGAAGCCTAAAACACAGCCCTTGCTTTCGTCAATGAAGCTCAGGTCGATAAGCATATCGGTACATTTACGCTCGTAGATGAGAGTTCCTTTTTTGTCGTATACCTTTAGCTCACAGCTGTAATCGTCAGATTCAGTGACGACAGCTGTAACTCCGTCGGAGCTGAGCCTTGCAAAATATATGTTATTGTCGTAGCTGCGGCTGTAATAAACTTCCTCCTCGTCCTCAACAGAGAATTCATTTCCACCGCTTTCGTAGACAAGAGCCTTTCCGTTTGCGACGCACAGCTTTGGATTTGTATATGTGTGCTGACGCTTTTTAAGCAGACTTCCGTCAATATCATATATGTAAAGGTTAGTATCGCTCTGAACCATTATGCGTTCTACGGTATAGCGTATCTGATAATTTTCTCCGCCGTCCACCTCAATGGGGAAGTTTCCCTCAGCGAGTCTGCCGGAATTGACAATCGTTTTGTAATGATTGCCCCAGCCCTTTACTATCGGGAGCCACAGACTTCTTGTAACGAACAGTACTGTCAGAAAAATTGCAATTATAAGGAATATAAGCAGTTTCTTTAATCGCCGCTGCCTGATTTTCCTGTTTTTCATATCGACTATATCGTTTTCGTCATACATTCTCGGCAAGAAGCCTCACTCCTTTCTATAATTCATCAGCGGAATAGAATACACGGTTGAGATACAGTCCGTGCGCCATAGCAGTTCTGCCGGCACGGAGTCTGTTTTTTGCACTGAGTATCTCAGGGATATCATCAGGAGATATTCTTTTTTCACTTACATCTATAAGCGTTCCTGCAATTATCCTAATCATATTATACAAAAAACCGTTGCCTTTTACAAGCATTGTCACTGAATCTCCACAATTTTCTATTTCCAATGAATATATTGTCCTCACCGTTGTGGAAACATTGGTACAGTCGGCACAAAACGAAGCAAAATCATGTTCGCCTACAAGATACCCTGCCGCTTTTCTTGCCGCTTCAATATCAAATTTCCGTCTGTAATGGAACATCAGGTCAGGAGCAAAAGGATTTTTTGATTCGCTGCAGTGCATTTTGTATATATACTCCTTGCCCACGCAGTCGAAACGTGCATGGAAATCAAGGGGTACATCCTCGCAGCTGAGGATTGATATATCATCGGGAAGCTCGCCGTTCACGCCTCTCTGAAAGCCAAGACACGATATTATGCTGTTTGTCTTTACATTGAAGCAGAAATTATTTGCATGAACTCCCGTATCTGTCCGTGAACAGCCTGTTATCGTTACCGGCTCGTTCAGCACCTTTGAAAGATGCTTTTCAAGCGTTTCCTGAACAGTCACTGCGTTGCTCTGCCGCTGAAAACCGTGATATTCAGTTCCCCGATAGGCTGTCATTACTTTCAGATTTCTCATTCTCTGCCTCCGCTTCTGTTTCCGCTGTAATTTCCGGAATTTCTTCTGTTCTGCCAAACTGATCGTATATCTGTATATCCTGAGACGCTTCGGAAATATCCGTCTCATCGGTCAATTCGTCTTCGTCAGGGAGAATGCCTTCCGGCTCTCTGCCCCTGCGTTTTTTTCTGTATTTTCTGCGGTGATCGTACCAGATAACTGCTCCGATTCCGACAGCTCCTGCACCGGAGACGGCAAGACCGCCTTTAAAGCCTTCCGGTGAGTATTTCAGTACGATATCATGACTTCCCTCGGAAACCTCCACTCCGAGCATAGAGTGAAGCACCTTGAAAGTATCGGCTTTTTTTCCGTCGATATACACCGACCAGCCCTTTTCGTACGGAATGGACAGGAACATTACCCCATCCTTCTTTGCGTTGATGGTTCCCTTGATCTTTGCGTCACTGAAGCTTGTTATTTCAAGCTGTTCATCGGCAAGACTGTCGTAGAACCTTTCAAAGAGTTCAAGATCCATCGTATACGTTTTCAGCTGATAATTGCCTGATTTCTTGTCATCCCTCACGGTCATCTGTACTCGTGACATAGTACCTTCGCCGCTGTTTCCCATGGGGATAACAAGGGGATAAGACTTGATCAGATCCTTGGGATTTCCGTCATCATTTGGCATTACCCAGAGATCATCACAGCTTACTCTTACATCCTTGATGCCGCTGCCGGTCGAGCTGACGTATGAATACATAACAGAATCTTCAGTACCGGCAAAGGTGTAGGTTACCTTAGCCTCTGTGCCTTTCTCTGCGGTTACGCGGAAGGTGTAATTTCCGAAACCGTTCTTTGTAACATCCATACCGTCTCTTTCAACGAGAGTTACAGCACAGGCATTGAACAGAGGTTCTTCAATTCCTGCGGCAAGCTTTACGATTGTATTCTGGAATTCCAGCGGATTAAGACCTGCACTGTCCTCCATGCTGAGAATATCCTCGTCCATCATAAAGCCGAGAGAAAGCGGGTATTTGTTTTTATAGAGGTAGGAATTTCCGGATGCGTCGTAGTATTCAAGGAATTTCTCCTCTGTGTTGAGAGGACCGTTGCTGTCGATAATATACTGAATGCCGAGCAGAGAGTTTACCACAGGAGTAGATGTTCTGTAATAATATCTGTTGCCAGCCTCAGAGGCATACAGTCCCAGACGTGAATAAAGCGTCGTCACTGCGACATTTGCTGTGGATGAGAACTGAGAAACGCCGTTATATCCGTAAAGAGCACCATTGTTCAGCGTCCACGGGGCGGCTATTTCAGTTCTGTAAAAGAGATCCTCCTCGGAATTTGCCGCCTTGTTCAGCAGTGACTGAACCTCCCGACCGTTGGCAGGATAGCTGTTGAATGCCGAGGGATTCAGTGTATTCAGACCGATACGTGCATTGCTTATCAGCTCTGAAAACACTGCTGTTCCGACTGCCGCCGTCATGAAGAAATTTCTTACAGCATTTTTCCTGAACGGAAAGACCTTTACAGCAAGGAATACCATGAAATATGCCGCTGTAATTATCATTGATTTCTGAACAGCCTCAGAAATATCAAGCTGTTCCTTTCTGATTGCGTACTTATAAACGCAGATTATGACACAGACCGCCACTGACGCCGCCGATGCAATCAGCATCGCACCTGAAATGCGGCTTTTCAGCTGTCTGTTTTTTATGGGTATAAGCCTTGCCGCCATGTACAGGAAAACCAGTGCAAGAGCCGTAATAGCTGCATATTTTTCTGCACTTCCGAAGCCTATATTACGGAAGCGAAGAATTTCTTTTTCAGTATTGTTGCCGTCCTGAACGTAGTACATCCTTTCGCACAGGAATACAAGAACAGGTCCGACGAGCATCAGCAGAAGCTGATATACCTTTATGCCATTTTTCAGCAGAACATCATAAGCCCTGTATGCCATGGCTATAAATACAAAGCTGAATATGAATGCGTATCTGTGTGGTATCTGGTTGGGAACGTGAAGTCCATGCCAGATAAGATCGAGCTTGTTGATGTTGCAGCTCACGATGATAAGTCCGAGCAGCAGCGAATAAGCTCCCATTTCCCTGATTTTCACTCCGAAGGACAGCATGAATACTCCGAAAAGCATTATCGCCAGCATACCGCTGGAGAAATTCGGAAGTCCCTCAAGTGCGGTGGGGTTCTTATAGGAAATCATATTTGCAAAAAGCTCATTCCACTTGTAGTTTTCTATTGTTTCTTCCGGAAAGGTGTTATTGACACTGTAACTCAGCTTAAGACCAAAGTATGCCGGCAGCAGGATAAATGCCGCAAGAGCAATTCCAAGCACGGATGAACGTATCATGATAACCAGCTTGCAGAGAAGATCCTTAATGCCTCTGAATTCAATTATCCCCGAAGCGGCGAACATGAATACGCAGAAAATACAGGTAAACAAGCCTATATAGTAATTCGAGAAAAGGGAAAGTGCCAGTGCAAAGGTAAAGGTTTTCCATTTGCCTTCACGGGTAATTGCGACTATTCCCATCATCACAAGCGGGAACAGTGCAATGGTATCCATCCACATTACGTTCCAGTAATATCCCAGCATATAGCTGCACAGAGCATACATGGATGAAAATACGCACAGTGAAAAATCACGGCGTCTGAATGTATATCGCAGGAAGCAGCTGAAGAATGCTCCTGCAAAGCCTATTTTGCCTACGAGTATATACGAAAGGGCTTCTCTTACATGACCGGAATCGAAAAATACGGATATCCAGTTAAGCGGACTTGCAGCGTAGTATGCGATAAGCGACAGGAAATTCGAGCCGAGACCGTTCTGCCATGAGTAGAGGAACGAGCCTCCGGACAGGAGCTTTTCACGTTCCACGCGAAAGAACGGATAATACTGGTGCCACAGGTCGATGACGAGCATCTGTCTGTCGCCGTCGCTGTCGAATGGCTGTATTCCGTGCTGAGCAAAGCCGTATGCGAAGATGAATGCCGGAATGAAGAAGGAAAGTACAAAGAACAGCACTCCTTTTCCGTACATTATATCGCAGAATCTGCTTTTTCTGAAGCGATCAACAAGCCGTGCATTCCTTCTTGCGGCAGAGGCGGCTTTTCCGGATATTGCTTCTATTATATTATGAAATTTGCTTTTTCTGAACCTTTCCGGCGATTTTCTGTTTCTTTTGCCGCCGGATCCGGATTCGTAAAGCCCTGCATATTCCTTTTCGTTTGTGTTCTCCATTTTTTCCTCTTTATATCTTACTTAGAATTATAGCTGCTGCAAGAAAGACGATAGTTACAGCAAGCGCGATATAGTCTCTTGCTGATGATCGGAGCTGCCTGAGACGTGTACGTCCTGCACCGCCGTTGTAGCAGCGGCATTCCATTGCTGTTGCAAGCTCGTCAGCTCTCCGGAACGACGATATGAACAGCGGAACAAGAATCGACACGAGATTTCTTGCTCTTGTCATAAAGCTTCCTGAATCTATTTCCGCACCTCTTGCCTTCTGGGCGGACATTATCTTATCTGTTTCTTCAATGAGCGTGGGAATGAATCTCAGTGCTATGGACATCATCATTGCAAGCTCATGAACAGGAAATTTCAGTTTTTTAAGCGGCGATAAAAGCCGTTCAATAGCGTCTGTGAGCGTGATAGGGGAAGTAGTATAGGTAAGCAGGGAGGTTCCTGTAATAAGAAGGATTATCCTTAATATCATAAAGACGCTTGTATTTATACCGACGTCAGTTATTTTCAGGAATTTCCACTGCCAGACGATATCGCCGGAGCTTATCAGCAGCAGATTTATCAGAGCCGTTATGACAAGAAAAGGCATAATCGGCTTTATGCTCTTTACGAACATTTTCGGTTTTATCATTGACAGTGCAACGGCTATGATTGTGTAGACCGCACCTATTGCAAGTGCGATATAAGTTCCGCCGGCAAAAAGCATGATTATATAAAGCACTGTCATGATTATCTTGAAGCGGGGATCAAGCCTGTGAATAATGCTGTTCCCCGGAAAATACTGTCCTATTGTAATATCTCTCAGCAATTCAGCGGGCCTCTCTTTCAGCGAGTCTTTTCATCAGCAGATTTCTGGCGTATTCAACGGTATATACTTCCTTGCCGAAGTCAAATCCGCGTTTTTTCAGCTTATCAAAAACTCTTGTTATCTGAGGAACATCAAGTCCTATCTGTGAGATCTCCTCTGACCGTGAAAAGACCTTTACTGTTTCATCGAAGCAGAACAGTCCTGCATCGTTCATAACGAGAATTCTGTCCGCAAAGGATGCTATATCCTCCATGCTGTGCGATACGATAAGAGTAGTGTTGCCTGTCCGCTGGTGATAAGCCTTTATGTGGCTGAGAATCTTATCTCTGCCTGCGGGATCAAGACCCGCGGTAGGCTCGTCAAGAATAAGTATTTCCGGTTCCATTGCCATTACTCCTGCGATAGCCGCACGTCGCTTCTGACCGCCGGAAAGATCAAACGGAGAGCGTTCCATAAGCTCCTCGGAAAGTCCGATATCATGTGCCGTTTCATATACACGGCGTTTGATTTCTTCATCGCTGAGTCCCATATTCTTCGGACCGAAGGCTATATCCTTAAAGACAGTTTCCTCAAAGAGCTGATACTCAGGATACTGAAAGACAAGTCCGACCTGAAATCTCACATCACGGATTTTTGTCTTATCCTCCCAGATATCACGTCCATTGAGAAGAACCCTTCCGGAGGTCGGCTTAAGAAGTCCGTTGAAGTGCTGGATAAGCGTGGATTTTCCGGAGCCTGTATGTCCCATTACGCCGATAATCTCGCCTTTTTCAATGGAGATATTCACATTATCAACAGCCTTTTTTTCAAAAGGAGTCCCCGGGCTGTAAACGTAGGTAAGCTCCTGTGTTTCAAGAATCGGCAAATCAATGCCCTCCTGTTATATAGAATCAAGTCTCCGACATAAGGCGGATGATTGCTTCAACACATTCATCCTCGGAGATAATTTCCGGAGAAATATCGTATCCGGCTTTTTTAAGCTCCCAGGCAAGCTCAGTCACCTGAGGAACATCAAGTCTGATATTCTTCATCACATCGACCTGAGAGAAAACCTTTTCAGGCTTGTCGTCCATGACGATTTTTCCGCTGTCCATAACGACAACACGATCGCTCTGAGCCGCCTCATCCATGTAGTGTGTAATCAGCACGACAGTGATACCCTGTTCACGGTTCATGCGTTTTATGGTCGCCATAACTTCCTTTCTGCCGCTTGGATCAAGCATGGCAGTAGGCTCGTCAAGTATGATGCACTTCGGCTGCATTGCGATTATTCCGGCAATTGCAACTCTCTGCTTCTGTCCGCCCGAAAGCTGTGACGGAGAATGAAGCCGGTATTTGTACATCTTCACCGCCTTGAGAGATTCGTCAACACGGCGGCGCATTTCCTCATAGGGGACGCCGAGATTTTCCAGTGCAAATGCGACATCCTCCTCGACAATAGAGGAAACTATCTGATTATCGGGATTCTGGAAAACCATTCCGGCACGCTGTCTCAGTTCAAAGAGCTTATCCTCGTCAGCCGTGTCAATGCCGTCCACAATGACGCTTCCCTGAGAGGGAAGCAGGATAGCATTGAGATGCTTTGCAAGCGTGGATTTGCCTGATCCGTTGTGACCGAGAACGGCTACGAATTCCCCTTCTTTTATGGTAAGATCAATACCCTTCAGTACCTCCGGCGGATTTTCATCCTCGCTTGTCGGTTCGTAGCTGAAGTGCAGATTCTTTATTTCAATGATATTATTCATTCTGTTTCCTTTTTCCGTATCATTCATTCTGCCATATAGCCGTTGAGCCGCATGGAAGCGTCATTCCTGTTGATTTTACGGGAAGTCCTATCTCATCGAAGCTTACCTCTCCGCCGAATTTTTCCGCCAGCACACTGCCGAGGATGTATCCCATAACAGAGGGAGAAAGTCCCGTAGTATAGCTGTTTATCAGGAAGAACAACGGATCATCGGAAAGTACTCCCTCACAGAGCTTCACAAGATCGTAAATGCAGTTTTCGAGCTTCCAGACCTCGCCGCCGGGACCTCTGCCGTAGCTTGGCGGATCCATTATAACAGCGTCGTAGCGTCTGCCTCGTCTTATCTCACGGGCTATGAATTTTTCGCAGTCATCCACAATCCAGCGTATCGGTCTGTCGGAAAGTCCTGATGCGGCGGCGTTTTCTCTTGCCCACTGCACCATACCTTTTGAGGCGTCCACATGACAGACCTCTGCTCCTGCGGCGGCACAGGCAAGAGTTGCTCCGCCCGTGTATGCAAAGAGATTGAGTACGCTTATTTTTCTGCCGGCATTTTTTATCTTGTCAGCCATAAAGTCCCAGTTTACAGCCTGTTCCGGAAAAAGTCCGGTATGCTTGAAGCCGGTGGGACGTATATTGAATTTCAGATCACCGTATGAAATGCACCATGACTCCGGAAGTCTTTTGCGGAATTCCCACTTGCCGCCGCCCTGACTGGAGCGGTGATAGTGACCGTCGGCACTGTTCCATAACGGATTGGCTTTGTCTGTTTTCCATATTATCTGCGGATCGGGACGAACAAGGCTGATATCTCCCCATGTTTCGAGCTTTTCTCCGTCGGTAGTATCAAGTATAGTGTAATCCTTCCAGTTTTGTGCGGTTCTCAAATTATTTTCTCCCTTCTTTTTGCAGTCCGCTATGTATCTGTATCAGTTATAGAATCTGCATCTGTCCTTGATGCACTGTGCAATGTCCACAGCGATATCATTTATTCTGCCGAAATCGCATCCTTCAATCATAACACGGATAAACGGAGCGTTTCCGCTGCTTTCACGGACGATAATTCGTCCCTCACTGCCGAGTTCTTCCTCGTAATGCTCGATGAGTCCGGTGATTTTTTCATCATTCTTCCAGACCTCTCTGCCCTTGTCGCTTATGCGTACATTAAGGGATATCTGCGGAAGCTTTTTCATTTCACCGGCAAGCTCGCTGAGTTTTTTTCCGGTTGAGGCAAGTATTTCAAGAAGCTTCAATGCACACAGCAGACCGTCATCGCAGGGGGAGTAATCGGTCAGGAAGATGTGACCACTCTGACCTCCGCCGAGATTGTATTCTCCTTCACGCATACGGTCGAGTACGCTTCTTCCGCATGAACCCGATGTAACGACATTAATATCGTTTTTTTCAGCGAAGTTCAGCAGACCGAGACTGCTCATGACATTCACGACAATGGTATTGTCCTTAAGAAGTTCCTTTTGTCTCAGATATCCGGCGATTATAGCGAGGAGCGTATCTCCGTCAACCGGCATACCATTTTCATCAACAGCCTGAAAGCTGCTGCCGTCTCCCGCAAATGCAAGACCGCAGTGGAAATCTCCGGCTTCAACCATGTCCATAAGACATTCAAAGCCGGTAATTACCGGAGCAATGTCGGGAGTATCCTCAATTTCCGAGGGGCTTGTGTTATCCTGAATAATAGTAACGTCTGCCCCCATTCCGGAAAGAAGGTCCTTGATATTCTTTTCAATGAAGCTGTTTTTGCATACTATGGCAGCTTTTATATTTTCAAGAGGTGTTTCTGTTACTTCCTTAAGATGGCTGAGATATTCCTCAGCGGCGGTATTGCAGCTGAGCATTCTGCCGATATTTTCAAATCTGCGGCGTTCCTCGGACACGGAATATATGCGTTCCTCAATAAGCAGCTGCATTTCCTCGCTGAGACGGAAGCCGTCGCTGCCGAATACAGTTATTCCGCTTGCACCGGTGATTCCCGTAGCCTCGCTTATCATAATTCCAGCCGCAGCATTATGTTCCTTTACAATAAATGAAGCCGCTGCACCTGAAAGCTCACCGACGGTTTCCGCATCGGCTCCGGATGAGCATATTCCGGCACAGACTGCCGCTTCAAGCACTGCCGAGGACAAAGCACTATCCTTGGCAACGATAATTTTTCCTCCCTGTTCACCGGCAAAAAGCTCCGTAGTCGCTCTTCCTGCCTGCATAGCAAGCTCGCAGGAAAGCTCTGCCACGATCAGACCTCTTGCACTGTCTGTTCCGAACAGTCCTGACATTTTGTTTTCTCCTTTTTCTTCTTTGTTCTTTAGGCAACACCACACAAGCTTTATGCGGTGTTGTCTTTATTTCTGTTTTTCAGAGCATATACAGCGATCGGCTTCTTTGTGCCGATATACTGCTGTATATCCTCGTATATTCTGACATCCGTGCAGCTGTTGGAGCTGTTGTAGACTTCTGTTCCGTTTGCCGTTTTCACGCAGAATACGGTGTGGATTGACGAAAGAAAGCGTCTTTTCGTCCAGAATGAAACCACATACGCAGAAGCCTGCGGCAGATTTTTTGTTTTTGTGTAATCTGCTCCGAAATGCGAGAGAGCCTTCCCGATTTTAAATGGACTGCACCCGAAAAAGCCCATAAGCATCCTGAAGCGTTCCATATATGCGGCGATATCCGCAAGCTTCTGAGGAATTCCCAGCCAGACGAGAGCGTTATGGACTGCAATTACCTCACAGCCGTTGAAGCTCATGCGGCATAATCCGTAGCGGAAGTCTGCCACGCAGCCGCACGCCTGACCGTTTATCATTGCTCCGGAATCCTGATCCAGAGCCGAATTACAGCGGATATTCCGTTTTACAGCGAATCTGAACATACAGTATTCTCAGAAGCTCAGCTGCCTGTTTCCGTCATCGGGAGCAGTATATCCCAGATGCTCGTAGGCAAGCTTTGTAGCGACACGGCCTCTCGGAGTTCTGCCGAGAAACCCCAGCTGCATGAGGAACGGCTCGCAGACATCCTCCAGCGTAATTGATTCCTCGTTTATAGCCGAGGCGAGAGTTTCAAGCCCGACAGGACCTCCGCCGTAGCCCTTTATTATCATTTCAAGCATACGTCTGTCAAGGCTGTCAAGACCAAGCTCGTCGATATCAAGTCTGCCGAGAGCTATGGTAACTATCTGCTGAGTTATCTGTCCGTTGCCCATGACATCGGCGAAATCACGGACTCTTTTGAGAAGTCTGTTGGCAATTCTCGGAGTTCCTCTGGAGCGTCCGGCAATTTCAGCCGCACCGTCTGTTTCGCATGGAATACCGAGAATCATTGCACTTCTGCGGATGATATCGGTCAGCTGCTCCTTTGTATACAGCTCAAGACGCTGAATCACGCCGAAGCGGTCACGGAGAGGAGCCGAAAGCTGACCTGCCCTTGTGGTTGCACCGATGAGAGTGAATGGTCTGAGGTCCATACGGATTGATCTTGCCGAAGGACCTTTTCCGATAATAATATCAATAACCCTGTCCTCCATCGCCGGATAGAGGATTTCCTCAACGGCATGGGAAAGACGGTGTATTTCGTCAATAAAAAGTACATCGTTGTCGCTGAGACTTGTAAGCAGAGATACGAGATCGCCCGGCTTTTCGATAGCGGGACCAGTAGTCACACGGAGATTTACGCCAAGCTCGTGGGCTATGATAGCCGAAAGGGTTGTTTTTCCGAGACCGGGAGGTCCGTAAAGAAGAACATGGTCGAGAGGCTCGCCCCTGCGTTTTGCCGCTTCTATATAGACTGCAAGATTTTCCTTCACCTTATCCTGACCGATATATTCATGAAGCGTCTGAGGTCTGAGATTTACTTCGATATCGCTGTCCTCAACGGTATTTTCAGGGGAGATTATTCTCGGAGCGAACTCCATATCCTCTGTCTGTATCATAGTATCACCGCCTTCTGTACCTGAACTGATGTATGATTATTTTTCAAAATAGCGTTTTTTACGCACATAGAAGGGATCCACCGTTGCGGCAGCCTTTCTGCCCATTTCCTGTTCGTAGCTGATAAAGCAGAGATGCTCACTGCTTTTTACTGTCTTTGAGAGGTACTTTGAGAGGGGGACAAAGAGCTTTCTTGTAGAACCCATCATATCAAGAACCATGAGAATCTGCGGTTTTTCGCAGCCCTTTACCATTTCCATGATGAAGGCACGGTCAACGTTAGGCTGCTTTGAGAGGAAT
Source organism: Ruminococcus sp. (assembly GCA_045587105.1). Taxonomy (GTDB): domain Bacteria; phylum Bacillota; class Clostridia; order Oscillospirales; family Ruminococcaceae; genus Ruminococcus. Next base: position 43,704 of record JAZNBR010000018.1, read on the forward strand.
TTTCCGGCAGCTCTTGTGATATGGCTTACAGAATGTTCAACGGGACGGTAGGAGATGATATCAGCCTCATTGTAGGAAATAGCCTTTATCTTGAGATTTCTTGCAACCATAAGGATGCTCTTGATTTCCTGTGAGGAGAACTCCTTGCCGTAGGAATTGGGATTGAGAACTGCCGATACTGACTGAATGAGGTCAAAAAGTCTCAGGCAGTTGATCTTGTAGCAGTCAACGTAACGCTTTGCAAACTGCTGGAGAGCACGGTAGCTGGTAAAGAACGGGATAAAGATATCACCGTCCGGATTCTGTGTGGTAACGAGCTCCAGCTGGATTCCGCCTTCTTCCCTGCTTCTCTCCTGCTTTACGGGATTCTTGCAGATTACATAGACGTCGCTCTTGATGAGGGTCTGAAGAAAAAGTGAACGTTTTGACGGGTCCTTGATTGCTGCTTTCAATAATTCGTCGAGATTCATGATTAATTCTCCCTTTCTGTTTTAATGGCTTTACGCATAGGTCGTATCACTGCGCGGCTCATTAAATTATTTATTTTGCGGCTGTCATAAGCCGTAAAGTTTCCTTGATAAGCTCCTGAGTGCTGAGGGATGGATCAAGCTTTCCGAGTACGGATGAAGCTTCTCCCTGAGAATATCCGAGTACCATAAGTGCTTCAAGCGCCTCTGATACTGACGCTGAGGATGAAGCTCCTGCCGCCGGCGATGACGGAATAGAAGCTCCTGTGAAGGCACCGCTGATTGATTCGGACGAGATTTTATCCTTAAGTTCAAGAACGATTCTCTGTGCTGTCTTTGCACCGATACCCTTTGTGCGGGTAAATGCCTTGCTGTCGCCGGATGCAACAAGAAAGGCGAATTGTTCCGGAGTAACATCGGAGAGGATGGATATTGCCGCCTTCGGACCTACCCCTGAAACGGAAATAAGCAGACGGAAGCAGCTGAGTTCCTGCTGTGTGGCAAATCCGAAAAGCTCTGCCATATCCTCTCTTATGTAAAGGTGAGTGTACAGCATGACGCTGCTGCCTGTTTCACCGAGCTGAGCGATAGTATTGTATGAGGTACGGCATCCGTAGCCGACTCCGCCGCATTCAATAACGGCGAAATTGAGTTCCTTTACTGCCAGACGTCCGTTTAAGCTGTATATCATGATTATCGTTCCTTTTCATCTGAATCTTGTGCTGTGTCCGTGACATATCGCAATTGCAAGAGCGTCTGCGGCGTCGTCCGGACGAGGAATCTGTGCAAGACCGAGAAGCTGGCGAGTCATTTCCATAACCTGATGCTTTTCAGCCTTTCCGTAGCCCACGACAGACTGTTTCACCTGAAGCGGAGTATATTCCGAGACAGGGATATTTCTTTTTGCCGCCGAAAGGACAGTCACACCTCTTGCCTGAGCAACGTCGATAGCAGTTTTCTGGTTTGTCGTGAAATACAGCCGTTCAATCGCCATGCACTGAGGTCTGAATTTATCAAATATATACTCAATATCCTCATGGATAGCCCTCAGCCTTTCGGGGAAGGGTGTATTCGCCTCAGTGAGGACTGCACCATATTCAACGGGAGTGAAGCGGTAGCCGTCGTAGTCGAGGACGCCGAAGCCGACAATAGCGTAGCCGGGATCTATTCCTAAAATTCTGATTGTATTTGCCATGAAGCACTCCTTCCATGGAACGTCGGGATGCTCCGTGGAAATTCTCCGGACAGAACTATTGTTCTTGCGTTAGATCAGACTGTCCGTTACATTCTTTATTATTATAACACACATCGGGTACCTTTTGCAATATATTATTCTAATTTTTTATTGATTTTTTTCAAAAATTCTGATATACTATGAGTAAATGATTTTCAGGAGGAATTGTTAAATGGATTTACAGCAGCTTCGTGACAGAATCGACGAAACAGACAGTGAAATTCTTTCACTTTTTATGAAGAGAATGGAACTTTGCAAGGGTGTTGCGGATTATAAGAAAAAGAACAATCTGCCGGTATTCCAGGGTAATCGTGAACAGCAGGTAATCGACAGAATAAAGGCACTTACAGGCGACCCTGAGCTTAAAAACGGAACGGCGGCTCTTTTCGCCGCTATCATGGATATCAGCAAGATACTCCAGAACCGCACTATTCTTGAAGGAACTCCGGATTATATCTGTCCCTCCACCGATCTTGAAAATGCAACAAAAATAGGCTGTCAGGGAACATCCGGTGCAAATTCCGAAACTGCCGCAAGAATGATTTTCGGCGACCGTGAGATCACCTACTACCGTACATTTGAGGATGTTTTTCAGGCAGTACAGTCGGGTGAGCTTGACTACGGAGTTTTGCCGGTTCACAACTCAACAGCGGGTTCCGTAGACAGCACATATGATCTTATGGCAAAATATTTCGTCTACATAGTCAAGGAAGTTGTAGTGGAAATAAATCACTGTCTTGCCGCTGTAACAGATATGCCGCTGACGGAAATCAGAAAGGTATACTCTCATCCGCAGGCTCTCGCCCAGTGCAGTGAATTCATATCTGAAAATTCCCTTAAAACAGCAGAATACGGCAATACTGCAACGGCTGCTGAAAAGATTGCCAAAAGTGATCCGTCAGAGAAAACAGCCGCAATATGTTCTGTGGAATGTGCAGAAAGACTGGGGCTTAAGATTCTCGCACGGAATATATCCGATGTTTCCGTAAACCGCACAAAATTCGTCTGCCTGTCGAGAAATATGCAGGCTGATCCCGAAGCGGACGTTATTTCCGTAATGCTGAAAATCCCCCACACTGAGGGAAGTCTGTACCGTCTGCTGACAAAATTCTGCGTCAACGGCATGAACCTCCTCAGAATCGAAAGCAGACCTATCAAGGACGGAAGCTTTGACGCACTTTTCTACCTCGATTTCAGTGGAAAGCTTACTGATCCCAGAGTCAAGGCGACGCTGAGGGATCTTGAAGAAAATCTTGTATACTTCCGCATACTCGGAACGTTTAAAAACTGAAGCAAGGAGATAAAAGCATGAATAAACTTACTTCCATCCTGAATAAAAAAGACTTCGTTTTCCTTGACGGCGGCATGGGAACAATGCTCCAGTCGCTTGGAATTGAAACTGAACACGTTCCGGAGCTGCTTAACCTTACTGCTCCGGAATCCATAAAGAAGATTCACGGTATGTACATCGAAAGCGGCTCGGATATCGTCTATGCAAACACATTCGGAGCAAACCGCTTCAAGCTCAGCAGGTGCGGATATTCAGTCGAAGAAGTTGTTTCTGCCGGCGTAAAAAACGCTCTTGAAGCCGCCGCAGGAAAGGCTCTTGCCGCCCTTGATATCGGTCCTCTCGGACAGCTTTTAGAGCCTTCCGGAACACTTTCCTTCGAGGATGCATACGACTGCTTCCGTGAAATAGTTCTCGCCGGAAAGGACGCTGACGTAATTGTTATCGAGACAATGACCGACCTCTATGAGACAAAAGCGGCACTTCTTGCGGCAAAGGAAAATTCCGACAAGCCAGTTCTTGTCACCATGACTTTTGAGGAAAATATGCGTACCTTCACCGGCGTTTCTCCGGAGGCAATGGCTGTTGTCCTTTCCGGTCTCGGAGCAGACGCAATCGGCGTGAACTGCTCACTCGGTCCGGCAGAGCTTCTTCCTGTTCTCGAAAAAATCTGTGCAAATACAGAGCTTCCTGTAATCGCAAAGCCGAATGCCGGTCTGCCTGATCCTTCAACGGGACTTTTCAACGTATCGCCTGAGGATTTTTCCGCAAGTGCTCTTAAGCTCGCAGAAGCCGGAGTTTCCATTCTCGGCGGCTGCTGCGGAACTACTCCTGCACACATAAACGCTCTTGTAAACGCTCTTTCCGGAGTCAGAAGAACAGAACGTGAAATCGTCAGAAGAAGCGTTGTCTGCTCGGCTGTCTCCTGCGTGGAAATCAACCAGCCAAGAATTATCGGCGAAAGAATAAACCCTACCGGCAAAAAGCGTTTCAAGGAGGCTCTTGCTGCCGGAGATATAGACTACATCCTCGGTCAGGCTGTGGAGCAGATTCATGCCGGAGCTGAAATTCTCGACGTGAACGTGGGACATCCGGAAATCGACGAAAAAGCTATGATGATAAAGGCTGTAAAGGCTATCCAGAGCGTCTGCGATACGCCGCTTCAGCTTGACTCCACCATTCCGGAGGTCCTCGAAGCCGGACTTCGTGTGTACAACGGAAAGCCTATTGTCAATTCTGTCAACGGCGAGGATGAATCCCTTGACGCTATCCTTCCTCTCGTAAAAAAATACGGAGCTGCTGTTGTCGGACTTACTCTCGACAAGGGCGGAATCCCGAAAACTGCGGAGGGACGCTTTGCCATTGCGGAGAAAATTCTCAGACGTGCAGTGGAGTACGGAATCCCCCGTGAGGATGTGTATATTGACTGTCTCACGCTGACAGCCTCCGCTGAACAGGACGGAGTTATGGAAACCCTTGGAGCACTTAAGCGTGTGAAATCTGAGCTTGGTCTGAAAACTGTTCTCGGCGTTTCAAATATTTCCTTCGGACTTCCGGAGCGTGAGCTTATTACAAGAACTTTTCTGACAATGGCTCTCCACAGCGGTCTTGATCTGCCGATTATCAACCCTAATGTTGAATCAATCACCGGAGCTGTCCGTGCTTACCGTCTCCTTGCCGGAATCGACCGCAATTCAGTGGAATTCATAAAAGTATACTCACAGGATAATTCTGTTTCTGCTGCACCTGCTGTTCCGGCACCGACAGGAAACGTGGATATCATATATGCAGTTGAAAACGGTCTGAAAAATGATGCTGTTAAAGCTGCCCGTGAACTGCTTAAGAATAACGATCCCATGACGATAATCAATGAATATCTCATTCCGGCACTTGATTCTGCCGGCGAAAAATTTGAAAAGGGAACTATCTTCCTTCCGCAGCTTATCCTGACTGCCGGAGCCGCACAGGCTTGCTTCGAGGCTGTCAAGGAAAGCCTTCCTTCCGGTTCAGACGGCGTATCAAAGGGGAAAATCGTTCTTGCGACTGTAAAGGGAGATATCCACGATATCGGCAAGAATATTGTAAAAGTTCTCCTTGAAAGCTATGGTTTCACAGTAATTGATCTCGGAAAGGATGTCGCTCCGGAAGTGATCGTTGAAGCGGCAATAAAGCATCAGGTAAAGCTTGTAGGACTTTCTGCACTCATGACGACAACGCTCAAATCTATGGCTGATACTGTTGCACTTCTGAACGAAAAATATACAGATTGTAAAACGGTTGTAGGCGGTGCAGTTCTTACAGAAGCCTACGCAAAACAGATACACGCTGACTTCTACGCAAAAGACGCAAAACAGACCGTTGACATAGCATCGAAAATATACTCATAAAAAAGTACTGCACTTATTATGACTGTAATCTTACAGAAGTTTTATACATATTTATTGAGGAAAACCCTTTTGAAAAAGGGTTTTCCTCAAACTCCTTTCCTAAAACTTTCAGTATTAAATTTCCGCCTTATAG
>JAZNBR010000019.1:0-37130 GCA_045587105.1 Ruminococcus sp.
GTCCGCATTGTTCGCAACATGGAAATCCACCATTTTTGAATAATCCATCTTATAGATATGGTCTCCGCCGAGAACAACAACGTATTCGGGATCGTATCTCTCAATAAACCGCATATTCTGATAAATCGCATTGGCTGTTCCTTCGTACCACGACGCACCTGCCTGAGTTTCGTATGGCGGCAGAACATGAACACCACCGTTCATCTTGTCAAGATCCCATGGCTGTCCGTTGCCGATGTATTCGTTAAGCACAAGAGGCTGATACTGTGTCAGGACGCCTACGGTATCAATACCGGAATTGGTACAGTTTGAAAGCGGAAAATCAATAAGACGATACTTTCCGCCATAAGGAACTGCGGGTTTTGCTACGTTTTTGGTCAGTGCATAAAGTCTGCTTCCCTGACCTCCGGCAAGAAGCATTGCAACGACTCTTTTTTTTGTGTACATATAGTATTCCTCCTGAAAGTGTTATATATGATTGATTATTTATCGGATGACTTTTCCGCAGTCTTTTTCCTTGTTCTCTTTGGTTTTTCCGGAGCCTCCGGCACTGCGTCTGTTTTTGGCGTTCTCTTTTTCACTGGTGCATATTTGAGATATACCACTGAAAGCGGAGCCAATGTCATTGAAATGCTCTGATCATGACCGTGCATTCCTTCGTTCTCGGTCTTAAAGGATTTTTCTGATATTCCTGATCCGCCGAACTCTGTGGCATCAGTATTGAACACAAGCTTATATCTGCCCTTATACGGCACACCTATCCTATAATCCTTACGCTCAACGGGAACAAAATTGCATACTGCAATAATCTCATCACCGTTGTCATCTATACGTCTGAAAGAAATAACGCTCTGCTTGTAATCGTCATTTGAGATCCAGCTGAAGCCACTCCATGAATCATCATTCTGCCACATGGGAGAATTTTCAGCATAGAATTTATTAAGCTTTTCAGAGAATTTCAGCATATTTTTATGTGAATCAAATTCCATAAGATTCCAGTCAAGCTGAGTCTGGTAATTCCATTCATTCATCTGAGCAAATTCCTGTCCCATAAAGAGAAGCTTCTTTCCGGGATGTGCCATCATATATGCAAGAAAAGCACGGTATGACGCAAATTTCTGTTCATACTCGCCCGGCATCTTGTTTATCATGGAGCATTTTCCGTAAACTACCTCATCGTGAGAAATCGGGAGCATATAATTCTCCGAAAAAGCATAGAAGAATGAGAATGTAAGCTTATCGTGATTGAATGAGCGATATATCGGATCAAGCGACATATAGCTGAGCATATCGTTCATCCAGCCCATGTTCCACTTGAAATTGAAGCCAAGACCACCTATATCTGTCGGCTTTGTAACAAGAGGCCATGCTGTGGATTCCTCTGCAATCATGAGAGCGTCAGGGTGCTTGGAGAAAACCGCCTCGTTCAGACGCTTAAAGAACTCAACAGCCTCAAGATTCTCATTTCCTCCGTATACGTTGGCACACCATTCACCGTCACGTCTGTCATAATCAAGGTAGAGCATGGAAGCAACTGCATCAACTCTCAGACCGTCTATGTGAAATTCATCAAACCAGTAATTTGCACTTGAAATAAGGAATGAGCACACCTCTGCCTTGCCATAGTCGAAAACTCTGGTCCCCCATGACTTATGCTCTCTTTTTCTCTCATCGGTATATTCGTAACAGCAGGTGCCGTCAAACTCATATAGTCCCGCTTCATCTTTCGGGAAGTGTGCAGGCACCCAGTCAAGGATAACTCCAATTCCGGCGTCATGGAACATATCAACCATTTTTCTGAAATCGTCCGGAGTTCCATAGCGTGATGTCGGAGCAAAATATCCTGTTACCTGATATCCCCACGAACCGTCAAAGGGATACTCTGTAAGCGGCATGAATTCGACATGAGTATAAGACATCTTCCTGAGATATGGAATGATATTTTTTGCAAATGTGATGTAGTCGATAAACTCACGGCTTTCCTCTTTTTTCCATGAACCAAGGTGAACCTCGTAGACATTTACCGGACTTTTATATACAATCTTACTTTTCTTGGCTTCAAACCATTCCTGATCTGACCATTCATAGGTACTTTCATAGATCTTGGAAGCTGTTCCGGGACGTGTTTCAAAGTGAGTACCGTATGGATCAGATTTTAATATAGTTCTGCCATCTCCGGTTTCAATACTGTATTTATAAGCATCAAACTGCTTCAGTCCGGATATATCAGTCTCCCACACTCCGTCCGCTATAAGCTTCATTGGATTTTTAGTACGATCCCATTCGTTGAAATCGCCTACAACTGACACGCTCTTTGCGGCAGGAGCCCAGACTTTAAAATTGAACGCTTTTCCCCTACCTTTTTTCTTGGAATGAACTCCGAAAAATTTATAAGCCTCATAATTTTTTCCCTGATAAAACAGATACAGCGGAAAATCATTCTGATTATTTTTTTTGCTAACTGACATAATTCAGCCTCCTTTGTTATTTACATTTTAACAGAAAACGAAGAATTATTCAAGTTATTTTTTAAAACTCATACAAAATTTCAGACAATATACTAATAAAACCAATGTACATTAGTGCAATTTGACATATTTTCCCTTTATAAAAATCATCAAAATGCACACATAACACAAATGTTAATAAATTATGAGTTTATTCACTTCATGAACGCATTACACGGATTCCGATAACCGTTACATCATCACTACGCACCGCCGGATTGAATACCTCTGATTTTACACAAATTTCATCGACAATGCTTTTCAGATTTCCTCCGCCAAGCAGCAGCTCCTTGATGAAGCTATAAGCGTTTTCACTGATACCGTCAGAAAACATTATTATAATATCTCCGTCCTCGAAATCATAGTCCTTTGAAAAGGTCTCCGACTGCTCATATATCCCGATAGGAAAAGTCGGTGAGGTTATCTTCATAACGCTCCCACGATGACGGATAAGTGTGGCTGTCGCTCCCGATTTTATAACAGTCAGCCCACAGCTGTCAAGGTCGATTCTTACAGCGTCAAGCGTTGCAAATGCTTCATCCCGTGATTTTGTCAGCATTATCGAATTTATAAGCTTTATTGCAGATGTATATTTCACTCCGCTGCTTATAAGACGACGGAACATCCTCACTACCATGCGTGATTCAACAGCTGCTTTTTTTCCGCATCCCATACCGTCTGACAGTATGACATAGCTTACACCGGTACCATCGCTGAATATCATGGACGTATCACCGTTTTCCTTTGAATTATCAGCACATATCGAAGCACCGTAAACCTCAAGGGAATACTCAGGTTTCTCAAATAGCCGTATCCTCACTTCACGCCCTGATCTGACAACTCCGGCACTGTCAAGCGGAATCCTGAGTTCATCGGAAACAAGATCACATATTCTCCTGCTATCTTCGGGTGCATCTGCATAGGTGAAATATATCTCCGCAAGCAGTCTGTTCCGTGAATTATAATATGCGATTACACTATTTGGCTTCATTCCGTACTTGACAAGCTTCTCTCTTATACTACGGCTTATCGGCTCAGAATACCGCACATCCATGCGTTCGCCTGCTGTCTCTGCAACCTCCTCGATTATCTTTATCTGCTCCGAAAGAAGCTTTCTGCTTTCTGAAAACCGCATTTCCAGAAGCCTTGCTGTTGCCCTTTCCCTTGCTCTTTTCCCGAATGCTTCTCTGAGTTCTCCTTTATGGAGACAATCATCAAGCTCGTATGGAAATGCTTCCTTTGAGAATTCACTCATCTCCGACAGACGCCGGAATCCCCTTACAGTATTGTCATAGTCACTTTTCCAGCAATTGAGACGTCTGAAGCATCGGCTGCACACGTTATTTGTACTATCAGGAAGCTCATCCCCTTTTCTGGAATTTTCAGCTATTATTCCGGCTATTTTCTCCGATTCAATTCTCAGACTTCCTATTGAATCCGACAGAAATCCCATCCTTGTGCCAAGAATTGCGGGAAGAGCCGCTGCTGAACCATCACCGGTGATTATCCATTTATCCGAGTAGAACGGAGCACAAAACCGGAACAGAGCTGTTCCGCAGATAATATTGAACATATTATTCATATTCTCAGGATTCACACCCGTCAGTATCATCAGCATGAAATTGAGTCCGGTGAAAAATCCGGCTGCAATATTGATTTTCTGCCGGTAAAGATATCCTGTAAGTAGTCCTGCCGCCGGAAGAAGAATAACTGTCATTCCAGATGATGTTGAAGAAAGAAAAGCTCCGCAGGTTGTCAGGGCTCCGCAAAGAACGCCTCCTGTGTAACGGTAAAAATACGCTCCTGCAAGAGTTACCGCAGAACCTATAACAATTCCGGCATTAATTAAAGGCATATCAATATAACAAAATGTTGTGATGAGTAATGTATATACTACCGCATAGGCACATCCTGAAACGGAAGAAAGATCTGCCGCCCGTCTGTTTCTGAAGCCTGAAATTATAAGGCTCACTGAATAGGCTGTATATCCTGCAAGTGCCGCATAAAGCAGATAATATATCAGTCTGTAAATAAGTTCACCCATTACGGCAGATATTGCAGAACCTGACGCAAATACAGCACAGAATGTGGATATACCATTCACCTTGGGATCATTTACCGGCTCGGTGAACATCTTGAAAATTACAACGATAAGCACAGCAGTGATCTTTACGATATTATGTCCGACAGTTCCCTGAATAACACTTCTCACAAGACTTCCTGTAAATACGGCAGCAGAATACGGAAGATTCAGTCCGCCGGCAAGGGAAACATCGGCAAATATTGCTGCTCCTGCGATATCAGTCCCCGAAAGGAGCACACCTGCCCCCAGACAAAGAAGAAAAGCCCCTGCTTTTGCAGCTGTCGGGCTTTCTGTGAGTTTTTTCAGATTATTCTTTTTAAACATCCAGACCACCTCAGAGATAATAGTACATACACATTATACCATTATCCTTTGGCGAAGTCTGTCGTATTCGCAAACGTAATCAGATCAATTCAGTGATTTTTTCAGAATTTTTGAAAATTCAATAAGCTGTTCCATTTCAAGTCCCTCAAGTCGGGCAGTTTCGCTGAGATTAAGCTCCCTGAGAGCTTCATATATTTTTTCCTTCGGTATCCCCATCATTGATGACAGTGCATTTGCTGCCGTCTTTCTCCGCTGGGAAAATCCACTCTTGACAACCCTGAAGAAAAATTTCTCATCCTCCTCGTCAAGAAGAGGTGTACTGCGTGGCTCAATCTTTATTACAGCAGAATCGACATTCGGGGAAGGCATGAAGCTTCCTCTTGAAACACCGAAAAGCTGCTTTGCAGTACCATAGTAATTAACGGCAACAGTAATGGCTCCTGATTCTCTGCTGCCGACTCTGGCACAAAGTCGCTGTGCGGCTTCCTTTTGCACCATAACAGTAATTGATTCAACAGGCAGACGGCTTTCAAGCAGAAGCATAAGCACCGGCGATGTTATATAATACGGAAGATTCGCACATACTGCCGCTTTCAGTCCACCGAATTCCTCCCGTATTATCCTATGAAGATCACATTTCATAACGTCCTCATTGAATATCTTTATATTATCAAAATCGGCAAGGGTTTCCTCCAGAATCGGAAGAAGTCTGCTGTCAATCTCAACTGCACATACCTTATCTGCACGTCTTGCAAGCTCAGCAGTCAGAACTCCGATGCCTGTACCTATTTCTATAACTCCAAAGCCTTCCCGTGCATTTCCGTTTTCTGCTATTCTCGGACATATATCGGGATTTGTGATAAAGTTCTGTCCCAGTCCCTTTGAAAAACTGAAGCCATGACGTGAAAGTATTTCCTTTATTGTTCCTATATTTGTAAGAATCATTTTTACTTCTCCTGTATTCCGTGTCGTTCCTTCTGGGAAAATTCAGACTGCTTTGCATCGTTGAGCTTTTCCATTGTATTTACAAGATAATCTGCTGAACGATAGGCATGCTGAAAATCAAGATCTCCAAAATAAAATTTCAAATCAACAAACTCACCGTCAATAATTATATCCATCTGTCTTATCTGACGTCCGCGATGCTTCTGTCCTGCATACCTTATATATTCATCAATTTCAGCACGTTCCATTTCTCCGCCGATAACATTAATTTTCATAATTTCCTCCGGTATTATGCGATTTCATTATTCATACGATCGATTACAGCCTCCGCACATTTCATTCCGTCTGCCGCCGCAGAGACAATTCCGCCGGCATATCCTGCACCTTCTCCGCATGGATAAAGCCCTTTCAGCGATAACGACTGCATATCTTCCCCTCTGTTTATCCTTACCGGAGAGCTGCTCCGGCTTTCAATTCCAGTAAGCACTGCTCCGGAATCATCAAATCCTTTTATCTTTTTTCCCATTTCCGGAATCCCGATTCTTAGCGATTCACAAACAAAATCAGGAAGATATTCTGACGGATCCGATTTTTTTACTCCCGGACGATACGATGGAACAACATTTCCGCAAACCGGATTTCCAAGGAATTCGCCTACCGTAATCACAGGAGCATTATAGTCTGAGCCTCCGGAAATAAACGCTTTTTCTTCAAGCTCACGCTGGAAATACATTCCGGCAAGCGGATGATCACTTCCATAATCACCTGTATCAACGTTGACAAGCAGTGCACTGTTGGAATTCTCAGCGTCACGGGCAAAACAGCTCATTCCGTTAACCGCAAGACGTTTTTCCTCCGAAGATGCGGCTACAACCTCGCCGCCGGGACACATACAGAATGTATACAATGTTCGTCCGTTAGGAAGATGTACCGCAAGCTTATAATCAGCAGCCTTTAATGCAGGATGTCCTGCAAAATCGCCGTACATAGCCCTGTCTACGAATTCTCTCTTATGTTCGATTCTTACTCCTACTGCAAAATTCTTCTGTGAGAGACTAACCTTATTATCGTAAAGAAGCTCAAAGACATCCCTTGCACTATGACCTGAGGCAAGAATAAGATCAGCTGCTTCAATTGTATGGAGCTGTCCTTCCTTTTCATAGGAAACAGACGAAATACAGCCGTTTTCCGCTTTATATCCGCAGAATCTCGCTCCGAATATCACCTCGCCGCCAAGAGAAATAACACGCTCCCTCAGTTTCTTTACTACATCACGAAGCTTATCCGTGCCAATATGAGGCTTAGCAAGATACAAAATTTCATCAGGTGCACCGAATTCCACAAGACGTTCCATTATCCAGCCTATACGCTTATCCTTGATGCCAGTTGTTAGCTTTCCGTCAGAAAATGTTCCTGCTCCGCCTTCACCGAACTGAATATTACATTCTGTATCAAGTCTGCCTGTTGCACGGAATTCCTCAACAGCCTTTACCCGTGAATCAACATCTGCACCTCGCTCCAGTACTACCGGACGTGCTCCTGCCATAGCAAGTACAAGAGATGCGAACATTCCTGCCGGTCCGAAACCGACTATCACGGGACGTCTGCTTATTGCCGTAACTTTATCAATATGATAATGGTATTCCTCAGCAAAAACTGCGTTTTTCAGCGATTTCTGGAGTCTTTTTTCGTCCTGTGCCTCTATATCAAGCGAAATGATAAAATGTACATCCGATTTTCTTCGGGCGTCAACAGATTTTTTCGCAAGTCGGACATTTTTCAGTTTATTTTCTGATATTCCGAGCTTTTTTACGCATAAGGCTCTGAGATCCGAGAAATCAAAATCCAGCGGTACTCTGATATTTCCGACTCTTATCATCTCTTTGCTCCTTTCAGCGAACGTGCACAATTACTTCCTGCCCACAAGCCCGACGACCATGCCCATTGAAGATTATAGCCTCCGCAGTCGCCGTCTGCGTCAAGAATTTCTCCGCAGAAATATATTCCGCTGTCACGGACAGACTGAAGCTCGTTATCAACGCAGCTTCCGTGAATTCCACCTGCCGTAACCTGTGCATTATTCCATGACGAACACCCTGAAACCACAAATTCAAGAGACTTTATATTCCCGACTATTCTGGCGATATCCTTTTTCCCAAGAACGGATATCTTCTCCGTAAGAGGAAGTCCCAGAGAATTCTTTACGATATACACAGCAAGATTCTTCGGAAAGAATCCGGTAAGCAGTTCCTCGATGGAATACTCTTTTCTTTGTTCCCGTATACGTTCAAGGTACTCTGTAAGCTCCAATTTTTCAAGATCTGCCGCAAGGTCAAGCCGGAGAATAAGTCTGCCTTCGTATTCATTGAAGAATCGTGCAAGATTAAAGACGCATATACCAGAAACAGTGTTTTCCGTAAATTGAATTTCTCCGTATTCTGTTTTAAGTACTTTTCCCTCTGAAACAGCTGAAACCGAGCCTTTCACCCGAACTCCCTTGAGTCCTTTAAGCTTATCCGTCGAAACTCTGAGTGGTGCAACAGCCGGACATATCTTTGCAGTTTTATATCCCATTTCACGGAATATTCTCATAACAGAGCCATCTGTTCCAAGCTGAGGTGCGGCATAGCCCCCAGCAGCAACAATAATCCGACGGCACTCCGCAGTACTGCCAGACGCTGATGTCAGAAGATATCCTCCACGCTTGCTCCGTCTGATCTCTGTCAGCTCAAAACAGCATTCCTCGGCAATACCGAGTTCCGAAGTCCTCATTCTCAGTGATCTCAGAACTGCCGCCGCACTTCCGCTTCGGGGATACATCCTACCCTGTTCGTCAGCAACAACAGGAACTCCCATAGTCATAAAAAACTCATCTGCCGAGGGAGTATTCTGTATAATCTCCATGAGATTTCTTACAGTACCATGATAATGCTCAGGAACAAGTTTTTTACTGCTGAGATTACATTTTCCGTTTCCAGTAGACAATAGCTTTTTTCCTACTCTGTCAAGCTTCTCGAAAACAGTTACAGATAATTCCGGATTCTCTGATTTTGCTCCTATGGCTGCAGCAAGACCGGAGGCTCCGCCGCCGATTACAGCAATATCCGTATACATTCAATCTTCCTCCGATCACTCCGGTATCAAGTCGATAATGGCTATTTCCGGTCTGTTATTGAATCTTATTGGTGCAGGAGATACTCCGGCACCGGATGTTATAAACATATTTCCGCCTTTATATGAAAACAATCCTTTGTCGTAGATTTCCTGATTTTTTGTCAGCTGCGGAAACCAGCTGCTATAATCCGACGAATATACCGGTCCGAGATCAAACGGAAGCTGAACCATTTCTCCGTGAGTATCAGCACAAAGCGTAAGGTCGGCTCCGAATCGTGACAGCTTGTCATAATCAGGAATATGGGCAATCAGCAGGCTGAAGCAGTCGTCACGGACGGTAAATTCCTTCCTGAGATCAAAGGTATCAGAATAATAAACATTGTCAATTCCGATAATCTGGAATCTGTTTCCGTTCAGGTCTGTTATTTTCTCTTCGTAATTCATGACACAGGCACCTGTTTCAGATACTGCGTCAATATATTCCTGATCCGTATCGTGTTCGCCTGTAACTACATAAACCGGATATCCTTCATCTACAACGCCTTCTATCAGTTCAACAGCACTTTCTATTGTTTCCATGTCGCTTCCGGTTGAATACATATCACCTGCAACAACTACAATATCAGGCTCCTGACCGCATATTTTCTTTATGATTCTTTTGTTTCCGATTGAAAAATCCGTAACATGAAGATCGCTTATCATAGCTATCCTTACAGGAGAACTGATTTTATCAGATGTAATTTCAACCTTTGTTACCTTTAATGTAAAATTATTGAACCACCATATCAGCAGTATAACTATAATGAGAAAACTCATTCTTCTGAATCTGTATTTTGATTCATGAGTCTTTTTTTCCGTTTTCTTTTCAGGTGCAGCAGGCTTTTGAGTATCACTCATGAAATCACATCCTTAATGTGCACATCAATCTGTCTGTATGGAATTTCTATTCCGTTACGGTCAAACAGTTCCTTGACCGATTCAAGAAGATAGTACCTCATGGACTCATAATTTTCGTTCAGGACGTGTACCTTTACTGCAATGGCAATGGAGCTTTCCTCATGCGAGGTCATTCTTACAACAGGCTCCGGATCAGTAAGAAAATTCTTGTTTCCTCTGATAACTCCGAGTATCAGCTCCCGTGCCTTTTTGAAATCATCGCCGTAGCCTATATCAAATCTCAGGTCAATACGTCTTGTAGGACTTGCAGTATAATTTATTATCTTTGCGTCAGAAACCTTTCCGTTCGGAATATAAATAATTTTACCGTCAAAGGTTTGTATTTTAGTATAAAGAATACTTATAGCCTCAACATTTCCAACGGAATTATCAAGCTCTATTGTATCTCCGGCGACAAACGGCTTTGAAAACAATATGATAAATCCTCCGCAAAGATTTGAAAGGCAATTCTGGAGTGCAAGGCTGATAGCGAGTCCGGCAGCACCGAACATGGTGATAACCGAGGACATCGGCACATTCAGCACTGACAGTGCCATTATGATAACTACCATGTAAAGTATGATACGAATCAGCGACAAAAGAAAGCTTCTTGCTGCTCCGTCAATATTGGAACGCTTCATTGCACGCTTTACAAAACCTGTTATCAAGCGTGATACTATAATTCCGACAATCAGCACAATAAGTGCAATAATCAGCGAAGGAGCGGCATTTTTCAGATGATCAAGGGCACGTTCAAATAACGACGATGTATTTGACACCTTCTCCTGAATGGAAGTTCCTGTTGTTTCAGTAATCTCTGCGGAAACTGCTTCTGTTCCGATAATCTCTGATACTATGTCTGTAAGTGCTGCTGTGGAAGCCGTTGTAGTTCCGTTCATTTTATCATCTCCGTAATTTCTGATTTTCTGTTTCAAAATCAGTATTGAAAATTTTCCTTTTTTACATTATAATATTATACAGAAAAAGCCGGCTGTTGTCAACCGGAATCACAACTTACAGACAGGAATGATACACAATGAACATACAAAGCTTCTATCAGGGAAATATCTTCGACGCATACGAATATTTCGGGGCACATCTGTCGGATGAAGGCACAGTTTTCCGCACCTTTGCACCGGATGCTTCAAAAATTTCTGTAATAGGTGATTTCAACGGCTGGAAAGAAATTCCGATGAATAGGATTTCTGACGGAAATTTCTATGAAGCTGTCATTCCGGAAGCACTTGAAGGTATGCGCTACAAATACAGGATCTACGACAAAAACGGCAGTTTCACCGATCACTGCGATCCCTACGGATTCGGTATGGAGCTTCGTCCCGGAACATGCTCTGTTATACGCAAAACAGACGCTTACCGATTCAATGATAATGCGTGGATGAGTACCCGCACTGACTGCCTGAACAAGCCTATGAACATCTACGAGATTCATCCAGGTTCATGGAAAAGAGACAGCAGTGATCCCGAAAAATGGCTGAATTACACACAGCTGGCAGATCTTCTTATCCCTTATGTCAGGGAATCCGGTTATAACTTCATCGAAATAATGCCGCTGAATGAACACCCTTGCGATGAGTCATGGGGATATCAGAGTACAGGATTTTTCGCTCCTACGTCACGTTACGGCACTCCGGCTCAGCTAATGGAGTTCGTTGACAAATGCCATCAGAACGGAATCGGTGTGATTCTGGATTTCATACCTGTACATTTTGCCGTTGACGATTATGGTCTGACAAAATACGACGGAACCTGTCTTTATGAATACCCAAGCAATGATGTAGTCTATAATGAATGGGGCAGCCGGAATTTCATGCATTCGAGAGGTGAAGTACGCTCATTTCTGCAGTCAGCCGCCAATTACTGGCTTACGGTATTTCATTTTGACGGTCTTAGAATGGACGCCGTTCGTAATCTGATTTACTGGAACGGCGATGAAAAACGCGGTGAAAACAAATGTGCAATAGATTTCCTGAAAACAATGAATACCGGATTAAAAGCACGTCATCCGTCTGCAATGCTTATGGCTGAGGATTCCTCTGCTTATCCCGGTGTAACATCTCCTGTATCAAAGGGCGGTCTTGGTTTCGACTACAAATGGGATCTCGGCTGGATGCACGATACCCTTGATTTCTTCCGCAGTTCTCCGATTTTCCGCAGCGGAATATATCACAAGCTCACTTTTTCAATGCTCTATTTCCATAAAGAACGCTATATAATGCCGCTTTCCCACGATGAGGTGGTTCATGGAAAAGCCTCAGTAACTCAGAAAATGAACGGGCAGTACAATGAGAAATTTCCGCAGGCAAGAGCTTTATATATGTATATGATAACTCATCCCGGAAAAAAACTCAATTTTATGGGAAATGAATTCGCTCAGCTGCGTGAATGGGATGAAAAACGCCAGCAGGACTGGAATCTGCTTGAATATCCCGTTCATGATTCGTTTTACAGATATATCTGTGCTCTCAACAGAATCTATCTTGAATATGAGGCTCTGCACCTTGATTACGAACCCGATAATTTTCTTTGGGCAGATTGCAATTCTCCGACAAAATGCATTTATGCTTTCAGAAGAAAAAGCAAAAACGGCGATATCCTGACAGTACTTAATCTTTCTGACTGGTATCAGCCAAATTACTCTCTGAAAACCGGCAGCATATCGGAAATCAAACTTCTGCTTGATTCGGATTCCGAGCTTTACAGCGGAAGAACTCCGGACGGCAAGACGTCTTTCAGACACAGCGACGGACTTATGACAATGGATATTCCGCCGTATACCGGATTTATGTTCCTGATAAAAAAATAGGGTATTCAAAGCAACGAATACCCTACATCATTCCAGCTACCCTTCAACATCCTGAATATATGTCTGAAGCTCCTCATCAGTATAAAGTCCGACTCCTTCACGAAGCTGCTCACGGTCAAAATCAGGAAGCAGAGAAATATTGAATTCAAGATACCTGAACGGTTCGGAACTGCCACGGCAGAAAATTGCAATCCTGCCATTGTACTCTCTGACTATATACAGCGGCTCCGGATCATCAAGAGCTGCGGCTTCCAATCTGGATTCTATACGCTCTTTTCTTACAGTCTGTCCGAGTGTACAGATAACCAGAAATCCTGATACCGTTATAGCTGTAAGCAGTGTAAAATAAATCCTTTTATCAAAAATTCTGCCCATAATATTTTCTCCTTTTTAAAATGAGTTATAAATATTATGGGTTTATTTTTCTATAATTATACAAAATGACGTTTTTTCAAAAAAACCCTTAACAAAATCGGTCAGATGTGCTATAATTTATAATGTATAGTTATATGTAATTCTATGAAAGGAGCTGTCAACGCATCTGCGCATAACGGACAGATTGTTTTTCATTTTTGTCCGGAAATTATTCGCCATGCGGAGACAAATTTCAGAATGAACGATAATAATTTCACCCCTCAGCAGCCTAATCAAGGATTCGCTGAACCAATGCCGGCAAGACAATCACCGCCGCCAAATAAGAAAAAGAAGAAGAAAAAACACAGTCTTCC
This sequence comes from Ruminococcus sp., assembly GCA_045587105.1. Lineage (GTDB taxonomy): Bacteria > Bacillota > Clostridia > Oscillospirales > Ruminococcaceae > Ruminococcus. The sequence goes on from JAZNBR010000019.1 coordinate 13,462, forward strand.
CTTCAGAATCTTCAAGAAGATTATTGCTGTTATCGCAACAACCCTGCTTTCACTGTTCCTCGTTATGATTATTACGGGAACTATCGTTGCAACGGCACTTACCGTCTATGTTCTTGACTTCATGGACGAAAGCAGCAGCATTACATTTCAGGCTCTTGAATCAGGAAGCGATACCTACTTCTATGGTACTGAAATTGATGAAAACGGAGAAGAAAAAATAGTTCAGCTGCACAGAGTAAAATCCTCCGTACAGCGTATCCCTGTTTCCATCGACAAAATCCCCCAGCACGTCAGGGACGCCTTCGTTTATACCGAGGATGAGCGTTTCTACGTTCATGACGGTGTTGACTACAAACGAACATTCTCTGCCTTCCTGAATATGTTCATGCACTTCTATGATACAAATCAGGGCGGATCTACAATTACCCAGCAGCTTATCAAAAACCTTACCGGCGACAATGAGCAGTCTCCGCAGCGTAAGATCCGTGAAATCTTCGCCGCTATGCAGCTGGAAAAAACGTATTCCAAGGACGAAATTCTCGAAGAATACCTGAACTACATCGGCTTCGGCGGTGCTGTAAACGGCATTGAACTCGCCTGCATCAGATATTTCGGTAAGACTGTTGATCAGATAAGCACTCCGGAAGCGGCAGTTCTTGCGGCTATCCCAAAGGATCCCGAAAAATACGGTCCCATGCAGTATTACCATGAGGATGATCTTAATCTGAAAAGTCCTCTGATAAGCGACGGACGTGCCAATAACAAGACTCGTCAGAAATATGTTCTGTACAAGCTCTACGAAAACGGTGCTATCAGCTACGATGATTATCAGGAATATCTCAATACTCCGATAATCTATACCGACTCTGAGGAATACCTCAAGGCTCACCCCGAAGACGCTGCTGAAGCTCTTGAACAGGAACAGAAAGCATATTCATGGGCTCTCGACGCTATATACTTCGAGGCAGCAGATTTCTTCATGGAAGAAATGAATATCGACTTTGATACTGCTCTCAAGCGTATCAATACAGGAGGTTACAAGATCTACTCCTACATCGACAACAATATGCAGAAATATGTAGAAGATAAGTTCCTCAGCCTTGACAATTTCCTTGACTCGAACAGCGTAAGAAAATGGGTTGACCTTAACGGCGACGGTGAAACAACCGATGATGAATCACTTCCTCACGTTGCCTTCGTTGCTCTCAACTACGACGGATCTATCAAGGCGACTGTCGGAAACTGGGGCGAAAAGAAGGATTCTCTCGTCACTAACTACGCTGTAAGAGACAAGCGTTCTATCGGTTCAACTATCAAGCCGATTTCCACCTACGGCCTTGCTCTTGAAAAGGATCACATCCACTGGAGCTCCGTATACACCGATAAGAAGGTTATGGACGTAAACGGACTCCCGTGGCCTACAAACTACTCAACCGGTGATGATATCAGTATTTCCGGTCAGCCAAACTTTATCTACTACTTCCTCCAGAGATCATTCAATACAGTTCCGGCTCAGCTCTGTCAGGAGCTTACTCCGCAGGCTGTATACAAGTTCTGTACAGAACAGCTCGGACTTGACCTCGATCCGATGGACGGTGAGGTTCTTCCTCCGCTTTCTGTAGGATCGCTCACATACGGTATTACACTTCAGGATATGGTAAATGCATATCTGCCGTACGGAAACGAGGGTATCTTCAACGACGCCCACATTATCACAAAAATTGAAAACAGCAACGGCGACGTTATCTACGAGAACAACGGTAATCCCCGTGAGGCTGTAAAACCTCAGACAGCATGGGTAATGAACCGTCTCCTCAAAAACGTTGTTGATCAGGGTACCGGTACGGACGCCAGACTCAATAACAAGGTCGTTTGCGGTAAGACAGGTACAAACGAAAACTGGTGGGATCTTACATTCGTAGGTCTTACAAGAGACTTTGTAAGCGGTGTTACTATCGGTTACAAGGAATACAGAGAGGGTATGGGACTTCCTACTTACATCCACTCAGCGGCTGTATGGAAGAGTATCATCGGAGAATACGCAGACAACAACTTCCTTAACACAGAACCAGACTTTGAGCCTGTAAGAGGCGTCATCGAATCATCATGGTGTACAACTTCCGGACTTATCGCCGGACAGGGATGTCCCAAGAGTTCGCAGATGGGCTACTGGAAGGAATCAAATGCTCCGTACTGCAACGGCGGTCACTATGTAGCTCCGGAACCCACAGATCCGAGTTACAGCACGTCAACCGGCGAAGGCGATGTTTCCGGCGGTGATGTGCCAAGCGGCGGCGGTGACGTACCAAGCGGCGGTGGTGATATTCCCAGTGGTGGCGGTGACGTACCAAGCGGCGGTGGTGATGTACCAGTCGGCGGCGGCGATGTACCAGTCGACGGCGGCGATGTACCAAGCGGCGGTGACACCGGCGGTGGTGGTGGCGATGTTCCACCGGTTTAATAAGAAGGTGATTTTTTGAGTAAAATAAGACTTTGCTGTCCATGCCATTTCGGTCTGGAAAGCGTACTGAAATTTGAAATACAGAAAATCGGCGGCACGGAACTTCGTGTCTCCGACGGAAAAATAAGCTTCAGCGGGGATGAAAACATCCTCGCAAGAGCTAACCTCTGTCTTTCAACAGCAGAAAGAGTTCTTATCGAACTGATAGAATTCAAAGCTTCTACATTTGAAGAACTCTTTCAGGGTGTAAAATCGGCAGAACTTGAGAGATATATCGGCGAAAAAAATGCTTTTCCGGTTAAGGGATATTCCCTTAATTCCACACTTCACAGTGTCCCTGACTGTCAGTCAATTGTGAAAAAAGCGGCAGTAGAACGTCTGAAATCAAAATACGGAGTAAACTGGTTCGATGAAACAGAAGCTCCGGTACAGATACGTTTCAGCATACTCAAGGACGTTGTATCCCTTTATCTCGATACAAGCGGCGTCGGTCTCCACAAAAGAGGATACAGACGCAACTCCAACGCTGCCCCCATCAAGGAAACTCTTGCGGCAGGAATTGTTGATCTCGCAAGAGTACGTCCTGATACAATAGTCTGCGATCCATTCTGCGGAAGCGGTACGCTTCTTATTGAAGCAGCATTCAAGGCACTCAGAATTGCTCCCGGAATCAATAGAAGATTCGCTGCTGAAAAATGGAGCAGTCTCGATCCCATGATCTGGCGTGAAGAACGAAGCCGTGCTATCGACAACGTTGACAGATCAGCTAAATTTCAGGGAATCGGTGCTGATATAGATGACGCGGCAGCAGCTCTGACTCTCGACAATGCACACAAAGCAGGAATCAAATCACGTCTCGATATCAGGCAGGCTGATATAGTGAGCTTCAGACAGCCGGAAAATTCTGTCGTGATATGCAATCCCCCCTATGGCGAAAGACTTCTTGAACTCAGAGAAGCAGAGGATATCTACAAAAAAATGGGACGTGTCCTCGGCAAGGGCGGCGACAGACAAAGCTACATAATTTCGCCGCATGAAGAATTTGAAAAATTCTTCGGAACTCCTGCCTCCAAGCGAAGAAAGCTTTATAACGGCATGATAAAGTGTCAGCTTTATATGTACTTTTAGGTGAAATATGGATATCGCATTACTTATTATCGGAATCATACTCATTATTCTTATGTTGCTGATCCTTACATCCGTCAGAAAATCGGGAGGCGAGGATATCAGACCTCAGCTTGAAGCTCTCAAAAACGATACAGCGCTCTCTGGCAGACAGCTCCGTGAAGAAGTTTCATCCAGTATAAACAGCAGTATCATGGCAATGAGCGACATGATGGCATCAGCACAGAAGGTTTCCGGCGACGCTGTCGGAAATCAGCTGAGTATTCTTGAAAACCGCTTCAAGACGCTTGAAGCCAACAACGAAATGAAGCTCGAAGCAATACGTTCATCCCTGACAAAGCATCTTACCGGACTTCAGGAGGAAAACAGCAGAAAGCTTGAATCCATACAGGCTACGGTCAATGAAAAGCTCGAAAACAAAATGAACGAATCATTCAAGCTTGTCGGAGAACGTCTTGAACAGGTCTATAAAGGACTTGGCGAAATGCAGAATATCGCTTCGGGCGTCGGTGATCTGAAAAAAGTACTTTCAAATGTCAAGAATCGTGGTATTCTCGGTGAAATCCAGCTTGGTGCTATTCTGAGAGAAATTCTTGCACCAGAACAATACGACTGCGATATTGCGACAATTCCCCAAAGTACAAATCGTGTGGAATTTGCAGTAAAGCTTCCAGGAAACGGCGAAAACTGCGTGTATCTGCCCATAGATGCAAAATTCCCCGGCGATACATACGCTGCACTTCAGGACGCATACGATTCCGGCAGCAGCGAGGCTGTATCAGCGGCAAAAAAAAATCTCCACACAGTTCTGAAAAAATGTGCGAAGGATATTCATGAAAAATACGTTGAACCGCCGTATACTACGAATTTCGGCATAATGTTCCTTCCATTCGAAGGACTTTACGCTGAGGTGGTAAACAGCGGAATGATAGAAGTTTTACAGCGTGACTACAACATCAACGTCTGCGGACCTTCAACAATGGCGGCTATGCTCAACTCACTGCAAATGGGATTCCAGACGCTGGCAATCCAGAAGAAAAGCAGTCAGGTATGGGAAATACTCGGTGCTGTAAAATCAGAATTCCTTACCTTCCAGAAAGCACTTGAAGATACACAAAAGCACCTCAAAAAAGCTGAGGATGATCTGGAAAAATTAGTGGGAGTCCGAACAAGACAGATCAACAGAAAACTCAGCTCTGTTGAGGCAATTGAAACGTCTATTGACGATGAGCAGTAGGCTTTTTGAGTAAAACCGTTCTATATACTGGTAGTTATAGATAAAATTAACAGCAGGCGTATGCCAAAACGCATACGCCTGCTTTGTTTTATAATAACGATATTTCATAATATCAGAAAAATAGAAAATGTCATATTATTTTCACTTGATATTATCATTTTTTATAAAACACTTGCAATTTCCAGCAAAATATGATATAATAAATTTGCCAAACAATTCTTATATTACACACAAAGGTAATTATTTCATTTTTATAAGGATAGTATACCTATGTATAATTGCAATTCTTTTGTATACGTTAAAAACGTAATTCCACTTGAATTGCAATTAGGTATTCTTTTTGTGTTTAAGATTTGTTTGGCGACAATCGGAGTTACGTTTTAGGTGTGTGTAACTTCGGTTGCACACACTTTTTTTATTTACAGGAGGTATAAAAATGAAAAAAATCTCTGCCCTGCTCTTTGCTCTTTCGCTTTTATCACTTACAGGCTGTACTGCTGAATCCTCATCAGAAAAAAGCAACAAAGATAACAGCGTTTCACAGGAAGAAAACACTGAAGCTAAGAATGCCAAGGACGAAAAAAATGAAGAAAACGATGAATCCGCAAATAACAATGATGTAGAGGAAGAAGAAAAATTGTCATCGAAAGAAAACGATGATACAAGTAAAAATGAAATATCATTTTCAGAAGTTACAGCAGTTGACAATTCAGAATGCACAATAAAAATTACCGACATCGACCCTGATAATATGTGGGGTTATACTCTTGAAACATCGCTTGAAAACAAATCACCTGATAAGACATATATGTTTTCTGTTGAAAGTGCAGCAATTAACGGCGTTCAATGTGACCCATTTTTTGCGTCAGACGTTGCTTCCGGAAAGAAAAGCAATGACGAAATAACATTTTCAACTGACGACCTTGACGAATACGGTATAGGTGATTATACTGATATTGAGCTTTGTTTCCGTGTTTATGATAGTGATGATCTGTTTGCCGATCCTGTCGCAAATGAAGTCGTTCATATTTATCCCTATGGTGAAGATAAAGCTACAACATTTGTAAGGGAACCACAAGCATCAGATAATGTTATAATCGATAATGAATCTGTTACTGCTATCGTAACAGGATATGAAGAAGATGAAATATGGGGTTATACGGTCAATCTTTTCTTAATCAATAAAACAAACAACGATGTAATGTTCAGCGTTGATGAAGCATCTGTAAACGGTCTTATGATAGACCCGTTTTATGCTGAGACAGTATCTGCTGGAAAATGTTCATTTGGCTCCATGTCATTTTCTGATACAACATTAGAGGAAAATGGTATTGAAACAATAGAAGAAATTGAATTCAAATTACACGCATATAATGCTGATGATTTTATGAGCGATGAATTCGCAAATGAATCAATTACATTAAATCCATAAATTCCAGTTAAAATAAACCTAAAAAACACCACCGCATCAACTTGGTACGGTGGTGTTTTCATATACTTTGAAATAAGCCTGATTTTTAAGAATATATAAATATCAAGCTTATCCAAAGCGGTTTTTTGGCGTCCCAAAGAGGAGTCGAACCTCCGGCCTGCTGCTTAGGAGGCAGCCGCTCTATCCTACTGAGCTATTGGGACAATATAATAATTATATCACATTACTATTAGAATTGCAACATCCATAAAGATATTTTATTTTTTTACCAAAATATCCCTGAATTATTAAAATAAATTGAGGAAAATTTATTCTATTTTTTTTGAAAACCTCTTTTATTTCCTGAAAAAATGTGCTATAATATATAAGTGAAACTATATTTATTTTAATATACCGGTCAGTTTCTTAAGACTCCCGACCGGAACAGCATTTGATTACGGAGGCTGAAATGTCAAAAAAAAATTGTGCCTTTGAATACAATACAAAAGAAAAATATCTCGCAGCTTTTCTCCTCGGAGCTCTTTGTCTGCTTCTGCCGGTTCTTCCGATAATGATATCAAATCACGGATATTTTATCTATTGCGGTGACTTTAACGCTCAGCAGATACCGTTTTACAATATGGCCAACGATACCGTCCGCAGCGGAGGTACATTCGGCTGGAACTGGCTTACAGATCTTGGCTCTGATTTCATGACATCCTATTCCTTCTATCTGTGGGGAAGTCCCTTCTTCTGGCTGACTGCCGCTCTCCCCAGAAGTCTTGTAACATTTTCAATGCCGCTTCTTCTGGCAATCAAGCATGGTATTGCTTCACTTACAGCGTATGCCTTCATCAGACGCTTTGTACGCACCAAGAACGCTGCACTCATAGGCGGTATACTCTACTCCTGCTCAGGATTTCAGGTTTACAACATATTCTTTAATCACTTTCAGGATGTAACTGCATTTTTCCCTCTTATGCTCATTGCTCTTGAGGAAAACATAAACAACCGCAGAAAAGGTGTTTTTGCTGTTACCGTTGCCTTCATGGCGATACTTAATTATTATTTCTTTGCAGGTCAGGCAGTATTTCTTATAATATACTACCTGTTCCGCATGGGTTCTCAGGATTTCAGAACCTCATGGAAAAAATTCTTTGGTCTTGCTTTTGAAGCCGTAATCGGTACAATGATCGCAGGATTTATTCTTGTTCCGTCGGCTATGGCTATAATCAGCAATCATCGTGTAAGCGAATTTGCTTACGGAGCTGACATGGTTCTTTATCACGACAATACTCTTATTCCCAGAATTATACAGTCATTCTTTATGCCTCCGGATACACCGGCAAGTCCGAACCTTTTCGTATCTGAATACGAAAAATGGGCTTCTATCGGCGGATACCTTCCCCTTTTCTCTATGGCTGGAGTTATCGCCTTTATCCGCACACGCAAAAAGCACTGGGCAACAAGACTTTCATTCTTCTGTATTATCTGTGCGTTTATTCCTTTCCTTAACAGTCTTTTTCAGGCTGTCAATTCCTACTATTATGCACGCTGGTTCTATATGCCGATACTGATCTTCGCTATGATGACTTCAGAAGCTCTGGATGATACTGAATCTGATCTCCGCTTCGGCTGGAAATTCTGTGCCGTTGTACTCGCTGCATTTGCAGTTATCGGATGTCTCCCTACCGGCGGAGAAAACGAAAAAACACGCTTCTTCCGGATGCCGGATGATCCGCTGTACTTCTGGCTTGTAATCGCAGTCGCTCTGTGCTGTCTTATCGGATCTGCAATACTATTCACGCTCCGCAAAAAAGGCACTTCATTCATGAAGCTCGGAGTATGGATGACGGCAGGTGCCTCAGTTCTCTGTGTATGCACTGCCGTTTATTACTGTGCAAATACCGTCGGATCAGCCAGGCTTTATGTTGATTCCGCAATAAAGGGCAAGGACTCTGTATGCGAGGAAATAAGCGAAGACAACTTCTTCCGCATAGATATATCTGAAAACTGCGACAACTACTCAATGCTCTGGGGACTCCCCAATATGAGGGCATTCCAGAGTGTGGTAAATACTTCGATAATGGACTTTTACCATAACATCGGTATCAGCAGAAATGTTGCATCCCGTGCAGAACCAGATCACTATACACTCAGAGGTCTTTTCTCCGTAAAATATTATTACAGAGATATCCGCAATGCCGAACCTTTTAACAAGCTTGATGAATTATCCTCAGAAATTTCTTCATCCGATGAGAACAAATACAGAAACGCAGATATTACAAAACTTCTTCCGGGCTTTGAATACAAAAGTAAAAACAAACACTTTGAAATATATGAGAATACGCTCTACATTCCTATGGGATTCGGCTATGACAGCTATATTTCCATTAAGGATGCAGAAAAAAAATCCAATTCTGCCCGTGAAAAACTCCTCATTGATTCGCTTGTTCTCTCTGATAAGCAGATAAAAAAATACTCTGATATCCTCACTGAATCAGATTACAATCATGATCTTACAGAGGATGATTACAGCCGAATATGCCGTAAAAAACAGCAGAATTCATCATCGAAATTCAGCTTTGATCACCACAGCTTCCGATCTGAAATTACTCTTAACACACCTCAGCTTGTATTTTTCAGCGTACCGTACAGCGAAGGCTGGACAGCTGAAGTAAATGGAAAATCCGCTGATGTTGAAAAGGTTTCCTACGGATTTATGGCAGTTCGGGCAGACGCCGGAGAGAACAGCATTGTGTTCCGGTACAGAACTCCCGGTCTGACAGCAGGAATTATAATTACAATTGTCGGTATCGCCTTACTTGCAGGATACCTGATTATCAACCTCATCTTCTTCAGAAAAAATAATTACTGCGGACACACTCACTTCTATGACTACGATTCATACTCAAAACCTCTGGTTTCGCAGAAATATTGCAGAAATCTTCTCAGAAAGGACTGACTACATGGACAAAACTCTTAATCTCACTGAAAAGACTCTTGAAAGTAAGACTGTTTATGAAGGTCCTATTTTTACAATAACCCACGATACTGTACAGCTCGGAGATGGAAGCAGATCGACAAGAGATGTACTCCTCCATAACGGCGGAGTCTGCGTTATTCCGGTAACAGACAACAACGAAATATATATGGTGCGTCAATTCCGCTATCCGTTCAGGACAGTAACGCTTGAAGTTCCTGCCGGCAAGCTTGAAGCCGGTGAGGATCACTCCGTATGCGGACGTCGTGAGCTTCTTGAGGAAACCGGCTTTGTTTGCAGTGAATTCATATATCTTGGAGAAACATATCCGACTCCTGCCTACAACAGTGAAATAGTTCATATGTATCTGGCACGGGGACTTGAATATCAGAAACAGTGCCTCGATGAAGGTGAATTCCTTGAAGTAGACAAAATCCCTCTCAGCGACGCTGTAAAAATGGTCATGAACAGCGAAATAAAGGACAGTAAGACTCAGCTTATTATTCTTAAAGCTGCACGAATTCTTGGCATATAGGCAACACCTATAATCTTTACAGATACTATAAAATCATGCGGAGATATCCTCCGACAAACAGAAAGGTTGGGATAATTTGGATAAAAATATTTTAAATGGAAAAAAGCACATTCACTTCATAGGCATAGGCGGTTCCGGAATGTACCCCCTCGCCCAGATTCTTCATTCACAGGGATACTACCTCACAGGCTCGGACAACAATGAAACCGAAACTCTTGACGCTGTACGCAAAATGGGGATTCCGGTTTACATCGGTCAGAGGGCTGAAAATATAGAAGGTGCTGATCTTATCGTTCACACTGCCGCTATCATGGAGGATAATCCTGAGCTTATGGCGGCTCGTCAGAGTGATATTCCTGTACTTGAAAGAGCTGATCTTCTCGGAATCATAACATCATGGTATGACAACGCTGTCTGCGTTACCGGAACTCACGGAAAAACAACAGTAACTTCTATGATAACTCAGATTCTCTTTACAGCCGGTGTTGATCTCTCTGCATATATCGGCGGAAAGCTTCCCTGCATCGGCGGAAGCGGTCTTGCAGGAAAAAGTGATGTTCTTGTTTGTGAATCATGCGAATTTGAGGATCATTTCCTCAAGCTTTCTCCAGATATCTCGGTTATCCTCAACATTGACGCAGATCATCTTGACTACTTCGGAACACTTGACAACATAAAGAAATCCTTCCGGAAATTCGCTGAAACAACATCAAAGGTTCTTATAATTAATGGTTCCGATGCAAACACAATTGACGCTGTAAACGGTATCAGCAAGAAAATAATCACCTACGGAAAAGATGATTCCTGCGATTATTTCCCTGAAAATATCAGGCATGAAAATGGTCTGCTTACTACCTTCGATCTTATGAAAAAAGGCGTGAAGCTCGGAACAATTACGCTCCATGTTGCAGGATTACACAATGTCCTCAACGCTGTTGCTGCCGCCGCTGCCGCTGATTTCCTCGGAACAGACTTTAATTCCATTCAGAAGGGACTTGAAGAATTCAGAGGTGCAAAACGTCGTTTTGAAAAGCTCGGATATGAAAAAGGCATCACCTTTGTTGACGATTATGCACATCATCCGACAGAGCTTGAGGCAGCTCTCAATGCCGCAATGGAAATGGGATTCAGAAAGGTATGGGCTGTTTTCCAGCCGTTTACCTTCTCCAGAACCAAGCTGCTCCTTGATGATTTTGCAAGGGTATTGCAGATTCCCGATCACGCAGTTCTTACAGATATCATGGGAAGCCGTGAAAAAAACACCTACGGAATCTTCACTCGCCATCTTGCTGAAAAGATTCCCGGATGTACATGGTTCCCTCAGGATGAATCCGTGGAATGGACTGATGAACGCAAATACGAGAACTTCCGGCAGATATGCGATTATATCTGCACCCATGCTGAGGAAGGTGATCTTGTTATCACTCTCGGCTGCGGTGACGCATATAAAATCGCAAAAATGATAATAAATAAACTGAATTAAGGAGTATTATTATGATCAGCGATAAGAAAATTGAAGTTTTTAACTTTATAAAAAAACGTCTTAGCGAGGGCTATTCACCGTCAGTAAGAGAAATTATGGATCACATGGGCTTCAAATCCACCTCAACTGCTCACAGATATATTGAAATACTCCGCAACGAAGGACTTATCGAAAAAAAGGATAATCTCAACCGTGCCCTTCGTCTGCCAAACAGCGGTTCAGCGTCAGTTCCGATTATCGGAACTGTTACAGCCGGTCAGCCGATCACAGCTATCGAGGATGTTACAGGATATGTAGGCTTTGAAGCCTCTCACTGTGATCCGAATGAGCTTTTTGCACTCACTATCAGAGGAGAAAGCATGATAAATGCCGGTATTCTTGACGGTGATATCGTTATCGTCCAGCGTTGTGCATACGCTGAAAACGGCGATATTGTCGTTGCCTTCATCGACAGAAGCGACGCTACGGTAAAGCGTTTTTACAAGGAGGACGGTCATTTCAGACTTCAGCCTGAAAATGATACTATGGATCCTATTATCGTTGATGAGGTTGAAATCCTCGGCAAGGTGATAGGTCTTAAAAGATATTATTAAAAAAGCTCTGAAAATAAATAACTCAGAAAAATTTTAAAAAAATATCTGAAAAACTATTCCATATTCAAGTAAAATGTTGTATAATATAAGTTGGAGCAATTATGCCCGGAAAGGAAAATAAAAATGCTTAATGATGTTAAAGTCAATATCTGCGGCAAGGAATACAGACTGAAAACCTCTGAATCACCTAATTACGTTTTCTCTCTCGGTAGAGTCCTTGAAGCTAAAATCAACGAAATAATCAACTCCGGAAGCGGTTCTTCCCCCTACGGAGCCTCCATAATGGTCGCTCTCAGTCTTCTCGATGACCTCAATAAGGCAAATCAGAAGCTTGACGGCATCCGTGAACAGACAAAGCAGTATGTGGATGAAGCCGGAAAAACTCGTGTAGAACGTGATGCAGCTCAGAAGGAAATTGAAGTTCTTAAATCAAAAATCGAACAGCTTGAAAATATGATCAGGCTCAAACAGCTTAAGGACAGTATCTGATGAAAATTCCTGAGATCCTCCCCCCTGCCGGAAGCATGGACGCTCTGACAGCTGCTCTGCGTTCCGGAGCTGACGCGGTCTATGTAGGGGGAAAGCGTTTTTCCGCCCGCAACAGTCAGGCTGCCGGTCTCACTGACGAGGAACTGAAAGAAGCCGCACTTTTATGCCACAAATACGGTGCAAAGCTATACATTGCTGTAAATACAGTAATTACCGATGACGAAGCAGCGGATTTCTGCGATTTTGTGAAATTTACAGCCTCTATCGGTATCGACGCATTTATCGTTCAGGACTGGGGCTGCTTTGAGCTTATAAAAACAGCTGTTCCTGACGCTGTTATCCATGCTTCAACACAGATGTCAGTTCACACCGCTATCGGTACTCAGATGCTCGGAGAACTCGGCTTTTCAAGAGTCGTACCTGCCCGTGAGCTTGATCGTCATACAATTAAAAAAATCTGCTCCGGTACTACTGAAACAGAAATTTTCGTTCATGGAGCATTATGTATGTCAGTATCAGGTCAGTGCTATATGTCCGCAATGATGGGCGGTCGCTCTGCAAACCGTGGATGCTGCGGTCAGGCGTGTCGTCTCCCCTTTTCGTCAGCCGGCAATAAAAATTCCTGCGCACTTTCTCTGAAAGATCTCTCTCTGCTTAAGAATGCCGCTGAACTGGCTGAATCAGGCGTTGATTCTTTCAAGATAGAAGGCAGAATGAAACGTCCGGAATACGTTGCCGCCGCTGTTTCTGAGCTTAAAAAAGCTCTCTGCGGTGAACAGCCTGATATGAAGCTCCTGAGGGATATCTTCTCAAGAGACGGCTTTACAGACGGCTACTTCACCGGAAACAGAACTGATATGTTCGGTAGGCGTGAGAAAGACGATGTAGTTTCTGCCCGTACTGTCATTCCAGCGATACATGAGCTTTATCGCTCCGAAAGGCACGTTCACAGAGTTGATCTCCATGTCGTTATTCATGAAAACAAGTCTGTTGCCGTTACCGCCGAATGTCTCGGCATTACGGCGTCAGTCAGCGGAGATATCCCTGAAAAGGCTCTGAATCGGCCTACTGATCATGAAGCTGTAAAAAAACAGCTGTCAAAGCTCGGAGATACTGTTTTCTTCGCAGGTAAAATTTCATCTGACATCGGTCCGGAGCTTATGGTTCGTGCCGGAAAACTGAACGAACTTCGCAGAAATCTTACAGAAAAGCTTACCCAGCTTGTAACAGAGAAATTCACTCCTGCTTACACTATAACTCATAATTTACCGGAACTGCCTGAAACAGCAGCTCCATCTATGGTAACCTCCCTTCCTCTGCGTACATTTTGCCGTACATCGGAACAGGTTCATGCCGCAGCAGAATTTTCCCAATATCTCATTCTTCCGATGGAACTTGTAAATGAAGATATTGTTTCACAAATAAATCCGGACAGGCTTATAGTCTCTCCGCCACGATTTATTTCAAATGAAGAAAATCTTATTTCCGGACTGTTGGAAATAAAGAACTATGGAATCTCACGTCTTTTCTGCCATACCCCTGATTCCTTAGCTATCGGAAAAAGTCTTGGATTCAGACTGCATGGAAGCAGTACGCTGAATGTCTGCAATTCCTATGCGGCGGAAAATCTGAAAAGACTGGGGCTTGAAGACTGCGTATTCTCCTTTGAAACGAAGCTCTCCCGCCTTGAAAACACAAGAACATCACTTCCACTCGGTACGGCTGTATACGGACATCTTCCACTGATGCTCACACGGAATTGTCCCATAAAAAACGAGGTCGGCTGCAAAAAATGTACCCGCCAGCTTACTGACCGCATGGGAAAAAGCTTCCCTGTAATATGCTCAAAGGATTACACTGAAATTCTGAATCCTGATGTACTGTGCATGACGGACAAGCCACTTCCAGAAGGAATCAGCTTCGGTATCGTAATGCTCACAGACGAAAATGAAGAACAGACACGCAATATACTTTCCGGCGGTCGTCCGGATGGTAAACTTACACACGGTCTGTATTACAGAGGTATCTGATATGAAGCTTACTTTTAAAAAACTTGACGAAAAAGCTATGATTCCTTGCAGGGCTACTGCCGGAAGTGCAGGTCTTGATATATTCGCCTGCCTTGACGAGCCTGTAACGCTCGCTCCCGGAGAAATAAAGCCTGTGCCTGCAGGAATAACTGCTGAACCGGATGAGGACGACGTTGCTCTTCTTATCTATCCTCGTTCCGGACTTTCAACAAAATTCGGAATCTCACTTGCCAACTGTGTCGGCGTAGTTGACAGCGATTACCGCGGTGCATGGTTTATTCCTCTTATCAATCACGGAACCGAACCCTTTACCGTTGAACACGGCATGAGAATCGCACAGCTGATTCCAACACGAATTATTATACCCGAAATACAGATAAGCGAATCACTCTCAGATACACAACGAGGAGAAAACGGATTCGGCTCATCTGGAATAAAATAATCAAATGAACGGAGACTGAAAATGAAAAAAATCTATATGCTTCTGCTTATTATTTCAGCTATTATCTTAGGCGGTCTTATCGGTAATGCCGTTACCGGTCCGCTGTCATTCCTCGGCTACGAAAAGATCTTCCAGTTTATGAGGAACGGCGATGTTGTTGATACAAGTGTCTTTAAAATGAACTTCGGTTTTTACATAAAAGCTAATGTTGCACAGGTATTCTGTATCCTTATGGCTATCTTTGTTTACTATAAGTCTGCACCTAAGCTTTTTACAGGTAAATAAAAACTGAATCATCATATTTCACAGACATGATACCGCAGTTTTCATGCTGCGGTAATACACAACGTTAAGGAGCACCAGAATGTTTACAAAAGATATTGGTATTGATCTGGGTACCGCAAATACCCTCGTTTATGTCCGCGGAAAAGGCATTATTCTCAGAGAGCCTTCTGTTGTGGCTGTAAACACAAGAACTGACAAGTGCCGCTATGTCGGCAAAGAAGCAAAGGATGTAATCGGAAGAACTCCCGGCTCTATTGTCGCAGTAAGACCTCTTAAGGACGGCGTTATTGCAGATTTTGACATCGCTACTACAATGCTTCAGGAATTCATAAAAAAGGCTCTGAGGGGAACAATCTTTACAAAGGCTAATGTTATTATCTGTATTCCCTCCGGAGTTACTGCCGTTGAAAGACGTGCTGTCCGTGAAGCCTGCAAAAAAGCCGGAGCAAACAACGTCCTTATTATAGAGGAACCAATGGCAGCCGCTATCGGTGCTGGTCTTCCTACCAACGAACCTGCCGGCAGCATGATCGTTGATATCGGCGGCGGTACAAGCGAAGTCGCTGTTATATCTCTTGGCGGTATAGTTGCAGCACGTTCTGTAAGATGTGCCGGTGATGAATTCGATAACGCTATTATAAATTATATCAAAAAGAAATATAATCTCCTTATCGGTGAAAGATCTGCGGAAAATATCAAGCTTGAAATAGGCTCCGCTTTTCCGAGCGAAAAAGAAGATACTATGGAAATCAAGGGAAGAAATCTTCTCAACGGTCTGCCGGAAAATATTACCGTCAGCTCATCTGAAATTCGTGACGCACTTGTAGAACCCCTGTATCGTGTAATCGACGCTATAAAGTCTACATTGGAGGAAACTCCTCCTGAGCTCTCCTCTGATATCATAGATCACGGAATCACCCTCGCCGGAGGCGGTGCGCTTCTCCGCGGTCTTGATAAGCTCATCAACAGGGAAACTGGTATGCCCGTCTATATAGCCGAATACCCTCTCGACTGCGTGGCTGAGGGTACAGGAAAAATTCTTGAGAATATCAATGTTTATCAGGATGCTCTCACCGAAAATGTCAAATACTATTAAGGAGGAGACTCCATGCGTGACTTTATAAAAAGCACCAGATTCAAGGTTCTCCTCGCTTTTCTTGCCTTTCTCATAGGCATAATGATATATGCTGTTACAAAGGGCGGCTATTCATTATCCGGTGCCTCTTTTATCCAGACTATTACAAAGCCGTTCCGTTCAGCATCCAACAGCATTGGCATGAAAATTGAAGGAAATCTTGATAAAGTTACCAAGGCTGATGAATACTACGAGGAAAACAAGCGTCTTAAAGTTCAGATCGGTGAACTCAACAAACAGCTCACTGAATATGACGCCCTTAAGGCAGAAGTCGAAGAACTCAGAAAATTCGTAAGCATCAAGGAAGAACATGAGGATTATGTTCTCAGTGTTCCTTGCAGCGTTATAGGATATACCACGAATGATCCCTTCAGATCATTTACAATAGACAAGGGAAAGGCTGACGGTATCAAGCCTAACTGTCCCGTGGCAACGGCTGAGGGACTTGTCGGAATTACTGTTGAAGTCTCGGAGAATGTCACCACCGTAAGAACGATACTTTCCCCCGACCTCTCAGTAGCAGCAGTCTGCTCTGCTTCACTGGCGGATTCAGGAATAATCGAGGGTGATATCATTGCGGCAGAAGAAGGCTGCACCAAGCTTTCCCATGTTACCACAGAAAACAAGATCAAACCCGGCTCTATGATGATTACCGCCGGCAACAGCGGTCTTTTCCCCAAGGATTATCCTATCGGCATAGTAAGAGAAATGGAATATGACGTCAGCGGACTCTCTATGTGTTCTGTAATTGAACCTTGTGCAGATATTACACGTCTGACCTCAGTTATCGTCATTACAGATTTCACCGGTAAAAAGGAGGAGTCTGAATGAGGCTGCGTACCACCCGTGAACAGCGTATCCTTTACATCAAGACGGTTTTGCGATGGTTTATATACTATCTGCTGATCTTTATCGGATACATCTACATGACTACGGGTACATGGCTCAAGCCCGTTATCCTTCTTCCGATCGCACTGGCTATTGCTGTCGATAACAATCAATACGGCTCTGTTTTTACAGGAGCAATCTGCGGATTTCTCGTCGATATCGCCTGTGGAAAGCTCTTTGGCTACAATGCAGTCATTATCGCTTTCTTCTGTATTGTAATTTCTCTGCTCCACGAGCTTTATCTTAGAAATAAATTCGCCAACTATATTTTAATCACAGCGGCATCTTCCTTCTTACAGTGCTGGCTTGATTACAAATTCTATTATCAGATGTGGAATTATGACAATGTTCAGCGTATATTTACCCGCTATACACTGAAAATATGGCTGTATACAGTAATTTCATCAGTTATTGTATATCTTCTTATACGTCTGGTAAACCGCTTCCTTATGCCTAAGAATCACCTGAGCATAGAAGAAGTTATTACAACAAAATCACAGTAGAACAACTAAGGCAATATCGTACGGCTCTCCTGTACGGAATTGCCTTAATATGCCTTAAAAGGAGAATTTATGAAAGGATTAACCGAAAATCTGAAATCTGCACTGATTGTTCTTCTGGTTGTTTCCCTTACTCTTTTCAGCGGTCTCAGACTGATGGAAATTCAGGTGGTAGGCGATGAAACAATCAAGACTCCGGTGATGGAATCGGATAATACACGCTCTTATATAAGAACCGTCAAGGCAACTCGTGGAAATATCATGGATTACAGTGGAAATCTTCTCGTTACTAATGATTCCCGTGTTGACCTTGTACTAAGAAAGGCTTTCTTTCCGGAGGATATTCAGGAAGGAAACAAGGCACTTCTCGGTATATACAACGGTCTTAAAGAAAACAATTATGAGTTCAAGGAAAGTATTCCGATAACCAAAACAAAACCTTATATTTTCACATCAGATGATACAGCAGAGCTCATTTCTGATCTCAACCTTAACGTGTATGCCTCCGCTGAAAACTGCATCGACAAGCTCATCTCAGATTACAGTATCAGCGACGATTATTCCGATGAGGAAAAAAGAATTATCGCCGGTATGCGATACGAAATGATTGTCAAGGATTTTTCCTACGAATTTGATATTACTCTCGCAGAGGATGTTGATCCTGATACGGTAATACAGATGAAGGAGCTCAGCAACTTCTATAAAGGTATTGAGGCTGTTGAGGTATCAGAACGACGCATAGAACGAGGAGATATCCTTCCGCACGAAATAGGTACTGTCGGACCTATCTATGCAGAAGAATACGAAACTCTCCAGAATCAGGGCTACTCGCTCAATGATACACTCGGAAAAAACGGTATCGAAAAGGCTATGGAAAAGGAACTCCGTGGCGTAAACGGCGAAGAAAAGGTTATCTTTCAGGATAACAATGTTATTGATGTCCAGACAATAACACACACTGAAGCCGGTTCCTCGGTAAAGCTTACTGTTGACGGAAATTTCCAGCTTAAGCTTCAGGGGATTCTGGATGATTTTATTGAAAAATTTCCCTCTATTAACCCAAAGCCAAATATCCTCGACGGAAAATGCGGTGCTATCGCTGTTATAGATGTAAAAACCGGAGCTGTAAAAGGATTTGCGAACGCTCCGACTTACAACCTCAAGGACTATATTGAAAATTACGATTACTTCCTCACTGCTGAGGACTCTCCACTTGTGAACCGCTGCACCTACGGTCTCTACCGTCCCGGCTCAACGTTCAAAACAATCACAGCTACTGCTGGTCTCGCAGAGGGTCTTATCAACAATGAATCAGAATTCGTTTGCCAAGGCGATAATTCATTTGAATTCTATGGCTCAAAGTACGGCTGCACCGGTTATCACAATGATATTTCCGTTAAGCATGCAATTGAAGTTTCATGCAATATATTCTTCTATGAACTTTCACGTCAGCTTGGAATTGATAAAATAACCGAGTACGCAGAATTATATGGACTTGGCTCCTCAACCGGTATCGAAACCGGCGACGCTGACGGATATCTCTGTAACCCTGAAACATTCGCTGAAAACGGTATCCCGTGGTATATCGGCTATGTAATTCAGGCTGGTATCGGAAATCAGGACAGCGGTATGACTCCCCTGCAAATGGCTGTCGTTGCGGCTACAATCGCCAATAAAGGCGTAAGATATCAGCCATATCTTGTTGACAGTCTATACGAATATGGTTCCGGCGACCTTATATCAAAGACTCAGCCTACTATCGCTGAAACAATAAACCTGAGCTATGAACACGGCTACAAGTATATCATTGAAGGCATGATCGACGCTTCAAAAAATATGCCGGCTCAATATTCACTTTCAAATCTCGGTTTTGACGTTGCTATCAAGACTGGTACTCCTCAGGTCGGAGTTGATCTGAATGATCAGAATTCATTCTTTATCGGATTCGCTCCCGCTGATAATCCGGAGGTTGCTTTTGCAGGCGTTATTGAACACGGTGAATATTCAAAATATATGATCCGTGATATCCTCCTTGCTTATCAGGAATGCTACGGTCTTAACGGTGTTGCTCCGAAAAATCAAAAGCTCCCCGAAGAAGAACGTCCGCTGCAGTCCGGTACAACAACTACATCCGGTTCAGAAACTACTACCACATCTGAAAGCACTATGACAACTACTATGGCGGCTCCGACAGCTTCCGCACCTTCACAGACTGTTCCGGTTGTTACAGCTCCTCCTGCAACAGTTCCTCCGACTGAAGCTCCGACGAATCCACCAGCTGATACAACAGCTGCACTTCCGCCGGAAGCTCCCACAGAACCGGATATTCCACAGAATACTCAGACAGAATAAATATAACACCGTACATTTCATTGAATTGTACGGTGTTTTTTTATTAAGTCGTATAATTTTACCTTTGCTGTCAATAATAAGCTTGGAGGTGTTAATGTGAAAGACAATAACATTAAAAAAGGCTCAAAGGGCTTTTATGCAGCTCTGGGAATAAGTGCAGTAATGATCGGTTCTGCTTGCTTTTTTGCCTACGATCAGGGTGAAAAGCTTAAGGAAAAACCAGCAAATGATATAATTTCTGTTCCTGAAGCTGCTGTTGACCGCAAATCTACGGGAATCCCTAAAACAACAACGGCTGCAATCACTACGACTCTGCCTGTCTATACGACCTATCCAGTCACAACAAGTGCTGCTGTTACAATGACTGTACCAAGAGCAACTATTCCTGCTGCTGAAATTATAATTTCAGATCCGCCTGTTCAGGATGTCAAAACGGAATCAGGTAAAAAAACTGAGGCTACTCCTGTTGACAATATCAGGCTTGAAAATGTAAAGCTTCCGCTTGCCAGCACGGAAAATATCCTTGCACCATTCAGCGGAAATGAGCTTGTAAAAAATGAAACTACCGGCTCGTGGCAGACACACAACGGCACGGATTTTGCCGCAGAAGTCGGTGCAGACGTCTTCGCAATCTCATCCGGAGAAGTCACTGAAATCAAAACAGATCCCCTCTGGGGCGTAACCGTAACTGTTGACCACCACAATGGATATATTTCAAAATACTGCGGTCTCGGAACTGAGCTTTCCGTTCAGCCGGGAGATACTGTATCAGGCGGTACAGTTCTCGGAGTTGTGGGACAGACAGCTGATATCGAAAGTGCTGTTTCTCCACATCTTCACATAGAACTTCGTCACAACGGAAAATTCATTGATCCTGCCTCTGTATTTCCTGAATAATATCAATATAAAGGGCGTTCTTTTTTCAAGAACGCCCAATACTTTATCAATTCAATATATCAAGTGAAATTTTTCTTGATTCTACATCGAAATAATTTTCTACGATAGCTACATATTCACGGAAACAGATTTTTCCGTTGAACAGCATGACATCGCCTTCATCCGGAACACCAACAGCTTTCAGCTGCTCGTCTGTCAATGAATTCAGCGGTATCGTTGTTTCTTTTTCAACGGTAAAAAGCTTATTTCCGTAATTATCAAAATGCTCGTCGTTGAATATCTCATACGCCTTAGCAGTGAAATCACTGAAATATGCTCTTTTTGCTTTTTTGATATCAAGTTCATCAAGAAGCTTTTCTGATGGTCTGAGTACATAATATCTGTTCCCAGACTCTCTGCCTATTCCAAATATCTCAAGCTGTTCGTCAGTAAGCGTATCAAGCTTTACCGGATCAACGTCAGAAGCTGTCTGACCAATCTTTTTTCTGTATGATACAACACATTCACCAAGCACAAGCTTTTCATCGTATGTGTAACCGAATTTTCTGAGATTTTCCTCGCTCAGACTGATAAGAATATTATCAGATATCTGATTGAGCTGATCTGTTGTTTCAGCCCTGCTCTGAGTTATCCAGTCAATTGTTATATTTTCGTTTACCGGTCGTTCAACATGAATCTGACGTTCCATATTCTTAAGTGTAAATGTCATGTACGAGGTCTTGATATCTGCATAGTTCGGCTCAATATATACTGCTGTGCTTCCATTGGAGCTGTCTGTTGTATTGACTACACGATAGCGGTATTTCCCCGATGGAGAAAAACCTTTCATCACTACATTTTCCTCCACAGGAGTAATGAAAAAAGATGTGAAGATAAAATATCCTAGAGCACCGAATATATAAAGAAGAAGCGTAACTGTTCCGAGAGCAGTTTTAAGTCCCTCGCCTGCCCCTGACAAAAGCAATATTGCTACTCCGGTCAGGATTATCGGGAGAATAAGTCCCCATTCTCCGAAATACAAAAGAACTACCGGCAGCATGGCGGGAAGGATTATAAAGCTCGTTATCTTCGTTACAATCTGTTTACGCGTATACAGCATTATTACAATGGCAACAATTGATATCGCTATTGTTATAAGACATAATGAAACTCTGGCGTGAATATGTATATCATAAAACAACGACAGATAGCATAAATGACAGACACAGAACGCATATAGCAGACTTAAAAGTGAAACCACTCTTTTAGTCCAGATATTATCAAAAAAATTCTTCATTTTTACCTCCGATTGAAATCAGATTTGGCTATTGATACTTAAGGCAACACCTTAACATTTCTATTATACCATTTTTTTGTTTAGTATACAAGTATTTATGGAAAATTTTATAAAAATTCCCGAACTTTTATTTTATCCGCTTTACAAACCAGAGTACATAGAGTATAATTATATCAGAATTTAATTACAATGAAAGGATATTTTACATGAAATCCCGTTTTTTATATCCATTAAGAATTATTTTTTCACTTCTTTCAATAATATGTATGACTGCAATATTCTGCTTTTCACTCGAAAATTCAGATGAATCATCAGAAACCAGCATGAAATTTACTAAAACTGCCGTTAACATAGCTGTTGATGATTTCGATGATCTGCCAGAGAAAAAGCAATTATCAATATTGGATAAAGCAACCTTCATTATACGCAAATCTGCTCACTTTTCGCTGTTCGCCATGCTCGGATTCCTCGTTTCAATGTCGGTCGGACGCCGCAGACTTTTCAGTTTATCTTCTGCCGGCGTTATGTTATTCTGCTTTCTGTATGCAGTCTCCGATGAAATTCATCAGTCATTCGTTCCCGGACGCTCCTGCGAATTCCGTGATATGATGATTGATACATCAGGTTCCCTGACAGGAATGCTTGCTTCAATGGCGATAATGTATATCCTCACGAAAATTTCTGAAAACAGAAAGAACAACAATATCTCCCCGTCAGGAGGAAAAATTCATGAAAAATAAAACCAATGATGCCTTGACCGACCTCATTGACAGCAGCATTTCCGACAAGGAACTTGAACATATCGACTGCTATCTCAGACCGCAAATGAGTTTATTCATCCCCGAAGAATCAGTTTGCGGATATCCTCTTATAATTGCAGGAAAACGTCCGTCATACATGATACTTATCAGCTTTTCTGGCTCTGCATCTGATGAATTTCACTACAATGCAGAAATTATGTCCCCATATATCGCCGGAGAAGCTGAAGGAAAATATCATTATTACTGTCTTACGATTGCGGCTGACTACTTTGAAAAACGTTACGCTCTCTATTCCTCTGAACTGCCTGTGTTCAGGACTTTCCGTTTCGAGATATGCAGTGACATTCTGAAGGCTCTCAATACTTTCGCATTTGAGTCAGGAAAATCAATGATGAATTCTGATATCACACTCAATGCACAGTCTGAAATAATCACTCACTGGATAATACGAAGCGTTCTCGGCGAAACACTGGATATGCGTGCAGTCTCGGATGATTACTCCGTTGCAAAGGCTCAGCATTACATGGAACTGCATTATGGAAGCAACATTACTGTTTCCGTACTCGCAAGGCTCGGAAGCATGTCCGAATCTACCTTCAACCGACGTTTTAAGAAGGAAACCGGAAAAACTCCGATAGAATACCTCATTGAAGTCCGTATCAACCATGCTAAAATCATGCTCCGCCGAAAGAATCTTCCCATCACGGAGATTGCACTCCGCTGCGGTTTCAGCAGCAGTGCACATTTTGCTTCCTGCTTTCAGCAGAGAACAGGTCATACCCCCAG
>JAZNBR010000020.1:0-21880 GCA_045587105.1 Ruminococcus sp.
GTGATAGCTGTTCCGAGCGTAGCAACAGCGTTATCGAAGCCAGCCTGATTGACTGCGATAACGTCCATATAGCCTTCACACAGGATAAGCCGTTTTGTATCGGCATTTTTTGCAAAGTTCATGGAAAAGAGGTTTGATCCCTTGTCAAAAACCGGAGTTGCTCCGGTATTGAGATATTTTGGCTGAGAGTTGTCAAGGACACGTCCGCCGAAGCCGATAATATTTCCTCTGAGGTCAACAATCGGGAACATCACACGCTTGCGGAATATATCGAAGATATTTCCTTTTTTTGACCTTGAGCCGAGCCATGCGTCAATGATCTCGTCGTCGGAATATCCTTTTGAACGGAGAAGATCGGTAAGTGTGTTCCACGAATCCGGAGCATATCCGAGACCGTATTTTTTAATAATCTGAGGAGAAAGCTTTCTGTCAGCGAAGTATTTCAGTCCTGATTTGTCGGTACCCTTAACAAGCTGTGTATAGAAGAAATTTGCCGCAAGGCGGTTCATTTCGTAGATGCGTGTTTTTCTTTTTGCGAGCTGGCTGTCACGGGAATTATCCTGTGGGATTTCCAGTCCGGAACGCTGAGCGAGAAGCTTTACAGCCTCAGTGAAATCAAGATTCTCAGCCTTCATTGTAAAGGTTATGACATCTCCGCCGGAACCGCAGCCAAAGCAGTAAAAGCTCTGTGTATCGGTAAAAATTGTGCATGACGGAGTTTTTTCCGAATGAAAAGGGCATGAGCACACAAAATTCCTGCCTCGTCTTATGATGTTGACATAAGAACCCATGACATTTTCAATCGGATTTGCATTTCGGAGCCGATAGAGAAAATCGTCATTTTTCTGCATAGAGTACTCCTGATTATTTCCAGAACTTCGGAACGAAGAGTTCGGTATAAAGATCGACAGCGTATTCGTCACTCATTCCGGAAATGTAGTCGCACACCGCACGGTGATTGTCGGTTTTTCTCATTATTTCCTTGTATTCCTGCGGCAGAAGGTCGCTGTTTTCGATGAAGAAGGAATAGAGCTTTTTGACAAGAAGCTCTGCTTTTGATTCTTCCTGTTTTGCTGCCGGATTCGTATATACTTTTTCAAACATGAAGGCTCTCAGAGCATCGTGAGCCTTTCTGATTTCGGGAGTGAAGTCAATTTTTTCCGGTCCGTGTTCAATTACCGAGGAAATAAGAGTGGTAATTCTTTTGGTTTTTGTATCGCCGAGAATCTCCACGCAGTCATCGGGGAGGTCGCTGCCGGAAAGTATACCAGCACGGATTGAGTCCTCGATATCGTGGTTTATGTAGGCGATAGTATCTGCCAGACGTACGATACAGCCTTCTCTTGTATCGGCTGTCTGATTCGTATGACATTCGATTCCGTTGCGGACAGCGAAGGTAAGATTAAGTCCCTTGCCTTTTTTCTCGATTTCCTCAACTACACGGACGCTCTGGAGATAGTGCTTGAACCCGTGCGGACAGATTTCGTTGAGAACAGCCTCTCCGCAGTGACCGAAGGGAGAGTGACCGAGATCGTGCCCGAGGGCGATAGCCTCTGTGAGATCCTCATTCATGCCCATACCTCTGGAAATAGTGCGGGCAATCTGGGAGACCTCAAGCGTGTGAGTAAGTCGGGTTCTGTAATGATCCCCGACTGGTGAGAGGAAAACCTGAGTTTTTCGCTTGAGTCTGCGGAAGGAATTACAGTGTAGAATCCTGTCCCTGTCACGCTGGAATTCAGTTCTGTACGGACATTTTTCTTCATTACGAAGCTTGCCGGTGAAGAACTGATCTGTGCTTTTGCAGGCGTATTCACTGAGAATAACGGATTCTTTCTGTTCAATCTGTTCTCGTACAGTCATAATATTCCTCCCATATTATTTAACGGACGAAAAGTCCTCGTAAAGTTCTTCTATATCCTCGATTACTGCGGATCCGTTAGTGATTTCAGTAAGCTCCTTTGTAAGAGCCTGAAGCTTTTCCGAAAGCACAAGGATTTCAAGTGTAACGGATTGTCCGAAGTCCGAATTAACGGTTATGGTCTGATAATCGGGCAGAATGTAGGCGATTTTGCCGTACATAGTGTATTCCGCAGAGATTCTGAGTCTGTGGCAGAGACGCATATCCATGATATGAGCAGCGTCGCAGGCAAGCGAAGCCGCATGAGAATATGCTCTTACAAGACCGCCGCCGCCGAGCAGAATACCGCCGAAATATCGTGTTACAACGACGCATACATCGGTAAGACCTCGTTTTTGCAGGACATCAAGTACCGGAACTCCGGCTGTTCCCTGAGGTTCGCCGTCGTCGGAGTAACGGGAAATATTATTTTCCCTGAGAATATATGCGTAAACGTTATGCTTTGCCTTACGGTGCTCCGCCTTGATGGAATTCACGAAATCAACAGCCTCGTCATTAGTTCTGACGGGAGCGATGTAACCGATAAATTCCGATCTTTTTTCGATAAAGGAGTCCGTAGCCGGCTCTGAAACGGTAAAATAATTCATAGCAATTCCTTTAAAATTATAACGCAAAAAGCCGGTCAATTCAGACCGGCTATGAAAAATTACTTGTCCATATTGAAACGCTTCTTGAATCTGTCAACACGTCCGCCTGTATCAACAAGCTTCTGCTTTCCTGTATAGAACGGATGGCACTTTGAGCAGATTTCAACCTTGATGTTTTCCTTTGTGGACATAGTCTCCATTACGTTACCGCAGTGGCAAGTAATAGTTGTCTTTACAAAATTAGGATGGATTCCCTCTTTCACGATTGTCACCTCTTTCGGCAGAATTTATAACCGAGCAGCCCATCAGATGCCTTAGACAGTAGTGCTTCATTAATTACATTTACATATTATATCACAAGTATGTGACATTGTCAACAGTGTTTTGATATATTTTGTATTTTTAACTATTTCCTTGATTACTTCATTACCTTTGTGAAGTCGTCAGCGAGCTTCTTTTCAAGGATTTCAGCTTCTTCATGAGTAACAGTCTTGGCTGTGAAGTATGTCTTGATTTTTGGTTCTGTACCGGAAGGACGTACAATAGCCTTGGAGCCGCCTTCAAGGAAGAATGCGAGAACATTTGATTTCGGGAGAGTAAGAGCAGTTTCAGTTCCGGCAACGATATCCTTTGAGATACCTGTCTGATAGTCGTCAACCTTTACTACCTTAAGACCACCGATTTCAGCAGGAGCAGATTCTCTTAGCTGAGACATGATTTCACTCATTCTGTTCATGCCGCTTTCGCCCTCAAATGTGAAGCTATGAAGTGTCTGATAGAACACGCCGTACTTCTTGTACATATTTTCTCTTGCCTGAAGAAGTGTAATTCCCTGAGTGCGGTAGTAAGCAGCCATTTCGCAGATAAGCATGGAAGCATTTACAGCGTCCTTGTCACGCACATAGGATCCGGAAAGATAGCCGTAGCTTTCCTCAAAGCCGAATACATAGCGTTTTTCTTCGCCCTTTGATTCAAGGAGACCGATCTGTTCGCCGATAAACTTGAATCCGGTAAGTACATCAATAATTTCAACACCGTATTCCTTGCCGATAAGATTTACGATATCAGTTGTAACGATAGTCTTTACAGCGACAGGATTTTCAGGCATTGTGCCATTCTTGATTCTCTGTTCGCAGATGTATTCAAGAAGCATTGCACCTACCTCGTTGCCGGAGAAAAGTGCGTAGTCATCACCATCGGGAACAGCAATACCGACACGGTCGCAGTCAGGATCGGTAGCGAGAAGAAGATCAGGCTTTACCTCACGGCAGTACTTAAGACCAACTTCAAGAGCCTCACGAATCTCAGGATTCGGATAGGGGCAGGTTGTGAAGTTTCCGTCAGGATTTTCCTGTTCCTTAACAATAGTAACATCAGTGATGCCGAGTCTCTTGAGGATTTCACGGACGGGCTTGTTTCCGGTGCCATTGAGGGGAGTGTAAACAACCTTGAGTCCGCTTGATGCACAGAGCTCAGTGTTGATTCCCTCAGCAAGGACATGCTTGTAGAAGTCCTCCATAACCTCGTCGCCGATGTAGGAAATATTTCCCTTAGCGAGTTCTTCTTCAAAGGAGGAATGCT
Source organism: Ruminococcus sp. (assembly GCA_045587105.1). GTDB lineage: Bacteria > Bacillota > Clostridia > Oscillospirales > Ruminococcaceae > Ruminococcus. The sequence continues at coordinate 4,087 of JAZNBR010000020.1, forward strand.
TTACGCCGGTGAACATATCAAGGGAGTTGATTTTTTCAAGAATAATTTCAGCACCTCTGAGAGTAATCTGGCAGCCGTCGTCGCCGTAAACCTTGTAGCCGTTGTACTTTGCAGGATTGTGGCTTGCTGTAACCATGATACCGCCCTGACACTTAAGAGCACGGACAGCAAAGGAAAGGCAGGGAGTAGGCAGAAGCTCAGAGTAGATGTAAACCTTGATTCCGTTTGCGGCAAGAACCTCAGCAGCAGCCTTTGAGAAAACATCAGATTTAATGCGGCTGTCGTAGGATACAGCAACGGAAGGGTTTTCGTATTCCTGATTAAGATAATCAGCAAATCCCTGTGTAGCACGTTTTACAGTATATATATTCATACGGTTTGTTCCGGCACCGATAACTCCTCTGAGACCACCAGTACCGAATTCAAGATCACGGTAAAATCTGTCATTGATTCCATCTATATCATCTTTAATATCTGCAAGTTCAGTTTGTAGATCTGGATCCTCTTTAGCATTTTCGCACCAGAGTCTGTAAAGCTCCATTTCTGTCATGAAAAAACCTCCTATAAACAAATATAGATTATTATACCATAACCACATTTTTTTGTAAAGAGTTTTTTCCAGAAAACTACAAAAGTTTTTGTTTTGACAAATTATTGTCCAGAAACTTCCTTTTCAGGATATTATATACGATAGATAGTATTAATGGTGCAAAAAACGCTGTAAATACGGAAAATACGCTGTTTAGGAGAGAACTTCCTGTTGATTTCACAAAGAACAGGTCATGGAGAAGATATATTGCGAGAGTGTGATTTCCGGCTGTTTCCAGAGCCTTTCTGAATTTTTCTGTGATATTCAGATTATAAATAGCCTTTGTAATGAGGAATATCAAGGCGATTCCGCAGGCTGGAACGATAAATTTGTTGAAGCATATAATTGATACTGATAAAACCGGAGTAAGCTCTGATTTGCTGAGAAGCTTACGGAAATGCTCCAGCTGACCTGATATTCCATGTCTGTACAGCGGAAAAAAGGCTATGTACAGTACTCCGGATGATATCAGTGCCGGAGTCCGGAGCTTTGCTGTTTTTGTGGGAATCAAGGGCATAAGGGTTCCGGCAGCATAGAAGGGGAGAAAATCAGCAAGCTGCCTGAGAATACCGATATTCTGCGGAATCCTCCAGTTCATCAGAAGAATTGCGGCATAGACTGACGCAAAAATCATTGTTGTTCTGCCATACTTTTCGCAAAGGAAAAAGATACTGTCTGCGATAATTATAAAGAGAAGGTACCAGTACGGAGAATCCGATATAAAGTGCGATATATTGCCGTTTCTGAGCAGAAAGAATACAAGTGCGGTCATCAGGATATACGGGATTCCGATGCGTTTCAGCCTTTTTAGGAGCCAGCCGGTATCCTGCCGGATAGTCATACGGCATATCCAGCCGCTGATGAAAACGAAAAGGGGCATATGGAAGGAGTAACAGAATCTGAAAAGAAGCGTATTTTCGTATACAGCCGGATTATTGCTCCATACCTGACTTACAACGTGACCGATTATCACCAGAATTATTGCAATTCCCTTGATAAAATCGAGTTCCGGAATTCTTTTTTTCAAATTCATCCTCCTTTTCTCTGAAAAAAGCTGCCGCAGGAATGCAGCAGCTTTTTTTTATTAATCTCCGAATGAAACTCCGATATCACGGGCAGCGATAACAAGATGATTTTCCGTATCAACGAACTTCGTCTTGCCTGCGATATCTTCAAGCTTGTTTGATGTGATCTTGTTGCCGATTTTAGCAACAGTGCGTCCGTATTTTTCTTTTGCGATAAGATATGCGGCATGAACGCCGAACTGAGTAGAAAGCACACGGTCGTAAGCACTTGGTGCTCCGCCTCTGAGCATATGTCCGGGAACGCATACACGGGCTTCGATACCGGTATTAGCTTGAATCTGTGCAGCGATACGGCTTGTAGCGGTTGTAATCTGTGCTTCAGCACGCTTCTTTGCACGTTCTTTTTTCTTCATTTTAGCTTCAGCAATATCAAAAGCACCTTCGGCAACAGCAAGAATAGAGAAGGTTTTTCCGCTTGCATTTCTTGCCATTACAGCATCGCAGACCTTGTCTATATCGTATGGAATCTCGGGGATGATAATAATATCAGCACCACCGGCGATACCAGCGTTGAGAGTAAGCCATCCGGCTTTGTTTCCCATGATTTCGCATACAAGGATTCTTGAATGACTTGCCGCCGTTGTATGGAGTCTGTCGATAACATCTGTTGCGATATCAACAGCAGTATGGAATCCGAAGGTTACATCGGTACCGTAGATATCGTTGTCGATTGTTTTGGGCAGACCGATTACATTGAGCCCCTCGTCAGCGAGAAGTTTAGAGGTTTTGTGAGTTCCGTTTCCGCCGAGAGTAAGGAGACAGTCAAGCTTCTGCTTTTTGTAGGTCTCCTTCATATTTTTAACCTTGTCGATATTATCCTCACCGATAACCTGCATCATCTTGAAGGGCTGACGTTTTGTTCCGAAAATTGTTCCGCCCTGAGTGAGGATGCCGGAAAACGCAGATGGCTGCATATCCATGCAGAGGTTATTGATAAGACCGTAATATCCGTTTGAGATACCTACTATTTCAATGTTGTCCTCGCCAAAGCGTTCATAGCACGCTTTAGCAACGCCTCTTATAGTGGCATTAAGTCCGGGACAGTCGCCGCCGCTGGTAAGTATGCCGATTCTTCTTTTCATTGTTTTTACCTCCGTTTAATTCCTTAAATCACTGATATTCTGTTCAAAAAAACGCTGAAGCTGTTCCGGAGGCATTGGTTTTCCGTAGAGGAAGCCCTGAGCGTAGTCGCAGCCAGCCATCCTGAGAATGGATTGCTGTACGGTATTCTCAATACCCTCGGCAATTGTTTCGATTTTTTTTGATTTTGCGATTCTTATAACTGACGCAACGATTTCGTATGCGATATTGTTGTGTTCGAGATCGGTAATGAACGATCTGTCGAGCTTGAGGAGAGTAATCGGCAGTGTCTGGAGATAGCTTAGTGAGGAATATCCGGTGCCGAAGTCGTCCATAGCGAGCTTTACGCCGAGTTCACGCAGCTTGTTCATCTGTGATACGGCGAAGTCGATATCATTCAGGGCAAGACTTTCTGTAAGCTCAATTTCAAGCCATTGAGGTTCAAGTCCTGATTTTATAAGCGAGTCAAGGACTCTGTCTTTGAGATCGTTCTGATAGAAGTCGCTGGAAGTGAAGTTAATGGACACAACTATTTTGGGGAAGCCCATTTTCTGCCAGAGAACATTCTGGCGGCATCCTTCGTTGAGAACGAATTCAGTTATGCGTCCGATGAGACGGCTGCGTTCAGCGACAGGCACGAATGCGTCGGGTGGAACTACGGTACCGTCAGGCTTTATCCAGCGGATAAGAGCTTCCACGCCCATGAGACGACCAGTAGAGAGGTCGATTTTAGGCTGATAGTAGAGTGAGAATTCATTGTTGTCAAGGGCGAGAGCAATCGCCTTTTCCATTTCTGTGGTAGAGATTATTGAGTCGTGCATACTTGGTTCATATCCGTGTATGCTTGACTGATTTACACCGCCGGATTTAAGTGCGAATTCTGCGTGTTCAATTACTTCAAGGAAGGATTCTCCGTCCTCAGGCATTTTTGAAAATCCTGCTGAACAGCTGAGATTTATAGAAGCGAGTTCGTCAACAGCGAGCTTTGAGAATTCCTCCTGAATTGATTTTACAGTTCTTACGGGTAGCTCATCACTTCCGTAGTCACGGAGGATGAGGGCGAAATTATCGCCGCTTATACGGGCGGCAAGACCGCCGGGCGTTACAAATTTGTAGAGAATATGTGCGAAATTACGGAGTACATAATTTCCGTTGTTGTAGCCGCAGGTATCGTTGATGATATGGAATCTGTCGATATCAAGAACGATAATCCAGTATGAGTAATTAAGGAGTCGGCAGGTTTCATAGATTTCCTGACCGGCATTTATAAGCTTGTTTCTGTTGGCGATTTCCGTAACCTCATCAATGTACGCAAGACGTTCAATAAGAGCGTCCTTTTCGTGTTCCTGAGTGCTGTCGAGGAGTGCACCGCCGAAGAGGGGGAGGGTGTTATCCGTACCCTTGATGGACTTGTAGCGGTAGGAATACCAGCGATAGCTTGTATCCGCAGACTTGATACGCATTTCGATGCTTTTGATTTCAGAGCTTGCTGATTTTATAGCACTGTCGAATGCAATTCTGTCGTTTGGATGAACGAGAGCACGGAAGTCATTAAGAGAAAGGGTATTGCTCTTAAGACCGAGCATTCGCATAAGTTCAGAGGAAGCGATATATTTTTTTCTGTCCGTGCTGATTATGATGCCGATTTCAGCAAGCTCCATTGATGAATTGAAGAAGTCGTTGGCACTTGCGAGATTAACCTTCATTTTCTTGATTTCTGTGAGATTGAAGCCGGTAGAGAGGTAGAGACATCTTTTCTTTGATTTTTTAACGAGTGAGGTACTCCATGCAATGCTTGTCATAGTACCGTCGGCATTTTTGAATTTTGTTTCGTAGGATTTGCTTCCGACGATTTTTTCAAAGCCTTTGCTGTCGGGAGCATTTATACCGAAAGCTTTCCAGACGGCGGCTTTTTTGTTCGAGTCATTTTCGGAGATACCGAGGAGAATTCTGAGCTTTTTATTTAAAAAGACGTATGAGAAGTCGTCACTCCAGATAATCATTTCGGTATTAAGGTTCTCAGCGACTTCCGGCTTGATAAGATTGCTCATCTTATTTTTCTGAGTCCATGCAAGAAGGAGAACGAGCAGAGGAAGAAAAACGATAGTTGCGAGGTAGATGATAATAGTTTCGATTGCTCTTTCCGGGAAGAAATAGCAGTAAGCTCCCACTGTTGCGGTTGCGGCAGCAATAACAAGTGTAGCCGCCAGTGGATTAAATTTTTGCATTACAACCGCCTCCTTAAATCTTTTTAAGTAATTATATCAAATTTTACTGAAAATGTCAATAAAAAAATAAAATTTCTTCCATAAAATTTATGAAATTATCCGAAACCAACAAGAAAGTATCACAAAATATACACTTTTGAATGATATCATGATATAATAAAAATGAAAAAATGTGTGTAAAAACTTTGACATGGAGGTAAAAAAATTATGACTCATATATTAATAGTGGATGACGAAGCAAATATCAGAAGAGTTGTCCGTGAATATGCCGAGTTCGAGGGCTATAAGGTTACTGAGGCTGAAAACGGAATGGAGGCAGTGAATCTCTGCCGTGAAAACGATTATGATCTCATTATAATGGATATTATGATGCCTCGTCTTGACGGTTATTCAGCCTGCAAGGAAATACATAAGGTAAAGCAGATTCCGGTGATCATGCTTTCTGCACGGGGAGAGGAATACGATAAGCTTTTCGGATTTGAGATAGGCATTGACGATTACGTTACAAAGCCGTTTTCCCCGAAGGAACTAATGGCAAGAATCAAGGCTGTTATCAAGAGAAGTGCCGGAAATAATACTGCGTCACAGCAGGACAAGTATGTTTTCGGCGGACTTGAGGTGAATATATCAGGCAGAGAGGTGTTTGTAGACGGAGAAAAGGCTGCAATGACGCCAAAGGAATACGATCTTCTGTTCTTCCTCGTAAAGAACAGGAATATCGCTTTGTCCAGAAACAGGCTTCTTGAAGAAGTGTGGGGATACGACTTCTTCGGCGACGACAGAACGGTTGATACACACATCAAGATGCTGAGAAACAGTCTTAAGGAATACCGCAGTTATATCGTAACGCTGAGAGGAATGGGATACAAGTTTGAAGCTGATCAGTAAAATCCGTGATTTCAGCAGCAGGATATCGCTTAAATACAAGATATGGATATACTTTATCGTATTTACGATTGCCATGATCGTGCTGCTGTGGATATTCCAGATACTTTTTCTTGAAAGGTTCTATGTATCCATGAAAACAAGGGATGCCGCAGAGTGTCTTGACGAGATATCCGAATCATATAAAAAAATGGATTCCTCGGAATTCAGCAGCTACATAGATGATATGGCTGTTGAGCATGATGTCTGCATAGAGGTTCTTGACAGATATCGGAGAACTGTGTATTCATGCGATGCTATCGGCGGATGTCTTATTCATGGCAGGGAAAACAAAACGCAGGTGTATGTCGCGAGTATCCTTGAAAGCAAGGAGAGAGAAATAAGATACAAGATCAGGAATATCCGAAGCGACTGCGATATGCTTGTTTTCGGATGTGCACTTGGAAATCCCGATAATCCGGAAGGATTTCTTCTTCTGAATTCTGCTATGGTTCCTGTGGGAACAACGGTAATGATAATCAAGAGACAGCTCATGATTACTACGGTTATTCTTATAGTGCTTGCATTCCTGATATCGCTGTATCTGTCGAAATGGATTGCACGTCCGATTACCAATATTACGAAATCTGCGGAAAAACTTGCACGGGGAGATTTCCGGACAAAGTTTGACGGCAGGGGATATCTTGAATCCCAGAAGCTTGCGGAAACACTCACCTATGCTGAAAAGGAAATTTCACGGGTTGATACCATGCAGCGTGATCTTATCGCAAATGTTTCGCATGATCTGAGAACTCCTCTGACTATGCTCAAGGGATACGCAGAGCTTATCCGTGACCTTTCGGGAGACAATCCTGTTAAGCGTAACGAGCATCTTGAGATTATAATCAATGAAACTGACCGTCTTGCACTTCTTGTAAACGATATCCTTGATCTTTCCAAGCTGGAAAGCGGAAAGCTTAAGCTTAATCCGTCCGAATTTGAAATAAAAGGAAAGCTTGAGGAAATAATCAGCAGATTTGAAGGTGTTTCCGAGAAAATGGGGTATAATATCCAGTTTGCTTCTGACGGCAAAAAAATGGTTCACTGCGATGTTGTAAAAATCGAGCAGGTTATCTATAATCTTATCAACAATGCGATAAATTATACCGGAGAAGACAAGCAGGTTTTCGTGAGACAGCTGAATACCTCAGAAGGCGTGCTTATCGAGGTTGAGGATACCGGCGATGGAATAGAGGAAGAAAAAATAAAGCTGATTTTTGATAAATACTATCGTTCCGAGAATCATAAACGTGAGGTAGTGGGAACCGGATTGGGGCTTTCTATCGTCAAGGCAGTATTGAAGCTGCATAATTACGATTACGGTGTAAGATCTACGATAGGTAAGGGAACGACATTCTGGTTCAGGATTAACGAGTAAAAAATTAATGATATTTTTACAAAGTTTTCACAAAATCAACACAATCCCATGTTATACTAAAGTTGCTGAAGGAGAAATCCTGATGCAGATTTTCATGGTAATTAAGCGTTACCCCAACGTTTAATTATTTAATCCCCAATAATCCCTATATCATGGCAGATGAGCTTCCTGAAAAGGAGGCTCGTTTGTTTTATTGACGAATCGTTAGATTTGTGGTATAATATCAATCGTCTGAATTTCAGGAGAAGGCAGGTGAATTCCGATAAAAATAGACGCAAATTGCAGGAGCATTCTTGAAAAGCTTGAAGCGGCGGGATATCAGGCATTCTATGCCGGAGGCTGCGTCCGTGATACTGTTATGGGACACGGGATAAATGATATTGACGTGACGACAGACGCTCTTCCGGAACAGATAATGTCCGTTTTCAGCGGATATAAGGTGATTCCCACTGGTCTGAAGCACGGTACAGTTACTGTTATGAGCGAGGGAGTTCCGTTTGAAATAACGACATTCAGAATTGACGGAAATTACAGCGACTCACGTCATCCGGACAGCGTAACGTTTTCCGGTGATATAAGGGACGATCTGTCTCGTCGGGATTTTACTGTCAATGCCATGGCTATGGACAAGGACGGAAATATCATAGATCCCTTCGGCGGCATCAGCGATATAGAAAACAGGATTATCCGCTGCGTGGGAACTCCTGAAAAACGTTTTTCGGAGGATGCACTCAGAATCATGAGGGCAGTCCGGTTTGCATCGCAGCTCGGATTTGAAATAGAAAACGGAACGCATAATGCGTTGCTGTCGATGAGGGAACGTCTCAGCGATATTTCCAGTGAGCGAATCCGTATGGAGCTGGATAAGCTTCTCTGCGGAAAGAATGCGGTTTTTGTCCTTCTTGAATATCGTGATATAATCGGACAAATTATACCGGAAATGCTTCCGTGCATGGGTTTTGAACAGCATTCAAAATACCATAAATATGATATATATGAACACAGCGTCCGTGCAGTGGGGGCGGCTCCGGAGGATTCACTGATTCTGCGGAGAGCAATGCTGCTTCACGATACCGGAAAACCGTCGTTGTTCAGTATGGGGGAGGACGGCTATGGACATTTCAAGGGACACGCTCAGGCAGGTGAGATAATTGCCGGAGATATTCTGAGGAGATTGCGGTACGATAACCGTACAATTGATCTTACCTGTACGCTTATTGCACGTCACAGCGACAAAATAGAAAGTGAACGTCAGATAAAAAGAATGATATCAAAACTCGGTACTGAGACGTTCATACTGCTTATGGAAATGAAAAAAGCTGATAACTGTGCCAAGAACGATTTCGTTCTGGAGGAAAATATTCTCTTTGACGAGTACATAAGGAAGGCGATTCGTTTTGAGGAGGAGAGCTGTTGTATGAAGCTTTCTGACCTTGCGGTTAATGGCAATGATATTATGGTTCTCGGACTGAAGGGAAAGGAAATCGGGAAGGCTCTGAATGAGCTTCTGGAGCTTGTTATAGACGGAATTCTGCCCAATGAGAAGCCAGTGCTGATAGATTATATAAAGGAGGCACAAATTCAGGAATGATTTTAAATTTTTGTAAACTTTATGTGATTTTGGCTTAATCTTTCTATATCGTGTTGACAAATATGTGCAATTGTGATACAATATATGTGACGGCAGATATCAGAAAAAAAGATGCCGCCGATAAACAAAAATAATTCTCTCAGTCTGCACAATATGAGAGAAGCTATAAGGGTACAAAATGGGACAAATCAGAAATACCGCAGCTCCTTGGGGAGTGCGGTATTTTCGTTTATATTTACTTTACGATAATTTTTCTGAATGCCTTCTTGCCCTTGCGGATGATAGTTTCGCCTTCAAGCTTTATCTGAGCCTTGGCATCAGAGATTTTCTCATCATTTACGGTAATACCGCCCTGCTGAACAAGACGTCTTGCTTCGGAAACAGATGGTGCAAGTTCGGATTTTACAAGAAGATTAAGAAGTCCCATAGCTCCGTCAGTAAGCTCAGCTGAGTCAATTTCAGTTGTAGGCATATTAGCGTCAGAACCGCTTCCGCCGAAGAGAGCCTTTGCAGCAGCCTTTGCCTTTTCTGCTTCCTCCTCGCCGTGAACAAGCTTTGTAAGCTCATAGGCAAGAAGCTCCTTGGCGGTATTGAACTGAGCACCTTCCATATTCTGCTCCATTGCTTCAATTTCCTCAACGGGAACGAATGTGAGCATCTTAAGGCACTTGATAACGTCTGCGTCAGCAACATTTCTCCAGTACTGGAAGAACTCATAAGGAGTTGTCTTTTCGGGATCGAGCCATACAGCACCCTTTTCGGTCTTGCCCATTTTCTTTCCTTCGGAATTGAGAAGGAGAGTGATAGTCATAGCGTAGGCGTCCTTGCCGAGCTTACGGCGGATAAGCTCTGTACCGCCGAGCATATTTGCCCACTGGTCATCGCCGCCGAACTGCATATTACAGCCGTATTTTGTGTAAAGCTCCATAAAGTCGTAGCTCTGCATGATCATGTAGTTGAATTCAAGGAAGGTAAGACCTCTTTCCATTCTCTGCTTGTAGCATTCATGGCTGAGCATACGGTTTACGCTGAAGCAGGCTCCGACATCACGGAGAAGCTCAACATAGTTGAGATTCATAAGCCAGTCAGCATTGTTTACAACGATAGCCTTATCATCTGAGAAGTCGATAAAGCGGCTCATCTGCTTTTTGAAGCAGTCAACGTTGTGCTGGATAGTCTCAGGAGTCATCATTTTTCTCATATCTGTCTTGCCGGAAGGATCACCGATCATAGCAGTACCGCCGCCGATAAGTACGATAGGCTTGTTGCCTGCCATCTGGAGACGCTTCATAAGACAGAGAGCCATGAAATGACCTACATGAAGGCTATCAGCGGTCGGATCAAAACCGATATAGAAGGTAGCCTTTCCGGCATTTACGAGTTCTTCGATTTCTTTTTCATCGGTCAGCTGTGCAAGCAGACCTCTTCTTCTGAGTTCTTCAAAGGTTGTCATAATATATATTCTCCTTTATAATTAAATAACATAGTTTTGTCTTTAGAAAAACGACAGCTGCATATCATCGTAGCCACGCTTGTAGGCAGCAATAATGCTTTTCATTTCGTAAAGAATTCCGAAGCGGGTGCATTCATCTATAAAGATCTTCCACAGCTTGCGGAAATCAGGGCTTATACATTCGTAATTATCACCGAACTGCTTTATATACCGCTGACGGAGACCGCTGTCGGGAAAACGCTTGTCCAGTTCGTCAAGGAAGTAGTCACGCTGATTTGCTCTGAGTGTTACGCCGAAGAAGGGATAAATACATTTTACTCCGGCTTCATGGGCGAGTCTGACGATTGTGCGGATGTTCTGTTCATTGTCCTCGATAAAAGGAAGTACCGGCATCATGGTGATACCCGTAAAAAGTCCGGAATCAGACAGTTTTGCAAGAGAAGCAAAGCGTTCCGATGAAGCAGAGACATTCGGTTCAAGAATACGGGAAAGCTCATCATCTGCGGTGGTAACGGTCATTTTGCAGAGAACAGGTGAATGTTCTGCAATTTCGCAGTAAAGGTCGGTATCACGGGAAATGAGACTGCTTTTTGTTATGACTGTCACACCGAAATTATAAGCGTTTATCAGTTCCAGAGAGTGCCGTGTAAGGAGTTCTGTTTCTTCAAACGGATTGTAGGGATCGCTCATTGCTCCGGTTCCGATAATTCCGGTCTGTACCTTACGTTTCAGTTCATCACGGAGAATTTCGAGGGCATTTTCCTTAGCACCCACGATATCGAAATCTTCAACATGATAGCAGTCACTGCGGCTGTCGCAGTAAATGCAGCCGTGACAGCAGCCACGGTAAAGATTCATATTGTAATCGTTTCCGAACCAGTCATTTGTCTTGTTCTTTTGCAGAATAGTTTTTGCCGGGATCATTTTCATAATTATCACCGCCAACCATCATAATGATTAATTATACCACCAAAAGCAGTTATTGTCAATCTTTTTGTAGTAAAACGAGTGATACAGCAAAAAAAATCTGAGAAACTATTGTAAAAATCTGAAAAATGTGGTATTATATATGTGATATTAAAAAATGAAGGTGAAATATGTGAAAAGACTTCTCATAATTATCGGAAAAATTATTGTAAAGCTTCTGCGTCTTATGAAGCGAAATGCCGGAAATCTTCCGGGAATTGTCCTCTGGCATCTCTCTGGTCATAAAGCGGTATCCATGTTTAAGGTGGAATGTCCGATCATTGCGATTACAGGAACAAACGGAAAAACCTCGGTTACCAGCTGTATCGCTCAGCTTTTTGAGGGCAGCGGAAAGAAAATTATTATAAACAAAGAGGGAAACAATCTTGATACAGGAATCTGTTCACTGCTTCTTCGTCACTGCGATATGAAGGGAAGAGTAAAGGCGGATTATCTTATACTTGAAACGGATGAATCCTATGTTCCGGTAGTGTATTCCCAGCTTAAGCTTGATACGCTTGTGGTGCTGAATTTCTTCCGTGACCAGCTTGACAGAAACGGTGCTATGGAAACTCTCATTCAGAAGGTAAACGGCTTCTGCAAGACGTTTGACGGCAATCTCATACTCAATGGCGACGATCCGAACACTGCACGTCTTGGCAGAGCAAATCCGAAGAATAAAAACGTAAAGTATTTCCATGCAAAGCCATATGCCTACGCTACGGAAACAGCCTTTGAGGCTTCCGAAGGACGCTTCTGTCCCTTCTGCGGAGAGGAACTGAAATATGAGTATTATCAGTACTCTCATATAGGAAAATTCAGATGTGAAAAGTGCGGCTTCGGCGATTACGAACCGTATATCACCGCTGAAAATATTGACCTCAGCAAGCCGGTATTTACTGCTGACGGAAATGAATATTCACCTGTAATCAACAGTATTTATAATGTTTACAATATGACCGCAGTTGCTGCAGCGGCGAAGCTCTATAACATCGACCAGAAGGTGACAAATAAGGTTATTTCTGAGTATGCTGTCAATAACGGAAGAATGGAAAAATTCATGCTTGGCGACTGTGATACCACTCTCAATCTTGCAAAGAATCCTGTGGGAGCAAATGTGACGCTTCGTGTAATGAATGAAATGGGCGGAGAAAAGGAACTTCTCTTTGTGCTGAATGATAATCCAGCCGACGGAGTTGATGTTTCATGGATCTGGGATATCAATTTCAGTGCTTTTGAAAATGTCACAAGAGTTGTTACTTCAGGCGCGAGAGCGTATGATATCGCTGTAAGAATCAAGACTGCCGGTTATCCGGCTGAAAAAATAATTGTCTGTCCTGATCTTGAAAAGTCAGTGGAGACTCTTGCTGAAACTTCCGGCAAGAAATTCGTCATAGCCAATTATACAGCCGTTCAGCCGACGAGAGAGGCTCTTAACAGATACATTGAAAAAAAGGGAGGTAAGGCATAGTGAAAACTCTGAAAATACTTCATATGTATTCGGAACTGCTTGATCTTTACGGCGACAACGGAAACATGGAGATAATTGAATACCGATGCAGAATGAGAGGTATCACCTGCGAAATTGACGGATATACTGTCGGTTCTGAGATTCCTGATTTTTCATCGTATGATCTTGTATATATAGGCGGAGGAGCAGATCTTGAGCTGAATACCATTTCCGCTGACCTTCTCCGGTGCAGGGATGGTCTGAAAAAAGCCTATGACGAAGGTGTATTCCTGTTTCTTGTGTGCGGAGGATATCAGCTCATGGGAAAATACTATCGTGACGCCGGAGGAAAGGAAATTACCGGACTCGGATTATTCGATTATTATACTTCTGCGGCTGAGAATAGAAAAAAACAGTGCATAGGAGATATCGTTGTACGGACGGAAATTACCGGAAAGCCGGTAGATGTTGTCGGCTTTGAAAGTCACGGAGGTCAGACTATGGGAGTAAAAGCACCTTTCGGAAAGGTACTCTGCGGAAACGGAAACGTTTTTCAGGGTGGTGCTGAGGGATATTCAGAAAAAAATGTCATTGCGACATATCTTCACGGTCCATGCCTTGCGAAGGCTCCAGAGATATCCGATTATATCATTTCCTACTGCGTGAACAGGGGGGCAGAAGCTCTGACAGAGCTTGCACCTCTTGACGACACATTTGAACATGAATGCCGTAAGGTAATGCTTAACAAGCTTCTCAATAAAAAATAAATCAATTTGAGTGTATTTCTGACAGGGAATACGCTCTTTTTTGTCATTTTGGAGCTTCCTTCCTCATATAATCATAATATTACGGGACAAGGAGGAAGGCATATTGTTCAGAAGCAAGATTATCCGTGACACAATTATGCTCACAGTCATGCAGCTTATTCTTGATACGGCTGCACTTCTGCTGAATGTATTCATAACAAAAAAGCTCGGAGCTTCGGCTATCGGGATTCTTACTCTTACGGGATCGTTTCTTGGTCTTGCAGGAATTATATCCAATGGAAACGCATTTCTCTGCATGAGCCGGCTTGTTTCTGAGGAGATAGGCAGGAAGGACGGCAATCCGGAACGCATATTGTTTCATGGAATACGCCTGTGTCTTATGCTGAGCATTACGGTTTCGGCGATAGTATTTTTTCTTGCGGATACGGTAAGCAGTCGATTTTTCAGTGGTGCTGATATGGGGGCTGCGGTAAGATTCATGCCGTTTGCACTGATTTCGGGAGCTGTTTCGTCATGCTTCAAGGGATATTTCAATGCCGGACGGAAATCCTCTGTAACCGCTGCCGGCGATATACTTGAATTTATAGTAAAATCTGCGATGATTGTTCTGTTTACCATGTCGGCAGATTCACCGACAGAGGGGATAGTATGCAGGATAATGATAGCTGGAATCATAGCAGGAAATATCTCGTCCCTGATATTTTTCCTTGTAGCGTTTGCAGGAAATCATGGAAAATATACGGGAAAAGGTACACGAAGCTTCCGTGAATACGCCCTGTTTGCCTTTCCGATTATGGGAGGAGGAATTCTCACAGCATCGCTGAGCAGTGCGAATGACGCTCTTATCCCGATGTGTCTGCGGCAGAGTGGTAACTCTGTTGCAGAGGCTTTCAGCAGCTTCGGCATATTTGAAGCGATAGTCATACCAACGTTGTTTTTTCCATCGGTAGTATTGTGTTCAATGTCGGGGATAATAGTCAGTGAAACAGCGAGAGCTGCCGCAGCAGGGAACAAGGAACGGATACGGAGCTTTTCCGGTCGCCTGATACAGTGTACGCTGATGTTTTCCGTTTTTACTTCTGCCGTGCTGATGCGTTTCGGCAGACCGATAGGGGAGCTTCTGGGCGGAGGTGAAGCGGCTGGAAAAATGATTACGATAATAGCTCCGGTAGTGCCATTCATATATATGGAAATTATCCTTGAGGCACTGATAAAAGGAATGGGAATGCAGGCATTTTCGTCGCTTAATTATCTTGCGGAATATGTAATCAGAATAACGATAGTACTTATTTTTGTTCCGAGAATGGGATTTTACGGAATAGCCGCTTCTTATTATGCAAGTAATGTGATTGGAAACTGCTCACGATTTATAAAGATTCTCCGTACCACAGGAATGAATTTCAATCCTATGCGTCTGATTGCGGTTCCGGTAATCTATGCGTATATGACAATGTGTCCGCCGCAGATACTGATGAATCTTGCCGGAATCGTTCCTCATACAGTGCCGCAGATGGTGATATATACGTTACTTTGGGGAACCGTATATTTTGCATTCTTCCTGATTAAGGAGAAAATGAAAGCTGATGACAGAAGAAAAACAATAAAAATTGTGAATGTTGCACAATAAAATGTTTTAAAACTAATAGGATGTGTAGAAATGTATTTCTAAGTATTGCATTTTGTTTAAAAAAGCATTATAATCATTAAGTACAGTGGTGTAAATTGCTGATACTGTAAAACTATTAACAAGGAGAAACTTAAAATGAAAGATTTCGACACCAATAAAGTAAGAAATATTGCTTTTGCCGGACATAACGGCTCAGGTAAAACATCACTTGCCGAGGCTGTACTGTATAAGGCAGGCGCTTCTGATCGTCTCGGAAAGACTGCTGACGGTACTACTGTATGCGACTATGATCCCGAAGAAATCAAGAGACAAATCTCAATCGGAACATCTCTTGCTTCCTTTAAATATAATGATTTCAAGATCAATATCCTTGATACTCCCGGACTTTTTGATTTCGCAGCAGAAATGATTGAGGGAATCCGTGCAGCTGATACAGTTATGATTACTGTTTCTGCAAAATCCGGCGTAAAGATCGGTGCAAAGAAGGCATACGATGAGGCTGTGAAGCAGGGCAAATCCAAGATGTTCGTTGTGACTAAGATTGATGATAAGGACGCTAATTTCTTCAACGTTCTTACAGAGCTTAAAACTGTTTTCGGACCTACTGTATGTCCCGTAGTTGTTCCTGTTATCGGTAACGGAACAATCGTTGAGTATGTTAATCTCATTGAGATGAAGGCGTATAAGTACGATGGAAAGGGCAATCCTGTTGAAACAGAAATGCCCACAGCTGAAATATCCGAAAAGATGGAATACCGTATAGACGGTCTTGTGGCTGCTGTTTCTGAGGCTGTTGCCGAGACTTCTGACGAGCTTATGGAAAAATTCTTCGAGGGAATTCCCTTTACTCAGAAGGAACTCATCGACGGAATTCATGCCGGCATGAACAAGGGAATCATTACACCTGTTGTATGCACATCTGCTGCTGATCTTTCAGGTATTGATATGCTTCTCAAGGAAATCGAACTTCTTCTTCCTTCACCTACCGAGGTTTATCCTGCTGAGGCGTATACTCCTGCAAAGGATGTAGTGGAAGTTCCCTGCGATGCTGAGGCTCCTCTTTCAGCATATGTTTTCAAGACAATTGCCGATCCGTTCGTAGGAAAGATGTCTATGATCCGTGTTATGTCCGGTAAGCTTACTTCAAACTGTGAGGTTGTGAATTCTGCTACCGGAAATACTGAAAAAATCGGAAAGCTCTTTACACTCTGTGGCAAGAAGCAGACGGAAGTAAGCTGTGCTTATGCAGGTGATATCGTAGTTGCTTCAAAGATTTCTGCAAATACAGGAAACACACTCTCTGATGTATCAAGAATCGTTGAATTCGCACCAATGGAATTCCCGAACACCTGCTATTCAATGGCTGTAAAAGCTAAGGCACAGGGCGATGAAGCTAAGATTTCCACAAGTATCCAGAGACTTACAGAGGAAGATCCTACTCTCACATATACTCAGGATGAAAATACAAAGGAGCAGATTCTCAGCGGTCTTGGTGAACAGCACCTTGAAGTTGCTGCGGCAAAGCTTACAGGTAAATTCGGCGTAACTGTAAATCTTGTTGTTCCTAAGATTGCATACAAGGAGACAATCCGCAAGAAGGTAAAGGTTGAAGGAAAACACAAGAAGCAGTCAGGCGGTCACGGTCAGTATGGTCATGTATGGATTGAATTTGAGCCGTGCGTAAGCGATGAGCTTGTATTTGAGGAAAAAGTATTCGGAGGAGCTGTTCCGAAGAATTACTTCCCGGCTGTTCAGAAGGGACTTGAGGATTCAGTAAAGAAGGGAGTGCTTGCAGGATGTCCTGTTGTCGGACTCAAAGCTATCCTCGTTGACGGATCGTATCATCCTGTTGATTCATCAGAAATGGCGTTCAAGACAGCTGCGTCAATTGCGTATAAGGAAGGTCTCCGTCAGGCTGATCCCGTAATGCTTGAACCAATTGGCGAGCTTAAGGTTACAGCTCCGGACGAAAATACCGGCGATATCATGGGTGAGCTGAATAAAAGACGAGGCAGAGTTCTCGGAATGGAACCCGTATCAAATGGAGTTACAATGATTCAGGCTGAGGTTCCTATGCGTGAGATGCACGATTTTGCAATGTATCTCCGTCAGGTGACAAGAGGTCTCGGAAGCTTTACATTTGAGTTCGTAAGATATGAGCAGCTTCCGGCTAATCTTCTTGCAGAAGTAATTTCTGCTGTAAACTCTGAAAATTAACTGTCAGAAAATAAAGTTCCTGAAAAAGTAAAATAAAATAGTGCCGCTGAATCCGTGTATATCGTGATTTCAGCGGCACTAAAAATTTTTTTGAAATTTTTTTCAAAAAAGGGTTGACAAATGAAAAGAGTTGTGATATAATATAAAAGTCGTCAGGGAAGATAACCTGAAGATAAGAAAAAAGTGGGGGTTTAGCTCAGCTGGGAGAGCATCTGCCTTACAAGCAGAGGGTCACAGGTTCGAGCCCTGTAGTCCCCACCATTTTCTGGCCCGGTAGTTCAGTTGGTTAGAACGCTAGCCTGTCACGCTAGAGGTCGTGAGTTCGAGCCTCATCCGGGTCGCCAATGCGGATTTAGCTCATCTGAAGTCGGAGGCCAAGCGGTCTTAGGAAGACAATTTTCATTTTCAACTCCTTGGCACACAGAACGACATGGCTACG
>JAZNBR010000021.1:0-15436 GCA_045587105.1 Ruminococcus sp.
TACAAGGGCTTTGAAGTGAAGATCACACCGAGCAGACCGTTCCGAGTAAATCGGGACGGTCAATCTGTTCAGTGCGATGGCTTCATGATTGAGATTTATGACAGCAAAGAAAAGAAAAACGCTGTCGACATCATCCATGCAGCAGTCGGCTATGAGCTTCTGGAAAATGATATCCATGAAGCAGAACAATTGGCAAAAGACTATATCGACAGCGAGAAACTTGAACTGAGAGAAATGATGGAGGAATATCATGGCGATGAATGAGAAACCGAAGTGTCCGCTGATCGGTTCAGACGGAAACATTTTTAATCTGCTTGGTATGGCAAGCAGGACGCTCCGTGAAAACGGTATGAGAGAACAGGCAAAAGAAATGCAAAGCAGAGTTACAGCCTCCGGAAGTTATTCCGAGGCTTTGAACATTCTTGGCGAGTATGTGGAA
Organism: Ruminococcus sp.; assembly: GCA_045587105.1. Lineage (GTDB taxonomy): Bacteria > Bacillota > Clostridia > Oscillospirales > Ruminococcaceae > Ruminococcus. The sequence goes on from JAZNBR010000021.1 coordinate 440, forward strand.
ATCTGCTCCGCCGAGGAAATGAACGAAGAACCCGACGAGGGTATGAGCATGATGTAAACCGAAAACATGGAGGGAAAGAATATGATGATTTCAAAAACAACATTTGTGGCAATTGTTTCTATGCTGATGAAGCATATATATGATAAAAAGGAACTGTTGGAATGCAGCGGTGACCTGCCTGAAGAATGCAAGGAGTGCATCATGGAAGAAACTGAGTTTCAGCAGGATCTGATCACAATGCTCACTGTAGTCACCTTCGACCACTTCGGTGTGATCCGTGATTGCCTCTACGAGAGAGATGAAAATGGTGAATACTTCTTCGGTATCCCCAATGGCAACAAGATTGAGGTTTATCTCCTGACATCGGCAGAGGATCTGTATGAATATCTTGCAGAAGATAACGAAAATGACTATCTGATTGTCTTGTAAGAACAATGGGGGTTGTATATAGGGAATCGGTATACACACGCTAATTCCCTTTCTTATAAATACGATTGAATTTTAGCTGGAAATGTGCTATAATATTTATGTAAGATTTAAGCGGAATATCCTCAGTCTTGTAACAATGGAGGGAATTATGTATATAGCCAAAATTCACATTGAAAATTTCAGGTGCATAAAATCTGCGGATATTGATGTCCCTAAAAAAGCAGTTGTTGTAGGCGATAATAATAGTGGAAAATCGACGCTGATTGAAGCTATTGATCTTGTATTGGGCCCCGATAGAACATCCAGACATCCGGTTATTAATGAGCATGATTTTTTTGCAGGCAAATACAATGTAGAAAATGAACCGTGTGAAATCTTTATTGAAGTTATTGTTGTGGATTTAAATGAGGAACAGAAACGATATTTTTTCAATCATATAGAGTGGTTCGATACAAAGGAGAATAAATTGGTTGATAGTATACCTGCTTTCTCAACCGGTGAAAAAATGATATTGCCCGCATTACGTGTTTGTTTCAAAGGCTTTTATAATTCAGAAGAAGATGACTTTGAGGGGAACACATACTTCTGTAATCCTCTAATTGGTGATAAGGTTCAACTCGACCGATTTTCCAAGAAAGACAAGAGGATGTGTGGATTTTTGTATCTTCGAACTTTGCGGACTGGTAGTAGAGCGTTAAGTCTTGAACATGGCTCTTTGCTAGATATTATTTTGTCAATTAAAGAACTTCGTCCGCAGATGTGGGAAGATGTCATTGGACAATTAAAGCAAGTAACGGTAGCTGCAGAGCCAGAAATTGGTATAACAGAAGTTCTGAATTCTTTACAAGAGGAAATTCATAAGTATCTACCTGCTGATACAGCTAATAACCCTGTACTGAAAATATCAGATATGACTAGGGAATCGTTAAGAAAAATTATAGCTGTATTTCTTGAATCTGAAATTACACTGGATGATGGAACACATTTTTCAATTCCTTATTATAAGATGGGAACTGGAACGATCAATGTTTTAGTGCTTTCGTTGTTGAGTATAATTGCTGATTTGAAGCAGAACGTTATTTTCGCAATGGAAGAACCTGAAATAGCAATTCCTCCTTACATTCAAAAAAGCATCGTAACAAATGTACTGAATAATTCTCAACAAGCTATTTTTACATCTCATTCGCCATATGTTTTAGAAGAATTTTCACCTGATAATGTAGTTGTTCTTTCGAATAAGAATGGAATTTTAAGTTCAAAGCCTGCTAAACTGCCGCCTACAGTTAAAATGAAAACTTACCGAGATGATCTTAGACGCAAATACTTTGAATCACTGCTATCCAAAAGAGTGCTCATTACAGAAGGAAGAACTGAATATGATGTGTATTCAGCAGCTGCAAGGCATCTTGAAGATCTTGATCCGGATAAATATTCTTCATTTGATCGAATGGGCTTGGCATTAGTAAATGCGGAAACAGATACTCAAGTTGCACCATTAGGAGAATACTATAAGAATTTGAATAAATCTGTATATGCCGTATTTGATAAACAGAAAGAAGAAATATATGAAAGGATAAGAGGTATTGTTGATAAGGCTTACGAAGCACAGGAACAAGGAATAGAGAGAGTCGTAATAAACGGTGTTGATGAAGCTGCGCTACGTCGGTATGCACTATATCTTGTTTCAGAAGATATGTGGCCAGAACGTTTGTCAGAAACAGTTCCTACAAAGGATATGTCATACGAAGATTTACAGAAAAGTATGTTTAAATACTTTAAGGGAAAAAAAGGCGATGGTTCATTAGCTGATCTGATTGTTTTTTGCAATGAAGCCGAAATGCCTGCTTTTATTAAAGAGACAATTGCGGATTTAAAAGCTATGTTAGGATGAGATTTAGGAGAAACCTATGATTGAACTTGATGATGTGCGTAAAAAAGTTTTAGAGTCTAAAGGCCATGTCATTATTATGGGAGGACCTGGATCAGGTAAAACAACCATAGCTTTGATCAAAGCAAAAGAAGAAGTTGAGAAACTAAAACGTTTTCAAAAAATTCTTTTTCTGAGCTTTGCACGTGCTACTGTTATGAGGGTAATTGACCAAGCTAAAATGCTGCTTGATGATGAGATACTAACACACATTGAAGTAAGTACTTATCATGCTTTTGAATGGGAGTTATTAAAGTCAAATGCAAAATTACTTTCTGTCAATCCACTATCATTGCTTGCACCACATGAATCAGCATCAAAATTTAGAGGGCTTACAGGCGATGATTATGACAGTGCTATCAAAGCTGAATTCTCACATACTGGTAAATTACACTTTGATTTATTTGCGCCCAAGTCGGTAGGATTATTATCTGCATGTGAAAGTATTCTTCAATTACTTTGCGATGTTTATCCAATAATTATACTTGATGAATTTCAGGATACAAATCAAGCGGAATGGGAGCTAATTCAATTGTTGGGGAAATATAGCACCCTTGTTGTATTGGCTGATCCAGAGCAGAGAATCTACGACTTTCGAGGAGCTTCACCTGCAAGGGTAAGAGAGTATATATCTTTATTTTCTCCGCAAGTATTTGATTTCGGCACTTCCAATAATAGAAGTGCTGGAACAGATATTGTTGATTTTGGTAATGATTTATTAATCGGAAGTAACATCGGCAAAAGATACAACGATGTTAGAATCATTCCTTATGTCGAAAGATACAGCCCGACAGATAAACATGTGCATTTGAAAAGCATGCTGTTGAATATAATACAATCATTGCGAGAATATAAGGAAGATTGGTCATTGGCTATATTAACTCCTTCAAATAAATTAATGATTGAAGTGTCTGATTATTTACAGTCAAAGCAAGTTTTTGCCAAGGGTACTCTACCAAGTATTGTACATGAAGTATCGATTGATATGGCAGGACCTTCAATTGCGGCTGTTTTTATTGCGGCATTGCTTGATTTTGGGTCACAAAAAAAGTGTTCAAAAGAAACAGTGATTGAATTGTTACAACAACATATTTTAGGACGAAAAAGGGATAAACTCGCTCAAAAAGATGAAAAGCTCCGTAACATGTTTCAAACTTATTTATCAACTGGTAAAGTGCGTGGAAAAAATCAAGTAGCATTGATAACAGAATGTATCTCAATAGCCGAAAGGGCTAATCAATTGATATACAGTGGCGACATTTATAGAGATTGGATTTCTGTTCGAGAGCTGTTTTCAGATTTAGGAAGCGAATCTTTACAGAACGTATATAAGGACTCTAAGTACATCCGTTTATTAAGAAAAGGCTCAGTCTTGTCCACTGCTTTAGACTCTATATGGAGGCAATATCAAAATTATAGTGGTGCGAAAATTGCATTAGAATCGGCATTGTCACAAGAGCATTTTTCAATGGATAATAAATCTGTTTCTGGTATTAATGTGATGACTATACATAAATCCAAAGGAAAAGAATTTGATGTTGTTATAGTATACGAAGGGATACATAGTGGAAAACTAATTTCTAAACCAGATGAAATTGATAAAGCTAGATTGAACTTAAGAGTAGCAGTAACTCGTGCAAGAGTAAAAGCCTACATATTTACACCAGAAAGTGACATGTGTAAATTGATATAATATGAAACGTTGCGAAGCGACGAAGATTCGTGATTTTCGGTGGTGATCAATTTCGTCACGTATTGACATATCAGCACCCTAATTTTGATACAAAGTTAGGGTGCATTTATTTTTGTCAGAACAACGCATTTTCGGGAAATTCTGCAAATCCGAAACGATAGGTTGGATTTTAGCAGTAATTTCAGAGCAGACAAACGAGAAAATTTCAATTCTTAAACGATAGCCCCTTGCTATCGTTTTTTTATTGGATTTTCAGAGAAAAAAGGGTGCATTTGTTCATACTGTGTTCGTTTTGCTTGAAAATGGCTATTTTGCTAGGCTTGCAGTAACACGTCTTTCAATATTCCATTTTCATTTTTACAGTTTATTTCTTGACCGTCCGGCTGATAAGTGCTATAATAAAATTATAGCAAATTTTACCTGCATATTATGAAATCTGAAACACGAAGGATGCATACGGATTGGAGGAAGAACTATGCGAATTTTTAAGAAAATCTCTGCTGTGATTGTTGCGGTTTCTGCCTTGAGCACATGTTTTGTTCCTGTCGTATCCATGGCGGAGGTGCGTGATGTGAATGTGAATACACTTTCCGAAGAAACGGTGGATTTTTACGGCTACTGGAAAGAAAAATATCTTGCACAGGATCCCTACGTCAAGGATCAAACACAGTATTATGTATTCTATGGTGATGAAACCTTTGCGGAAGCTGGCTATTCCGTTCCTGTTACTGTTTCCGAAGCACATGGCTACGGTATGCTTATTGCTGCGTCTATGGCGGAATATGACAGCGAGGCAAAGGATATCTTCGATGGCATGTACCGTTATTACAGGGCGCATTTAAGTGAGATCGGCCCGAATCTTATGGCATGGCAGCAGTCTGACAATGGCACAGCAATCATCAACTCATCCGGTGCAGATTCTGCAACGGATGGCGATCTGGATATTGCCTACGCCCTTCTTATGGCGGACAGCATCTGGGGCAGTGACGGCGAGATAGACTACAAGCAGACTGCCATTGATGTGATTAACGACATTATGACCTATGAGGTCAATCAGAATGACTGGGTACTGCGGCTTGGTGACTGGGCTTACTGGTCGGATGAGGGAGACAAGTATGATTCTGCCACACGTTCTTCAGATTTTATCGTGCAGTATATGCCCGTGTTTGCCGAAGCAACAGGCGATGACCGATGGCTGACACTCTATGAGAATACTTACAGCATTATCAATAAAATTGTTGATGACTATGGAACGGGAATTCTTCCAGATTTCATCATCAAGGACAGTGCAACGGGTGAATTTATCCCCGCACCTGCCAATTTCCTTGAAAGTGAAAATGACGGAAATTATTATTACAATGCCTGTCGTACGCCTTGGCGTATCAGTATGGATTATCTGATCAATGGAAATACGGATGCAAAGCGATTTGCTGATGCGATCAATGCGTTTATCATCGGAGAAACAGGCGGTGATCCGTGGGAAATCATGGCAGGCTATACGCCTGACGGAACTGCCGTTTCCGATTGGAACGACCTTTGCTTCAATGCACCGTTTATGGTATCCGCAGCCTGTGGTGAGAATACTGCATGGCATGTTGCTGTCAGGGATATGTGTCTGAACTACGGTGAAGATGTGTATTTCGGAGACACTATTACGATGCTTTGTCTGATCGTGGATGATGACAGCTGGATTGTACCGGAAAGCAAAAGTACAGGGATTCGTGGCGATGTCAATGCAGACGGTGAATTTACTGTAGCCGATGTAGTCGCACTCCAGAAATGGCTGCTTGCCGTTCCCGATGTAAAGCTTGCAAACTGGAAGGCAGGCGATCTCTGTGAGGATGGCAGACTTGATGTATTTGATCTTTGCCTGATGAAGCGTGAGCTGCTCTCCGAAACACCGAAGAACTATGTTGATGTTACAACAATAGATGAGCTTTTCGTTGCAATGCGTAATGCACAGCCAGGCGATGTCATCCGTGTCGCAAGCGGAACTTATGACTATACAACCTATCAGGGTGCGCAGAAAATCGACACCTCTGCGGAAGGAACGGAAGATGCCCCCATTACATTGACTGCCGCTGATCCGGAAAATCCGCCGATTATCACAGGCACAAGTGCAGAAAACGGCTACGTGATCCAGATCACAGGCGATTACTGGATCCTTGAAAATCTGAAAATCACAACCTCACAGAAAGGCATCGTTCTTGACAATTCCAATCATTCTATTATCAGAAATTGCGAGGTGTACAATATCGGCTCGGAAGCGATTGCGATCCGTGACGGAAGCTCCTACTGTACAGTGAAGGATTCCTATATCCATGATACGGGAACAGTCACTCCGGGCTATGGTGAGGGCGTGTACATCGGTAGTGCTAAATCTGTTACAGGCTTTGATTACAAATGTGACTACAACACAGTGGACGGCTGTACTTTTAAGAATGTTGCGGCGGAGCACGTAGATGTCAAGGAATATACAACCGGAACGGAGATTATGAACTGCACGTTCTACGGTGACGGTATGACGGGTGCGAACTATGCCGGCAGCTTTGTGGATATTGCAGGCAATGATGTGAATGTTCACGGTAATATCGGTTATCGCAACGGAAACACCAATATCGTAGCAGCATTTGAGCTTCACGAGCAGGTTGAAGGCTGGGGCTATCATTGCATTTTTACTGACAATACTGTCTACATGGATCAGCCCTATGGTGCTGTGGATACCAGTCGTCGTATGTATGTAGTTGATGGCTGGTACAGTGATTTTTCTGTCAGAAATAATCAGGTCGATTATGGCAATGGATTAGTTCCTGCGGATAGCTGGGAATACTATAATTCTGACTATGTAACTTATCTGAATTAATAAAAAACACCCCACAAGGCAAGCAGACCAAACCAGTCCGCAAGCCCTGTGGGGTATATTGCTGTGTGTCATTTGTAGTATCCACTGAAAACATCCACCGCATATTCCGAAAAAGGTGTGTCAAGATAAACATAGTTAAATTCTCGGGAAATATCCCAGCCCATGACATGAAATTCAGAAAGTGAGCTGTTAGTTTCTCCCACAGCATGGTAAGCAAAGGTAATGCAGTTGTTATTCTCCAGAAGCCTTGTAATAAGCCCGAAATTGCTGATAGTTGTAATTCTTTCAAACTTTGAAAAAGAGTGATTGCTTTCAGTAAGAAGCTGTCCGAGAATGTCTCTTGTGCCGCTTCCTTCTTCACGGAGAAGCAGGTTTTCACACCATATCTTATCAATCGGAATAGTTTTGTTTGCAAAAAGGTGTCCCTTTCCGCAAAGTCCTACAAACGGCTCTTTTCTGTATAGTCTTGACGCATATCGGCTTTGGTCAAAATATCCCTCAATCAATGCAAAATCAATTTTTCCTGCTGACAGATCCGTCAGCAGTGTTTCTGTGTTCTCTACAGTTACGCTGATACGATGGTCCGGTTCTGAAAGAAATGCACTGACATGATCACCGATCACATATTCGCCAATCGTTTTTGTCGCACCGATGGAAAGGCTCACACCCTTGTTCTGTGTCAATTCCGTTTTCAGTTTTTTCTCCTGATACAGCACGTTTTCAGCGTATCTCTGCAAAAGCTCCGCTTCTCTTGTCATAGTGAGCGTTCTGCGATCGTAATGAAACAGCTTGCATCCGTACTGCTCTTCCAGAAAATGAATATGCTGTGTGACAGCAGGCTGGGTCATGTTCAGAAGCTCTGCAGTCCTGCGATAATTCATTACTCTGCAAAGCGTTAAAAAGGTCTGGATTCTTGTGTCGATCATGGTTCCTCCTGATAACTGGTGCTAATCACCTGATTTCAAATGATAATTTGATTTTATCACAAAAATATGGTAAAATCAAGAGGAGAAATGTAAAAAGGAGAATTCCTATGGAAAAAATAAGAAATACTGCAAAGCTGCTGCCCGGCTTTGGTCTTGCTCTCATCATTGCAGCGGCAGCAAAGTTCATCGAAAACCTTTTGCCAATTCATCTGATTGGTGCGTCGGTTATTGCACTTTTCATTGGTATGATCATCAATCATTTCTGGCAACCGAATCAGCTCTTTTCGGGCGGTCTGAAATTCACCTCAAAGAAGATACTGAAATTTGCGATTATTCTGCTGGGTGCAAGCCTTAACATCAGTATCGTTCTTGAAGTCGGTAAAATGTCATTGTGCGTGATGGTGTTCACGCTTCTGACCTGTTTCGGAATAGGTCATTTTGTTGGCAAGGCTCTGAAAATCAACTGGAAGCTGTCCAACCTCATTTCCGCAGGAACAGGGATCTGCGGCGGCTCTGCCATTGCGGCGATTGCTCCTGTGATCGATGCTGACGACAGTGATATTGCCTATGCGATGTCGGCAACATTTCTTTTCGATATGGCGATGATCGTATTGTTTCCAATTATGGGACAGGCAATGGGACTTTCGGATATGGCTTACGGCTTATGGGCAGGAACGGCGGTGAACGATACGTCAAGCGTTGTTGCGGCAGGCTATGCTTTTTCCGAGGCGGCGGGCGATTTTGCGACTATGGTGAAGCTCACACGAACGCTCTCCATTATCCCTACAGTTATCACCTTTGCACTGATCAACGCCCATCTCAAACGCAGGGATGCAGGTGCAAAGAGCGAGGCTGTCAAGGCAAAGTTCAGCCTTACAAAAATTATTCCTTGGTTTATCCTTGGATTTTTAGCGCTCACTGTAATCAACAGCTTTGGTGTAATTCCTGCGACAGTTTCTTCGGGAATGAAGGATGTAAGCAAATTCCTGATGATTTCCGCACTTGCGGCAATCGGACTTAACACAAGTTTCAAGGATATGAAGAAGTCAGGCTTTGCGCCTATGCTTCATGGGTTTATCATCTCTGCGCTTGTGGTTGTGGTCGCAATTGCTGTTGAGTATTTTATGGGGATTGTGTAATGCACAGGATATGAGGTCGACTTTGTTATCGCAGTAAAATAAAAAAATCACCCCACAAGGCAAGCAGACCAAACCAGTCCGCAAGCTCTGTGGGGTGTTGTCATATATCTCTATTCTACTGTTACTTCCATCCCATTTCTGAACCGGAACACCATCTCACCATCAAGCCCAACTGTTACGTTCTCAACCATGATCCGCCACAGCTTTTCATCAAACTGCGCAAGGGCTAAATCGGCAGACTCTAACTCACGCACCATCCCATCAAGCAATTCCTTCCGTGACAGCCGATGTGCGATTTTCGCCTGCACAGCGACAATGGCTTTCTTGATTTCAGCAGATTTCTGTGCGTATTCGTTATAACGCTCGTTGTATTCATCCTGCTTCTGCGGCTTTGTGGCATTTTCTCTGATGTACGCCTGCAATATGGCATTAACCTCATTTTGCTGAACAAACAGTTCATCCACCTTTTTCTCTAAAGCTGTACAGTCGGAGAGAATATCCCGCACCTGCTGACAGGCAGCAAGGAAATTCTCACGATTTTCAAGCAAGGATTTGCAGGCGATTACGAATTTTTCCTTGATAGCATTCTCATAAAAATGCGGTGTCTTACATTGTTCGCCATTAAATTTATGATTGCACTGCCAAATTACACGGCGGTATTTGCTGGTGGAGTGCCAGACTTTAGAGCCAAAGTAACTGCCACAGAAGGAACAAATGATTCTTGAAGAAAATATATTACTGCTGCTGTAGGTTCTGCCGATCTCCTTTCGCCGTACCATTTCCGCCTGCACCATGTCAAATTCCTCTGGATCAACGATAGGCGGATGGCTGTGTTCTACGAAATACTGCGGTACTTCACCCTCATTGACCTTTGTCTTTTTTGTGAGGAAATCTACAGTAAATTTCTTCTGAAGAAGTGCAGAGCCTTTGTATTTTTCATTTGTCAAAATACTTTCAATCGTGCGGCTGTACCACTTTTTCTGACCACCCGGTGCAGGGACTTCCTGTTCCATAAGCATCTGTGCGATCTTGTTTGTGGTAAGCCCTTCCATAAAACTGCGGTAAATCAAACGGACAATTTCCGCTTCATCCGGTACAATTTCAGGAAGTCCGTCTTCGCCCTTACGATAACCGAGAAATCGACTGTAGGGGAGTGAAACCTTACCATCAGCCATTCTTTTACGCTGTCCCCAGGTGACATTTTCAGAGATGGAACGGCTTTCTTCCTGTGCAAGAGAGGACATAATCGTAATGAGAAGCTCATCTTTGGAATCTAAGGTGTAAATATTCTCCTTTTCAAAATATACCTCAACGCCTTTTTCTTCCTGTAAAGGGATAAACCGCAACGGTAGATTTCGGGGGAGTAAAGCGGTCACCACGGCTTTTAATCCCTGATGAGTGTAAGGACTGCATTTTGGAGGAATGTGACTTCCTGAAGGATCTGATTACCATGCTCACGGCAATCACTTTCGACCGCTTCGGTGTAATCCGTGATTATCTCTACGAAAGAGATGAAAATGGCGAATACTTCTTTGGAATTTTCAAGGGCAACAAACTCGAAGTTTATCTGCTGACCTCACCGGAAGATCTGTACGAATACCTTGCTGAGGAAAGTGAGGGATTTTGTTTGATTGCAAAAAAGACACCCAGACCAACTGAGGTCGGGGGTTCAGAAGTCGTTACCGTTGAGCAAAAAAATAAGCTCTCCAAGCAATGGAATGCTTGAAAAACCTCGTAGAATCGTCGCTTTTCAATGTCATCTATTTTGAGCAAGACTGACATAAAAATCAAGGCTTCTCGATTTTCGGGAAGCCTTTTTTTATAATGATGTATTTTCTGACTACATATTGCTTGATAATTCTATAAATATAATATTATAATAAGCTTAAAACCGATTACTATGTAAGAGTGCTGGAATTATGAAAAAAAGTGCACACATTTATGTATTATAAAATGCAATACAATTCTACAAATACTCCTTTTCTTTTAGCAAAAATACCAATACAAAAAACAGAACTTTGTCTATTCTGCGTATTGACAGCCTGTCATACTGAGGTATAATTAGTACAAGGGAAAATGTGTATTTTTCCGGGAAATCATTTAACTGATTGCATAAGGGGGAATCATTATGACGAAAAAGTTTACTTCCTTTCTTCTTGGAGTCCTGATCTCACTGCAAGGCGTATTGCCATTCGGGTTTACATCTACTGCCGAAAACATCACTAATATTTCTGTTGACAGGGTAATTCAGCTTGAATATGATGAATCCGCAGAGCCTGTTGAAATTGAGCTTTATGAAGGCGAGCAGATACAGCTTGATTTTCAGCTTGATTCTGAACTTTATGACACGGAAGATGTCAGATATTATTCCAGAAAAAAATGTGCTGTTGTATCCCCCACCGGTAAATTTGTCGGCTGTAAATCGGGAGAGGACAAGGTTACTATTGGAGTAACTGATAAAACTACAGGTGACCAATTAATTTATACGCTTTTAGTAAACGTTTTGCCAAATGATTTAATTTCAGATAAAAACCGTAACGAGCTTAATCGGCTCAATGATTTTGAGTATGATGATTATCGCCGCAGAAAAATGGAACTTCTTGGGGCGGCTGACGAAAATGCTCCAAGGCTGACATTTGAAAAAATACAGGAGTTTATTGATAACAGTGAGAATTACATTGATATAATCAAAAAAGTCAATAACTACATTGAATATCCTGACCATGTACAAAGTAAAGGTCATGAAAGTTACTCTTACTGGTCTGATTTAAAGGGAAATGAAGTTATTTCTATCGGCTATGATTCGGATTATATATGCTATGGTAAAATAGCCGATGACGGTACTTTTATTGGCGCACAAATGCTTTATCCTGTAAAAGAAGAATTCTATGAGGATGGAAAAACCAAGTGCCAGGAGTATATAGAGTACAATCAGATAAAAACAAAGCTTGAGGGCTACGGCACATTAAATTTAAAATTTATTGACGAATCGACTGACGAGCCTTTCACTGAGACAAACGGAACATTTCAGCTTATTTATAATAATGACAAAGGCGACATTGAAATCGTAAAAAGCTGGGATAGCTCCGAAGGCAGTGAAATAACTATCAGTGAATTGTCAAGGGATTACACCTATGAACTGCGTTATATTGACGAATATCACGGTGAACATCCCGACGAATATAAGTATGAGATATCTCTTGAAAAAGGAAAACGTTTCTTCTCATTCGCTGATGACAGTGAACTCAGCTGTAATGTATATCTGAAAAAGCACCGACTTGATGAACCGTTTCTTTTAGGCGATGTAAACAGTGATAAAGCGCTTAATGTTGCCGATGTAGTTACACTTCAGAAATGGCTGTTGTGTAAACCAAACACAGTATTAATGAACTGGAGAGCTGCTGATCTTTGCAGAGATGACAAGATTGATGTATTTGATTTATGCGTGATGAAAAATAAATTGGTAAAAAAATAGTTTTACTAAATCTACTAAAAAATCAGAGCCTGTCATTTGATAGGCTCTGATTTGTTTTTGCAATGCTGCTTTTTATGAAGGAAGAATGCAGATTGACATCTGTATGAATTAATACGCATTAGGTGGCGGAAGTATTGATACGGATTATGAGAATAACCTTCTGATTTGTGGGAATACTAAGCTCGAAAGTGAGGTTGATTCTATGTTCAAACATGAAAAAATGCTGTTCCATCCGGTAGCAGTCGAAAAGCCAAATCCTCAGTATGCCGCACTTCTGCAGGAGCAGCTTGGTGGTGCAAATGGTGAGCTGAAAGCCGCTATGCAGTATATGTCCCAGAGCTTCCGTATCAAAGATCCCGAAATTAAGGACTTGTTCCTCGATATTGCAGCTGAGGAGCTTGGACACATGGAAATGGTGGCACAGACCATTAATCTGCTCAACGGTCATGATGTGGATGCTGCCTCAGTGCCGTCGGGTGAAATTCAGACCCATGTTCTGATGGGGCTGAACCCAGGACTTATTAATGCCTCAGGCTATTCTTGGACGGGCGATTATGTCAGTGTGACGGGCGATCTTTGTGCTGATCTGCTTTCCAACATCGCATCTGAGCAGAGAGCGAAGGTGGTGTATGAGTACCTTTATCGTCAGATTGAGGATAAGAAGGTACGGGAAACTATTGACTTCCTGCTGAATCGTGAGGAGGCTCATAACGCTATGTTCCGTGAGGCATTCAATAAGGTACAGAACAGCGGCTCCAACCGTGATTTCGGCACAACAAAGGCAGCAAAGATGTATTTCAGCATGTCCGAGCCGTCGCCTGCGGGTAAGCCATTTCCGAAAACTGACGTCAGACCACCGTCATTCAGCTGAGGCGGCATATGGAGAAAAACGAAATGCCCGTAGGACTTGGTATGGCACTTGCAATGAATCCGGAAGCTATGCAGAAATTCTCATCACTTCCGGAAATGAAAAAGCAGGAGATCATTAATGGTACGCATACCATTTCTTCTAAAGCGGAAATGAAGCAGTATGTGGAGAACATCAAGTCTGCTTACTAACAAAATGAGCTTGACCTGCTACGGCAAGCTCTTTTCACAGAGCCACAAGCTATAATTGTGATATTTAATACTCCTAATTCCAATTTATACAACTAAATACTATCACACAGCTGCCTGTAAACATCCACAGGCGATTTTTTCAATACTATCTATTTCGGGGAAAACCTCATGATATACGCAATTCCGTTTTATTATTCGGAATTGCTTTTTTATGCAAAAATCCTTATAACATAAAAGAAAAAGCCATGCAGTTGATATATTGCATGGCTTTATAGATTTGTTCAGTTATAATAGAGCAGTAAAATTATCTGTTGTTGATAATCTTTGTAAGCTCAACGGGATCAACGATTGAATCGCCCTTGTAAACACGCATATTACCTGAAGCGATTTCGTCGATAAGGATAACCTCGTCGTTGTTGAAGCCGAACTCAAACTTGATGTCCCAGAGATCAAGACCAAGTGTCTTGAGATCATCAGCAACAATCTTTGTGATTTTGAGAGTCTGCTCCTTCATGCTTGCAAACATTTCAGGAGTCATAACGCCAAGAGCAGCAAGACCTTCGCTTGTTACGAGAGGATCGCCCTTTTCGTCATTCTTGAATGTACACTCAACGTAGCCACCCTCAAGAGGAGTACCGTCAGCAATGTATTCGCCATATCTGCGGATGAAACTACCTGTTGCAACGAGACGGCAGATTACTTCAAGACCGTGACCGAACACAGTTGCGGGAAGAACTTCCATAGTAGCGTTGTCGATATCAGCACTTACATAGTGAGTCTTGATTCCAGCCTGCTTGAGAAGTTCAAAGTAGTAAACTGATGTCTGGAGGTTAGCCTTGCCGATGCCGTCGATTGTAAGACCAACTGTATTCTCACCTGGATCAAAAACGCCGTCCTTGCCGGTGCAGTCGTCCTTGAACTTGAGCATTACGTTGCCGTTATCGAGTTTGAATACGTCCTTTGTTTTACCTGTATAAAGCTTTTCCATCGTACAAATCTCCTTGATTTATGAAATTTTATCCATAATTATTATAAATCATGAAATGCGATCAGTCAATATTTTTCCGGAAATTTTACGCTTTTTACAAAAAGAACTGGTATATTTATATCGTGATTAACACCTTTTCACAAAACAGAAAAGTTCGATTTTCAGTATAAAATAAATCAAAAATTGGGGGAGTTACTGTATCGTTATATTGTTGTGCAATATTATCAGTTTTATCTTGACATTATTGTAATATATGGTTATAATATTAATATAGTTTACAGCATGGGGGGATTCTGATGATATTAAAAATGAATGCGGAAATATTGGAGATATCCGATAAAAGATTACTTGTTCGTGATTTGCATACAAATCAGGAATATGTAGTGAATCTGCGGAGAAATCGTAAACTCAGCGTTGGCGACGAGGTTACAATACATTATGGTGAGGCAATGACGCTGAGCCTTCCGCCTCATATCAGTGCAGTAAGAATAAAGAAAA